>JAGFJA010000021.1 GCA_024103005.1 Saprospiraceae bacterium
TTCAATTTGTAGAAAACAAACTCAACAACAGACCACGAAAAAGATTAGGATTTTTAACTCCCAATCAAGTACATTTGCAATTAATTAATAACCATGGACAAGTTGCATTTATGACTTGAATCCACCAAAAGTAAAAATGCAGAGATTATAGCTATTTGGTTGGAAGATAACATTGAAGTTAAGAATACGGCCATCTATCCCCGGCTGGAAGAATTTCTGTGTGAAGTAGGGCGAAGAAAATTTTTAATGCCTTTGTTCAAAGCATTAGTCAACACAGGACAGAAGCAAGAAGCAATAAAGATTTATTCCTCTTGCAGATCAATGTATCATTCCGTTTCACAGAATTCACTCGATGAATTGCTTGATTATCATAGACAGGAGTAAATGGAGGAAAATGTTATTTGTAGTATATAGCAAATATTGTCGGTGGTAATTATAAAATCATGTAACAGTTTATTAGGTTAGTCAATCTATTCGTGTAATTTTACAAAAAACAGACTGTATAAAAATTTATGACTCCTTTAGCTGAAAGAATGCGACCCCGGAACCCGTCAGACTATGTGGGTCAGAGACATTTGATGGGGGAGGATGCTGCATTCAGACGACTTCTGGAACAAAAGAAGATTCATTCATGCATTTTTTGGGGGCCTCCCGGTGTCGGGAAGACTTCATTGGCTCAATTGATTGCCGAATATACCGGAAAAACAATTTATTCTCTCAGTGCGATAAATTCAGGAGTGAAAGATATCCGGGAAATGATTGAAAAAGCCTCTCGTCCTGATTTGTTTACTAAAGGCGGAGCTCCCATTTTATTTATTGATGAAATTCACAGATTTAATAAATCACAACAGGATGCCTTGTTGGAAGCTGTCGAGAAAGGTGTAGTTATCCTCATCGGTGCGACCACGGAGAATCCTTCCTTTGAAGTGAATCAGGCTTTACTGTCTCGTTGTCAATTATATGTTTTAGAAGAATTGTCTGCAGAAGATCTTAAAAAAATGGTGGATGCTGCAATAAAGAGAGATAGTGTGCTAGCAAACCAGCATATTCAAATAAAGGAATATGAAGCAATGATTTATTTTTCAGGAGGGGACGCCAGAAAATTGTTTAATATTATTGAAATCTTGTCTTCATCCCATGCGGATGAATCCTTGATTATCACCAATGATTTGGTGGAGGATGCAATTAAGGTCAAGAATATAGCTTATGATAAGGGTGGTGAGTTTCATTACGACCTTATTTCAGCCTTTATAAAATCAGTCAGAGGATCTAATCCGGATGCTGCTCTGTATTATTTGGCGAGAATGCTTTTGGGAGGTGAAGATCCTATTTTTATCTGCAGGAGAATGGTTATTCTGGCCTCCGAGGACATTGGCCTGGCCAATCCAAATGCCCTCCTGATTGCCCAAGCTTGTATGGATGCTGTACATAAAATCGGTATGCCCGAAGGGAGAATTGTCATGGGTGAATGTGTAATTTATCTGGCAACTTCTCCTAAAAGTAATTCTGCCTATCTAGCGATAAATAAGGCATTTGAAATAGTTGCAAAAACAGGGAATCCTCCGGTGCCTCTTCACCTTCGGAATGCTCCCACAAAGCTCATGAAGGAATTGGGCTATGGTAAAGACTATCAGTATGCTCACGATTACGCCGGTAATTTTGTAAATCAGGAATATCTTCCCGATTCCCTTACTGATCAGTCATTTTATTCTCCCGGAAATAATGGAGCTGAAGAAAGAATTAAATTGTTTCTGAAATCAAAATGGCCTGATAAATTCTGACCATTAAAGAGTAGCAATTCTTTAAAAATTATTTAAAAGCCAACTGTTATTGTATCAAAACAGTTGGCCTTATGTCAGGACGTTTTAATAATAATCCTCAATTCAGATTGTTCGATAGGTTGGATTCAATACGATTGACCTATAATGTTTAAAGAAAGTTGATATTTTAAGTTTAATGTTATAGTTTTGCCAGCCAAAGTAAAAATAGTAGAATGACGGTACAGGAAAACCTAGAGATGATCAGACAAAGTGTCAGAGATTTTGCCGAGACACATATACGTCCTTATATGATGGACTGGGATGAAAACCAATATTTCCCGGTTGAGACAATGAAAATGCTGGGACAACAAGGATTTTTAGGAGTTTTAGTACCGGAAGAATATGGTGGTTCCGGACTAGGTTATCAAGAGTATATTACTGTTGTTGAAGAAATTGCTAAAGTGTGTTCAAGCATCGGACTGTCTGTTGCAGCACATAATTCATTGTGTACCGGTCATATTTTAGCATTTGGTAATGAAGAACAAAAGAAAAAATATTTGCCCAAACTTGCCTCCGGCGAATGGATTGGAGCCTGGGGCCTGACTGAGGCCAATACCGGTAGCGACGCCGGCAGGATGCAATGTGTAGCCTCTTTGGATGGCGATTATTATGTATTGAACGGAACTAAAAACTGGATTACTCATGGTAAAACAGGTGATGTTGCCGTTGTCATTGCCAGAACCGGCGAACTGCTTGATTCAAGAGGAATGACAGCCTTTGTTGTAGAACGTGGGACGCCCGGATTTTTAGGTGGTAAAAAAGAGAATAAGTTGGGTATGAGGGCCTCCGAAACAGCTGAAATGATTTTTGACAATTGCAGAATCCATAAGTCTCAGGTTCTTGGAGAAGTCGGGGATGGCTTTATTCAGGCAATGAAGATTTTGGATGGCGGACGAATATCTATTGCTGCCCTTTCACTTGGAATCGCCAAGGGTAGTTATGAAGCATCGGTTAAATATGCCAAAGAAAGACATCAGTTTGGGCAGCCGATAGCTAATTTTCAGGCAATTTCCTTCAAACTTGCCGATATGGCTACAAAAATTGAAGCAGCGGAATTGCTTACACGCCAGGCAGGTGACATGAAGAACCAAGGCCAAAAAATGACAAAAGAAGGCGCAATGGCTAAGTATTATGCTTCTGAAGTATGTGTATGGGCAGCTACAGAAGCTGTCCAGATTCATGGCGGATACGGATACACAAAGGATTTCCCCGTTGAAAAATTTTACAGAGACAGTAAATTATGTACCATTGGCGAAGGAACATCTGAAATTCAGAAACTGGTGATTTCAAGGGAGTTGATCAAAAATTCCTGAAAAGTAAATCCTAAAGGCCTTTTAGCTTCGGCTTAATCTTTCAGTTAAGTTCATCTCTTTATAGTTACTTAATTATGATCATAGAATCAATGTATTTCCCGCCTGTAAAGGTTTTGATGGAAATGCAACAATATGGAAAAGTAACGATAGATAGGGGAGAGTACTTTAGAAAAGGCAGTTTCAGAAACAAATGTCTGATTAATTCATCTCACGGAACACAACTTTTGTCTGTCCCTCTTAAAAAAGGGAAAAATAATCTGATGCCGATGTGCGATGTTCAGATAAGTTATGATGAAGACTGGCCCAGACAGCATCTTTCATCTATCAGGACATGTTATGGCAAATCTCCTTATTTTATTTATCTGATAGATGAAGTTGAATCTGTGATTGCTTCACGTCCCAAATTTCTCGTTGACCTAAATGAAAAGAGTCTTTTTTTATTATACAAGTATATCCTCAAAGGAATTGATATTTTGTATTGTGAACAATATATTGAGACAACCGGTCAGCAGGATTTTCGTAACGTATTTAAGTTAAATAATTATCAGCAAGCCGATGTTAACCATTATCCGCAGGTGTTTGAGGGAAATAACGGTTTTCTTCCAAACCTGAGCGGATTGGATTTACTCTTTTGTCAAGGAAGATATGGATATCTGTACCTATGATAATCTTTTCTATAAAAGATTGAAATCCATTGCTATTTTTGAAGGAATTATTGAATATTTTGACCGTGGAACCATTAATTACGTCTAAATCTTTAATTACCTTAGCAAGATGAATAATATAATAAATCAGGAAGTATATGTATTCCGGGCTAAACTGGAGGAACTTGCTAAAGATATGCACCATCTGACGGTCTTGGTTAACCATGATGAATTGTCCGAGACAGTCAGTGTTCTTCGCAACAGGATCAATGAGCCATTTATGTTTGTAATTGTAGGTGAGGTCAAAGCCGGTAAGAGCAGCTTTATTAATGCATTGCTTGATTCAGACCGTGAAATTACAAAGGTGGCACCACAGCCGATGACGGATACAATTCAGCAAATAGTTTACGGTGAAAATGAGGAAGTTATTGTTATTAATCCATTCTTGAAGAAAATAACCCAACCCATTGATATACTGAAAGAAATTGCTATCGTGGATACTCCAGGAACTAATACAATAGTTGAAAAACACCAGCAGATTACAGAGGAGTTTATACCCAGTAGCGACCTGATTGTATTTGTTTTTGAAAGTAAAAATCCATATAGGCAAAGTGCCTGGGATTTTCTTGATTTTATCAAGGATGATTGGAAGAAAAAAATCATTTTTGTTTTGCAACAAAAAGACTTGATGAGTGAGGCAGATCTGACGATCAATATCAATGGAGTTAAAGAGCAGGCTGAAAAAAAAGGAATGAATCATCCGATTGTATTCGCTGTTTCAGCCAAGCAGGAACAAGAAGGGATGAAGTCTGAAAGTGGCTTCATGGAAGTGAGGCAATATATTTCAAAGAATATAACCGGTGGAAAGGCTCCATACCTTAAGCTTGACAATATTCTGATAACCCTCAGTAACATACATGATCGTATTGTTACCGGGCTTGAAATCAGGAAAAAACAATATGAAATAGATAAGGCTTTTCGTCAGGACATCTCGGAATCTCTTGATCAGCAGGAAAACAGATCGGGTAAACATGTTGATATGCTGGTTGAAAATATTGTTAATGCTTATGATCAGGCTACCGGAAAAGCATTGAGTGAGCTGGATCACGGCTTGTCTTTCCCTGTTATGTTGAAAAGATCCTTTACCTCTATTTTTAGTAAAAAATCTACGCTGAAGTCGTGGTTGCAGGAGGTTGCTTCTCAATTGGAAAATGATTTGAATAATGAATTAAGGAAAAAATTGACAGATGGTTCGGGAGATGTCGCTGAAAGTATCCAACAAATGGCCAAAATCATTCAGTTGAAAGTTCAGAATAGTCAGACCATACTCAGAGATGATCAGGACATTTTTTCTGATATTGCTGAAAGACGAAACTATATTATGACGGATCTGCAGAATACTTTTAACCAGTTTCTTGAAAAATCCGAAAATTTCAAAGATCAGACTTTGTTCCCCGATCAAAGCGGCGTTTCAGCAAATATAGCTACCGGCAGTGGTCTTGCCGTGGTAGGGCTAATTATCGCAGGAGTTACTCATGGTGCTGTGTTTGATGTTACAGGAGGGCTTTTGACTGCGGTCGGGATATTATTTGCCGGAATTACAACCATGGTCAAGAAAAATAAAATTATGTCAAATTTTAATCTTGAAATTCGCAAAGGAAAGGATAAACTTCAGACTGATATAGACCACCAGTTAAAGCAATATATCTCTCACCTCAGGAAACGAATAGAGGATAACTTTAGCCGCTTTGATGAAATGATGCGACAAGAAGAGAAACAACTGGCCAATATTCAGATTGAGTTTGATAAAATGGGAAATAAACTTACGGAGTCAAGAACTGAATTGGATAAACTTATGCGGAGAATATAATGTATTTCAAAAAGACTATCAGCATATTATGCTGTATATATGTTTTGTTTTTAAAAAAAACCTAATTTTTAACTTTAAACTATAAATCACAGTTTAAGAAATATTATTTTCAACGATTATACGATGGTCTTTTCTTTCTTTCGGGATGAAAATTTATTTTTCAGAAAAGCAATTATGCCTGGCAATATGGTAACTACTAAGATGCCAATAATCACTAAACTGAAATTCTCCTGAACAAATTTTATTTTTCCGAAAAAGTATCCTGCAAGTACAAAGATCAGAACCCATAAAACAGCCCCCAGCACATTGTACACAAAGTGTTTCATCGGATTCATGCCTGCAACGCCTGCAACAAAGGGAACAAAAGTTCTGAATATCGGCAAAAACCGGCTCAATACAATAGCTTTGGTGCCATGTTTGTGGTAAAATTCCTGTGTTTTTTCTAAATGTTCCTTCTTGATAAATTTCGAATCCTTTTTAAATATGGATGGTCCCAATCTCCTCCCAATCTCATAGTTAACTGTATTGCCGATGATGGCGCCCGCAAGACAAACCGCAATCGTCAGGAAAATATTTAATCCCGATGTTGCACAAATAGCACCGGCTGCAAAGAATAAAGAATCACCCGGGAGAAAAGGGGTTACGACAAGTCCTGTTTCACAAAAAACAACCAAAAAGAGTATGATATACGTTGCAGTTCCATAATTATTTGCAATTTCAAGCAAATGCGTATCTATGTGGAGAATAAAATCAATAATTTTTTTAGCTGTTTCAATCATTGCCTGAAAGATTATTTGATAATAACGAGATTATGCAGCAATATAGTTTGAAATATATTAAATTATTTCTATTGCCTATAGTTGTGTTTAACTCTTTTGATTTAAATTGGTTCAAAAAAAATAACTTAATTTCAAAATTTTATTTGATTACATTTGCACTTTTATTACTTCTGTTATATATGTATAAGTATTTATATTCCAATATATTGAAAATTAGCCTGATCATTGTAAGTTGTTTCGCAATTTTTACTTTTACAATAATAGAAAGCTACGGTCAGAAAAAGCCTATTCTGCAAAAGTCTGGTCAATCAGCTCAAATGGATTCTCAGACACCTTTTAATTTTCTTATCGGAACATGGGCTTCCTATAATAGGGAATCTACTTTTGCTGCCTATTGCCATATTAAGCCCATATCCTCCGGGAATGCCATCGAAATAAAGATGGAACATCCGGATGGAACACTCTCTGTTGGACTCATTTATACCGATGCGATGGATTCAAGGTGGAAACTTGTCTGGGTAGGTGCAGATGGGTCTGACCTGACTGGCAACGGAATCCGCTATTATGAGCCCGGACTCAATCCGGACAGATATGTTTTTAAGGGTAATACAAACGTTAAAGGTCAGCCTGCAATTGACCGTTATGTGTTTGAGAACGTTAATAAAGATACCGTTATCAAAAGTTACGAAATAAGTTTAGATGGCGGAAAATCATGGGAAGTAGAATATATCTTTACATTCAAGAGGAATAATAAATAATTTTGGCTCATGAAAAATCTTCGATTCTATACCCTTTTGCTCATAATTATGGCTATCTATGCAGCTTGTAATTCACATAAGACTTTTACAGTCGATGAGATGATGGATTCCAAAATAAAATTTGATCTTAATCAGCTGGATAAAGATGGTCTTGCAGGTGAAGAAGATGGCAAACACAGTATTTCCTATGAATTTTGTATTCCGGATAATAAAATGTCAAGAGATAAAGTAAAAAAAATTGACACAACCATCATATTTACCAAGTCTATGGGCAGATCGATGTGCGATAGGAATCAGATATTATGTTTGGGGAATACACATCAGCCTCATGCAGTTAAAGTTCTGCGTAAATTAGCTGAATTAAAATTTGTCGAAAAAATTACCGAAACTTATTTTGAGTAAGATAAAAGTGATATACCTTAACCCTCATCCGTTCTTCCAAACTTGTTGGATGGTTTATTCTTTTTTCTGATTGAATTAAGTTCTGATTCGTTCATAAATCTCTGTGGAAGGAATGAAATGTGATGCCATCTTCCTTTTTTATACCTGAATCCTTCATAAGTCCCGTCGGGTACTGCTGTTTCGCCCTGACCTTTGAATATTTCTGTCATAGGAATCAGATGATCGAGGATAATTAGATTTTCTTCCTCCTCATAGTTGAGTTGCATGGCCACATCCGCGGAATAAGTATAAATATATCGTAGCGGAGTGTCTTCACCATCTGTAGAATCTTTTACAAATACATCCTTTCCAAATACAGGCTGATTATTGGAATCAAAGGATAGAACATCAATTACTTTCCTTTTATTGAAGAAGGAAAATCCATTGTAGCCTAATAGAAGGTAATATGGCTGATTTTTTAATTTGCAGTCGAAAAGCCTGTAGTATAAGGCACCCTGCCATTCTTCCGGTCTCAATTCTTCGTTTGTTATGCCATCTTTGTTGTTTTCATAGGAGCGGTCAGTGAACGGAATAAATCCTCCGGCTGCCATTTGAATACCACCATAATACCGATAATGATTGTTATCTATAAAATGCTGTCCGGTGATTATTCTGAAGGATGAATCCTTGGGATATAAAACAGAAAAAAACTTTGAAATTGTAAATTTATTGTGAAAGGTAGCGGAATCAGCCAATTCAGCATTAAAAAAATCCATAACAAAATTTACTGCTTCTGCACGATTGACTGCATTAGTATCCTCTAAAATAACATTTCCCTTTTGACTTAAGATTTCGTCCCATTGGTGCCAACTTTTCTTTTGAGCTTGAGTGCTTTGGCCAATTAAAAGGACAGAAACCAGAATTAAATACTTCTTCAAGTGAAACAACAGTTTTAAGTTTGAATGTCTTTTAAATAGAACGCAAATTACTGTTTAATAGATACATTACAGTCGGTGAAATGTTATCTTCTGTTCGTCTTCTTTTTAGCGTGGCTGTAATCCCTGAAAATAAAGTCTCCCAATCCCTGTAAATCACTATAAAAAGCTCTGCCGCCATTGGTTTCGGTAAATAATTCCACAAATTCAACCAGATATGGATCCTTGGCTATCATAAAGGTTGTAATCGGTATGCCGAGTCGCTTAAACTTACCTGCCTGATTGAGTGTTCGATTAACAATCAGCCGATCGAGACCAAAACTGTTTTTATAAAATTTGCTTCCCCTCTTTATACATGTAGGCTTGCCGTCAGTGATCATAAATACTTGCTTATTGGTGTTTTTTCTCTTTCGCAAAATATCAAGGGATAATTCAAGTGCAGCAAGCGTATTTGTATGATAAGGGCCTACTTCAAGATATGGCAGATCTTCTTTTTCTATTTTCCAAGCCTCATCTCCGAAGGCTACTATATCGAGAGTATCTTTAGGAAATCGGGTAGAGATATATTCTGATAGAGCCATGGCCACTTTCTTGGCAGGTGTAATCCTGTCTTCACCGTATAAGATCATGGAGTGGGATATATCTATCAACAAGACACTGCTCATATTGCTTTGATGATATGTTTCCCTTACCTCTAAATCCTTATATTGCAACTCAAATGAATTTAACCCATGGTTAATCTGAGCATTTTTAAGTGATTCTAAAAATGCAATTTGTTCAATATTATCTCCAAAGGTGAATGGTCGTAAATCAGATGTATATTCATCTCCTTTCCCATCTACTCCGGTATTATGATTGCCTCTTGATGATTTCTGAACCTTTCCGAAAACTTCCTGTAAAGCTTTTTTACGCAAAGAAAGATTCATTTTGGCCGTCGGCTTCAAAGTTCTTTTCCCCATCTCTGCACTGAGATAGCCATTTTTAGTCAAATCATCTATAAAATCTCTGATACCGTAATCGTCATTGGTCAGATTGTACTCTTTGTCCATCTCCATCAACCATTGGATCGCATTGGTTGCATTTCCTGAAGAATAGATCATCAATTCCTGAAATAAGGATAGTAATTCCTCATATTTTGATTGACCTTCGCCTATCTCGAACTTTCTAAACTGCCAGCCCAGCATTTTGCATATATAAAAATTTAAAAATTAATGTAAATAATTAGACATTTTACACTAATTATGTAACAAATATGATAACAAAAATTGTCTTACTTTTGTTTTTCAATGAATTTTAATTCAAGTTGAGATAAACCGTTATTTATTCATTATGAGTCGTTCATTTTTATTGTTTTTATTTATTTCGATTAATTTGATGGTTTTCGGTCAAAATGACCGGGATGAGCTGATTGCTAAAAACATGGCAGGCGTATATGACGGTTATTATATCACTAAAAGCAATTTCAGTAAAAGCAATAAACGATTGGCGATCAATTATATAGAGGGTAATAAAATAAGTATTGACAGTTCAGATTACGGACCTCTTAACTTTGAAATAAAATCTAACGGATCAGACACAATATTTATAAACGATAAAAAAAGAGATCTGAATTTTAGATATATTTTAAAGACAGGCAGGGTTTTTATCAATGGAGATATCAATGGTGTTTCTACATCGTACAGTGGCAAATTAACCTACAGGAACGCAGGTGATTTAAAACGAAAACAGGAAAAATACAAACAATCCAGGGGTAATGATAAAAAGAAACAGGACTCTTACGGAACATTTTATGGTACATTGGAGCAAGTCGGTGTTCCCGACAAAATGGATACAATTCAAATTTTTGACTATGTCTATGAACATCAGAAAGGAGGATTTTTAATCAGGGAAAAGATGGTTAAAATAGTTTCGATGTCGGATGCTTTTGAACCAATTTATGTTCCTATTGCAAAAGACCTTGACCTAAATCGAATGAGTGATTACTCGGCGGAAATGGTTGATTTGATGATTGACTTTGCAAATAAAGTGATGTACTTTAAGGATAAGTCTAAAAACCTTAAATTTGAAGGTATTCAATTGATGGAAGGTACAGCTAATAAGTAACGATGAAGAGAATCGGAGTCATATATTACTCACAGACAGGGCAGCTAAAAGATTTGATTGATAGGTGTATAGAACCGATGTCCGATCAGATTTCTGTTGATTGGATGCAAATTGTTCCGGTTAAGCCTTTCCCCTTTCCCTGGACAAGCTGGGAGTTTTTTGATGCTATGCCTGAATGTGTACATGAGGAGGGTGTTGAAATACGCCTCGAAGGTGACCATCCGGAACAGGATTACGATTTATTGATCTTTGCATTTCAGCCCTGGTTTCTGCATCCCTCTTTGCCTGTAACCGGTTTTTTGCAATCGCAGCAGGCTGCAGATATTTTCAGAAACAAAAAAGTGATTACCATTATCGGTGCAAGAAATATGTGGTTAAATGCACTGGAAAAAGTAAAGGGTTATTTTCATACCTTTCGGGCACAACATGTGGGAAATATTTCATTTGTTGACTCTTCCCCCAATCTGGTATCCACTCTGACGATAATCCGATGGCTTTTTAAGGGTAAAAAGGAATCATCAGGAATCTTGCCTTCAGCAGGAATTCAAGCTGAAGACAAATTAAAAGGTAGAGATTTTGGTAAAATTATTGAAGCGGCATTAATATCTGACAGCTGGGAAAACCTACAAGATAAACTTTTGCAGTCTGGAGCAGTTAAACTTAGGCCCGGTCTTATTTTGCTGGAGCGTACAGGTGTTAAGCAATTTAAAATGTGGTCTGAAAAAATTAAACAAAGAGGCGAACCGGGTTCATTGAATAGAAAATCATTGGTTCTCTTTTTTAAAAACTTTTTAATTGTCGGAATCTTTGTTGTTTCGCCGGTTAAAGCCATTGTCTCCAAGATTCAAGAGTTTATTAAAAGAAAACGTCTTGCAGCTGACTTACAATATTTCAAATCAGTACAATATATTAAAAATCGTATATAACTTTAAATATTTGTGAAGTGAAAAAGAATGAAGTTCCTCAGGATAGGGAAGATATATATGAGGATAAGTTTGGTGAAGGCCTCTTAAAATATGCTGTCGAAGAATCTGGTGATTACACAACAGTGCAGTCAGTAGGGTGGGAACCGGAGGCCACTGCACTGAAACAAGCTCTGGAAGAGGTTGATTACAAAGTAGCTAAAGCTGCCGAGGAAGTACGGAATGGAACCAGAAGTCCGGTTTTTTATTTCATGGAAAAAAAATTGATGGATCCGGGAATCTTAGCGGGATATATGGGATTGTGGAAATGGCAGGTAAAAAGACATTTTCGCCCCGATGTATTTAAAAAATTAAGGGAAAAAACTTTAAAAAAGTATGCTCAGGTTTTTTGTATTGACATGAAGGAGCTGACTGAGTTTAAATAAAATTTTCGGATAACTCTGAATAATAATTGATGAATTTTAATCATATACAATCTGCACATTGTGAAACAGGTGTGATCGTAAACATGCTTGATTTCCATAATATGCAGCTGTCTGAGCCGATGATATTCGGTATAGGTAGTGGCATATTCTTTATCCATCTTCCTTTTATTGAAGTCAATGGTGTGCCGGCAACAAATTATCGAATCTGGCCCGGTGGTATCTTCTCCAGAGCTACAAAGCTTCTCGGTGCCAAGGTAAAGTCGAAAAAGTTTAGGTCTCCTGAAAAATCCATGGAAACTTTGGATGATTTACTTGCATGGAATATTCCGGTAGGCGTCATGTGTAGTGTTTATTATTTGCCATATTTACCCGATGCATATAGATTCCACTTTAATGCTCACAATATTATTATATGGGGTAAAGAAGGCGATGAGTATATTGTAGGTGACCCGGTGTTGCCTGATTTAAAGAGAATAAATAAAGATGATTTGCAGAAAGCCAGATGGGCAAAAGGTTTCCCCGAGCCATCAGGCAAGCTTTATTATATTGAAAAGATGCCTTCTCATAATCCTGATTTGCCGGAAGCTATACGACGCGGGATCAGGCGGACAATGTTTTTGATAAACAGTGCCCCCCTGCCTTTTATCGGGGTAAAAGGTATAAATTATCTGGCCGGGAAAATCGAAAAGTATCCTGAAAAGTATTCTGAAAGAAAGAGTCTCCTTGCCTTGGGTAATCTGATTAGAATGCAGGAAGAAATAGGTACCGGAGGAGGCGGATTCAGATTTATGTATGCGGCATTTTTGAAAGAAGCCGGCAAATTACTGAATAATGATCAGCTCAATAATATGTCATCTGAGATGACTGAAATAGGCGATCAATGGAGGGTTTTTGCATACAATGTCGCCAGAATAATAAAAGACAGGGCCGGCAAGACAGACAATTTTCAGACTATTGCAAACCAATTGCGAGAAATAGGAGAGAAGGAGGTGAATTTTTTTAAGAAATTGGGGAAAATAAAGTTTTAATTAATGGATGGAATTCTACTATCCGGCTTATATAAACAATATAAGAAGCAACTTGATCTTGCCCTGGATGATGTAAATTTATTGATACCTGCCGGTAAAATTACAGGTCTCCTGGGTCCTAATGGAGCAGGTAAGACAACGCTCATCCTCATTATATGCGGATTATTGAGTGAAACTAAAGGAAAACTCCAGCATGTTAAAGGAAATGAAAATACTGAGTTAGACCGAAAGGATTTTGGTCTGGTTCCCCAACAGGATGGACTTTTCGGAGAATTGACCTTGCGGGAAAACCTTCTTTATTTTGGCCGTTTAAACCAAATGAAGGAAAAGCTTTTAAGAGGTAGGATAGATAAGCTTACCGATGTGTTTCAGCTTGTGCCCCATCTGGATAAGAAAATTAAGCACTTTTCCGGCGGAATGAACCGAAGGGCAAATATTTTAGTCTCTTTACTTCCGGATCCTGAGATGATTATCCTGGATGAACCTACTGCCGGTGTAGATATACAGAGCAGAGCGCTGATACACCATATCATCAAAGAGCTTAACCGCGAAGGCAAAACCATCATATATACCAGCCATCTGCTATCTGAGGCTCAGGAACTTTGTGATCTGATAGCCATATTTGATCATGGAAAGTTATTGTTAACCGGTAAGCCGGAAGAACTGATGCATAAATT
The DNA here is from genome assembly GCA_024103005.1 of Saprospiraceae bacterium. Classification (GTDB taxonomy): domain Bacteria; phylum Bacteroidota; class Bacteroidia; order Chitinophagales; family Saprospiraceae; genus Parvibacillus. The sequence goes on from JAGFJA010000021.1 coordinate 13,657, forward strand.
TCAAAAGAATAGTCTGGAAGAATTGTTTTTAACTTATACGGGAAATAAGGTCAGAGATTGAATATTAAACGAATTATATCAACTTTTTGGAAGGAAAAGATTCTTCTGTTGAGGGATCCGGGTGGGCTGGCCATGTTGCTGATAATGCCTGTTCTTCTGATAGTCACTATGGCAATTGTACAGGATGCGCCATTTAAGGATTATCAGGATGTTTCATTTAAAATTCTGTGGGCTGATGCGGATCACAGGCTGTTGAGTGACTCGCTTAAGTCCATGTTTAATAAATCACCCCAGTTTGAACTGATTGATTCTATTGAAGGGCGACCTTTATCAAAATTGCAGGTATATCAATTGGTCAAAAGAGGTAATTATTCGATTGGCATAGTCATAACGAAGGGAAGTTATGCCGAAATCTTAAACAGAACAAATAAAATTTTGAACCTCATTGGTTCAGCCGGTGGGCAACCGTCCATTATTCCGGTCAGACAGGAAATAGATTCTTTGAATGTTGTCTTGTTATTTGATCCAGTCGCTAAGTCAACCTTCAAGATGGCTGTTCAGAATGCTGTTGAAAAAATGTTGTTTAAGGTACAAATGGACATACTGTTCAGCAAGTTAGGCAGGACGCCGGATGGTGTTTCAGCTGTTGACTCCCATTCAGGCAATATCCAATCCTTGTTAGGAGAAAAATTGATTGTAAAAAATTTAGGAAAAGTTAAGTCATCATCTTTGGTAATGAATTCAGTTCAGCACAATGTACCTGCCTGGATTGTTTTCGCTATTTTTTTTCTGATTATCCCGCTTTCAGGCAACTATATCAAAGAAAAGGGTGAAGGCACAAGGTGGATGATTGGAATGACCCGTGGAAGTCACATGGATATTCTTTTTGGAAAGGTTCTGTTTTATACTTGTTTTGGCTTGTTTCAGTTTATTTTTATACTGATTATCAGCAACTTAATTCTGCCTTACGTCGGTTTGCCTACACTGGAAATTGGATGGTCGGTATTTCCTGCGATGGCGGCTACTTTGGGTATAGCCTTTGCTGCTGTTAGTTTAGGGATAATGATAGGAACCCTTTTTAATACATATCATCAGGCGATGATGTTTGGCTCGATTGCGATAGTTATCTTATCGGCAATAGGAGGTATATGGGTCCCGATAGAAGTTCTTCCTCCTACTTTACAATATCTTGCCGGAATATCTCCACTTCAATGGGGTTTACATCTTTTTCAGGATATATTTTTAAGAGGGATTGAATGGAAGACGTATTTTCTGGAAATCGGATTATTATTAATTTTTGGCATGATTTGCCTTTTGATAGCATTTTACTTTCATAGGCTTCAAACAAAAAAGGCCGGCTAAGCCGACCTTTCAATTTTTAGATTTTTGGTATTCTGAGTTGCTGTCCGGGATAAATTTTATCCGGATCTTTCAACATAGGCTTATTAGCTTCAAAGATTACGGTGTATTTCATTGGGTCACCATAATAAGCTTTTGCTATTTTAGACAAGGAATCGCCTGATTTTACTTCATAGAAACTAGATTCAGGCTCAACATTTTCTGCTGTCAATTGATCATTAACGGCAGCAATTCCATTAACATTACCAAGTGCCAATACGATTTTTTCCTTATCGGATTGATTTGCAACGCTACCGCCTACAGTGACAGTATCCCCTTCTAATTGAATGGAAAGGTCAGTAACCGGAATATTAAGTCCCTGAACGATATTTTCTAGAGACAAAACTTTCTGTGTATGCATAATTGACTGGAGAGCAGCAGCATTTGCCTGGTCAACAGCGTTTTTTGCAGCTTCTTCTTCTTTCTTTTTGAGATCATCGCTACCGCTGCCCTTTAAAAATGAAAATAAACCCATTTGCTATAATTTTTAGGATTAATAAATATATCAGGTAACAAAGTTTTTATTTTATACATTATATATTTCTTCTTTGTTCCCTGATTGATAAAAAATTTAATTTATGACGCAAGATGATTGAAATAGTAACAATAGTAAACTAATTTATAAAGATAATTTATATATTTGCACCGCCTTAAAGTGAACATAAGGCCTGGCATCCTCTGAATCATAGATTTGATAAGTGTTTGACATGGTTTTGTGAATCGATTTAAGATGTAAAGTTCAAAAAATTTTATTTCAAAAAAAAGTTAAAATGCAAGGAAAAGGAATAATTAAGTTTTTTCTGGTTGCAATCGCATTAGTTTGTTTACTTCAATATGTTTTTTATTTACCGACAACAAGGATAGAAAAAGCTGCTGATGCTTATGCAGAGAAGGTCGCAGCTACTGCCCCCGAGGACAATAAAGATGTTGTCAGAAAAGAAGCAAGGATTTCATTTTTGGATTCAATGTCTTCTGAAACAGTCTTTAGCATTCCCGGAATAAAAAGCTATACTTATGATGAATTAAAGCGTCAGGAACTGGCTTTGGGATTAGACCTGAAAGGAGGTATGAGTACCATTCTCCAGGTTGACCTGAAAGATTTCCTATTGTCGATGTCAAATCATAGTACAGACCCGACATTTTTAAAAGCCTTAAATACAACCGAAAAGCGACTGGTGACAGAACAAATTGGGTTTGTAACCGCTTTTGGTCAGGAATGGGCTAAAATTGCCAATGGTAAGACCCTTGCATCAATTTTTGCAAAAAGCCCTACGCTTAAAACAGATATTAAATCTTCCTCTTCTGATGCTGCTGTGCTGAATGCGCTTCAGGTGAAAGCAGATCAGACAGTCGAATTGACCTTCAAAAGATTAAAAGACCGTATAGATAAATTTGGTGTTACTCAGCCTAATGTTTCATTGGATGCTGCCCGTGACATGATTATAGTTGAATTACCGGGTGTTGATAACCCAGAAAGAGCACGTAAGTTTTTACAGGCAAGTGCCAAACTGGAATTTTTCGATGTGTATAGGGCATCTGATCCGGGTATCATTGAAGGTTTTGCTAAGGCAGACAAAGCATTAAAAGCTATCTTAGGCGGTGATACCACAGCCTTAAATACCCCCACTACTCAAAAAGATACAATCTGGGACAAGAAAACGGATAGCCTTGGAGTTGTTATTGACTCTACGATGAGAATTGTGGATGTACCTGTTTCCAATGCAGGTGCTGGCTCCGGACCACTTTTGAAAATTTTTACTCCAAATTCTGCTACACAGAATGGCATTGCTTTCCCTTTAGCTGTAATGGGTGTTGCCGAAAAGAATAAGATGAATCTTGTGACAGAATACCTGAACATGCCTCAGATTAAAGCTCTTTTCCCGGCTGATATTTCATTTAAGTGGGCTTCCAAACCAACTAAAGACCCTGTCACATTTAAATATACCAATAAATTTGAATTATACGGAATTAAGGTTCCACGCAGCGGAAAAGCTCCTCTCGAAGGAGACAGAGTAGTGGATGCCAGAGAGACACAGGATCCTATGTCTCATCAGGTGGCTGTTTCTTTACGTATGGACAATGAAGGAGCGAAGAAGTGGGGTGAAATGACGACAAAGGCTGCAGCAGATAATAATCGGGAAATAGCAATAGTTTTGGATGGTGAAGTTGTTTCTGCGCCTAGAGTGAATAACGCTATCACTTCCGGAGATTCTCAAATCACCGGAGACTTTAGTGTTCAAGAAGGTAAAGACCTCGCCAACATCCTTCAAATCGGTAAATTACCTGCCGGCACCAGAATCGTACAGGAATCTCTCGTAGGCCCGTCATTGGGCCAGGAAAACATCAATAAGTCATTAATCGCTATCTTGATAGGCTTCCTGTTTATCATGGTGTTTATGGTGATTTACTATGCTACTTCAGGTGTTATTGCAGTGATTACACTGCTATGTAATATGTTCTTTATCTTTGGTGTTCTTGCATCTAAGGGGACGGTTGTTACCTTACCGGGTATTGCGGGTATTCTATTGACGATGGGTATTGCGGTGGATGTCAGTGTTATCATCTTTGAAAGGGTCAAGGAAGAACTAAAACATGGTTATCCTTTGAAAGAATCCATTGCAAGAGGATTTAAACATTCTTATTCAGCTATTATTGATGCCAACATTATTACCTTAATTACCAACATCTGTCTGGCTTATTTTGGTTTGGGTCCTGTGAAAGGATTTGCAGTCGTAATGATTGTGGGTGTATTGTCTTCCTTGTTTACGGCTGTATTGGTAGGGAGAATGATTACAGATTGGTGGGCTGGTAAAGGAAAAGATATTAAGTTTTCAACTGCCTTCTCTGAAAAAATCTTCCATGGAGCTAATATTAATTGGATGGGATTACGCAAGAAAGCCTACATTTTCTCTGGTACATTAATTTTGATTGGACTAATTTCAATTTTTACACGTGGATTTGAATTAGGTGTTGACCTTAAAGGTGGATACTCCGCCAATGTGTCCTTCGTTCAGGATGTGAATGTCAATGCAGAAGCATTTAAAGCCAAGTTGAAAGAAGAATTGGGTGGAGAACCGATAGTTAAAGCGGTTGACGTAAGAAATACATACAACGTCACTACTTCATATAAAATTGATGATCCGAATCCTGAAATAGGTGATGAGGTTATTGCCAAAGTTCATAAGGCGGCTGAGGATGTTACAAAGCAGACTGTTCCATTAGATGAATTTAAGAAGTCAGACTCCAAGGGTACCCACATTTCCAGCTTCTCAAAAGTTGGACCGACTGTTGCAGATGACATTAAGATGAGTTCTGTTACTGCCGCTATACTCGCACTATTGGCTATCTTTATATATATCCTGTTCCGGTTTAGCAAGTGGCAATATAGTTTGGGTGCCATCATCGCCCTCGTTCACGATAGTTTGATGATGTTGGGTATCTTCTCCCTCCTTCACGGATTGGTATGGTTCTCCATGGAAATTGACCAGGCCTATATTGCTGCAATACTCACGGTAATAGGTTATTCGATGAATGATACGGTTATCATTTTCGACCGTATCAGGGAATTTGCCGGAAAATATTTGAGCATGAGTAAGACGGAGGTAATAAATGCTGCAATTAATAGTACACTGGGTAGAACAATCATTACTTCCTTTATTACATTCACGGTTATGACCATCATGTTTTTATTTGGAGGTAATAGTATCAAAGGATTTGCCTTTGCAATTATGGTAGGTATCTTCTTCGGTACATTCTCTTCCATTTTCATTGCAGGTGCCATAGTCCATGATACAGCTAGGGATATTCGTCCGAAAACTGTTGCCGGGAGCACTGATAAGAAAAAAGCATAGGCTGACATTAAGTCTGATAAATACAAGGGCTGTAATTGAATAAATTGCAGCCTTTTTTATATATTTGGCGGATTTTTAAAATACTAATCAATCTTTTATTTATGATATTTTTGGAAGAAAAATTTGAAGACAGACACCTGGGAGTAGGGGCTGAACAAATTAAAGAAATGTGTCAGACTATCGGAGTAAGTAGTCTTGAACAGTTGGTTGATCAGACTGTTCCTGAGGCAATTCGACTCAGACATAAACTGAATCTTCCGGAAGCTTTGTCAGAGCAAGATTACCTTTCCTATGTTAAATCTCTTGCAGTCCGGAATAAAGTATATAAAAGTTACATCGGACAGGGATATTACAATACATTTGTACCCAATCCTATTTTGCGCAATCTCTTTGAAAACCCGGGATGGTACACTCAATATACTCCGTATCAAGCTGAGATAGCTCAGGGACGTCTCGAATCGCTGCTTAACTTTCAGACGATGGTTTCCGACCTTACCGGCCTGCCCATTGCCAATGCTTCACTATTGGATGAAGGTACGGCTGCTGCCGAAGCGATGAGTATGTTCTATGGTATAAAAAATAAGCGGGGTGATGACTTTAAAGAATTTTATGTTGAAAAAGGTGTCTTACCTCAAACTTTAGATGTAGTTAAAACTAGGTGCCGGGTTCTTAATATTGATGTGGTTGAATTTGACAGAAATACGGATACCGTCGGGGAGCTGGCCTTTGGGGTTCTCCTTCAATACCCGACTCGTGTGGGTAAAGTAGAGGATTACTCATCCTTTGTTCAGGAAATGAAAGCGAAGAATGTTTACGTGGCAGTTGCAGCAGACCTTATGTCTCTTGCATTGCTGGTGCCGCCCGGTGAGTGGGGTGCTGACGTTGTGTTAGGCAATACTCAGCGCTTTGGTGTCCCAATGGGATTTGGGGGTCCTCATGCTGCTTATTTTGCTACAGCTGATGAGTTTAAAAGAGCTATTCCCGGTAGGATTATCGGTGTTTCTATTGATGCATACGGAAAGCGTGCCCTGAGAATGGCACTTCAGACGAGAGAACAACACATCAAAAGAGAGAAGGCGACTTCCAATATTTGTACGGCACAGGCAATGCTGGCCAATATGGCTGCTATGTATGCTGTTTACCACGGTCCGGAGGGGATTAAAAGAATTGCAGGAAATATCCATACCTGTGCTGTTACTTTATCAAGTATCCTGAATTCAAAAGGATTTCAATTGAATCATACTGTTATGTTTGATACAATTGCGATTAATGCCGACACTCCGCAAATTGACAATATAAAATCCAAATCTGAGGCTAAGGGAATCAATTTTGGATATACGGACGATAAAATATTGATTGCTCTGGATGAAACAACCTCATGGACTGATGTGTCCGATATTTTGAGCATCTTTAACATAGAGATGAGCTCCCAACAGTTGTCTGAACATGCAAAGAGCCTGAAATCGCCTATTGAAAGCACTCTGAAGCGCACAACCGAATTCTTGACACATCCTGTTTTTAACAGCTACCACACAGAGACAAAGCTGATGCGATACATGAAGACCCTTGAAAACAAGGATCTTTCTCTGATGCACAGCATGATATCATTGGGCTCTTGCACCATGAAGCTAAATGCTGCTGCTGAAATGATTCCGGTTTCCTGGCCTGAATTCGCCAATATTCACCCTTTCGCTCCACGGGATCAGTGGACAGGATATTATACCATGATCCGTGAATTTGCCTCCTACCTTTGTGAAATTACCGGCTTTACTGCTTGCTCCTTTCAACCAAATAGCGGTGCCCAGGGAGAATATGCAGGTCTGCTTGCAATAAAAAGATACCATGAAGCCAATGGTCACCACGATAGAAATGTTGCCCTGATTCCGTCGTCAGCTCACGGAACAAATCCTGCTTCAGCAGTTATGGCAGGTATGAAAGTTATAGTTGTCAAAACAGATGATCAGGGAAATATAGATATGACTGATCTTAAGAGCCTGGCAGAACAGTATCGTGATCAGTTGGCTTGCCTGATGCTGACTTATCCGTCAACATTCGGAGTATTTGAAACTGCTGTCAAGGAGATTTGTCAGATAATACACGAGAATGGAGGTATGGTTTACATGGATGGCGCCAACATGAATGCTCAGGTTGGTCTGACCAATCCCGGAACGATAGGTGCAGATGTATGCCATTTAAATCTTCATAAAACTTTTGCCATTCCCCACGGAGGAGGTGGCCCGGGTATGGGACCGATCTGTTGCAATGATCTGCTGAAACCTTTTCTTCCCGGACATATTGCCATGGGGGACGACTTTGCCGTTAGTTCTGCTCCCTATGGTTCTGCAAGTATCTTACTCATTTCTTATGGATACGTTAGAATGTTAGGTGTAGAAGGAGTTAAACATTCTACAGAAATCGCCATCCTTAATGCCAACTATATCAAGGCTCGACTGGAAAAGAGATATGAGATTCTTTATTCCGGCGCTCAGGGTCGCGCAGCACACGAAATGATTGTTGATTTAAGACCTTATAAGCATATCGTCAGTGCCGAAGATGTTGCCAAGAGGCTGATAGACTATGGATTCCATGCGCCTACCTTATCTTTTCCTGTAGCGGGAACACTGATGATCGAGCCGACTGAAAGTGAAAGTAAAGATGAGTTGGATCGGTTCTGCGATGCGATGTTGAGTATCCTGGATGAAATAGAAGAAATAGCATCCGGCAAGGTGGCTGCCGATAATAACCTATTGTCAAATGCGCCGCACTCTTTGCCTTTGGTGACAGCAGATGAATGGTCATTGCCTTATTCCAGAGAAAAGGCTGCCTATCCAATCGAATATTTAAAATCAGGATATAAATTTTGGGTTCCTGTCGGAAGGGTGAATAATGCCTTTGGAGACAGAAATTTGATCTGTACCTGTCCACCGATTGAAGATTATATGAATGAATAGAAAAAAAAGAAAAGTTATAATTTATTGGTATTGTCATTTTAGTTAATTATTTGCCAATATTTTATACTTCCTTTTAAAAATTCTGTATTTCTTTTGTGATATCATTGTCGCAAAATGAAATTTCAGTTAATTTCTATTTTGCAAATATTATATTGGCTGGAAATCGTAACTTTACGGTTATAAATCTTTAAGCTATGATGACGATAAATGACAGTAAGGCAAATTATTATATTTCCCTGGAAGACCAATACGGTGCACATAACTATCATCCATTGCCCGTGGTGCTGAGCCGCGGCGAAGGTGTGTACTTATGGGATGTGGATGGAAAGAAGTATTTTGACTTCCTATCTGCTTATTCTGCGGTTAATCAGGGACATTGTCATCCACGCATCATTAAGGCATTGGTAGATCAGGCTTCAAAACTTACATTGACCTCCAGGGCATTTTTCAATGACTTGCTGGGTAAGTATGAAGCATTTATGACTGACCTGTTTGTCTATGACAAGCTTTTACCTATGAATACCGGGGTAGAAGGTGTTGAAACGGCTATCAAACTGTGCCGCAGGTGGGGCTATGAAGTAAAAGGCATTGAAGAAGGAAAGGCTAAAATTATTGTCGCTAAGGGAAATTTCCATGGACGTACTATGGCAGCCGTCAGTATTTCTTCCGATCCTGACAGTAAGGGCGGTTATGGCCCATATTTACCCGGATTCATCGAAGTTGAGTACAATAAAATAGAAGATTTTCATAAAGCTATCCAATTACCTGACATCGCCGGCGTCCTGATGGAACCAATCCAGGGTGAAGCCGGTGTTTTTGTACCCGATGATGCTTATTTGCAGGAAGTCTATGCTCTTTGTAAGGAAAACAATGTCTTATTTATAGCTGACGAGGTGCAGACAGGAATTGCCAGGACAGGGAAAATGCTGGCTTGTGACCTGCTCGATATCCGCCCGGATATTCTTATTCTGGGCAAAGCTGTTTCCGGTGGTGTGTTGCCTGTTTCTTGCGTTTTGGCAGATGATGAAATAATGATGACTATTAAGCCGGGCCAGCATGGGTCCACCTTTGGCGGTAATCCTCTTGCATGTGCCGTTGCTATGGAAGCTATGCAGGTTGTTTTGGATGAAAAACTTGCTGAAAAGGCTGATTACCTCGGCAAGATTTTCAGAAGTGAAATGCAGAAATTGGTTGATTCGTCTGATCTTGTAACCCTGGTCAGAGGCAAAGGTCTGCTCAATGCCATCGTTATCAATGACGACGAAGACTCTGATACTGCCTGGAATATTTGTATCAAACTAGCAGAAAATGGACTGCTCGCCAAACCGACTCATGGCAATATTATTCGCTTTGCGCCGCCATTGGTCATCTCTGAACAGCAGTTGCTTGAATGCTGCAACATAATTCGAAATACAATCACTGAATATAGTGCATAAATGAGTGAATGGATATTGCCCGTCTTACTTGGAATCGGATTAAGCGCAGCAACCGGTCTGCGGATATTTGTTCCATTTTTTATAATTTCTGTCATTCAATATTTTGACATCCTGCCGATCGGGGAGACTTTTCATTGGCTGGATAATCCTTACGTCATGATTGCCTTAGGCATCGCCGTGGTCATAGAAATCCTTGGCTACTACATACCGATAATTGACCATACGCTTGATATTATAGGAGCTCCGCTTGCTTTTTGTGCAGGCGTCATAAGCATGGCTGCCGTTATGCCTGAAATGCCGGTTTATTTTGATAAAATTTTGAGTTTGATTGTCGGAGGCGGTACAGCTGTCAGTATCAATGGTCTTTCAGGTATGATGCGCCTTAAAACAACTGCCACTTTTTTTGGTATGGCCAATTCTACCTACAGTACCATTGAAAATTTAATGAGTTTTTTATTTACCGTCCTGGCGTTTTTGATTCCTGTTTTATTTGGTGTCGGAATTATTTTGGTCGTTTTGTTGTCTTACAGAATAATCCGAAAACAGGTGTACAGGATTTATGGCAAATTGACGGAAAAGTCATCCTGACTGACAGACAAGGTTTGGGATTCTTCTGAGAGATAGGCCTTAGCCAGTTTCAACATTTTTAATTGCCGTTTCTCATATTCTGTTCCGGAAATGATGTGGTAAGGCATATTAAAATCCTCCAATACTTTTTGGTATATTTGGTGAATGCCCCGACGTACTTCCGGGTCGGGATATTCCCTCATACCATCGTTGACCCATTCTACCTCAGGAGTCATTAAGAAATAAAGTCTTTTGGAATAAGAATGGATTCTATCAATAATCCATTGTGGTACAGATCCATATACGATTTTTGACCAGACATATATGACGATAAAATCAGTATCAAAAACCAGAATGTCATTTGGTCCTGCCTTATTCACTGCTTCATCTTCAAGGTTTTTCTGGCCATGTGCAATTTCTTTGAAACCGTCATGGTCATAGTGATTATCATGTTGTTCAAGATAGAGCCTCGCATACTCGGGTATAAGTATTGCATTTAATTCATTTGCAAGAAATTGAGCCCCCATTGACTTACCGGTAGATTCGACACCTACGATGACAAATGTATGCTGTCCCTGAATATTTTTTAACGGATTCAACAGGTAATATTTCTACTAAAATGCTTGATTGTGTAAAATGTTTGCTTTTGTTATACAAATGAAATGTTAAATTATAAAAAGTGGGCTTAATTTCAGTATGTAATGAAAATTTTTATCAACTAAATCATACTTGGCATAGCTTTATTGCATTATAGGATTTCAATATTATTTGCGTTAGTAGGTTGCGATTGACTTTGTGTATATAATTTCCGCCATGTTATAAGACCCCAGGTTGCCAGGATTAAAAATATAATATATTGAAATACTGTAGGGTAGAGCCCTTTTGAAAAAAAGAGGGGTAGGGCTACGACATTACTTAGTATCCAGGCATACCAGTTTTCTATCTTGCGCTTTGCCATCCACCACATGGCTGTAACAGCAGAAGAGGAAACAAGCGAATCTCCGAGGACAGTATGACTGTCTGTCCAGTGAGAAAGAACATAGATCAAGGAAAAGAGGCTGATAAAAAAGACGGAAAGACCCACAATCCATTCCTTTTTATTACAGTAAGCTATCGGATAGACGTATTCATCAACCTTTTTACGGGTCCAGTTAATCCAGCCGATGACACTCATGATAAAGTAATAAAAGTTGATCCCGGCATCTGCATATAGCTTATGATTGAAACAGATATACACATACAACAATACACTGACGATGCCTGTTGGATATACCAATACATCATTCTTGCGGCTGTACCAAACACTGACTATGCCAAAGAATGCGGCGATGAGCTCTGTCCGGTTGGTAAGGATATAATCTACGACTACAGAAATGACTTCATTCATTTTTTGATTCAATTATGCTCTTTTTTGTGCTAAAATCATTAAAATTAGTAAATAAAAGTAATACATAATTATCATTTCTGACCAATGCTCAAGATAACTCAGGTAAGAAAAACTATTGAAATCATGAGTCAAGAAACTAATTTCTCACCCAGCTTAACCTGATGTGTATGAGCAGACCCATTACGAACTGTAATGTTTTTTATATGGAAAGATTGGATATTGGAAATTACAGAAACATTTTTTTAAATCAATTACAAAATCAGGGTTAATTCAAAATAGTGATGCTTCCTTTGTAAAGGATTTCTTCTCCATAAATATTCTTACATCTGGCATAATAAACGTAAACACCGGGATTGCACATTTTTCCTTTGAAGTATCCGTCCCAGCCTTCATTTTCATCATTTGGAGGAAAATTCTTTTTCAAAAATACTTCAGCTCCCCACCTGTTAAATATTCTAAACTCACTTACCTCTGTAATTACCTTTGAATCGGCAAAAACAGTGACCTTATCGTTTATTCCGTTGTGATCCGGGCTAAAAATATTGGGGACAAAAACATTGCTGGATTTTTTGAACACCCTGACGACAAGAGATTGCTCATCCGGACATCCGTCCTTATCTGTTACTGAAAGTGTAAGTGTGGCATCGTAAGTAGGTGAGATGGTAGGGTAGAGGCAAGGATTACAGTCGAGATAATCTGCTCCAACCCATGGTAAATAATGCATTCCGAGCGTATCAAACAGAAATTCCGGTATGATGGTATAATCCTGACCATATTCTACTTTAACCGTGTCGGGAAGTATAAAGTTTATGCCATCACTCTGGTTGATTGTAGCCTGAAATGAGAAATAACAGCCATTATTATCTTCACCTTCAATTAAATAGTCTCCGGCATCCAGGCCATTGAAAACAAGATTGTCATTGTTCTGAACAACGCCATTGATTTTGAATTGATATGGGGCATCTCCGTCCGTGATGTTTTCAAAGCGGATACTTCCGTTTTTGCCGAAGCAATTGGCATCAAAGACAGTAGGATTATTTATCTGTGGATGTGTGACCTTACTGATGACTTGTGTTGTATCCGTGTTGATACAACTGTTTACCAGGTTCTTTATCGTAAGTATATATGTTCCCGGTTGATCAATAGTCGGATTTAGGGTATTTTGTCCGCTGACAATATTTCCTCCATTCTGTCCGGCCCATAAAATATCATAATTTGCTGCATTGTTTACCGTCCCGGAGAGATTGATTGAGGTTATTTTACAGTTTAGTACTTGATCATTACCGGCAGAAACCACTGGCAGAGAAACATTATTCAGTACTGTTTGACTGAAAGATGCCGTACATCCGTTGGCAGTATCAGTTACCATCAGGTTGTACAGCCCCGGAGACCCCGCTGTGACAGTGCTTTGATTTACCGTCCCGATAATCATTCCTGTGGTGGTGGACCAATTGTAGATATAATCCGGATTATTTGCATTAAAATCAATATTGGTCTGCAATACAGTACAATTTAGTGTATCCGGCGGGGTGATGTTACCGGTTGGCGGGTCTTTGTCTTCATCCACAAAGACGCTGATGGAAGACAGACAACCGTTTTGCGGATTGGTAACCGTTATGACATAATCTCCGGATTTATCTACCTGAATGATAGAGTCTGTCTGTGGGCTTATTATATTGCCATTTACTGTGGACCACAATACATCAGGATTAAAACCGGCATTAGACCAATGTGGTGTAAGATTAATTGAAGGAGCTTTACAGGTTAGAACATTGCTATCCTCAATAGATACTACAGGTTTGTCACTATTGCTCACTACGACCATGGTATCAGAACTGGAGCACTGATTAATAGAATTAATTACTGTCATAATATAAGTTCCGGCAGCAGCCAGTTGGACCTGAGCCTGATCCGTCGATCCGGTTATGCTTCCGTCAGTTGTCGTCCATGATATCTTGATTTCTGAAGGTTGGCCAGAAGTAAAACTTCCATTATGGAGGATGAAGGGCAGAATACAATCAAGGGTGTCATCACCACCTGCAAGAGCTATAGGCTGGTCTTTAGATCCGACGACATCAAATGATACAGAAGAAGTACATCCATTGTTTGGATTTGTTACTGTTACTTGATAGAACCCGGTATCGGTTACAAATATCAGGCTGTCATTGGTGCCACCGTTGAAAGCAGGATTATTTGAAGACCAGGCGAATGTATATCCAGCTTTATAATTATTTATTTGAGTATGAAGGGCAACAGAATCGGTCTTGCAAGTTATTGGCAATACAGAATCCGGTGAGATGTCAGGTGGCGTTCTTGAATTGCCGATATTAACCGTGTCAATCGAAATGCAATGGTTGGTAGTGTCGGTTACCGTAAAAATGTACTGATCCGGCTGACTAATTTTGATGGTATCAGAGTTTGCGGAAAAATTGGTATTAACACCTTTCCAAGTGACGACATACTGGCTGTCTGGAGTATTCACAGAACCAAAGATGGTAAGATTCGGATTGGTACAGGTTATGAGTGAGTCCGGGCTGGCTGAGATCGCCGGATTTACAGTATTCTCAGCTACATTAATAGTAAAATCAACCTGGCATCCATTATCGTCGGAAATACTAAACTTGTATGTTCCTGCTTTATCTACTTTAATGGCTGTTCCGGTCGAGTCTCCGACAATATGACCATTGGTTGTGGACCAATTTAAGTGTGTACTGTCCGCATTACTTATGGTAGCCGTTAGATCGGACGTTAAATTTTTACAATTCAGGTCATTGCTTTTCGCCAATAATGCAGTTGCATTGAAAGCTGTGTTCACTGCTTTATATTGCGTAGTATCCTTACATCCGGTCAATAAATTTTCTATAATAAGGGTATAATCTCCCGGTTTGTCAATCAGAATTGTAGAACTGATATCGCTGCCTACAATGTTTCCATTGGTTGTGGACCAGTTGTATAACAGCCCGCCCGGAGAACTTTGTGATCCGTCCAGAACAATCGAGGCATGGCTGCAGTCCAATGCACCTTGAGGAGCAATAATAGCAGTGGGCGGTTGGGTATTGTCCATTACCTGAACATAATTGGAGACGAATTCACAGCTTAAACCGTTGGAGGTGGTAATCCTCAACCAATATGTTCCACCCTTATCTACTGTAATCTGGTCTGTACCTTGGCCATTGACAATATTGCCATCTGTGGTCGTCCATTCATAATTAATGGTTCCACCAAATAAAGGGGCAGATTGGTCAACAACATTTGCCAAAAGCTGGGTTGTAGAGTTATTACAGTCAATATCATTTTGTTTAAATATATTAACTAAGAAGTCAACCATTTCAATATGCAGACTTACAATAGTATCACATGGAATTCCATCTACATTGACGGTAAAGTCCCCTGCAGAACTATATGACTGACCATTATAGTTAAAGGCATCTCCTTTGCAAATGGTTGTGTTTATCAACTTAACTTCCTGAGGATAAACTTCCAAATTGATGGTTCTGACTGAGTTGCACCCATTACTTGCAACAAAATCTTCCGTATAGGTACCTGTCGTAGTAAAAACGTTACCGTTGGGTGAGGTATAAGAGTCTCCGTTGCATATGTTAATATTCAATTCCTCATTGATAGGTGCTGTATTGTCTATGACGGCAGACTCGTAACAAAAAGACTGGTTGTTATAACTGCCGCCTGTCGAAGCGGTCCAGCCCCAGTAAATTTCATTTGTCCCATTGAAACAATTGGCAACAACATCATATCCGTTTAAGGTCATAACCGGTGCGCCATCTAAATATACGGTCAATGTCAAGGTCGCAGGATCCCAATCAATTACGGCTGGATGTCCCACGCCGTCTTCGATATTTGGGAGAGCCACAGGTCCGGCAATTGAATAAGTGAAATCGCCATTTACGTGTATGGAGGTATGATCCTCCGGAATATCATCATAGCCCGCTTCACCGTTATACCATGTGTCAAACTCGATAATAAGACTGTTTGGTATTCCCAAGGCTCCAATTCCCCCGCCAGTGCCTCCACAGTTCTGTGCAGTCGAAAATACCAGACAAATCCCGTCAGCACCATCAGCGTCTAAATCTCCAAAGAAAAGAGTGAAGGCTATCTCAAATGGTTGATCAAAATCCAGGGGCGCATTGTACCAGCTACATCCTTTTTGGCCGGGACCTGCAGTTGTAAGTTGAACGCAATTAGGCGATGTATTGTAGGCATTGTAACTGTTTGTGAAGTTGGATGTGTTGGGGTCCAAAATCCTCATTTTAAAGGTACCTCCACCGGGTAATTCATTCCATACCCGAATAAAATAAGTTGTGCCAGGAATTAAATCGACCAGAGATACTCCCGGATCCGGAATATTTCCGCATTTCTGATCTTCGTAACATCCAATTAAGTCAGGTGAATTGCAGTCGCCTGAATATATAGCCATTGCGGGATCTGTAGCAGTTATCCCTTTTACTTCAATAGTCACCGATCCGCCCGGAGGTGCTACAAAAGAAAACCAGATGTCCGGGTCATTATAGGTTCCGCAAATTGGTTCCGGAATTCCGCTACCACCTTGGGAAGAAAGATTGTATGTAGTAAATAATAAACCATTGTTAGGCACAGGTATGGCAGAACAAGGGTCATTTGCATAAACAAACTGATGAGAATAAATTATTAAAAGTAGGTAAAAGGACAGAAATTTCACTACTTTATTTAGAATCAAAAATGGATTACGAAACATTATATTGAAAATTGATGCAAATTTACAATTAATACCTCAATAATTATTCCAATAATTGATATGATTTATATTAAATCTTAATTAAAAATTTAAATCTGATAATTTAATTATAATTCGTGTTTTCAGGTAACTCGGAAAGTATGGCATAGATTTCGCCTTTATTCATCAAGACTTGTTTCCATAATTGATCAGAAGGTGATTTGAAAACATAATTCGGGTCATTATGGCTAATTACCCAGGAAGAATTATTGATTTCTTCTTCCAATTGCCCGGGTGACCAACCAGAATACCCGACATAGAATCTGATTTGATTTGGCTGAACCAATCCGGATTTGATTAAAAATTTTAATTTATCGAAATTGCCTCCCCAATATACGCCATTGGCGACTAATCTACTTCCCTCAAGTAAATCACCGAGATTATGTAAAAAATGAATGGTATCTGTCCCAACCGGTCCTCCAAAAAAAACATCTCCATCAAACTCCGGAAAATTCAAAAGCAAATCATTGACTTTCATATTGATAGGTTTGTTTAAAATAAAACCTACGGTTCCTGTTGGGTGGTAATCTGTCACTAGGATTGCAGCTTTAATAAAATAAGAATCTGCCATAAAAGGCTCTGCCAATAAGATATCTCCTTGTTTTACCTCTTTATCTTTCAACATAAAGCAGTTTGATTTATAAAAAAATTATCCTGTATATTTTAATTAAGATACCGACAGTGAAGTTATGATTTTACATTTATAATTCAAAATATATTTATTAACTAATAGTAAACAGCCGCAATAGTCGTGTACACTGAGTTGCATGAATCAAATGTCCTTTAGGATGTTACTTATCACAGCCATAAAATTGAACTGTATTTAGTACATACTTTACCTTCAAATTAAAGAACTCAAATCAATCAGGCGGATTCGCTGGTTATGCTCCTGTCAACTTTTCTTAGTAACCCTCGTAAAACAGAACCTGAACCGCCTATTTCTAAAGCGGAGGTCATACCATCCTTTATCATATTTTGCATCGTCTGAGTCCATTTAACAGGCGCAGTTAATTGGTCAATAAGATTTTGCCTTATTTCTTCCATGCTATTTCCGGGCAGGGCATTTACATTCTGGTAAATCTTACAGGATGGCATTTTCATATCAGTCATACGAATAGCTTTTTCCAGTTCAATTCTGGCATCTTCCATCAGAGGCGAGTGAAAAGCTCCGCCTACTTGCAACTGAACTACTTTCTTGGCTCCCCTTGAAATCAGTTCTTCACTTGCCAGTCGGACACCTTCCAGAGAACCAGAAATAACTAATTGACCAGGGCAATTATAGTTTGCCGGTACGACAATTTCGTCAATGGATTCACATACTCCTTCAACAATATTATTTTCAAGTCCAAGGACAGCAGCCATTGTTCCGGGATGAGCCTCGCAGGCAGCCTGCATAGCTTTGGCACGCATAGAAACCAAATTTAGTCCATCTTCAAAACTCATGGCACCGGAGGCCGCTAAAGCGCTAAACTCACCGAGAGAATGCCCTGCTGCCATATCAGGTTGATAGTTTTCGTCCATCAGGCTTGCTTTAACCATGGAATGTATAAAGATTGCCGGTTGGGTAACATCCGTTCTTTTTAGGGCTTCTTCATCATCTCCGAAGATAATATCAGTGATATAAAAACCTAAAATATCATTTGCATCATCAAATATCTTGGCAATGTGATCATATTTATCATATAAATCTTTGCCCATCCCTAAATACTGAGAGCCTTGTCCGGGAAATAAATAACTTTTCATATAAAATAGAAATTTAATTCGTTTTTGATCAAAATACAAATATGTACAATTATCTCTTATTTCACACAAAAAATCATTTAAACCAATCTATTCAGGCCCATTTTTAATAAAAATTTCGACTTTATTCTTTTGAATACTCAGGAAATTCATCAAAAAACTGATAGGCCATTCCTATATTCCGGACGATATCCCCGGCTAAAATGGATCTTTCGCCTTCTTTGTCGGCCGCAAAATTACCGGCAGTTCCATGGATCTGACTTCCAAGAATCGCAGCTTCCTCTATGGAGTAGCCTTGTGCCAGTAAACTACCGATAATACCTGTTAAAACATCGCCAGATCCGGCAGTGGCCATCCCGCAATTACCTGTATTTGAAAAATATACTTTCCCATCAGGCATGGATATCGCAGTATCAGCCCCTTTCAGTATAACCACAATTCCTGTCTTTATGGAAAATTCTTGCATCAAATTTATTCGATCCAGCTGATGTTCAGATCTGCCGAAAAGTCTTTCAAATTCACCTTTGTGTGGAGTCAGAATTGCAGGACACTGAATTTTCTCCATCCAATTTGGCCACCCCGAAAGTATATTCAGTGCATCGGCATCTATAACCATTGGTAACTCTTTATTCTGATCCAGAATACTTTCAATGAGTTCACTTTGTTTATTCTTCCTTCCCATACCCGGTCCTAAGGCTATCGAATTGATTCGTCCCTGCAATTCAAATGATCCGATGGAGTATTTATTGTCATCGATGTGAATTATGGCTTCAGGTAAGGAAGACTGAAGAAAGTCAACTGTACCGTATGGTACATGCAGATGAACAACCCCGCAGCCAGTTCTCAAAGCAGCCTCACCGGCGAGTTTCATACAACCCGCCATACCGTAACTGCCGCCTATAATCAGTGCACTTCCGCATTGATATTTATGTCTAATCCGCTTCAGTGGTTTGAGGATACTTTTGACCATTTCCATGTCAATCCAAAACAAATCTGTTGGCATTGTTTGAAGGGATCTTTTAAAGCTTGAAATTGGGGCAAGTATGAGTTTACCAACTTGGTCTTTTATATCCGATAAGAAATAAGCAAGTTTAGCAGTACCGATACCAATGGTGTAGTCTGGAATAATAAAGGAAGGGCTAAAGTTTCCGTCAGCAAATAATCCGCTTCCAATATCCAACGCTATTTTTAACGAGGGTAAATTATTTACATGCTCAAATAATTCTGCTACAGGATTACTTATCTGCCGGTTGAGACCGGTACCAAATATAGCATCTATCAATATATCATGGTAAGGAAAGCTTATGGTATCAAAATTATTCAGATGGATTCTTGATATCGGGATAGATTGATATAATCCGTTCAATTTTTCAATAAAATATTCTGAATCAGAGCCGGAAACATAAATGACACATATTTTTACCGTATATCCGGATCTTGACAATAAATTTGCAGTACTAAGACCATCAGCACCATTCTTTCCGTTGCCGCATAAAATTAAAATGTTGCTATTTGTATCTGGCACTATTTCAGTAAATTGAGCAACAAAAGCATTTGCAGCTTCATCGATTAATTCACTGTCTGTCAGGTTATTAAGTAACTTAGCTTCATTTTCTATTTGAGTTATATTAATTTTACGTAATATTTTCATGCCTTCTTATGAGTTTACTAATTCAATAAAATTAAAAATTTAAATTCAAATTAAAGAAAAAGCATTAATTTTGTTCAAGATAATTTAGTAAATCCTAAAAACATATTCGCATTGAAAAGAAAACGTTTACTCAGGTATTTAAGTGTAATTATTCTATTAAGCTGTTTAACAAAAAGTTACGGCCAAAACGAGATACACTATTCACAATTTAACAACGCCACTTTAAATCTGAATCCCGCCTTGACCGGTATCTTTAACGGTGATAAAAGGATTTCAGGCAATTATAAGAGTCAATGGCGTGCTGTTCCTGTTGATTACTTTACCATCAGCGGAAATTATGATCAAAAAATCTATTCAAAGAAGAATGATAAAATTTTCTTTGGAGCAGGTGCCAACTTTAATTTTGACCAGGCAGGTGACGGTAAATTCGGCCTGCTAAATCTGAATTTGTTGGGTTCATTTACTTATATGGTTAATCGCCATTTTTTTATAACTCCAGGAATCGGAATTGGATTCGGGCAAAGGAGTATAAATTCCGCAGGACTTAATTTCGGAGATCAGTGGAGAGGCGACTATTTTGAAAAGAATCCGACCAGTGGTGAGAAAATTGATCTGGACAAGATGTCATTTTTTTATCCGGATGCCGCCGCCGGTCTTAATCTAAGGTTGCAAAACAGTGCCCGTACAAAGATTGATGCCGGTGCAGGATTTTGTCATCTAAATGCGCCTAAGATTCAATTTTATGACGGTAGTGACTCCAAATTACCTGTTACGATGTCTGTTTACGGACTTGGCTCTCTCTATCTGGCTCAACCATTTGACCTTATTTTAAATGCAGCATTCAGGAAATCAGATGCTTATCAGGAAACACTGCTTGGTGGAGGGCTGAAAATTTATCTTAGCACAAGAAGAGGTAAGGAGTTTGCACTTGTTGCCGGTGTCAATTACAGATCTGATGATGCATGGGTACCTACTTTGGAAGTTCATGTTAATCAGCTACGGGTTGGTGCAAGCTATGACATTAATAATTCTCCGTTCCAGATTGCTACAGAAAAAAAAGGTGGATTGGAGATTTCTGCACAATACATCATCACCGAAGTAAAACCATTGAAAGATTATCGGTCTTGTCCGGTTTATTAAGAAATCCATAAGAGAAACATAATGAAACATATATTATTATTAATAGTGTGTATGCTGACTGTTGGCAGCGTATCATCACAAACCAAGAAGCAATACCTAAAAGCTGCAGAGAAAAACCTCGCTGCTAAAGACTATAAAAGCGCAATGGTCAATTACCAAATCGCTTCTGAATTTGACCCCGGTGATCCGGATATTTTATTTAATATAGCTGAAGCAGCACGTAAATTTCACGCATATACAAAGGCAGAACAATATTATGCTTTGTTGCAGTTATCCGACAAGAAAAATGACCCAAAGTACAAGGATGCTCTGTTCCAGTTAGCTGAAGTTCAGACTATTCAAGGTAAATATTCCGAAGCTCAGGATAATTACAACTTATTTCTTTCTAATAATGACGGTACGGATAATCCCAATGTGGCAATAGCTCGTCAAAGATTGGAATCTCTCCAATGGGCGATGAAGAATGTGGCCGATTCAGTTGAGTTTTATAAAATTGAACAGTTGGGTAGCGATGTCAATACGCCATACAATGATTTTGCTCCATATGAAAAAAGCGATTCGTTTTTCTATGCTTCCAACCGATACACCAATCCTGATAATCAGTGGCTTGTAGGAAAAACTTTACTTAAGGATGAATCGAAGAATGATGCTCTTGGGAATGATTTCAATCAGGACACAAAACACAATGTCAATATGACCTATACTCCCGATGGAAAAAGGGTTTATTATTCGAATTGTTCTAACCTGAATTTTTCTGAAATCAGATGTGAACTTTATTACCGCGATGTAAAGGAAGATGGAACATTTGGACCTCCTGTCCGTGTACCTGAACCTGTAAATATGCAGGGATATACGACTACGCAACCATCAGTAGGATATGTAAATGGACTTGGAAAAACGGTCTTGTTCTTTGTGTCCGATCGTCCCGGAGGAGCCGGAAAAGATGATATATGGATGTCTGAAATAAATGGCAATACCTTTGGCACTCCTGTAAATCTGAAGGATATTAATAGCTCTGAATCTGATGTGACTCCATTTTTTCATCAGTCTAGCCAGATTTTGTATTTCTCATCTTTTGGTCAAAAAGGATTTGGAGGTTATGATATTTACAAAACCAATTATGAATCAGGAAAATGGGTTCAGCCTGAACCTGAGCCGGCGCCACTAAACAGTAGTTACAATGACTTGTATTTTGTACTGAATCAAAGCGGAAAGACAGGTTATTTTGCTTCTAACAGAATTGGTTCAATGTATTTAGATCCATCTGAAGAGGCTTGTTGTAATGACATTTATAAGGTGGATGTACTTAAAGTAAATCTATTGGCTTATGTGTTTGATGCCTCTACAAGAGACTCATTACCAGGTGCTAAAGTTACCCTCTTTAAAAAAGATGGAAATGAATTAGCAAGTCAGCAAATTGATACCAGGTCATCTTATTTGTTTGGATTGGATCCCGGTTATGAATATATGGCTGTTGCAAGTAAGCCCGGATACTATCCTGATACTGTTTATTTTAGCACTAAAGACTTAAAGGATAATTCCGACATTGTTAAACTCTTTTATTTGAAATCAAAATCACTTGAATTAGATGTATTAACATTTAGAAAGGCTAATAATCAGCCATTGAATGGAACGACAATCAGAATAGTTGATACCAATGATCCGAGCAAAGAGCAGGTAATTCAATTGACTGAATTAACTAACAGGCATTTATTTTCCATTGACAGAGGTAAAAAGTACATGATAATCGCCACTAAAAAAGGCTATGCTCCTGATACTGCATATATTAATACGACGGATATCCCGGATGACTTAAATAAAATAGAAAAGAAACTCTTTTTGGGAAAAGGCAACTTAGAAGATTATTTGCCAATAGAATTATTCTTTGATAATGACGAACCGGGACGAAGATCCAGAGCTGTTACTACAACCAAGACCTTCCCTGAAACTTTCAGTTCATACTACAATAAAAAATGGTTGTATCGGGACAAATACACTCAGCCATTGAATGGTGATGAGAAAACTCAGGCTGAAAAAATCATGAATAATTTCTTTGAAAACAGAGTAAAGAAAGGGAATGATGACTTGATTGAATTTACTGACGCCTTAGTTGAGGTTTTGGGTAGGGGAGAAGAGGTTCAAATTGTAATTCAGGGATTCACATCTCCATTGGCTTCTACTTCTTACAATGAAAAATTGGGTATGCGTCGTGTAAGCTCTGTTATAAATTATCTTAAGACTGCTTCACGAGGTGCCATTGCTCCATACTTGAAGAATGGTAAGTTGAAAGTCACACAAGTTTCCTTCGGTGAAACAAAGTCTCCGGCTGATGTAGTGTCAAGTTACAGTGACCTCAGAAATTCCGTTTACAGTGTTTCAGCTTCAAAGGAAAGACGGGTAGAAATAGTAGATTTGAACAGGAAAAAATAAACCCTTTTACTTAAATCATTTAAAGTATAATCCATGTACAATATTTTAAAAATGAATATAAAAAATTGCTTTTCCCCTGATCGGCTGTCTAAGGCATTGAAGGCGGTAATGACTTTAATGTTGTTTGTAATAGGGTCAAATCAGGTAAGTGCGACTCACATCGTAGGTGGAGAAATCACCTATAGATGTCTGGGAAATAATAAGTATGAAATTATCCTGACGGTCTATCGTGACTGTTATTACGGAGATCCTAATGTTGGGTTCGATGATCCTGCCTGGTTGGGATTTTACAGCACCGCAACTAAGCTTCCTATTTTATCACTTGGACCTCAAGGTGTTGTAAATGTACCTTATGATGCGACAGATACTTTGGATCAACAATTGACTTCTGAATGTAATATTATAGGTCAGGATATTTGTGTACATAGAGCGGTATATCGTAAAGTTGTAACTCTGCCAAAGCTAGCAGGAGGTTATACAGTGGTGTATCAGAGATGTTGTCGCAATCAGACACTTCAAAATATTGAAGTTCCTTTGAATTCAGGTGCTGTTTTTTCAATAGAGATTTCTGAGAAAGCCCTGGATGAGTGCAACAGTTCACCACGATATGAAGATTGGCCACCGATATATATTTGTGCCAATAAGCCACTTGATTATGACCACAGCGCTATAGATGATGATGGTGACCAAATTATTTATAGACTGTGTAACCCTTATATGTCTGGGGATACATCAGAAGGAAGAATCTTCCCGCCGCCACCACCACCATTTGATACGGTTGTATGGGCTCCGGGATACAGCCTCCAGAACTTATTAGGCGGACCGGATCCTCTGCGAATTGATCAGAATACCGGTATCATTCAAGGTACACCTACCATTATCGGACAATTCCTGGTGGGTGTATGTGCCGAAGAATTTAGGAATGGCGTTTTACTTTCAAGAATTAGAAGAGATTTTCAATATAATGTAAGAGATTGTTCAAATCCTACCGAAGCTTGTTTCTCTATTCCGGATACATTATGTAATACGACTACGGTGACTTTTAACAACTGTTCACAAAGCACCTCAGAGTATAAGTGGACATTTTATGATGCACAGGATAATGTAATGTCTACTTCTACTGAGTTTGAACCGACAATTAATTATCCTGATTACGGAACTTATAAAGTCCAGTTAATAGCATCCGAAGGTCCCGCTTGTGTTGATACAACTATAAAGAATATTGTTATAAGCCCGACTACGATTATTGCTGACTTTGCTTTATCTGTGCCGGATTGTGGAAATACGATTAAACTTAAAACAACCAATTTATCCGTAAATGGCTCAAATTTCAGCTGGACGGTTACAAAAGACGGCAATGTCGTGGCCACAAGTGGTGATAACTCACCTGAGTTTATTTTAAATGAAGATGGCAAGTATATTGTTACATTAATTGCCTATCATCAGAACGGATGTAGTGATACACTTCAGAAAAGTGTAACTGCCCACTTATTAGGTGATGAGATAATAGAAAATTATCATGAACTGTGTAAGGGCGAAAGTGTGGAATTAAATCCTAACGGTAATCCGGCATATCAATATAGTTGGACACCGGCATCATATCTGTCACCAAATGGTAATGTACCTAATCCGGTATCAACACCTGAAAGTGATATAACTTATTTAGTAACAATACTTGACCCTGAAACCGGTTGCAGCCTGAATGATACCGTTACAGTAAAATTACGTGAAGAACCCAATCTGAGTTTCACAACATCAAATGATTGTGGTACCTTGACAGTTGTCTTTACAAATACAACAAATCCTCCTCAAGATACATATAAATGGACCTTCGGTGACGGAGTAGGAACATCTACGGATGTAAATCCGACCTACACATTCCCTCAATCCGGTTCTTACTGGGTTAAACTGGAAAATACAAGTGGTTGTGAACGGATAGATTCTCAATTGGTTGAAGTGAATTTTATAGACATTGAGGCTGTGAATGACTCAATCTACTTATGTGGGACGGATACCGTTTCCTTAAATCCAAATGGAAATCCGAATTATGCGTATGAATGGCAACCGGCAGATAAAATTATCGGATCCAATACTGTAGCCAATCCTCAGGCAATAGTTGATGAATATACCGTATTTACTGTTTCAGTCAGTGATCCTGCATTTAGTGATTGTAAAGTAACCGGAAGAGTAGCTGTTGATTTAGCTAATTTAACTATGAATGCGGCTAATCAATTTGTTTGTCAGGATGAACAAACTCAAATATCAGCAAATATTATTGGCGGAACTCCAACTTCAATAGTGTGGTCACCTGATGATGACCGTCTGATAGATGGTCAGGGGACATCGACAATTACGGTTGTCGGTGAAACAAATCAAACCTACAATGTAACGGTTACATTTGGGTCTGGTTGTGTCGTAAGCGGTAGCACAGACGTAGTGGTAGGGACTTATGGCGGAAATGTTACAGCGGGAATTGCCTCTGATACAATATATGATTCTGAGACAGTACAGTTATTTGCCGAACCACCTGGATTAACATACAGTTGGACTCCAACAGAAGGATTAAATGATCCGACTTCCCAGAATCCGATATATACTCCGGGTCCTGTAGGGGATAAGGTTTTTACAGTTACAGTAACTACCAAAGATAATTGTTCTAAATCTGCAAGTGTAGCATTATATGTCAGACAAACCTTGTGCGACGGAGACCATGTTTTTCTGCCAAATGCATTTTCTCCTAATGGTAAAGGGGATGCACGCAACGAATACTTGCAATTGTTTAATGATGGAATAGTAAATAAATTAAATAAATTTATTGTATATAACCGATTTGGCCAGGAAGTATATTCAACGAATGATATCAATTTCAAATGGGATGGGCGATTTAACGGAAAGGTCCTAGATCCGGATGTTTATGGATATTATCTAGATGTCGAATGTATTGATGGACAAAAATTTAAATCTAAAGGAAATATTACGATAATTAAATAATCTGTTAAAAAAGTACAAGAAAATCCGGTGTCATAAAACATCGGATTTTTTTTGATAGGAGAGAGGAAAATAAATTTTTAAAATGATTTGACAATTACCATTGATTAAGGAATTGATAAATATATTGGAAACATAATTTTAACCTAATCGTATTTCCCGGAAACATTTATATGCATAATCATTTTCATATTTTAAATAAACCGTTATAAGATTAAAATAATTTGAATAATAGCAAAGCAACACCTGTAAAATACTAAGAAGCATAATGAGGAAAATAATTCAAAAGGTTTTTTGCAGAATGAATAATGTAAAGGCAGCTTTATCATTCTATTTAACATAATATTAATTATAGGAATATAACCATAAAGTAATTCAAGCTGGTTACACGGTGCTTAATTGTTATTTCCGATAATTATCAATACTATATTTACCTCCACCTAAAAAATATATCAGAGCAAAGCTTGTCAGATATAAAATTGGTGTTTCTTTATCCGATAACGAATCGTTTAATTTCACTACAAAAATTACGACCAGCATGGTAACAATCAAAGGAATGGTTGCCAATCGAGTTTTGAAACCCAAAATAATTAGGATACTGCAAATCACTTCTGCAAATAATACGAGAAAAAAACTGAGATTTACGCCAATTCCTATGGGATCGCCAAATTGAACCTGACCGCTTTCTATATATTTTAAAAGTTTAGGAAGACCATGTCCGAATAGCATCAAAGCCGGTACAACAATTCTAAAAAGCGCCAGGAAAATGTTGTCAGAATTAATAGTAGAATAATTTTTTGCCATGTTTATTTATTTAATTTATTTGAAAATAAGCAGAAAAGTTTACCTTTGCCACGGAAGTCATTCGATCAGCTCCTTGTGAACTCCCCCAGGGTAGAAATACAGCAAGGGTAACGAGTTGAGCGGTCGGTTTGGCTTCCATTTTTTTTAACTTTTTTCGGTTTCACTCATTATATATATAAAAATAATAATTATCATGAAATTTTTCTTAGATACAGCCAATATTGACCAAATTAAAGAAGCGCATGATTTAGGTATATTGGACGGAGTGACTACTAATCCCACATTAATGGCTAGAGAAGGAATTACCGGAGAAGGTAATATTAAAAAGCATTATGCTGAAATTGCCACGATTGTTGATGGTGATGTTTCTGCTGAAGTTATTTCTACCGATTTTAAAAGTATGGTAAGAGAGGGCGAAATTTTAGCAGATATAGCTGAAAATATTGTCGTTAAAATTCCTATGATTAAAGATGGGGTTAAGGCAATGTCGTATTTTTCCAATAAAGGAATTCGAACAAATTGTACCTTGGTGTTTTCTGCAGGGCAGGCAATATTGGCTGCTAAAGCTGGCGCAGCTTATGTTTCTCCATTTGTAGGCAGATTAGACGACATCACATTTGACGGAATGGAGTTGGTCGAACAGATTACTGATATTTATGGAATTCAAGGATTTGCTACTGAAGTTCTGGTAGCATCTGTCAGAAGTGCCTTACATATTGTGAAAGCTGCAGAACTCGGAGCAGATGTTGTAACTTGTCCTTTGTCAGCCATTTTATCCTTGTTAAATCATCCACTGACAGACATCGGTCTCAAAAAATTCCTCGAAGATTATCATAAATCTCAAGGAAAATAGGTGGCCGCTCCCCTACCATTTTTATTAAAAAATTTAATTATATCACACCATCAGTCTTCGATGAAAATAGGGACTGATGGTGTTTTGTTAGGCGCCTATCCAAAGAAAATTTATCCGGGGTCAAAGTGTCTTGACATTGGAGCCGGATGTGGTATTATTACGCTGATGACTATTAAAATGCATCCCGAAGCTTTTTATACCTGTATTGATATTGACGAGGCTTCTGTAAAAGAATGTACTGAGAATATCTGCGTGAATGGTTTCAGTATGCAATGCAAAACACTTCAAGCCGACTTGAAAAACTTTTTTCCGGATAATCAATTATTTGACGTTATATATTCAAATCCACCATTTTACATAAATGGTTTAAAACCGCAAAATCAAAAGAAATTGATATCCAAACATGTGGATAATCTAAATTTTAATGACTTAATCAATGCCATAACAAGACTACTTCAGATAGGTGGATATTTTTATATAATTCTTCCTAAGGATAACAGTGACCAATTTATTGAAATGGCAAAGGAAAGTAATCTTTTTTTGTATTCTAAGCTATCTATATCTAGCTTTAAAGACTCTGAAGTAACAAGGTTAATTTTATGTTTTCAACTGGAACAATATTCTGATAATTTAATCCATGAACATCTTTACATATACAATTCACGCAACAGAAATGACTGGTCAGAAAGTTATAAAAAGATGCTCATGGACTTTAAAACATTTAATTAACTTTCAACACTTTCTAAAATTTTTCTTGCAGCTTCCAATATTCTGGTATCTTCTAAGTGAACTATTCCTCCATTTGGTCCCGGTTCAATATGGAGATCTACAACCTCTCCCCCACTGTGGTAATGATCACCACCGAAATAATTTCTGACAGTTTGTTCCTCCAAATTCAAGTCCTGAGCAATTTTGCTTATACTTCCTGTGGGCAAACTGTGCTTCATTTGCCTCAATTCATCAAATGTAATATTCATACTACAAAATGTTTAATTAAGAAACTTATTATTTATAATCACCGCCTAATATATGGCTAATTTTCCACTTTTACAAGTTAACATCTGATTTTTTAACAAAATTTATTTTTATCCGTCAAAATAAAAAAGCTGATGATATCATTTACCACCAGCTTTATAAAAAGACATTTAAGAGCACTATTATTTGATGTCTGCTTTACTCCTGATATTAATTTGTGGAGTAGTAAATTGCCCGCCTATACCGGTTACTGAGACGACATTAGTCGGGAAATCATCGTTTGCAAAGGTTGCATAACTTGTCGTGTACATAACAGAAGTTCCTGTACCATCTGACATATCTACTGAACCAGAAAATATCGTATCACCGGACTTTGACAAGGTGACGCCATTAATTTTTACCAATTCGGATTCATAGTTTTCAAAATTATCCGTAAACTCTTTCAAGGTAATAGTGACCGGGCTTATATTCTTACCGGAACTAATCAATTTGGCATTGGATAAAGTAACTCCGTTAACCTGTAGTAATCCATTAAATTCTGATAACTCAGCTCCACCAACCGATACTTCAACTTCATCTCCTAAATTGAAAGTATTGCTTTCTGTAAATCTTATAACAATGCCTGCATTTCCTTCTTGTTGGATGACCATGTTCTTGGAAGTAATATTTGAATATGCTTTATCGGAAATAACTATTCCTTTAATAGTTTTGCCGGAAGGGACAGTCGTTGTGCTGCCACTGTATAAGGCTCTGAGTGCACTAATATCTATCGGATCTCCGGGATTGACGATCCCGCCGGAAATATCATTTTTACTTCTGATATTAAGCTGTGGATCACTATTATTTCCACCTTGTCCGGCTATTGCAATAATGTCAACGGTTCCGGACGGAAAAGCATCATCAGCAAAAGTAGCATAGCTGGTTGTGTACATGGAAATAGAACCAGTCCCATCAGAAACAGAAACATTGCCGCTAAATGTGTTTCCACCTGATTTGCTCAATGTAGCATTTTTTATCTTAACTAATTGAGATTCATATTTATTAATATCTGAAGTCAACCCGGATATTGTTAACTCGGTTGGTGTAACAGATTTACCTGTTCCTGTCCTCGATACATTGGTTAATGGTGTATTATTAATCTGAAGTAATCCGTTGAATTCTGAAAGTTCCAGACCTGATATATTCACCTCTAATTCATCTCCAACATTAAAAGGTGATGTTTCAGTAAATCTAATCGTAATGCCTGCATTATCCGGTTGCCACAATACGAGATTCTTACTCGTTATATTGGAATATGTTTTGTCTGATATTACAATTCCTTTTATTTTTTTATTATCCGGAAGGGAAACAGCTGATCCGGTATATAAGGCTCTGACATCACTGATATTGATGGGGTCTCCTGAAGTTCCGCCCTGTCCACATCGTTGACCGGTCAACAACATATCCGAGGTATCTCTCAAAAACAATTGTTTTGTACTGCCAAAGACAGTATAGATAGCTGTGACTGTACCATTTCCTTGCGGCATCACTGTCCCGGCAAAAGATGCATATCCGGAAGTGCGTAATGTAATTACTTTGTTGGAACAATCCTTGAGGCTTCTGTTTGAAGTAAGTTTGTTTTCTGCATCTGCATAGGTTTGGCCTAATTCGGCATCCACCACTTCGAGGCCCTCCAATTGAATTAAAGTATTGATATCGTCATCCCCTAATTCTGAAATCGTCTTTACTGCCGGAGTAATTGGTACATTAAATTCACCCTTGTAAATATACTTTTCAATTTCCGGTTCTTCTATTCCACCCAATCTGTCGTTGCCTGAATCATCCTTATAAACATCACCACCTATCTGGAAATTTCCGTTATAATCGCCCAGGGTCAATCCATTAACCTTTATATAAATGCGACGACCTATAGGGTAAATATTAAAAAGGTTGGTAGCATTTATTT
Source organism: Saprospiraceae bacterium (assembly GCA_024103005.1). Lineage (GTDB taxonomy): Bacteria > Bacteroidota > Bacteroidia > Chitinophagales > Saprospiraceae > Parvibacillus. The sequence goes on from JAGFJA010000021.1 coordinate 44,541, forward strand.
TTACTTCCATTCCACCGGTGCTATCCTGGACAACTAAGGTCTTGTAATAATTACCGGTCTTATCGTCAGCAACAACAACAGCTTTAATTATTTTATCTTCCGTAAGTTTTTCAAAACTGCCTTTAGTATGCAGAGCTCTGAGATCTTTTATACTAAAGTTGGCATGATACACCGGATAATTGACATTATATGGTGGTTCATCAATGTCTGTATCTACACAACTGTTAAATACAAACAGCATAAAAGTAATCGGAAATAAAAATCTAAATAATTTATTCATTTTATGATATTGAAAAATGTGAAAGCAAATTATATTCTGAAACCTATGCTGATAAAATAATTAATTCCGTAAGCATAGAAATATTTGGGTGGAAACTTATTGATATCGACCTTTGAATCTGAAGCATTTGCCGATAAATTGTAATCTACTCGCGCTTGTTCGTATCCACCGGATTTTATTGTTCGGTTGTTGAGTATATTATTTATACCGACATTTAATACAATATATTTCTTCTTTATCTTCCAGGACTTACCCCCAAATAAATCCAAGGTAAAGGCAGGGTCAAACTCTTCTTCATTTAAGAGTCGATACCAGTTATCTGAGCCGGGTTCAACCAGCTCCGGATTGGCAATATCTGTTGTCCTGCGATATGGGTTCATATCAAGGTAAGTTCTTCTTGCAAAGTTTCCATTTAAGTTTACAAACCAATACTTAGGTGAATTGTATCCTATTCCGACAGATGCGGCCTCCTGTGGAGTGCCTTCAACACGATATCCTTTTTGATAGACAGTCAATTGTTTGACTATCTGGTCGTTGTCATTACTAATAGTCACCAATGGGTTATTGGCATAAAGATATCTTCCTATTGAGGCTATGGCATTTATTCTCCATTTAGAAGACAAGTTAATTTCAGTGCCTAATTCAACCCCTGCATTTTGCTGATTGATTCCGGTCATATTAAAGTTTACAAATGTCCCGTCCACGTCATTAAAGAATGCTGTTCTGGTAGTTTTATCCTTGAAATTAGTAAGATATGCCGTTAATTTTAATTTTAATTTAGGTGCAACATAATTGTAGCCGCCTTCAATAGAAAAGATTTTCTCATTGGTAATTAGCGGGGCAATAGCATTCCGTGTTCGAGGGGATGTGTAAATATTCTTGACAAGTGGTGCCTGAGAAAAATATCCAATATTGCCTATCAGGTAATTACGACCATCAATTTTGAAGGTAAGGCCACCCTTGGCCCCATATTCCAGAAAATTATTTTTTGCAGAGCTTCCAAGGGAGAATTCCGGGAATCGGCCATTTCTGTAATTTCCTACCCTCCAACTGGAGTTTTGGCCTATGTTTCCTCCAAAAAAGAAATCAATCCTTTTTAATGTGATAACATTCTGTATCCATACGCCGTAGTTCTGAACATTCAGGTCATAGTCATAGCCATATCTTTCCCCTTCTTTCACAACATGATTAGGTTTATCCAGGTTAGGCTGAGCGGCGTCTTTATTTGAAGTCAAATCTCTTTCAGCAAATTTGTCTATATCGAGAAAATAGTCACCGCCTAAGAGGTCATCCACCAGCCTGTAATAGTTTGAACTATATTTTTGATAGTTTATACCAGCATGTAAAACCCATCTTTGGCTCATGACTGCCTGCATAACAGAACTATAATTGAAAATTTTATTGTCAGAACGCTGATCTTCCAATATATAATAAGAACGCCTGCCGGATACAGTGTTGCCTGCTATACCATCCACATCGTTTATGGTTTCGTTTTTATTCCGATTGACTTCGTACATGTAATCCCAGTTAACTTGGCGCCAAGATGGATCATTTGCCCAGTGATTGGCTAAGATGGCAGCTCCTGAAGGGCTTGCAGCACCGCTGGGCAAATACTTATAATAATCCGGTCGCGGATCTCTGGCATTATACCAGTCTAATCTGGTATTTGACTCAAATCCAGTTTGGTAAGAAACAACATTCATCAGGCTGACTTTGTCATTGATATTCCAATCGTGTCGCAAAATAGCAATCGGTTTATGTGTGGTTCCGACTCTAGAATTTCTTTTTTCACCGTTTTGATAACCCCAGTTAGCATTGTAATAAGGATTGTTGGTCAAATCATAGGCTTCCTGAACGGAACCATTGCTTTTACCTCTTTGATTAGGAGCGCCAAGAATAGTTAAACCTAAGGAATGTTTTGAATTTAATTCTTTCTCTATACCCAAAAAATAGGAAAAACTTTTGTAGAACGTGCCTTCAACATATCCTTCCTGAGCCCATCTATACGACGCACTGGAAGAAACGGACCATCCGTTGGCCATTTTTCCTGTATTGTAAGTGGCCATGACTCTGTTACGGTAACTTCTGTTTGAAATAGCATAAGAACCACGAACAGTTTTTCTTTGTTCTGAAGCTCTGAGGTTTATCATAGTATTTGAACCCAGATTGCCAAAAGAATAGCTCAGAGGAGCAAGTCCGAAGTTGGCAGTAGTATTGCGCAAAACATCATTCAGTCCGCCCCATTCACCGAAAACAAGCACCCCGTTTTCAGGATCATTCATTTGAATACCATTTAGTAAGACTGAATTGTATTCAGGGTCATAGCCTCTGATCTTAAATCTGAATACACCGAGATTATATCCGGCTGTGGAAATAAAAGGATCTCTTGAAGCTGATAATAAGCTGCTTATCTCCTGATTGCCGTCACTGCTGCTTTCTTCATCGATGGATATCGTAGGGATAGTTCCCGTACTTTGAATACGTCCTGAAAATGAAGGATCTCTTTTTAAGCTTATAATTAACGGTGAGTTGGATGAAATATTTTCTGGCGTTACCTGATAAGTAGTTTCAAGGTACCCTTCTTTTTGGATGTGCAAGATACCTTTATAATTACCGGTAAATTCTAATTTAAAATGTCCGTTATCATCTGTCAGAGCAGATACTCGTTGAGGCTCTAAAAGAACGGAAACCCCGGAGATTCCTTCATGGCCATCTGCATCGCTAATGGTGCCTTTCAGGAAAAAAACACTTTGACTATAAAGTTGAGAACAAAATAAACTAAGGGTAATAAGAATTATTTGCCTGGTTATTAATCGTTGCATAAATTAAAAATATGCTACAAATGTAATAAACTAAATCAAAGAAGACTTATTTTGATCTGAGAAAAAATGAATAGACTGAATATATACAGATTTTGATTACATTTATAATTTAATTAATTATAGTTAAGTAATTGTAATCAAACGTTATATAAAGTTTTATCTTAATAAGTTAACCGTACCAGTTTTGGTATATTTATTACCGGCACAGGTATATCTCACTTTATATAAATAGGCACCCGGAGGAGCAAACTCGGCTCCTATCCTACCGTCCCATCTTCCATTAGGGTCATTTGTAGAAAAAATTATACCACCGTATTTGTTAAAAATCTGGAACAGGCATTCACCATCTATTGCATAAGTTGTTGAAATGCCATAAGTATCATTCAATCCGTCACCGTTAGGTGTAAAACTATTTGGCAATAACAGTCGCTCACATTGAATATTGGATTCATTCAGGACCTTAATCAAAATAGTATCAGCTTCAGAGCAGCCTTCATAAGACGTAGAAACGTTGTATTTTGTCGTAGTGGTCGGTGATAATTCAACCACATTTGAGCCGGGATCTGACACACCTGTGGTGGGTGCCCATGTAACACCTGATGGACAATTTGTTATAAAATTAACTGCATAAGACTGACCAATATAAATCACCTGAAAGTGATCACTGAGCTTATTTACTACATTCGATGTGACTAATTGGGCATTTTCAATACTTAAAATTCTGTTATAAACCTTTACTTCATCAATCAACCCAATAAATCTGGTGGTAGTTATACCGGAACAGCCACCTCCGCCAATAGTAGGAATGCCCAAAGAATGGAAGTCGGGATTAAGAACCCACTTCTGAGTATATTTTAGTTTACCATTTACCACACATTCAAGTCTGTTAAAAAGCCTGTTTATGGAAACTTGTTGCCAGCATGCTCCAGGATCATCGTCAAAATTAATAGAAGTTAATTCTGTTTGTGATCTGATATTAAGGGTAAAGCGTCCCTGGACAGGAGTATATATCAATTCATAACCATAACTATCGCAATCTTCAGTAATGGAAAAAACGGTCATCGGCCCGTTTTTTTTGGAAGTAAGCAGAGATATAACAAGAGTAAATTCATCGCCTGTAAGTGTATTGTTTAGCCCACTGTTGACATCACCAAGTTGAATATATTGAGCTCCGGTAAATTTTACCGCCTGGCCTGATATACCGCATACACATTCTATCGGAACAGCCGGAATTCCATCTATCTGGCCTATTTGATCAGCGGCAGTGCAATCGTCAAAATTGTAATATGCAAACAAGTTTTCTGTAATCTGAGCATTTGCATTTGCAAATAGGAATAAGATCAGTAAAAAGGTATATAGGGAGTATCTAATCATATAAAAATCGAAAAGGGAGGTTATTATTGGCCAAAAAGTTTTCCAAGATCACCTATATCCGGCATCATTTGGGATAACATTTTCTGACCTTCAGCAGCCTGAATTGTTTGCGCCTTCTTGATACACTCATTAATCGTTACGATTAGAACATCTTCCAGCTGATCGGAGGTGGATAAGTCGATCTTGCTCAGGTCGATGGATATATTTTCAACCTCCAGGCCACCATTCATGGTAATGGTCAATTCGTCACCAGATGAATTTTCACTAAAGGAGATTTCTTTTAATTTTTTCTCCATTGCTTTTTGCTGATCTTCAAAATTACCAAACACTTTAATAAATTTAGTTATTTATTGAATAAATTAACAACGAAAAGAATTGTTACAAATTGTGCATTATAATCATCAATTATCAATCCAAATCGTATTGTTTTATCTTTCTATACAAAGTTCTTTCTGACAATCCCAAGTCCTTAGCCGCTTCCTTTCTCCTTCCATTGTACTTTTTTAATGCCTTTATTATCAATTCTTTTTCCATATGTTCAATAGACAAGGAATCATCTAATTCTTCAGCAGGTTGATATATCTCTTCACCTTCATTTTCAAGAATATATGATTGATGACCATCCTTGTTGACGGAATCCAGAATATGGGAAGGCGTCTGGAAACCGGGATGTGAGGTCAAAGCGGTGGATGTCTTAAAATCATCCTGAATTATATTGTTATTTAATTGCCTTAATTTTGAAAAATCACCAACATTCAGCTGATTTCTTGTAATTAATTCATAGACAAGGGATTTTAAATCATTCATATCTCCCTTCATTTCAAAGAGCAATTTATATAAAATATCTCTTTCAGAAAAGCCCTCATCATCCATGTTTAGAACCTTTGAAGGGAGGTTTCTTGAAGAAAGATTGGGAACTAGACGCAATAAAATTTCAGGCGTAACCATCCTTTCTTCGGACAATACAGAAAGCTGTTCTGTGACGTTACGCAATTCCCGAATGTTACCGGGCCATGAGTATATTTCCATGATATTCAGGCTCTGGTCAGTAAGTTGGATACTTTGCGTCTTATATTTTTCTGAAAAGTCAACGGCAAATTTCCTGAACAATAACCTGATGTCTTCCTTTCTTTCGCGTAATGGCGGCACTTTGATAGGTACTGTAGAAAGTCTGAAATAAAGATCCTCCCTAAATTTTCCTTTTTTAATTAATTCCTCCAGGTTAACATTGGTTGCAGCAATAACCCGGACGTCTGTTTTCAAAGTTTTGGAGGAACCCACTCTGATAAATTCACCTGATTCAAGCACTCTTAGTAAAAATGCCTGTGTGTCGAGGGGCATCTCTCCTATTTCATCGAGGAAAATCGTTCCTCCATGTACGGTTTCAAAATATCCTTTTCTGTCTCCCAATGCGCCTGTAAAGGAACCCTTTTCATGGCCAAATAATTCACTGTTGATAGTTCCTTCAGGGATGGCACCACAGTTGATAGCAATAAACGGATTGTGCTTTCTGGGGCTAAGTGAGTGAATGACTCGTGAAAACACATCTTTTCCGACACCACTTTCACCAGATATCAAAACCGTCAGATCAGTAGTGGCAACCCTTATGGCCGTATTCAACGCATTGTCCAGGGCAGTCGATATACCTAGAATTCCAAATTTTTGTTTTATGCTTTGAAGTGACGACATACAGTGAGTTAACCTGATTGAATTAATCTATACTAAAAATAATAATTGGATAAATTTGTTGGGCTTTAATTTTTTTCGGGGATTATCTCACCGAACAAGGTAGCTGTTGTGCTTCCTGTAATTTTTACCATGGCATAGTCGCCGATTTTATAATAAGGATGAATATCAAAAACTACAACCTTATTCTGAGTTGTCCTACCTTTCATCTGTGAATCCGATTTCTTGGAAAGGCCGTCAATTAGTATTTTAAAAGTCTTGCCTTCATCCTGCTTATTTACAGCAGCACTTACCTCCCTTTGTTTTTCTATAATTTCATTTAGTCGTCTGATTTTTACTTCATTAGGTATGTCATCAGGTAGTTTTTTAGCTGCGGGTGTACCTGGTCTTTCACTGTAATAAAACATGTAACTCATGGTATATTTAGCGAAATCTATCATTTTGACACTTTCCCGGTGTTCTTCTTCTGTTTCAGTACAAAATCCGGCAATAATATCGCTGGAAATGGCACAATCAGGCATAATTTCGTAAATTCTATTAACTTTTGAACGATACCAATCAGCATCATAGGTACGATTCATAAGGCGAAGAATTCTGCTGCTTCCACTTTGGACAGGCAAATGTATGTATTTACAGATATTTTCATACTTTGCCATTGTATAAAGAACATCATCTGTTATGTCTTTTGGATGTGATGTTGAAAACCGGATTCGTAGCAGTGGATTGATTTTCGCTACCATCTCCAGCAGCTCGGCAAAATTAACATGTTCATTTCCATCCGCACTTTTCCATTTATATGAATCGACATTCTGGCCCAGCAATGTTACTTCACGATATCCGTTATTAAATAAATCCTGTGCTTCTGATACGATGGAATGTGCATCACGACTCCGTTCCCTTCCGCGAGTAAAGGGAACCACACAGAAAGAGCACATATTATCACATCCGCGCATAATACTTATAAATGCCGAAACTCCGTTGGAATCCAGGCGTACAGGACTTATGTCTGCATAAGTTTCCTCCCTTGAGAGTAAGACGTTTATCTGTCGGCTTCCTTCGGCTGATCTTGATATGAGATTAGGCAGGTCTCTGTAAGCATCAGGTCCAACGACGATGTCAACCAGTTTTTCTTCTTCAAGTAAAGCTTTTTTCATCCTCTCAGCCATACAGCCAAGGACGCCCACAAGCATATCTTTATTGGTTTTCTTTACCTGTTTGTAATACTCCAATCTTTTACGGATGGTATCTTCTGCTTTCTCCCTTACCGAACAAGTATTTATCAGCACAAGGTCTGCTTCAAAAATATCAGCTGTCGAACTGTAACCTTCTTTTGATAAAATACTGGCAACTATTTCGCTATCAGAAAAATTCATCTGACATCCATAGCTTTCTATGTAAAATTTCTTGGAACCATATGTATTACCCTCCTGATGATAGACTGAACCTTGCATTTCTTCAGGTACATCAACAGAGTGTGGTCTTTCAACGAGTTCTTGCGTACGCATAATAATTATTAAATGAAGGCGCAAAGATACGAACTATGTATGACAATAAGTCATGAAATCTGACAAAATCGGCTGAAATAAGTAGGGAAAACATTACAAATATGAGATACTTGAAAAATGACCCAATATCTTTACCAATCTTTTTATTTTATTTACACTAAGTTTTTATCTTTAGGAGAATTTCAGAACATAATGATGACTAGTAAAGTGCATTTAATGTAAATTTTTCCAACGGTGATAAAATTTTAAAACGAAAGATATTAATAATGAGGATATTACATGTCGCAGCCGAGTGTTACCCTGCAGCTAAAGCAGGTGGTTTAGGGGATGTTGTAGGCGCCCTTCCCAAATATTTAAGCAGAATAGGTGTTCAAGCCGGAGTCATTATTCCGAAATATGGGACAAAATGGCTATGGGAGCATTCATTTAAAACAATTTTTTCGGGATCGGTCAGACTAAACAAAAGCCATATTAATTACAGTATAGAACAAGAAGTTGATGATACGCTTGGATTTACCCTTTTTGCGGTGCATATCAAAGGGATGTTTGACCGTCCCGGTGTCTATGCTGATCCAAACACAGGATATGGATATAGTGATGAGCTTGAAAGGTATTTGGTGTTTCAGCAGGCTGTCCTTCAATGGATTATTTCATCTCAGGAGAAGCCAAATGTTATACACTGTCATGACCATCATACAGCATTGATTCCATTTATGACTAATTATTGTCCGGAATATGAATCTCTTGCAAGAATTCCTAAGGTTTTAACCATTCACAATGGCGCCTATCAGGGAATATTTAGCTGGAACAACAAGGACCTTCTACCCTATTTCAGGACTTTTGCTGCCCCTGTACTTGACTGGAACGGCATGATAAACAGCCTTGCAACCGGTATAAAATGTGCCTGGCGTGTGACGACTGTTTCTTATTCCTATATGGAAGAGTTGGCTGTCAACAGCAATGGCCTTGAGTCACTTATAAAGGCCGAATGGCACAAGTGTCGAGGTATATTAAACGGCATAGACAATGAAACCTGGAACCCAAAAACTGATATACGGATTGCGTATAAACTGCGTAATGACGTTAAAAAATTCAAGATGTACAATAAAATGGCCATCAGTGAGAAATTCAGGATAGATCCTAAACTTCCATTGGTTGTTTTTATCGGAAGACTGGTAGGCGAAAAAGGGGCAGACTTGTTGCCTGATTTAATCTTAAGAAGTGTACAAACGGGAAGGCGTGTTTCTTATATCGTTTTAGGTACGGGTGAAAGGAATCTCCATCAGAGCTTTCTTCACCTTCAATGGCATTTACAGGGAATATTCGATTGCTCACTTGAATATAATGAGAGTCTGGCTCACCAATTATATGCCGGTGCTGATTTTATATTAATGCCGTCAAGGATAGAACCATGTGGTTTAAATCAAATGTATGCTATGAGATACGGTACGATACCTATTGTCAGGGCAATTGGCGGGCTCAAAGATACAGTTTGGGATCATGGTGACTGGGAAGGAAGAGGATTCCGTTTTCAGCAATTTTCTGTAGAAGATGCCCTGAATGCCATTGACAGGGCAGTTCGTGTCTTTCATGATCAAAAAGAATTTACCCGATTACAGGGGCACGATATGGCGTTGGACTTTAGCTGGAGTTCAAGCGCCTACAATTATTTGAATCTTTACAAAGAATTAACCTGAGAGTTTAAAGAATAGAATTAATATTACAATAAAGTTGAAAAACAATAAATATTTGAGGTTATGATCAAGATGATAAGCTTAATTTTAGGGGGCGGTGCAGGTACCAGACTATATCCTTTGACTAAGAATAGGTCTAAACCTGCTGTATCAATCGGAGGAAAATACAGACTGATAGACATTCCGATTTCAAATTGTCTAAATTCAGGGGTAAAAAGGATGTTTGTCCTTACTCAGTATAATTCTGCCTCACTCAATAAACACATAAAGAATACTTTTCAATTCGATAAATTCACGCATGGTTTTGTTGACATTCTTGCAGCTGAACAAACAGCCAAAAATGATCAATGGTTTCAGGGAACAGCTGACGCTGTACGTAAGTCAATGCACCATTTGAAGAATCATGATTATGACTATGTACTGATTTTATCCGGAGATCAGCTTTATCAGATGGATTTTGAAAAAATGGCTGAATTTCATATTGCAAAAGGTGCTGACCTGACAATTGCTACAATACCTGTCAATGCAAGTGACGCTACCGGTTTTGGTATCATGAAAGTCAATGATCTCAGTGAAATAACCAGTTTTATTGAAAAACCTAAGGCTGAAATTTTAAATGAATGGATTTCCCCTATGTCGGAAGCCAATCAGAAAGCAGGAAAAAATTATCTGGCATCTATGGGGATTTATATTTTCAAAAGAGAGGCACTCGAAGCCTTGTTTGAGGAAAATCCGTTTGCTGATGATTTCGGTAAGCAGATTATTCCGGTAGCTATCCAGAATGACAGGAAGGTAGTAAGTTATCAATATGAAGGATATTGGACAGATATAGGGAATATTCGGTCCTTTTTCGAAGCCAATCTTGAACTTACAGATGATGTGCCAAATTTTAATCTTTTTGATAATTCAAAAATTATATACACTAGAGCCAGGATGTTACCACCATCCAAAATATTCGGAAGTAAAATAAACCATAGTATCATCTCTGAAGGGTCTATCATTCATGCTGAAAGTATTCTTCGATCTGTTGTAGGAATACGGTCACGAATAGGTAATAATACTCAGATCAGATCGACAATAATAATGGGAAATGATTATTTTGAAACAATAGAAGACATTTATAAAAACAAGGATGGAATCATTATGGGAATAGGTAATGATTGTAATATCGAAAATGCAATAATAGATAAAAATGCCAGGATTGGTTCTAATGTAAGAATTGTTGGCAGCAGTTCTATGGAAAATTGTGAAGAAGAAGATTATTGTGTGGTAGATGGTATTGTGGTTGTTAAGAAAAATGCCATCATTCCATCAGGTACTGTTATTGGTAAGTAATTATTTGTTTTCCCTAAAACTAACAATTGTATCAGCATGGCTACATTTTTATGTATTTCAAGTTATTTTAAAGGCAATGATTTCCTTATAGCATGTAAAGAAGCCGGGAATACAGTATATCTGGTGACTTCTAAAAAATTGCAGAATAAACCCTGGCCTAAATCACATCTGGACGATATTTTCTATATTCAGGAGAAAGAGGATGAAGATTGGGAGATGGACGATTTGATTGCGGGAACTGCTTTTCTGATGCGTACGAGGAAGATAGATCGCATTGTTGCATTGGATGATTTTGACGTTGAAAAAGCTTCAACTATACGGGAAATTTTCAGGCTACCGGGTATGGGCCAATCTACAGCCCGGCATTTCAGAGATAAACTTTCGATGAGAGTAAAGGCACAAGAAAAAGGTATCAATGTGCCCCGGTTTACCAGTTTATTTAATGACAAAGAAATTAATCAATACCTTGACAGCGTTGAAGCTCCATGGTTAATCAAACCACGAGGAGAAGCTTCTGCTACCGGTATAGTCAAATGCCATAATAAGTATCAGGCCTGGGAAACCATCCATTCTTTGGGAGATAAACGCCATCAATATCTTATGGAGCAGTTTAAACCAGGAGATGTTTATCATGTAGATGCCATAAATGATAAGAAACAAGTAGTTTTTTGCCAGGTTAGTAAGTATATCAATACACCTATGGAGGTTACCCACGAAGGAGGAATCTTTCGTTCGGTTACAGTCGAGTACGATAGTAAGGATGATAAGGAACTCCAAAAACTGAATACCGACATCATGAAAGCATTTGGAATGAATTACAGTGCCACACATACTGAATTTATCAAATGCCATGAAGATGGCAAGTTTTATTTTTTGGAGACTGCCTCACGCGTGGGAGGTGCAAATTTGGCTGAAATGGTTGAATATGCCACAGGAGTCGGTCTATGGAAGGAATGGGCGAAAGTAGAGACACACTCGGCCTCAGGCTCATCTTATAATCCTCCGAAAAAAGAAAAAAATTATGCAGGTATCATTATTGCACTGTGTAAAGACTTAAGACCGGGTTATGAAGATTTCGATGATAGTGAAGTGGTATGGAAACTGCACATGGATCATCACGTTGGCGTAATTGTTAAAGCAAATAATCAGAAGAAGGTCATTGACTTACTGGATAAGTATGCCACGATCATTAAGTCCAAATTTCATACAAGTGTTCCGGCAAAGAAATCTGTCAGAAAGCATAGCTGATGCCTGTCGTTTTTGATTTGTATTCATATGCAGGCCAACTTCTTTTCAGGGTAAAAGACAAACAAGCACATATCTTGGATTTTTCCCGAAAATCTTATGTTAAGGCTACTCCGGAAGAGATTGTCCGTCAAAGTCTTATCAAAAGATTGAATCAAGAATTCAAAATTCCTCTTTCCAGAATCAGGACAGAATATGAGTTGGTGGTTAATAGAATGACAAAGCGACTTGATATCCTTATATACGATAGAGAAGGAAAACCATGGATGATAATAGAAACTAAAGCACCATCCGTCAGACTCAGTCAAGAAACAATTGATCAAGTGGTTTTATATAATAATGTTATTTTCGCCCCTTGGCTGATGATTACTAACGGATCGGAAGCAGTGATTGCATCTGTAAATTTTAAAACAAAGAAAGCGATTGAAGTCTTTGAATTTCCTTCGCTATAGGAAGAAAACAAATGTTAGAATTTCATTCCAATATTGAAGCATATTTTAATATACAATATCTCACAGCACGGGATCATATAATACCTTACCTGAGTCAATGGATTGATTTTTCAAAGCCGATAAGAGTTCTGGAAGTTGGTTGCGGTGAAGCCGGTGTTTTGAAAGCTTTTTTAGAAAAGGGTCATAGTTGTACCGGGATAGAACTCGAACAAAAAAGAATAGATTCTGCAAAAAAGTTATTTGAGAATATAGAAAATGGTGATAAAATTACCTTTATCGTCAGAAATATTTACGACATCTCTCCGGAAAAGGACCATATAGAGCCCTTTGATTTGATTATTCTAAAGGACGTCATTGAACATATTCCTGATCAGGAGCGAATCATCCCCGAATTAAAAAAACTCAGCAAACCGAATGGAACCTTATTTTTTGCTTTTCCTCCGTGGTACATGCCGTTTGGAGGGCATCAACAGATAGTAAGGCACAAAATTATTTCTAAATTACCCTGGATCCACCTGTTCCCCAATTTTATTTACAAAGGACTCTTATCTAAGGCCGGTGAGGCTCCGAGTACCATTAAAGAATTGCTGGAACTGAAAGATACGGGTATTAGTATAGAACGATTTCGTAGAATTGCAGAAAAGTCTTATACTATCCTTGACGTGACTTACTGGTTGATAAATCCGATTTACAAATATAAATTCAACCTACGGGTCAAAAAGGTATTAAAAGTTTTCAGGAAATTACTTTTTATCCGAAATTTTTACACGACAGCTGCATATTTTACCATCAGGAACAGCCGTTAAACATTGTTCTAATTGTTAATGTTGTATATTTGTATAAATATATAGGAATATCTCATGGCTATTATAATTACTGATGACTGTATCAATTGTGGTGCTTGTGAGCCGGAATGCCCTAATAATGCTATCTACGAAGGCGGTGTAGAGTGGAGAATGAAAGATGGTACGACTGTTGTTGGAGATTACACTCTTGAAGACGGGAGTGTCGTCAGATACGATCAATTAATGGCACCTGTATCTGATGATTATTACTACATTGTTCCTGATAAATGTACGGAATGTGTAGGTTTCCATGAAGAACCCCAGTGTGCAGCCGTCTGCCCGGTTGATTGCTGTGTTCCCGATCCTGACAGAAGAGAATCCGAAGAAATTCTTCTGACCAGAAAAGCAAGACTTCATGGAGAATAAATTTTTATTTATTCATGTACTTTAATTGACCTTTATCTTTTGTCATTGACAATTTAAATATTGTTAAATTATAGAAAATCAGCTATTTAATTTTATCTGAAGAATTTAACTTATTTTAATTATCAGAGTTTTTAATTTACTCTTGTCACCTTAACCCTGAAATTGAAATCCTACTAGTTTTTATAAAATATTATAATATTTTATAAAATATCACTTACATATTTACACCTTTTAAAAAATTAGGCTATTTTTGAAGATATTTTATATTATGTTTATTCATATAGGTATGAATAAACATATTTTTAAAGTTTAAACTTTAAGTCTTATGTCATTTCAGACAGAGCAAGAGGAATTTTGGGCAGGAGATTTTGGAGACAAGTATATTTTAAGAAATCAGAGTGATGCATACCTCGCATCTAACCTAAACTTTTTCTCTGATGCAATGAGGAAGATAGTTAAACCGGAAAATGTCATCGAATTCGGAGCCAATATTGGGATGAATCTTATGGCAGTTAAAATGTTGTTTCCGGACATCCTAGTTTCTGCGATAGAAATAAATCATAAAGCTACAACTGAACTATCAAAATCTTTACCTGAAATAGAAATTTTTAATCAATCAATTTATGAGTTTCAGACTGATAAACAATATGATATAACTTTAATTAAAGGAGTGCTAATCCATATACCACCTGAAAAGTTATCTGTTGTATATGAAAAATTATATCGTTACAGCAAAAGGTATATATTAATTTGTGAATATTATAATCCAAGTCCTGTAACTATCAATTATAGAGGGCATTCCAACAGATTATTTAAAAGAGATTTCTGTGGCGAAATGTTAAAGACATATAAAGATTTACGATTGGTGGATTATGGCTTTAAATATCATCTGGACCCACTCTTTCCACAGGATGATATTACCTGGTTTTTAATTGAGAAACAGTAATTACTATTTTGAGAAAAAGATGAATAGAAGTGGTTTAAAATCCTATTAAGGCGAAATTTTTTACAAATATCTGAATTGAAATAGCTAAAAGCATCACGCCGAAAAACTTACGGATGGCTATTAATCCGGAGTTGCCGATTACCTTCTGAATCCAGTCCAGGGACTTCAAAACGATATAAACTACGATCAGATTGACAAGGATAGCTGCTAAAATTACCATTTCATTTTTACCTTTTGTTTCAAAAGTGGCTTTTAGGGACATTATCGTTGTAAGTGTGCCTGCGCCAGCAATTAAGGGAAAGGCTATAGGGACCAGAGTACCGGCTTTAGGATTTTCATCGGTATGAAAAATGTCTCTCCCAAGAACCATTTCCAAGGCTAACAGGAAAATAACAATTGCACCTCCAACGGCAAATGAATGTTCGTTGAGTCCGAAAAGGTTGAGAAAGGGTCTTCCCAAAAAGAAAAACAAAATCATCAACACTCCTGAAATCAGTACGACATAGAAGGAGCGAATATCTCCCATTTTGCCCTTTAAGGTAATTAATAAAGGAATAGAACCCAATATATCAATAACAGCAAAAATTGACACAAAGGTTGCAAAAAACTCGCTCCATTCCCATTTTAAAAGGTCCATACTGACAATCAGATTTTAATGAACCTGGAGAATCCGGTTATTTTATCATCATCGTATAAATAAAGATAATATGCACCCAATTGATACATGCTGAAATCTATCTTTTCAACTTTTTTATTCTCCCTTCTGACAACACTTCCTTTAGCGTCAATTATTATGTAAGAGTTGAAATTCTTATCTTTAACGTCTATATTCAAGAAATTATCAACTGGATTGGGATAGGTGTTGATAGTTATTTTTTCTAAATCCGGATGTGTTCCAGCAATAGCGTCCGAAGATATGAGTGCAAGATCCAGGGTGCTTGCCTCCGGAGTCCTGTTAAATACAGCAACCGGCCCTATATGATCGGGGGAAAAAAAGTAATATCCCTCAGTAGTTGGAAAAAATTGTCCAAATTGGTCTAAATCGACAAATTGTGAGACATCTATCCATCCAAAAATCGGAACCTTGACTTCAAAGTTCTGGGACGGTTTCAGGCTGAATTCAACCTGTACTACCGGATAATCTTTTTTTGGTAGATGAATTATACCATTACCTGTACAATTGAAATGTCGATTGACATCCAACCGCAACCTAAAGGAGTCTATCTGAAAAGGAATAGAATTTAAAAGACTATCAGGAATAATTTCTTTTGGGATGTTATAATAAAAAGAAGTAGTTGCATTCCCCTTGTTGCCCATTTGCATGGGTAAATCAAAGAAAGATATGACAGGCGTGAATTTGGCTGCAATGTAACCATTCGGGCTAATTGGCATTTCAAGGATGCCACCGATAAGATGCATCCCGGAATTATCCACCATCAGATAAGCATCACTTTGATTGGTAGTTTTTTGAAGCAAATTAGCTTCCGGGAAAAGATTTCCATAAGTGGATGTCTTTGCATCCTCATATCTGGTAGTTATATTGATCCCATTGGGCTTCAGGTTTTTAAAATCCCACGCCTGATTAACGCCTGATTGTTTGACCATATTTGTATCAAATCCAATACACCCGGCCTGATGCAACTCCGTTCCGACAGTTGGATTGGTGGATGAAGTAATGACCTGTGCATGAATAAATTGAATGCAGAAGAAAAAATACAGAATGTGTAACCAGCGCATATTTTATTTAGTTTTTCTATGTTGAAAAAATCAGATGACTATTTCTTTATAATTCCGGCATCGTTCAATAATAATCAAATGATATATAATATTTTTACAAATATATTATTATTTATTCTGATTTAATAAATTTAATTGTCTGTACAAAGCCCTTGCCTTTTAAAGTGGCGCAAAAGGCACCTGAACCAATTTTGCCATTCATTTGTAACGTATCTCCAGATTGTACATTAATGCTGTAAACCTCTTTTCCTGATGGAATGGAATTTACAGACAGTATAGCCGTTCCTTGCATATTTTTATCAATAAATATGATCGGATTGGGGGAAGGCGACCGGCTTATTTTAAAATAAGTTGCTACGTAAGTGACAGATTTTGTCGAAGATTGCTGGTCCCATAAATCCAACCATTGATATGCCGCAGGAAATTCTCGTGCCCAGAACCATTCACTATGCTGGCCATCCGGTTGAATCAATCTAAATATATTATCATCAGGGACTCCTGCAGTATGCATCAAATCAATATATGTATCTATATCAGGCACCATGTCTTCATCTTCATTCTGCCCAGCCATGATATAAAATTTTTGATTTGTATTGGGAGTAAAATTAATCACATCAGTTTTTAAGCTGTCTGAATACCAGAAAGAAGGTGAAAATACACCTATCTTACCGAAGACCTGCGGATATTTTACTCCGGCATAAAAGCTGATTAATCCTCCCAATGATGACCCCATTATACCGGTATGCTCTGGTTCGGGCAACGTCCTGAAATAACTGTCAATAAATGGCTTGAGGTTATTAACTAGAAAGTCAACATACATCTCACCTTGTCCGCCTTTATATTTCGGATTACTGTATGGTGTGTATTCGTCTATACGATCACCACCACCATTATCTATACCTACAACAATGCAATCAAGATTGGATTTGGCAAATTCGTTCATGGCTTCATCCACTTTCCATTCACCTGCAAAACTGAGAGCTTTGTCAAATAAGTTCTGGCCGTCATGCATGTAAAGGACCGGAAATTTCTCTGATCCGTTTGCATATCGAGCAGGAAGATATACCCAGATACGCCTTTTCTTTGAAAATGGTATCATCGGGTAATCAGATTTTAAAATCAAGACTTCAGGTGAGGCCGTATGGGCTGAATTGGAAAAAATATCCTTCCAGGTTTGAATCTCAATATCAATGGTATCTCCCTGAGAATAAGTAACCTTTCTATTAGGAATTTCTCCGCCTGAAACCGACCCTTCAACAGCATTCCAGGTACCTCGTGTAGCTTTGTATTCCAAAGTGCCTGTAAAAGGAGGAATAATAAAAATATTATTTCCCGCCATCTGGGATGGATAATCAGGCTTCCAACCATTAAAACTGGAGGGGAAGTGAATGGTATCTAAAATTGATTTATAAGTAGCTGGCGCCTTAGTTATTTTGAAATACATTTGGCAATAGCTATGGATACTTATTCCAACGCTTAGACTTACGAATATTAAAAGTTTGGTAATCATTATGTTATAATATATTTGTTCTTCCAAACACAAAGGTTAAATCTATAAATAAATTTATTTTAATACCTTTGTTAAACAAAATTAATATAAATGGCAGAACAACAGGAAAATCAATTGAATATTGAATTAAATGAAGAGGTTGCAGATGGAATTTATTCTAATCTTGCCATCATTACACACAGTCATACTGAATTTGTAGTTGATTTTATCAGGGTAATGCCAAATATTCCTAAGGCTAAAGTTAAATCAAGAATAATTATGACGCCTCAGCATGCAAAGAGATTGCTCCATGCTTTAAGGGATAACATCGGTCGTTTTGAACAATCTCATGGTGTAATTCAGGATGTGGAAGATCAAACTGTTTTGCCAATGAATTTCAGCTCTCCGAAAGCTCAGGCTTAGTCAAATAACGTTTGCTGATAACTTTGAGGATTAAATCCAAGGTGTTTATATGCCTTCGGAGTAACTATTCTTCCCCTGGGAGTCCTTTGAATAAATCCTGACATAATTAAGAAGGGTTCATATACTTCCTCTATAGTGCCGCTCTCCTCTCCCACTGCTGTGCTTATTGTATTAATTCCTACAGGACCGCCATTGAATTTTTCGATGATGTTCCTAAGAATTTTATTATCCATTTCATCAAGTCCACACTCATCCACATTGAGTGCGTTTAATCCCATTTGAGCGATTGGAAGACTTATGATTCCATTTCCTTTAATCTGAGCAAAGTCCCTCATTCTTCTTAGTAAGGCATAAGCTATCCTCGGTGTCCCTCTGCTTCTCCTGGCTATCTCATGGATACCTTCAGGTTCAGTTTTCACTTGAAGTATATTAGCTGCTCGTTTAATAATGCCTTCCAGCGTCGGAATATCATAATAATCAAGCAAAAAGCTAATTCCGAACCGCGCGCGCATAGGAGCTGTCAGCAATCCCTGCCGTGTAGTTGCACCTATTAGGGTAAATGGATTTATCGACAATTGAATACTCCTGGCATTGGGACCGGAATCTATCATGATATCAATCTTATAGTCTTCCATAGCGGAGTATAGATATTCTTCCACGACAGTATTCAATCGGTGGATTTCATCAATAAACAGAACATCGTTGGGTTCTAAATTGGTCAATAAACCTGCAAGATCACCCGGCTTATCCAAAACAGGGCCTGATGTTACTTTCAGATTGGTACCTAATTCGTTTGCGATTATATTGCTTAGTGTTGTTTTACCCAAGCCCGGAGGACCATGCAATAAAACATGATCCAATGCTTCGCCTCTTAACTTGGCAGCTTTAATAAAGACTTCCAGATTATCGACAATTTTACGCTGACCTTTAAACTCGTCCAGATAACCGGGACGCAAAGTCCGCTCTATAACCTTGTCGTCCTTACTCAGGTTATCAGCATCAGAATCCAGTAAATGATTTTTCAACGTAATTATATTATAAATAGCAAAGATATGAAAAACGTTCATATTCTGGTTATATTTTCTGACCGGTTCAAACGATTCATCCGTGTTTATATTATTCTTGACTAAAATCAGAAAAATTTATCACATTTGTCTTCAGTGAAGAAATTGCAGATGTTTCATTTGGGTTTAATTGGAAGAGATTTAAGTCATTCATTTTCTAAAAAATACTTTGATGAAAAGTTTGAAAAGGAAAATATTCATGAATTTGACTACAATCTGTTTGAAATAGACAAAATATCTGATATTCAGCGCACTATAAAGAATTATTCATTGACTGGATTTAATGTGACTATTCCCTATAAGGAAGAAATTATTCCGTATTGTACTTATTTAAGTGCAGAAGCGGAGGCTATTGGGGCTGTAAACTGCGTCTTTACGGGAAATGGTCGGATGATTGGTCATAATACAGATTGCTATGGTTTTTTAAATAGTTTACCTGATGATTTATTCAGGCTGAATTTTCAGGCAATCGTTTTCGGCACGGGTGGCGCTTCTAAGGCCATACAATATGTACTTAAAAAACTGAATGTCAAAATGATTCTGGTGTCTACTTCCCGCAAAATTGGCACCATCGGATATGATCAACTGAGCAAGGATATTATCCACCAATCAAAATTACTTGTTAATTGTACACCCCTTGGTACTTCTCCCAACATTGATTCAGTGGTACCAATTGATTTTTCGGCCATTTCATCCGATCACCTTTGCTATGATCTGGTCTATAATCCCGGAGAAACATTGTTTATAAAAAAGGCAAAGCTCCAAGGTGCAAGATGCATCAATGGTTTGCGAATGTTGGAATTGCAAGCTGAAGCCGCATGGAATTTTTGGATTGAGAAGATAAACATTGATTCAAACAAAGTATAATCCTACGTTACTCGATTTTATGGAACATGTATTTATGCGAATAGCTATTCATTCTGATATCCCTGAAATTTGGACAATAATAAAAGATGCCATTGAAAGAAGACGAATAGAGGGGAGTAAGCAGTGGCAGGATGGATATCCAAATAAGGAAACTATTCTATCCGATATTGAAAATGGTTATGGACAAGTCTTGCAATTGAATGATAAGATCATAACGTATGCTGCCGTAATTACGGAAAAAGATCCTGATTACCTATATATTGAAGGGAGTTGGCTCAATGACGATGCATATACCGTTATCCATAGGGTTGCCACGGCATCACAAGTAATCGGTAAGGGGTATGCTACTTTAATCTTCCAATTAATTGAAAAATATTGTATTGATAAAGGAATATTTAATATTCGGGTCGATACCAATTTTGATAATTTATCAATGCTTAAAGTCTTTGAAAAATTAAATTATCAGTATTGCGGCAAGGTATATTTAAGAGGCGCTCCACGAAGAGCATATCATAAAATTCTTAGCCTTTAAGTTAAGCAGACAGTCCTTTCCGTATCAATTTTCTGGTTCTCCCATATTGATAGATAAGGAGAGATAATACACTGCACAACAACATGATAGTAAACATTGTCAAACCGTGATTATTGGGTACCAAATTGACAATGCCGGTAATTAAGGCTCCGCAACCTAATTGGACCGCTCCCATAAGTGCAGAGGCTGTACCTGCATTCCGGGTAAAAGGCTCCAGTGTTAATGCGGATGTATTTGGAAAAACTAGTCCAAGCATTGAAAGATAAAGGCATATAAAGGCTACAACAACATATAAGTTAATCCATCCGGCTTCAACTACAATGAGCATAGTAAGACTAATGACAAATTGTATGATTAATGCAGTAAAGGAGATGGTTTCACTATTATAATTTCGGAGTAAAAAAGTATTTACTTGTCCCCCAATAGTCATGCCAATGGATATAATTGCAAATATTAATCCATATTCTTTCTGACTTAAATGGAAAATATTGAGAAATAAATCTGCTGAACCGCTGATATAGGCATAGAGTCCGGAAAAAGCTATAGAAGATACTGCTGAGTAAATATAAAATTGAGGGACCTTTGCCACTTTCAAATATTCATTTATTATTGGACCCGGTTTCAATGATTTCTCTTTATCCGGTGGGTTGGCCGCCGGAATCCATTTAATGGAAGTAAGCAAAGTCAGAAATCCGATAATTGCCAGAACAACAAATATAGCCTGCCATTCAAATGATGTTGTAAGGAATCCTCCAAAGGTTGGAGCCAATATCGGAGATAGGGCAATGACCAACATAAGATAGGAAAAAGTCTTTGCTATTTCATCCACCGGAAACAAATCTCTTACAAGAGCTCTTCCTGCGACCATGCCGGCACAACTGCCAAGAGCCTGGAAGAATCGTAACGCAATAAGCTGATCTGCATTTTGCACTAAGACGCAAGCCAGTGATGCCACGATATAAATAATCAATCCGATGTAAAGGGGTATTTTTCTACCGTATCTGTCTAATAAGGGGCCATAGATAAGCTGACCAACAGAAATTCCGATAAAAAAACTCGAAAGGCTCAATCCTATATGGGATATTGTAGTATTAAGATCCTTTGCTATTTCATTGAACCCCGGAAGGTACATGTCTATAGAAAATGGACCGATGGCTGATAAAAATCCCAGCGATAAAATGACCAGTGCTTTATTTTTTAAATTTTTCTTCATGACGATTGATTCGGGATATCATCAGATAATACGAATCGAATGGTAAATAGTTAACAGGAGATTTGAATTTATTAAATTTTAAAGTCAATAAACGATATACCGCATAAATAGTTGATTGAATTATTGACTTTCTTTTAATAAATTTATTAAAAGTACATTTCTGTTGAAGTTCTTTAATTTTCTGGCTATTTTTGCACCATACAATTTTGTAATATCTAATTAAGGGTTATGGATACTGGGACATTGGTTCAAAATCAGGAGAGTTCAACTGAAAATCAGTTTTTTGAGAAATTGAGATCAAAGGAATACAGCCGGTTGGATCATCCAAACCATCATGTCTATCTGGATTTCACGGGAGGAAATCTATATGCGGAGAGTCTGGTTAAAAAGCATCATGCTTTTTTGCTGGAGGGAGTTTTCGGTAATCCTCATTCAATCAATCCAACATCAGAGACATCAACCCATCAGATAGAAGCCGCAAGGTCAAAAGTCATTGAATTCTTCAATGCCGAAGATTATTTTTGTGTATTTACATCAAATGCTTCCGGCGCATTAAAAATCGTTGGAGAAAGTTACCCGTTTAATCAGAATAGTCATTTTGTTTTGCTTGCGGACAATCACAATTCCGTAAACGGTATCCGTGAATATTGCAAGAAAAGGGGCGGACAATTGGAATATGTACCGGTGCAATATGAAGATCTCCAGATCAGTCCGGATTCACTGGAGCAGTCCTTGAAGAATTGTTGCGGCGGAGATAATAATTTATTTGCTTTCCCTGCACAAAGTAATGTTAGCGGTGTCAAACACGATTTGTCCTGGATTAAATACGCACATGATCTGGGTTATGACGTTTTATTGGATGCGGCTGCCTTTGTGCCTACTTCCAAACTAGATTTAAAGAAGTTCCAACCTGAATTTGTTACTGTTTCATTCTACAAAATATTTGGTTTCCCTACAGGAATTGGCTGTTTGCTCATTAAAAAATCCGTATTCAACAAGTTACAAAAACCTTGGTTTGCCGGAGGAACTGTTACCATGGTGTCAGTAGCAACCCCACAAAGCTTTTTGACCAATAACCATGAGAGGTTTGAAGACGGAACGTTAAATTATTTAGGAGTTCCTGCTATTAAAACCGGTCTGGAATTTATCGAATCTATTGGCATAGAAAGGATTAATAAACGGATTCGGTATCTGACCGGCTATCTGATTCATCAGTTGCAAAACTTGCAATACAATAATGGCAAACCGGTAGTCAAAATTTTCGGCCCTAAAGAAATTGAAGTCCGCGGCGGGAATGTCGTCATGAATTTTTATGATGCTGAGGGGAAAAATATCCCATTTGAAACTATTGATTTAATTGCCAAAGAGAAGAATATCTCCATTCGTTCAGGTTGTTTCTGTAATCCCGGAATTGACGAAATCAATAATTGCATTACAAATGAAGAAATGACACAATATTTTGTCAGCAGGGATAAGGGCGATTATGAAGATATCGTACATTATCTGGGTAAAATGCGCGGAGCCACCAGGGTCTCCATGGGGATAGCTACTACCATTCGCGATCTGGATGCATTTGTAGATTTGGTAAAGTCATATTTCCATATTGAATAATCCACCTAAAATTTGATTATAAAATATCTCCTGTTTTAGTATTTTTATCTTCACTTGATTTAATATTGAGCAACTTAAATATATAATTAAAGCTTAATGTCACTATTAAGGCTATTAAGCAACCAATTACGACACAAATCAAGCGGTTAAAAGCCAGCGTCCAGTCATGTACGGGACCGTTGTAAAGCATCAGAATGACCAGGGCGGCGAGTGCACTCCTTATTGATCCCTGCAGCTCAAAATATAATCCTGTAATGATTACCATTATTACGCCAATGCACAGCAAAATTAAATTAGGAGGATGGATAAAAAATAGGAAAAACCCAATGGCACATCCAAGAAGATTGGCCTTCATTCTATCGATTGCCAATGACACCTTATTATCCGGAGAGATTGCCACGACAACAGAAACCATAGACCATTGAAATGGGAGGTGTGGAAAATAAATAAATAACACATAACATAAAACAACGCCAATAATACACCTCAGTGCATAAAGTGAGTTGTCTGTGGTCATGATATGTTCAAATCTTTCCAATAGTAGTTCCTAATAGGCAAAAAGTTCTATCAAAGATACAAATAGGCTAAAGAACTAAATCAATTTAAATCAATCGATATTAGTCTTAAAGATATTAAGTAAGGTAAATTTCTCAGGACAACTTTTCAGAAAGGAGAAGGTTAAATAAGTCCTCTTGCCTTTATTTCCAAATATTTGTTTATAACATTTACTGTCAAATCCTTAGGATCGGTTAATATTGAATGGATGCCGTATTTTTGCAACTCTTTGACTATCAGTCTTTGTTCATATACAAATTTCTCTGCTACAACACGATCGTGTATTTCCCTGACATCCTTAGTTTTCACCTTTATGATATCATACAATTCCGTATTCTTAAAAAAAATAATTACCAATAAATGCCTCCCCGATATAGCTTTCAGATAGCGTAACTGCCTTTTAAGGGCATCCATAGAATCAAAATTAGTATAGAGCAACAATAAGCTGTATTGACGTAGTCTTTCTCTGATATCCCGATACAACCGACCATAATCTGATTCTTTAAAATCAGAAACAGATTGATACAAGGACTCCATAATCTGATTAATCTGTCCTGAACGTCTTTCAGCCTGAACAAACTGATCAACCCGTTTGCTGAAGGTAATCAAACCGGCTCTGTCCTGATTCTGAAGAACCACATGAGTAAATATAAGTGCGCTGTTGATTGAGTAATCCAGCAATGTAAGCCCATCAAACGGCATCTTCATCATTCTTCCTTTATCGATCAAGGTATAAACCATTTGAGACTTTTCTTCCGAATATTGATTGACCATCAATTTATGGGTTTTTGAGGTTGCCTTCCAGTTGACCGTCCTCCAGTCATCTCCGGTTACATATTCTTTAATCTGTTCAAATTCCATGCTATGACCGATGCGCCTCTTTTTCTTAATTCCCGGAAATTGCAGATTGTTCTGAATACCTATCAATTCATATTTATTCAGATGTATATATGACGGATAAACTTTAACTTCAGCGTTTTCATTGAAAATGTATCGCCTTCCAAGAAATCCTAATGCTGTAGAAACAAAAATATTCAACCCTCCAAACTCAAACAAGCCTCTTTCCAAAGGCTTGACGGTATAATACAAAGTAGTCGAAGATGCTTTATTTAATACTGTTTTCAAAGAAAAATCTCTGACATCAAATTGCTTTGGAAGCTCATCAATAATCTGAAGGTGGATATTGATACTGTATTTATTTACAATATTTAATTCTACTTTATTAACATCGCCATTGGATAGTTTGTGAGACAACTTTCTATTAGCCGACAACTTATTCCCACCCCATAAAATCACAGCATCAATAAAATTAATCAGGCAGAAAACAATGAGATAAAACTGAGCTATTTCAATGAATAAGGGGAAGAAAAATCCTAAAAACATAAGTAGAATACCAATTCCCAATGCATAGAAAAAGTTGGCATTCAAAAATATGCTTCTATAAAATGTCATCATAGCTGTTATCTTGGCACTGCCACTGAATCAATGAGCTGACGGATTATTCCTGTTGTGGTCTGTCCTTCCAGTTCATATGCAGGAGCCATCACCACCCGGTGTTTCATCACCGGAACAGCAACCTCTGCAATATCTTCCGGGATGACAAAATCTCTGTTTTTAAGAACGGCATAAGCCTTGGCAGCCTTCATAATGGCAATAGAAGCTCTCGGTGATGCTCCAAGGTAAAGTGCCTGACTTTCCCGACTTATTTTAACTATACGTGCTATATATTCAATCAAATGCTCTTCCATAATTACATCCAGCACTATTCTCTGAATTTCTATGATATCATCACCGGTGATTACTTTATTCGCAGCGAAAGTGTTTTGTTCCAACCTATTCTGATGATTGAATGTAATAATTTTGATTTCTTCGTCCAGAGAAGGGTATGACATCTCCAACTTGAGCATAAACCTATCCAGTTGGGCTTCCGGCAAACGATAGGTTCCTTCATGTTCAATAGGATTCTGAGTGGCTACAATCAGGAATGGTCTATCCATCGGATATAGCTGGGCGTCTATTGTTATCTGTCTCTCTTCCATGACCTCAAACAATGCAGCTTGAGTCTTTGCAGGTGCCCTGTTTATCTCGTCAATCAGGACAATGTTTGCGAAAATAGGTCCTTTCTTATAGTTAAATGTGGAAGTTTTTAAATCAAAAACAGAAGTACCCAGTATATCACTGGGCATCAGGTCAGGTGTAAACTGTATGCGACTAAAGGTAGAATCAATCGTCCTCGAAAACAACTTGGCTAACAAGGTTTTGGCTACTCCTGGTACCCCTTCCAGCAAGACATGCCCATTGGAAAGTAGGGCAACTAAAAGCATGTCAATGACATTTTCCTGACCAACAATGACTTTCTTTAATTCTTTTCTAACCAGGTCTAATTTCTCAGTCACCTTGACGATGTCAATTCTAGACTGGTATTCAAACGGTTTTTCTTCCATCTTCAGATTTTTTATCAATAAATATGTTATAAATGTAAGAATCAAATTTCAATAGAAATTCTTTCGAATTTTCGCATCCTGTTTCAATCTCTCTGACCATTGACAACCACTCCTGAATTACAATTTCAGGTTTTCCTGTTTTAGCTGATAATCTGCCTACAATTTCATCGTCCGGGCTTTCCATGGATACAAGCATCTCAGACCAGAGTTTTTCTTTCAAATAATTCAACCTCATCCTCAATATGTCCGAAAAGGAAATATACCGATAATATAAATTCCCAATGGTTTGGACAAATTCAACTGTTTTATTTGAATTGGGGATTTTGATTGGAATAATACGTTGTTTTCTTTTTGAGTTAATAAGAATAAAAAGCAAAATACCGATAAGAGTCAGATAAAATGCTTTTCTCAGTGCTTCATGAGTCATAATAACTGCTAACGGGCCTTTTGAAGCGGTCGAAAATTCACCGGTAAACCATGCCACCCTTTTTCCAGGCAGCATACTGAATACTTCTTCCGTATATTTTTGGGTATTTTCTTTGAGCAAATAATAATTTGTAAATAATTCCGGAGTGCTCAGCAGATAAAGGCTCCCCTCTCCTACTTCAATTCTGATAAAATTAGGATATTCTTTTCCTTCAACCCCAATCACCTTACCAAGAATCCGGACATTTACCTTCTGATCCGTATTTATCTTAATCCAAGTAAATTGCCTTGGAGACATCCATCTGACACCTGCCATTTCATGATTACCTATCGTGAGCTTTTTGAGCTCAGAAAAATGTTCCTTTCTAAAAGAAATTCCATATTTAGCTAGTACTTCATCCGGCAGCTCGTTTGTAACAATAAACCCATTAAATCCGGAATGTAGTATATAATTTATTTCTTTTTGTTCAAGACCAAGAAGTTCAGTATTTCTGCCGATATAGAAAAAGGTACTTGCCATTGTACCATTATGACCTTCAAATTTTTCATCAAAATATTGTAAAAGGCTGCCTTTTCTTTTGATGATTTCTTTGGAGGCAAATAAAGATTTTAGTTCCTTATTCAAAATATACAAGCCCAGAGGCCGTTTGTCGTTTAAGCTTAACGAAGGAGTCCAATCGAGCCCTTTGTTATCCCCGTTATTTAACCCTGATAAAAATATTACCATTAAAAATAGTGCTACACCGGTGCCTATAACGATCTTCTTTTTCATACTTTCAGCCTGTTTATCATTTGATCGAACCGCTTTAAAAGACCTTTATAAGAGGATTCACTCAACGCCAATTCACCAAACCAGATATATTCATAAGCTTTTGAAAGTTGAATAAATTCTCCTGAATCGGGACGATTCTTCATTTCGTCTATATAATCAGAGTTGGTTTTCTGACTATCCAGATTAATCCAGCCTTTATCGGAAATAACCTTTAATAATAATAAAAAATAATACCGGATAGCTAACCTAAAATCGCGCTTTTCGAGCGCTAAAGAGATTTTATTCTCCCAATCACTTTCACTCAACTTTACAACATCTTCGATGACGGGACGATTATTCTCACGATTTTCCCAAAACTTCCAGGATAATTCAGCGAAGAATATTCTTTTTAACACATACAGAATAAGTATGATTAGTGCAACGTAAATGAAAATCCTGATGACAGGAATTACAAAATCAAAATTTATTGATGGAAGAAGCCGTGTGAAAAATTTGTAAAGCATATCCAGCCAAGTCTTTTTGGGTGGGGCAGCATTATCTACTTCATAAGAATTCTTCAAATCAGCGTATTTCCGGTCTAAATTTTCCTTAAAAACAACATCTTGAGTCTGATTAACCATGGAGGTTTTCTGCTCAAAATAATACCGGTAGATGCTTAGGGTATCATGTTTATCTTCCATGGACTGACCTGATATATTCCAAGCCGGCATCAATAAAAGTAAGATTGTGAATGTTCTAAAAGGCTTTTTATTCCACATTTTTTAATGACTTTTTGATCCGATTAGGATAGAACAAGTAATAATATGAAATAAAGCACAGAGTACCCAGGATAATCATGACGTTGACTACCGGATTCATTTGTTTAGAATAGCGGGTCACAAATCCTTCAATAAATCCTGCGAATATAAAAAAGGGGACAGTACTGAAGAATAGCTTGACACCTGCATTAAATGACCTTTTAACCGAAACAAGTAAAGAATATGTGCCCGGGAAAAGTATGCCCCCGCCAAATATCAGTCCTGCCATTGTAGCGATAACTATACTGAAGATTTCCATAGCACCGTGCAGCCAGATACCTCTAAGGCTTTCTAAAAGGACTCCTTCCTTAACAAACAAATACTGAAATGATCCAAGCATAATCCCATTATATAAGGCTATATAGGCAGTACCTAATCCGCCGGTAATGCCGAAAACAAAAGCCTTCAGACTAACAGTGATATTGTTGAAAGTGATAGCAAGAAATCCTCCCCAGTTGCTTCCTGTCGTATATACTGCCATCGGATTACCTGCAGCAATATTATCTAAAGTCATGTCAACGTAGTAATCTCCAAGAATCAAGCGAACAAAGGTGTCATCGTAAATACTTGACAAAACACCAATACCGACAGAAACAAAAAATAAAATGAAGGCCAATATCATATACCTATGATATTCGAGCATGATCAGTGGTACATCTATTCTAAAAAAATGACTTAATTTATTTTTGTCCCTACGTCTGATTTTATATATTTTCTGAAAGGCTGAACCACATAATAAATTCAGGTATTCGACGGTCTTACTTTCAGGATAGTAAGTTTGTGCAAAAGCAAGATCATTTATCAGACTTGAATATAATTCTGATAATTCTTCCACCTCAAAATATATCTGACTCTTAATTAGCGCTTCATATTTAAGCCATTTTTCTTTATTTTGCAATATAAATGCAGCTTCTTTCATTCTTTTGTAAATATATTGTTTAATGGCAAATATTGAAATAAATACGAGTCAAAATGTTAATATAACTTTTCGAATAGCGACTAACTGGAAAAGGGTTTTGGCATTTTTAATAGATACAATCATTAAATTTTTTATGTTCATTACAATCTCCTATATGCTGAATAATTCATCGGGTTCATTTGGCTTTGATGGGTGGAGCCTGAGGGCTATTATAATTATAGCATTTTCGCCTATAATATTTTATAGCCTCCTCTTTGAATATTTCAACTATGGGAAAACACCGGGCAAGCTTCTGATGAAAATAAAGGTGGTTAAGATAGACGGATATCAGGCTGATTTTATTGATATATTCAGCAGGTGGGCTATGCGATTGGTCGATATTTCAAGTTCAATGGGTTTGTTAGGGATAATCGCCATGAGCTATAATAAGAACAATCAGAGACTAGGAGATATCGTGGCAGGTACGACCGTTATAGAAGTAAATAATTATATCAAGTTGGATCAGACCATCTTTGAAGAAATTGGCAATGCTTACGTTCCTAAATATCCTATGGTCATAAATCTCAGTGATAATGACATCAGAATCATTAAAACCAACCTAAATAATGCTATCCTGACAAATAATAAGGAACTTTTGATGAGATTGAAAGAGAGAATTGAGGAAATACTTGAAATCAAATCTAATGAACCTCCTTCTTTTTTTATTCAGACAATCATTAAGGATTATAACTTTTACACCCAAAAAAGTGAATCATTTGCTTAATTGTCAATTTCCAATATCTTACTTACGGCGGTAGCCACATTAACACCATCTATCCCTGCTGATACAATTCCACCGGCATAACCTGCACCTTCACCACACGGAAAGAAGTTACTAATCCAGGGATGGTGCAACTTTTCCTTATCTCTCGGAATGCGGATCGGCGAACTGGTGCGGCTTTCGACGCCTACAACCACGGCTTCATTGGTTAGGTATCCCCTCAAACGATTTCCTACTTCTTTAAATCCACCCTGAAGTCTTTTTACAATAAAATCAGGAAGTAAACGATGCAATGGAGCCGGATAAATGCCGGGCACATAACTGCATTCCGGCAGATCCTTGCTCGTTCTTCCCTGGATGAAGTCATTCAGTCGCTGAGCCGGACACTTTTGACTGCCATCACCATTCCGAAACAACTTTTTTTCAACGGAAGATTGAAATCTCATTCCGCAGAATGAATCCCTTCCAAATTCCTTAGGGATATCATCCAATTCCACAGAAGTTACGAAGCCACTATTTGCAAAAGGGCTGTCTCTTCTGGACGGAGACATTCCATTGACCACAAGTTCTCCTGAGGAAGTTGCGGCCGGAACAATCATTCCTCCCGGGCACATACAAAAAGAAAATACTCCCCTGCCATCAATCTGGGCTACGACACTGTAAGATGATGCAGGTAAATCATCAGGTCTGCTTTCACAGCTATATTGGATTCTATCAATCAGGGACTGTGGATGTTCAACCCTTACGCCTAATGCAAAAGGCTTCGCTTCCATCTCTATTTCCTTTTTATTCAACAGATTATAAACATCACGTGCACTATGACCGGTGGCAAGTATCATAGCATCACAGTCAATAGATGGCTTTTCTGCAAAATGCACTTTTTTTACCCGACCTTTTTCTACCATAAAATCCGTCATCCGGTGATTAAATAGTATTAGTCCGCCTGCTTCCAATATGGATTCACGCATGGCTTCAATGATTTTAGGTAATTTATTGGTGCCTATGTGGGGATTGGAGTCTATCAGGATTTTCGGGTCAGCACCGTAGTGACAAAAGGTATGCAATATCTGTCGGACATCGCCCCTTTTAGTCGAACGGGTGTAAAGTTTTCCATCGGAATACGTCCCGGCACCGCCTTCTCCAAAACAATAATTGCTATCTTCATTTACAATGCTTTCCTGCATTATTGCTCTCAAATCACGCCTTCTGTTCCTGACATCTTTGCCCCGATCTACAACAATCGGCATGACACCCAGGCTTATCAGTTGAAATGCGGCAAAGTATCCTGCAGGACCTGCACCCACCACTACAACTTTTTTGATCCCATCCTCCGGTAGCTTTTTAAGATTTTTAAAGCCATTATCAGCGTGTATATCGCGCGTCAACTGATATCTGAGCACAAAAACCACTTTCCCTTTACGGGCGTCAATTGACCTTCGTGTAAGACTGACATCCTCAAATGAGATTCCGGTAGTTTGATATTTTTCCTCAAATAACCTTTTTTGGACGTGGATATCATCTTTATGTTGAGGTACAACATTTATTTCAAAATATTCAGGAACAGTTTTTGCCATTGTCAGATAACTGCATTTCTGACTTTCACCAATTGATCGAGGAGCTCTTCCAGCCTATCAAGTTTCAGCATATTGGCACCATCAGAAAGTGCTACGGCAGGATTGGGATGTGTTTCAATAAACAATCCGTCTGCACCAACGGCTATGGCGGCTTTGGCTATGGTACCAATCATCGCCGGGTTGCCACCTGTAACACCTGAAGATTGATTAGGCTGTTGCAATGCATGAGTACAATCCATTACTACCGGTACTCCTAATTCCTTCATAACAGGAATCCCCCGAAAATCTACCACTAAATCCTGATAACCAAAGGTTGTACCGCGCTCTATCAACCATACATTGTCATTACCGGTATTATTCACTTTCTTGACAGCCCATTTCATACCTTCAGGGCTTAGAAATTGCCCTTTTTTAATAGAGACTACCTTACCTGTAGCCCCCGCAGCTTTCAACAGATCTGTTTGCCTGCATAAAAAAGCAGGGATCTGCAAGACATCTATACATCTGGCCGCCATCTCAGCCTGATATGTTTCATGAATATCAGTTGTAACCGGAAGATTAAAATGGTCTCTGACAGATGCCAGTATATCAAGACCATAATCATCTCCCATTCCGGTAAAGCTGTCATCTTTGCTTCTATTGGCTTTTTTGAAGGAAGCTTTAAAAACATAGGGTATTTCACGCTCGGTCGTCAACCTCTGCACAGTTTCGGCGACTTCAAAACACAAATCCTTGCTCTCAACGGCACACGGACCGGCTATCAGGAAAAACTGCTGATGATTACCCGTCCTGATCTGTTCCAAAACTTTATTCATCTAAATTAAATTTGTCTGCAAAAATAGGCTATTCTTTCTGAATGAGACTTGTATGGCAAAAATAAAAATCGCCGGTAACTGCAACCATCAATTATTTGTCAAAAAAAGTAAATCCAAAAAATTAAAGAGTCGCGGATACGTTACAGGCAATACATTTTCTTTGTAAAATGGTATAAATCAAGAGATAATCATCTTCACTGCCGTCTCAGCTCTTTAAACCAAATCTGAATCCTATTCCTAATCGAATAAAATCTGCTCCTTTCTGAAGTAAGAATTTTCCGTATTCGATTCCGGGTTCAATAACAAAATTTGCACCAACCGGGACACCATAATTTATACCACCTGTTAAAAATAATTGATTTTTGTCCTGATAAAGTAGCCCGACTGGTAAGTTGAGACCTTTCCATAAGTAAGTCCGCATAAACGCTCCACCTGAAAAAGCAAATCCTTTTTTCACTTCATTGCGATAAAGAGTAATACCTGTTCGGATTCCTGTCGTAAAACGTGAAGCCCACTGATATTCTGTAGTCAGGGAGAAATCCGTTTGATAAAAAAAACCTGACTGCGTAGAGGAATTATAACCATTAAAGGAAAGATGAGGTCCAAATTGCCATGGGTAGATAAAATTTTTCTGCCCGGAGCATATCGAAACAAGCCCTATGAAAACTATACAGATAATAAATCTCATTTTCCCGAATTAAAATAATAAGATGCTCCCATGGAAAAATACACTTGCCAGGGTTTTGCAGCATATTTGTAAAAATTGTGATTCACTTCAAGCAGGGGTGTAAAACCAACCTGCCTGCTTATAAAAAAGGTGTAACCCAATCCGGTGTGAATATTTGATTGATATCGGTAATCATGTTCGATCTGTGTGCCTGCTAAGGCAAAGGCATTGCGGAAAAAATAGTATTTCAGATAGGGTTGAAAGATACGTTTCGTTGTAATCTTTGTAAATCCTTTATCCGTAATCTTTGAAAAATCAAGCACATACTTAGCTCCTAAGCCAAGATTACTGATTACATAATATTCAAGGTATGGCGATAAATAGAACGAAATACTCGGATCATCACCTTTTAGCTGACTATGTAAGGAAACATCTCCACCTGCTGCCAACGTATTATTCACAACACCCTGACCGAAAATCCGGAAACATATTAAAGTACAAAGTGCACCCATTACCATCAATTTAACTACATTTATCATTTATTGCAATTCAGGTACTTTAAATATTTAATAATATGATTTTGATACAATAACATAAACCATTTCAATCTTTATACCAAAATCTGAATAGCAAGGACAGTCCCACCAAGCCGATTATCGGAAACAATGCGACCCACCACATATTCATATTATTCAAACCTAAACGAATCATTGAACCCCAACTCATCCATTCTCCCGTCGGCCCAATGCCCAGAAAAGACAAAGCACTTTCTGAAAGAATTGCCCTGGAAGCAGTCAGTGACATAAAGACTACGGAATACGATTTCAACAGGGGCATTATATGTAATCCCATAATCCGCCAGACGGAAACTCCCATAGTCGATACCTGATCGATATGAGGCAGATGAACGATTTGCTGAGCACGCCCCTGTAAAAACCAAGCTCCAGCAGGCAATCTCAGGATTATGAGTATCAGAATCAAACCAATAAAGGAAATCTTATCAAATATGGCAAGGACGACCAGCAATATAACCAGATCCGGAAGAGGCTGAAAAAACTCCTGAAAACGCCTGTTAAATGTGTCAATCGGCAAAATGCGATTCTTTGTCCTGAAGACTTTTCTGAATATCAGGACTAATCCGACAAAAAGAATTAAATACCATATCCATCCGATGAAAGTCATTGCCCCCAATATTGACCAGCCTAACATCAATGGAGAAATAAATGCAAAAATTATCCACAATACTTTTTCCGGTCGGGAAATATGTAATGGAAATCGCTCGAAATATGCGCCAATAACTCCAAGTATCAGGCTCACAAGACAAGTGAAAACAGCGACGAATAATCCAATCAGGACGGCAATCTCCAATCCGCAAATAAACCCTGCAAAAACATCTCGCCCAAGATGATCCGTCCCCATTAAATGGAAATTGCCTAAAGAATCCCATTTCAAAGGTGGTAGTGTGGAATCTTTACCCAAGTGAGTCTTGTAAGCCGATACTTTCCAAAGGGGCTGTATGGTCAGGATATCATTATTAATCGGATCAGATATATCATTACTGAAATTAAACAAACCTAATCGAAGACCAGAATTTCCGATTGAAACAACAGGTTGGGGATTGATCAGGCATTTCAACAAAATATAAGCAGAAATTATTATCCACCATAACCGAACGCTCCCAGTCTTCTTTTTAAGTTTTGTCGTCTTCATACCGGGTTTGATTTTGTGCGGGGATCGACCCTGATGAGCAACCATTTGCCAAAACTGTTCATCAGGCTGTTTATTGTAGCCACAATTGCGGTAATAACCAGCAACATAATAAAATCCTCATTCCGAACGCTCTGCCAACTAAGCCGCCCCACACCGCCGATTGCAAAAACATTTTCGATCAACAGTACCCCACTCATTAATGCCGGCAAAAGCATACTGAAATAGACGATCATTGGCAGGGATACATTTCTCAAAATGTGTCTGAAATAAATTCTCCTTCCAGTTAATCCCTTGCTTTGGAGAGTAAGGACGTAAGGCTTCTTCCTGTCTTCTTCCATACCGGCTATCCAATGCATCGCGATACCACAGCTCAAAGGCAGAGCAATTAAAAACGCAGGCAAGATAAAATAACCTGATTGTTGAGTTAATACACCCCAAAATGAAGTTGAAGGTAAAAGCAAGAATCGGGCAGGTCCGGGAAAGATATTCAAAAAAGGAATGTAATAATCTGAGGTGAAAAACTGAACGGCCAAAACAGCCAGACAAAATATCGGAAAGACATAGACAAAATTAAAAACAATCATCCAGAATCGCTTCATCCCCGGCTTCAACTGCATATACATCAAGGCAAGACCTGTACCTCCGGCTATAGAAAAAAGATAGGCAAAAAAACTCAGGATGAAGGACAGAGCCATGGCTGATTTCAATTGATACCACTTTCCTGTTCCGCTAAAGAATGTGGAAAAATCTTTATGAAAAGCATTGCCTGTTCCCCACCAATGAAAAGTTGGCATCCAGCGAAAAATGCCGTTATCTGTAACTTTTAGGGACTTTTCAATATTCAGGCAAGTCTCTTTTACTTCTTCTTTAGTTATTGCATTATTAATCAATTGTGACACCTCAGCCTTAATCTGAGAGGTATCCCGAATATATCGCCACCTGTTGACCTCCCGATAACCCTCCATTGATGCCAGCTGTTCAACATCTCTCTGAAATGAAAGCCAGGATGAATAGTCAATTCCTTGTTTGAGAAATGCAATTCCTTGTTTTTTTACAGGACCTCGTGAGGTCAGTTCGAGTCGATGGTCATACCAGGATGGCAGAACTGAAAAATAAAACATAGGGAGATTGCTTTCAATTTTATCCTCTGAAGCTGGATAATCGTCTATATCTACCCTGTCTGAGATAATCCCAGCCAGAAAATAAACAACCATCACAACAACCAACACCCTAAAAACCAGTCCAAAAAGTTCATTGCTAATCCTAATGCTGAATTTTAATATTTTTGAACTCAAAATAAAATTGTGTTTAGGTCATTACGTCCGTGTTACCGGGCTGTATTTTCGAAATATCCTGGTCGTCTGGCAGAAGTCACTATTGTCATCCCATCCTTGATTACTATATTGTTCTTAGGACTAAAAAGGAAGATAACCGGTTGAATCTCAACAATTCTTCGCTGGAAGTCTCGGTACAATTGTTGTCTGTTGTTGACTGAGTGTGTAGTCCGTATAGCTTCCGTAATCCTGTCAATTTCAGGGTCATTAACATTAGAATAGTTTGAACCTTTTCCATAGGCGTTGGCTGAGTTCCATCCAATATACGGGTCATCAAGACCAGGAAATTGCTTTACCACAAGGTTAGCGAGATCATACTTTCCGGATTTTATTCTCTCCAGCATTTTAGGAAAATCCATTACTTCAATTCTAATTTCTATGCCGACTTTTTGAGCTTCATTTTTAAGCAGGGTCGCAACATCTTTACCGAGTTGTTTTCCTGTTGTCATGATAGAAAAGGAAAGTTTTTGAGGTTTTCCATCGATTATTTTCACCCTGGTACCATCATTATTACGGTCTTGGTATCCTGCTTCATCCAGTAAAGAGGCAGCTTTGTCAGGATCATATTCAACCGGTTGAAGGTCTTTAACATAGTAAGGCTTTTGGTGTAAGACAGGACTTATGACCCTTTCTGCATTTCCACCCATGAGGGATTGAATAATCTGATTCACATTTACCAGATGGGCAAGGGCAGACCTGACCGCATGATCTTTAAGTAAGGCACCCTCATTATTCATACCGATGTAATAATACTGGAGAACATCAGACGAAATGATATTGAAATTTTTAGCAAGAATTGGATCTTTTTTAATCATATCAATAGTCTCTTCGTCCACATCTGGCAAAATATTAACCTGATCGTCTTTAAGAGCAGCCAAGGCTGTAATTTGTTCCGGCAGAATGAGATAATTAATTTGTGACGGATAGGCTTTCAGATCTATATTGGAAGAAGCTGATTTTTCACCCCAGTAATTATTTAGCCTGGTAAGTGTAAGTCGTTGATTGGGAATCCATTCACCAACCTGATAAGGTCCTGTACCAACATGTCGTGTAAAATCATCTTCCAAAAAAGCGACCTGATTGGCGAGATTAACAAGAGCGATTGAATCTTTCTTTGTATTTAGGGAGTCTTGATAATGAATGAGTGCATCCCATGAATATTTTGCCATTTCGCTATTCGGATCCAGCACATGGGCAGGCAAAAGGGGTAAATTGGTAAAAGCTTCAATATCGAGGTGATAAGAGCCATTGAACACAACAGTAAAATTTTTAGCTGTGGGATCTGGAGCGTCAAGTTCAGTAATGTTTGCCAGGGTGGATCTTACTGAGCCGAAATTCTTAAATGGATTTGCAATGAGTTTAAGGGTAAAAAGCACGTCATTGGCTGTAACCGGTCGCCCATCACTCCAGGATGCTTTGTCATCCAATCTGAAGGTATAAATTTCACCGGTAGAATCGACCACAGGTTGAGGTATATCTTCCAAAAGTACGGGTTCCAGTTCGAGCGTAGCGGGATTGAAATCTGCCATGGGAAGGTAAATCTTGCTGCTGATCTGACCGGCTATAGTGGATTTGGCTAAAAGTGGAAATAATGTTTCAGGGCTTTCGTCAATGGCTATATTTACGGTATCCGTGGGAGTCGGCACCTCATTGCGACAAGAGGTCAAGAAAATAATCGGTATTAAAAATAAAAAAGCAAGATTTTTCCAACCGGACATACATTTAAATTTTACGAAACAAAATTAATCAATAGACCAATATTATTCCAAAATACCAAAAAGACCTCAACCGAAGTCTTTCTCCTTAAAAAGCGGATGGTCTGATCAATATTTATATGTAAAGTTACTATATTTTGATGGAAATCAAATGGTGGTCTTTTAAACTATTGACAGTATGTAGTATGGAAAATGTTCTCTGAACCCATATTTTTCATCTTACATAAATTAGTCCCAATCTTTAAGAACATTCAGAAGGACAATAATTAATAGCAAGAAACTTTTTTTTATGGGCATTTACCTTTTACCCGGTTTTTTATAATGATCTTTTCCGTCTGTAAGCCAATCTAGACTGAAATTAAGAAAGTACATTTTATAAGGTACGCTTTCATCTTCTTCTACATAGACACCGATGGTTCCATCCGGAAGAATGGTAATGGATGAATAGGCTGATTCGCCCTTACAAATGGTTTTTCTGACCGGCCAGGTCATTCCCTCATTATAACTCATCCACATACTCACATTTGTTCGATTTTCGGCAAATGGCAAGGTATGTAAAATACGGTTTTTATCATAACCATCCTTGACGGAAGTATATCTAATGATGTCTGCATCACAGGCATTACCCCAGATCTCTTTCCAAGAATTTTTAGGTCCCCAGGTTTCGCCTCTGTCATAGGATTTTGACCAGAGCCTGTTGCCGAAAGTCCGGCTGCTTAATAATATGGTTCCGTCATTTAATTCCACAACTTTTGCCTCATCTCCCCTATCCATAGCCTTTCGGGACACATGCCAGGTCGTGCCTTCATCATCCGAATAGACTACGTAATTGTTGAGCCGGTGATTCTCCATTGATTCCCTCACTGCAATCACTGCCATGATCCGGCCATCCCTGAGGGTCAGACCTCTTCCTGAACCAAAAAATGAAGATTGCCAGTGTCTGCGGACAGAATCAGGGCAATTGATTCCGTACAACTGATCAGTGATATCTTTTGGTGCAGTCCACGTTCTGCCATTGTCATTGCTTACACTCATGGAATGGCCTTGTGGCTTTTCGGAAGTAGAGTTCCATAATCCCGACCCACCGACAAATAATGCCACCAGCTTTCCGGACAAGGTCTTGATGATGCAGGCATCTCCGTAACCTTTATTCCTTCCTTCGCCTTTCGCAATGGTAACCGGTTTTGACCAAGTTTTTCCGCCATCTGTACTTCTTTGAGCAATAATATCAATATCTTCCGGCAAATCGATGCTATTGTTTTTCCTCTTGTCAGTCAAAATAACCAATGAATGGTCATCGGCTGTAATTATTGCAGGAATCCGATAATTTTTAGAACCAAAATCCCCGGGACCCAAAACAAGAATGCGTTTTAGTAAGATCTCACGACTTCCTTCAGGATTACCATTGGCTATCTGGAAATTCTGGTTATCCACCCTAATCGACATCAGTGAAACATCTATTCTATTTCCTTCTCCGGCTTGTGCCGCAACATCAACTGTCACCCAAAGATGATTATTTCCGGGAAAAAGCCTCCTGCTTGTAGCCATGACCAACTCGGATTGCCTTATTTGGGCGTCTGCCAATAAATCACCTAATGGTTTTCGGGGATTAAACTCATTTAAATTGCCCGTATAGTATATCTTGCACTTGGTTATATCCTTTAATTGACTTGTACCATTAAAATTTAAATGCACTTCAGACAAAACCGACGGACTACCGTCCATAAATGGTATAATGATGTGCAAAACAAGTTCATTGACATTTCCTCTGCCGGTATAATTGTTATCCTGGATGACTTTTATTGAGTCGGCAATAAACGGTTTTAGGTAGGGTCTTGACTGAGTAAAACTTGAATTAAATACATAACTGAAAGCAATCAAAAACATTAAAGCAGACCTTAATTTTACTGTATATTCAGATATATGTATCACTCTAATCATCCTTATTTATTTCGTTGTTTATCAAGATTATAGAGCTCAAAAATCAGGTTATTAAATTAGGTCGGTTAGCCTTCAGTTAACCTAATCAATGGCTGTACCCTTTTATTCGCTACTTCCTCATGCTGAGTCCGATTAAATAAAATATTAAAACCCGCATGGCAAAACGTCCAGAAGGTTCCTGTGACCCGAAGACCTCCAATATTCGTTGGGGCAAACTATTTTCCTGTATTTCAATTTTAAGTTCTGCGCAAGGACTACCTCCCACTCTGATTAAGTATTCAGTTTCATCCTTCATCTCAAACGTTGCAATTTCAGTTTTGCTGCCGGGGTAAAATAATTTTCCTCCAACCTGAATAGTTCCAAGAGGTCTTTTATCCAGAAACACATCGGTGTGGTCTTTTTTCAGGATAAATCTAAAGACATTGGAGGCAGTAGCCACACCCATAACGCCTGTTTTGTTTTTCTCGGAATGATTGATAACTTTATACGCTAAAAAGGGTTCATGGTAAATAGACAATAACAAGCCTTCTAAAGAAGAGTCAAAGAATGAGCCTCCCTTTACTTTTTTTCTGTTTCCTGATAAAAGTGCAAGTTCATCATCCTCAAATTTGACCAAATCTTTTTGACTCTGTTCCAGGAACTTATCCACAAGACCTGAATTCTTTTCATATAATTTCCCGTCAGGTTGCAGGCTGAAATAACCTTTAGTATATAAGGCATATCCAAGAAATGCAAGAAGTCCGATAATTATTATTGACATGAAAAAAATTAATTTTTACAAAGATAACATATTAACCAGTTTGTATAAAATCCCTTAAAAAAGATCAGGATAATAAAACTCATTACTCAGAAGGTTGTATTTTATGTTCTTTGTTCCTGTCTCTGATAATTTTATTGAGCCAATTTGGCACTATGATGACACCTGAAAATAAATAGAAATAATATGAAATTATCCTCCATAATAATGCAATAATCAATGAAACGCCAACCGGAATATAATCGGATAAAAATCCACCAAATACACCTTCAATAATACCGGAACCACCGGGAGAAGGGCTGAACATGATGACCATAAACATTGTCTGAACCCTGGCATACAATTCTAAAACAACATACCAACCTCTTTCAAGGCCTCCTATTATCCCTAAAATCAAAGCGACCAGAATCAAAAACCTGAAAATCCAGGCAAAACAAGTTGTCACAATAGCTCCCAGATGAAATTTCCACGAACGACCCTTGATTTCTTGAGAAGCTAGGATTATATCATTTCCTAATTTGATTGCCTTTTTTCGCCATCGCTTTAACAATGGTAAAGAAGTCATAAAACCCAGTAAGAACTTTATTTTTTGCGGACTGAAAAACAATCCGTATAAAAACAGGGTACTATATGCTGTTTTGAAAAAATATGCCGTCAATAATGCACTACCGGCAACAGTTGTATAGTCCAGAGCAGTCATTCCCGGTCTGACCATCTCAGGACCGAAAATCAGGAACAATATTGGAAGGGTTATCACAAAGAAATAAGAGTCCAGAATAGCCGTATAAATAACAATAACCGTAGTTCGACCGGCTGACAACTTCTCTTGTGCCAGAGCAAAGAGTGCTACAGCCGATCCGCCCACAGCTGTCGGGGCTATGGCAGAACTAAATTCCCAAATAAAAATCAATTGAATACATTTGAGAAAACTAAACTCTTTCTCCGACAAAATATACAATCTCAGTGCATAACTCAAATGTTTACACATCATAAAAAAGATAGACAATCCGATAGCAATAAAAGCACCTGTAGTCCAAGATATCTTCCTGAACTCATTGATATCAAACTGCTTCCAGAACAAATATCCTACCACCACCACACCAATCAGGATGGGCCAGATGGCTTTGGATATACGGATAGATTGCATTGCTTTTTTATCCTCACCTTTAAATACAGGACCGCTTTTTTCTTCCAATAATGCTTAATTTAGAGGCTTTAAATATCTGACTTAAATTCAATAATTTCATCATTCATAAAACGCATAAAGATTTGTATTTTTTTTATAATATTTTACTAATCATTGTTTTTAACCTGTTAATAACAAAATCATTTTGCCAACAAAGAATTATTCTTCCTGAAATTCTCAATGAAAATTCCGGCATGATATTTAAAGGCGACACCATCGTATGGCTTAATGATAGCGGAAATCCGGCAGAACTTATCCTTACAGATTCCAAAGGAAAATTGATAAGTTCGATACATTTACCATTGATTAATAATGATTGGGAAGCGTTGACGCAAGACCACACAGGCAATATCTACATCGCCGATGTTGGAAATAATAGCTACAAAGCAGAAAATTTCACAATTTATTTTCTCAATTCTTCCTTTCAGCTGCAAGATTCACTTAGCTTTCACTATCCCATCCGCTCAAAATCGATAAACTTCAATTGTGAAGCCATGTGCTGGTTTCAGGATAGTCTCCACCTCTTCACAAAGGGAGATCTGTATTATAGCCCAGCTGAAACATGCCATTTCAAAATTTCCTTGCCTTTATCTAAAGGTAAAATCAATAATAAAGGTTGTACAGCCACCCTGCATCCCTTTATTATTACGGATGCAGCCATAAGCCCAACAGGTGACATCCTGGTCATTCTCTCATACCGATACAGGATGATCGGCGGGTTCTTGCCCGACACAGACACTCGTTTATACTTTTTTAACCTGAATAATGGCATTGATGACCTCTTCAATCAACCTTTTCACTATTATACACTTCCGACCTTTTTAGTTACTCGTCAGTATGAGTCTGTCGCTTATGACAATGAGGGAAATCTTTGGATAGCTTCTGAAAAGACAGCCTTCCTCAAACCAATTCTTAAAAAAATTAAACTCCCGGCTAAGCTGCAATTAGTCAGGAACTGACAAGCTG
The DNA here is from genome assembly GCA_024103005.1 of Saprospiraceae bacterium. Taxonomy (GTDB): domain Bacteria; phylum Bacteroidota; class Bacteroidia; order Chitinophagales; family Saprospiraceae; genus Parvibacillus. The sequence goes on from JAGFJA010000021.1 coordinate 87,365, forward strand.
ATTTTAATTTTCCGCCGTCCATTTTCATATATTTTATCTTCATAGAATGTAAGCACATCCGGACCTTCCACCGTGTAATGATCTATCCTGAACTTTCTGTTATACTTCACCTTACCTTCAATAAAACTAAATCCGTTGTCACTCAACAATTTATAAATACGCAGTGAAACATCAGGCATTAAATCCACCTCCGTCTGTATTTCAAACACATAACTGTCGCAAAAATCATAGGCTATAAATTTCTCCTTTGGATTTGAAGGTACATACTCTTCTTTTCTGATGTCACACCCACAGTTGCAACTCTTCCGACTGTGAATCACAGCCGCCTCTTTTAAATTAAACAGTTCAAGCAAGTCTTGCTTAAAATTTAATGCACGCTGTCGTTGCCCGGGGATAGAATCCGATTGAGCGAAATCGGCTGCCTCTCCTCGCCCCGAAAAAAACAAAACAGCCAATAAAATAATAAATCTGCTCATGTACATAATGATGGATTCACATTCAAAGCTACTATAAAATGATAATTATTTATATATTCGCCTAAAATAACTCCCGATGGAACAAATTATTCTGAGTGTAAATAATGTTTCTAAGTATTACGATGGACACCAGGCTCTCAATAATGTTAGCTTTGATGTCCAGAGAGGATGTATATTCGGCTTACTTGGGCCGAATGGTGCCGGAAAGACTTCTCTTATCAGAATAATTACCAATATTACACAGGCCGACGAAGGAAGTATCAGATTCAACGAAAAAGATACCCGCGATATCGATCGAGGTTTGATTGCCTACATGCCGGAGGAAAGAGGTCTCTACAAAAAGATGAAGGTAGGGGAACAACTTGAATATCTTGCCGCCCTCAGACACATCCCTGCACGTGATGCAAGAGAAAGGATAGGATACTGGCTCGACAAATTTAATATTTCTGACTGGGCTTATAAAAAAATAGAAGAATTGTCGAAAGGAATGCAGCAAAAGATCCAGTTTATTGCAACCATCCTTCATAACCCTACATTTCTCATCCTGGATGAACCCTTTTCTGGTCTGGACCCCGTAAATACGGAACTCCTTAAAGAAGAAATTCTCAATCTGAATAAACAAGGCACTACCCTGATGTTTTCTACCCACAGAATGGAACAGGTTGAAGAGATATGTAACCGAATTGTACTGATTAATAAAGGGCAAAATGTACTGGACAGCACAGTGAGTGAGACCAAACAATTATGGAAGGAAGGCCTATTTCATCTCGTTTTTGAGCAAACTCCCACTCCTCTTGACGACCTACCGGCCGGTATTGAAATAAAGCAAATTTCAGGCAATGAGATCTGGGTCAAAACATTTGATTTACAACATCTCAATTCATTGATAGCCTCTCAGATCAATAAAGGTAACCTCCTTCACAGCATGACAGAAAACCTTCCATCCTTAAATGAAATATTTATCAAAACGGTCAACGGAAACCAAGCAAGTCAGCCCCTGCCTCAGGCTTAATTTCTTATTTTTTAAAATACAGATCATACGCCTGTTCGACAAAAGAAAATCCGATATTACTCAAATTGACCTCCGATGACATCATGATAAATATATCGGTATGATTGATTTCATCCTGGAGATTTATGTCTGAAACAGACATTTTCTGACTATTTGGTAAAAACCTGTCTGGCCAGATATCTGTGTAATAATACCAGAATTGATTTCCCTGATACATATTTTGAAAACCCAAATATATCATCGACCAGTAGAAACTGTCGGAAATAGATACAATCTTCAAAGGTATGGGTGTAAAATTTTCTTCAGTATGATATTGCGGATAGGCAAAATTTCCGCCTCTAAACCGGGAAAATAAATTCATTCCTTCCGTAATGTCGGCATCCGTGTATCGAGGAACATCAGAGATATCAATCGTTTTTGTGCATAGCGGCAACTCTGATAGTGATACCTCTGCTACAAGCTTCTGCAAACTATCCATGACAAATCCTGCCCCATACATCGACCAATGGGTTCCATACTTTGTAAACAATGGAAATGAAACCGTATCCCTCAGTTTGGCAAAATACGCATTACAATCGAATACTTTTAATTTTTCCGCATTAAATTCCCTCGAAAACGACTCATAGTTGCCGGGGACCATGGGCTTACGGAGATAGTCAGGTATCATTTCAGGATAAAACCGCACCTTGTTTGGTGCTTCCACTATGATTATATGCTTGCCCAATTTACCCAATGTATCAGCAAGCATGGATAATTTATGCACCCGATCCGCTATCAGTGAGTCTCCGATAAAATTTGTACCGTAATAAGCATCTATGTATCCTTTTTCAAAAAAATATCTATCCTTCCCGATTACGACTGAATTGGCATTGGTAGTCCCGAAAAAAGAATAATCAATTTGATTATGAAGTCTTACCAGATCATTCCGAAAACCAAACCAATCATTGAGATACTTTTCCTTATTGTGTTGATAATCACCTGAAAACCACCCTTTAATAGAAAAATCAACATCCGGAGCATTCTCCACGGCGCCTTTCAGCTCACCGCCCTTGAAAATATGCAAAGACCATTGAATCATAGGCGCAAAAAGAACCATCATCCAAAAAATCATCAAATATTTCTTAAAGTTGATCTCCATCCTGTTTAAAATCTGAAATAAATAAATGGATTAAAACCAAAGCTCGATATGGAAGCCAGCGATAAAATCAATAATATTAACATTACAGGGACCATCACGATATGCCGGCTGATAGAAAAGCTCCCTTCAAATATCTGATCCTGAAAAGCTTGGGTTCGCTTATTCAGGGCAAAAAAGGCAAAAATGAGTCCTACAATAAAAATGAATATAAATTTAATACCGAGATGTATCTCATTTCCGACCTGCCAAGAAAACAGTGTTTTTAAAAAATTAGTGGCATCATTGAAATGCTCTATCCTGAAAAAAACCCAACCAATCACAACGAAAAAAAAGGTAAATACAAGTGGAATTATCCTACCCATTTTAAGATACCATTTAGACAGGAAAAGCCGCTCGATGACCAGGAAACAGCCATGATAAACGCCCCACAAAACAAAGTTCCACGAAGCGCCATGCCACAAACCGGACGCAACAAAGACCAGCCAAAGATTAAAATATGTCCTTCCAGGAGAGACTCTGTTTCCTCCCAGTGGAATATAAAGATAATTTTTCATCCAATTACCCAGGGTCATGTGCCATCTTCGCCAGAACTCAGTAATGCTGCGGGAAGTATATGGACTGTTGAAATTTTCAGGCAATCTGAAACCAAGCATCCTTGCTATTCCAATTGCCATATCTGAGTAACCGCTGAAATCATAATAAATTTGTAAGGTATAGGCCAAAATTCCGGTCCATGCTGTCATGGAATTCATCGTATGAAAATCTTGTGAAAAGACTAAGTCTGCATGTGCACCCATCTGATTTGCTATCAATACTTTCTTGGCAAGCCCGATAACAAAACGGTAAAACCCAGTCAATCTGTTCTCATTATTCTCATTGGCACTTCTATCGGCTATCTGATCGGCAATATCATGGTACCTGACAATTGGACCTGCTATCAACTTGGGAAACAAAATGATATAAAGCTGGTAGTCCCAGAAATTCTTCAATGGCTTGTGTATTCGACGATAAACATCAACCACATAAGTAATGGTCTCAAAAGTATAAAAGGATATACCGATGGGTAAGACCAGCTTAGTCCAGGAGATTTGTGTGACTCCGATATTCTCCAGAAATAAATTGACATTCTCAATAAAAAAATTGGAATACTTAAAGTAAAACAATAATCCAAGATTAACCGTGACAGACAAGGAAAGCAAAATCTTCCTTTTCCAGGGAGTTGTCATACTATCCATCTGACCTACCAGAAAAAAATCCAGTAAAGTCGTCGTCAGTATTACGAATATAAACTTAGGGGCGCCCCAGGCATAAAAAAAGACAGAAAACAGAAGAATCGTTAAATTCTTATATTTTCTGTCAACTACAAAATATAAAAATAGAAAAAGCGGTAAAAAGTATAGTACAAATACGATGCTGGAAAATACCATATACCGCCGGGGGTTATCAGTCTTTCATAAACGGATAATCCCTTTCTACATAGTTATCTATATATAATTCTTCAGGAGAAGGCCATGGAGATTCTTCCGCAAATTGTACGGCGTCTTCGATCTCATCCTTTATACTTTCCTGAATCTCAAGTACTCGTTCGTCCGGAAGTAAACCGGTTTCCTTAAATGAATGTTCCAGCATACCGATAGGGTCAAGTGTTTTGTAATATTCAAGTTCTTCCTTTGTTCGATAGAGTCCCGGATCGCTCACACTGTGACCTCTATATCTATAGGTCTTTATTTCCAGATAATATGGTCCTTTTCCCGATCTGATGTGTTCAGCAGCTCTTGAAACAGCTTCATGTACAACTTCAGGCCGCATTCCGTCAACCTGTTCACTTGGCATATCATAACTCAGTCCGATCTTCACCATATCCGTCACATTGGATGTCCTGGCAACAGAAGTACCCATAGCATATTGGTTATTTTCACAAATAAATAATACGGGCAACTTCCAGTTCATAGCCATGTTGAAGGTTTCATGCAGTGCACCTTGTCTTGCTGCCCCGTCCCCAAAAAGGGTAACACAGATATTATCCGTCTTATTATATTTCTCGGCAAATGCAATACCAGCTCCGATTGGAATCTGTGCGCCTACTATACCATTTCCACCGAAAAATTTGTGTTCCTTGGAAAAAAAGTGCATAGAACCACCTTTTCCTCTAACACATCCGGTATCCTTGCCATATAACTCCGCCATACATTCTCGTGAAGTCAGCCCTTTCATCAGTGCCAAACCATGTACACGATAGGCAGTTACCATACAGTCTTCCGGGCGTAAAGCTGTCTTCAACCCAGCTGCAATAGCTTCCTGTCCTATATAAACATGACAAAACCCGCGAATTTTTTGTTGAGAATACATCAATAATGTCTTTTCTTCAAATCGTCTGATTCTAAGCATAGTCTCATACCAGGTCGCATAAGTTTCTTCAGAATATTTAGCCTTTATTTTTTTCTTGTCTGCTGTTGTTTGCATTCCTTCCTCTTTATGAAATTCTGTAAAAGCGTAAAATTATAAATTTAAAAGCAATAAAAAGTGAAAATGTAATCACCAAGTATAATAATAATCTATAACTTTTTTATTATCAAACACTTTTATTGAAAAAAAGGTTTTCTTGAAAACCATTATCCCAAAACATTTCACAGATTTTCATTACCTTTAAGGGTTCCATTGTATTAATAAACAGAACATAAATGTTTTTAAAGCATCTTCAGCTTATCCGATTTAAAAATTATGAAAGTCTGGAAATTGATTTTGCAGAAGGTATTCATATTTTAACCGGAAACAATGGTCAAGGGAAAACCAATCTACTTGATGCAATCTACCTCCTTTGCATGACGAAATCTTATTTCCAATACTCTGAAAAAAATCTGATTCTCTTTGGAAATGATTTTTTCAGAGTCAAAGGCACTTTTATAAAAAATAATCAACCTATGGTCATAGATTGCAAATATCGACTTCACGGAACAAAGTCCTTTGTAAAAGACGATAAAGAGGTCAAAAAATACGCATCTTTTATAGGTACCCTGCCGGTCGTTATGATTACACCCGCCGATATTCAGCTTATTGAGGAAGGAAGCGAAGAGCGACGCAGGTTCCTGGATATGTCCATTTGCCAGGTAGAAAATACATACACTGAAAATCTCAACAAATACAATAAATTATTGAGACAAAGAAACAGCCATCTTAAAACAATCAGTAATCAGTCAGGAAAAAAAGATGAATTACTCGAATTCTATGACGATGAAATGGCCAGACTATCGGTTATGATCCTATTTTCCCGACAGAAGTTTACCGATGAAATGTCCGGTCAATACAAGGAACTATATGGCATTCTGTCAAGTGGAATGGAACGGGTAAAAATGGAATACAGACCCGATTGTATCGGTGATGTTAAAGAATTTAAGGAAATGTTTACCCGCAACCTCCAGAAAGATATTCTCCTGGAAAGAACTACCCACGGCATCCATCGCGATGATATCGAATTTTATATTGAAGACATGCCGGTCAAAAGAGTAGGCTCGCAAGGTCAGATAAAATCTACCATTTTTGCCGCAAAGCTTTCGCAGTATCAATGGTTGAAAAAGTTTACCTCTACCCTGCCCATCCTGCTTCTCGACGATATTTTCGACAAACTGGACCACAATCGAGTAACGAATCTTTTAAAAATAATTGATAGCAATATATACGGTCAGATCTTTATTACTGATACTTACAAAGAAAGGATACGATCAATTCTTCCTGAATTAAATAAGTCTTTTAAGTGTTTCACCATCCAACAGGGTCAAATAGATAAATATGAGTAATTTTTTAGGATCTAATGAAAAATCATTTCGTGAATTGATGAAGGAATACATCAAATTACCCGGAATCAGACAACAATACATCAAAGTTGTCCTGAAAATGACCTGGGAAGAAAATATGGGTCCCTTAATTACCAAATACACCAGAAGATTGACACTATCCAAGGGAGTTTTAACTATTAAAGTAGATTCTGCCCCACTCAGACAGGAATTATCCTTTAATAAGATTAAAATTATTGAAATGTATCAGAAAGCATTCGGAGAAGATCTCGTAAGAGAAATAGTCATCTCATAATCTATTGATTGTCAATATAGAATATTGAATCTTTAGTACCTCAATCAAACTATTTTATTCCAAATTGAATTTTCAAAAGAATGATTTTCCAAATTATCATTACATTTGCACGTTTTTAAAGTGACGGCTCCGTAGTTCAACTGGATAGAATATCAGATTTCGGCTCTGAGGGTTAGGGGTTCGAATCCTCTCGGGGTCACAAAACTTTCAGCCAATCATTTGTGTTAAAATGGTTGGCTTTCTTTATTCATCTATGTTTATTTGTGGTACCTTTAAAGCATGTGAATAATTCTTAATCTAAATTTCAACTTTTGAAAAAACAATTTGTACGTTTATTACATCATCCACACCACAAAGAAAAGCAAATATAAAAGTTAAGCTTGTTCTTTAATTTCTTTGTTCGTTAACAGGAATTAATTTTTTACTGGTTTTCGCCAAATCATATATTGTTTTACCTTTAAACAATGAGATTAACCTAATTTTAAGTTCTTTATATTCATAATGAAGGGAACAAGGGTTTTCGTCACTGCACTGAGGGAAGCCCAAGACACAACTTTCTATTACATTTGACTCTTTCATGGCAAAAATAATATCATAAACAGACTTTCGTTTTGCCTCTTCAGTCATGTAAAAACCACCTGAAGGTCCGGGAACAGAGGCAATTATACCTCCGCTTTTTTTTGTCAGCTGCTGCAAAACTTTAGCCGTAAAAGCCTGTGGTGCACCGATACCTTCAGCAATTTCCTGAATACTTACTTTACGTTGTGAAGATGCTTTAAGAGCAATAAAAATAGAGGCCCTTAGAGCATATTCAGTTGATTTGGAAAACATTGATTGGGATTTAACTCTTACAGATCAACTACTTTTAACTAACTTATTAACTTCTCCTGCAACTTTGGCAGCATCAATAGTCAAACCTTCTTCCTGCATTTGTAATTTCCCATCTTTGGAGAAAACGCTTATGATGTTTGAATGTGAAAAATCTACCGGTGATATCTTTTTATACTTCATAGCAAGTACATTGGCAAATTCTTGTGTTGAAGCTTCATCACTTCGCAGAAATACCCAATGTGGTGCACTCATACCATTTGTTTTTGCGAACTCTGCCAACCTTTCAGGTGTATCTGTCTCGGGATCTATACTAACTAAAACCAAAGAAACATCTTTTAAAACAGAAGGACTGATTTCCTTCTCTATCTTTTTCATATCGGCTACCAAGATGGGACAAGCAGTTTTACAAGTGGTGTAAATCATAACGACCACCAGAGTCTTACCTTGCAACTCGCTTAGTTTCATTGATTTATTATGTTGATCCTGCCAAGTGGAGGTCAACTGAAATATAGAATCTGATGGTATTTCCTTTGATTTTTGATCAGTTTTACATGCGAATAAAAAGATACATGCAAAGATTAACCATATATTTTTCATAATACAAATTAGTTTAAAGTAAAAGCTTGCCAAAGAAGGCATGAGATTGGGTAAAATTCAGTTTCTTAATTCTTATGGATGCTTTTAGCACATCTGAATCCTAAATTATTTACGGTATAATTGGCTTTGAGCCCGGCTCTCATACTAAACCTCATAAAAGCAGCATAGTTCATAACATCTGTTGCAGTTACCGCTCCGGCTGCGCAAAACATATTTTTATCGCTATATTCACCTGCCCTGGATTCACCTGTGATTAAAACAGAATTAAAGTCATCCGTCCACTCCCACACCAAATCAAACATATTATAGACACCCCAGTAATTAGGAGATGATTTTTTCACTGGATTAAATTGTCTGTTTTTAATCAAATATAAATCGATAATATCATCTGAATATGATTTTTTCTTGCGGGCATTAGGGACTTCGTTATCTGCCATTGCGACAAATTCCCATTCATCCAGTAAAGGCAGCCTTTTACCGACTGCATTGGCATAGGCTTTTGCAGCGTGCCAGGAAACCTGAGTTATCGGCGCATCCAAGGGAACTGTATCAGGTAAAGTTGTGTCAGAAGTCCATAGTTTTAAATAATTAGTATCAGCATAAATCCTTTTGACATTTGAACGTCTCCATTCAGGATATGCCTTTACAAATTCCAGAAATTCTCCATTGGTTACAGGTCTTTCATCTATAAGGAATGAGTCAACCTTTATCATAGAAGTATCTGATCCAAAAAATGGTTTGTACTTTCCTCCGGGAATCATAACCATCTTCGTATTAGACTTGATAGATCGACTTCCCTGTTCGATATTTTTTTTAATATGGGGTGCAACCTCCTCCCTTTGGCAGGAGGTGCATCCCATATTAATCATCATAACGAGAATCGAAAAATATACAAATCTCATTGATTATTTTTTAGCGCCGCCTTTTTTAAAGACTTTTTCATTTTCATTTCCTGTAACTTTCAACTTTCCAATAGCGCCTTTATTGAATGCACGGAAAATTGAATGGTCAACCAATACATATTCACCGGGCACGTCAACTTTAAATTCAACTATGGCAGCGCCTCCGGAAGGAATAATTGTAGTCTGAACATTATGGTTAACTACAGTTCCACCTTCAGTATATACATTATCGAATATTTCACCGATAACGTGAAAGGAAGAAACAAGATTTGGTCCACCGTTACCTACAAATAATCTTACAGTCTCACCCACTTTAGCTTCAATCATATTCTTACCCAATAGAGAACCTTTTTTTCCATTAAATAAGACATAATCCGGATTTTCTTCATTTCCTTTATCGTTGTCGAATTCGAGTAAACTATCAGTTTTAGCTTTTGTATAGAATTCACCCTGCATAATGTAGTATTCACGATCTACCTTCTTCAATCCACCTTCAGGTTCAACCAGAATCAAACCATACATTCCGTTAGCTATGTGCATCGGTACCGGAGGAGCTGCACAGTGATATACATATAATCCGGGATTCAATGCTTTAAAAGTGAAGACAGCTTCCTGACCGGGAACTGCAGTAGTAGCTTCAGCTCCACCGCCGGGTCCTGTTACTGCATGAAGGTCTATATTGTGTGGCAATACACTGTTAGCGGCATTTTTTAAATGCAATTCGACTTCATCGCCGACTCTCAGTCTAATAAAACTACCGGGCACATGATTGTTAAATGTCCAGAAAGTATATTGCTTTCCATCCGCAATCTCACCGACCGTTTCAGTTGTTTCAAGGTTAACAATAAATTTCTTTGGTGCGCGGTCACCGACAGGTTTAGGTACATTCGGAGCTTCAGTAACTTCAGCCACTTCGGCTTTACCCTCAGCTACCATTGCGATGGCTTTATCTGCAGATACACCTTGACTATCACTTGTATTAGTCTTGCAACCTGCAATAATAAACGCCAATAAAAGGCTCGACACAAAAAGTTTGTATGTCATGATCTAATGTTTTGATGAATAAATTTGGTTAATTATTAAATTTTAAGACTTGTGGCTGAATATTCAATGACAGCCATGCAAAGTTCTGAATTTTTTTCGATTGAATTGAGTTTTTAAGAAAGTTAATTGTAGATGTTGTAAAATAAGCAGAATATCCTCCCTTTAATGTTACATCCTTATAAATTTTATATGCGAAGGCTAAATCTGCTTCCTGTCCAAGGTTCTTGTTGTATTCCTTTAAAAGACTGATTACATTATTAGGTGTTACAAATTGGTGCAATGCAAGATTCCATGTCCATTTACTACCTGATGCATAATTGGCTTTAATGAAAAAATCTCCGAGGCCCACACCTTTATGACTGCTACCTGCATAGTAATAATCCATGGAGCCGTAAAACTTGTGTCCAGTTGCAAAATACGGTGTAAAAATCTTACTTTCACCGGCATTTACTCCATAATCATCACCGCTTAATAATTCAGCACCCAAACCTAAATTCATTTTATTTGCAATCTTCTTATTTAAACCCAACGCCAACATATAAGCGCTAACTTTCTTTTCTGAGGCATTCTTACCAGTCTGATAATATGCAGAAATGTTGAGATTCCAGGTACTGTACGTATTGAAATAGTTTAGTCCAAAAGTCTGATTGTAAACTGTTTTAGCAGTATCATCAACATTAGAGGCATTCTGAAATCCAAGATTAGTAGCCAATAAACTTATATTATTTTTTTCGTTAAAGGAATATTTAGTCCACAAAGTCTGCATCCATTTGTAAGGTGCGGCACCAACAGGCGAAAATAAATTTCCGGTCGGATTGCTCAGATTATTATCGTAAAGTTGTCTGTAGTTTTGATTATAGGCTGCATATCCTTTGAAAGATATCTTCTCTTTATCCAGTTGGTAACTCACTGCATCAAACGATCTACCGCCTTGCTTCCAATCCAGTTCTCCAAAAAACCTTTCATCATCCAAGGCAATAACCTGTCGGCCTATTACAATTCCGGAAAAAGAATCAAGTCTTATCTTAGCCCAGGATTCAAATAATCCAAAGCCGTTGTTTATTCCTGCTCCTTGTGTCAAAGGATCTTGACCCCATACAGAAACCAATTGAGGAGAAATCTTAATTGTGAGGACGTCATTGTATTTATACTGCATCGTCATTCGACTCCTCTGACTGATAAGTCCGGCAACCTCATCACCTTTAACATGCGGCGAAAAGGCCCCATCCCTTATCTCAAGCTTTGGCCTTAATTGAAGTTTCATTGTGAATTCATTTTTAGGATTAAATTCATTTTGTCCATTAACATTAGTAAGGAACAGAAATGTTAAACCTACAAATAACAGTTTAAGGAAAATATAATAAACTTTCATTTTAAATCGGTTTAAAAATACAATGCAAAGATAATTCATATTTTTAATTAAAGATACATTTATCTTTTTTTATTAAGAAAATTTACAACTTTTATTTAGACATGTCTAAATTCTTTATTCTATTGTTTTATTTAAAAGCTAATTTGTATTAAATCAAGCCGTATATTGCTTTTATAAATAGTTAAACAATAATATATACATTAATATATTTTATATGTATTTGAATTTTTAAAAAATTGTTTTTCCTAAAATTCCAATAAGTTAAATAGTTAAGTTAAATTTATCGTCAAAAGAATGTAAAGGATAAAATTCTCAATTAAAGATTGAATTTAATTTATGACCTCAATCATATTTATGAAAATTTTCGCATAGGATCTTTGTTTTATATAGCAGCTGAGACACATGGTAGATAAATTAAAGGTTGGGATTTTTATTACGCTTACGATTCTCTTCATTTGCTACACTTTTTATTTGTATCGAATAAATTACCATTATCCTACGAAGGTTCAACTAGAGGCAGATATGGGGAAGCAAATCTGGCAGGACAACAATTGCACTGCATGTCATCAGATTTATGGTTTGGGTGGATTTCTGGGTCCGGATTTGACTAATGTTTTTTCAAAGTTGTCGGACGAGCAGATTTCAGTTAAGATTAGGACAGGTAATAATATTATGCCTTCCTATAACCTTACCGATAAACAAATGAAAGAACTTATCGCCTATTTAAGGAGCCTAAACAGAAGTGGAGTTGCAGCTCCTTCAAAATTAAAATTTAACATAGATGGTACCATTGAAAGATAAAAAGGAGGTTAGTTTTCAATTTATCAATACCGGTCTGATCTTTTTGGTTGTAGCCGTATCGTTTGGTGTGCTGGGGGCACTTCAATACATTATTACCGGACTTTTTAGAGACAATTTTTCATTTGCCAAAGTTAGGCCACTCCATGTTTCCTCAGCTGTATTCTGGATTCTTATCACTTCATGCGGTGTTGTCCTTTATTATATGAAGGAAGTTATGAACAGTATTTGGTCAAGATCACTAGCCCGTTGGCAATTAATATTCTTTCTAATAGCCATGATTTCCATTTTATGTTCTTATATTTTGGGGATTTTCGGGGGACGGGAATATTGGGAGTTTCCTCCTGTCTTAGCCATTCCATTTCTGTTTGCATGGATTTTGTTTACAATAAATGTTTTTAAATCCGTCAGAATCTATCGCAGACAGCCGGTGTATATATGGATGTGGCTTACTGGTGCAGTTTATTTTCTTTTTTCCTTTCTTGAATCATATTTGTGGCTTATTCCAAATTTCCGTGCAAATATTGTAAGTGATATGACCATCCAATGGAAATCTTATGGTTCGATGGTAGGCGGTTGGAATATGCTAATATATGGTTCAAGCATCTACCTTATGGATAAAATATCCGGTACAAAACAATACAGCTATTCTAAAATCGCTTTCTTACTTTATTTTTTAGGCTTATTTAACCTGATGTTTAACTGGGGGCATCACATTTATACCCTGCCTACGCCTAAATTCATTCAATATATCAGCTATCTCGTCAGCATGACAGAACTTTTGATACTGGGTAGAATAATATACAATTGGAGAGCATCTTTAAATACAGCCACCAAATATTACAATATATTACCTTTCAGATTTTTATTTGCTGCCGATATCTGGATTTTTCTGACACTTTTGCTTGCCATTGGGATGTCCATTCCATCTATCAATGCATATACCCACGGCACACATATTACGGTCGGCCACACAATGGGTGCCACTATAGGCATTAATACTTTTTTACTTTTAGCATACGTGACTGATATCTTTAAAATTCACAAGCCCAAAGCAGTCAGACGTATCAGTACCTGTCTGCATATCGCATTGGTATCATTATTTGTTTTCTGGATAAGCCTGATTATCGCCGGTGTCATAAAAGCTGACTGGCAAATGCATCATCCCGATGAAGCCTTCAGTATTATGATGTATAACCTCAGGCCTTATTTTATAACTTTTTTTATCTCCGGGACTATCCTAGCAACATGCTTTATAATTTTGGTACTTTTTGTTTTTAAATACTCTTATCAAACGGAGAATAACAACGAATAATCAGGTAGTTATAACTAATACTCCCGTAGTAATACAACTAAATTAAAAAGATTCGGCTGTTTGCCTTGTTTTGCATAACTTCGGCTTTTGATATGCAACTATCCATCATAATTGTCAATTTTAATGTTCGTTATTTTTTGGAACAATGCTTGCTTTCAATCAGCAAGTCGAGACAAGATATTGATTTAGAAATCATTGTCGTCGATAATAATTCTTCAGATGATTCCAAGGAGATGGTCAGGAGCAGATTCCCTGGAGTTCATCTGATCGAAAATTCTGATAACAAGGGTTTTTCAGCTGCAAACAACCAGGCTATTCAATTAGCTAGCGGAAAATATGTCTTATTACTCAATCCTGATACCATTCTTTCAGAAGACACACTAGCCCGATGTTATCAGTTTATGGAATCTCACGAAGATGCCGGAGCTGTCTGTGTCAGAATGATCGATGGTAGCGGCCGGTATTTACCTGAATCAAAAAGGGGTAAACCCACGCTTGCAGCTTCCTTTTTTAAAATGACAGGACTATATCGCCTTGCTCCGCGAAGTCAGTTTTTCAATGGTTATTATGCCGGACATCTTGATCCGGACAAGATGGCTGCAATAGAAGTCATGACAGGTGCCTTCATGTTTATCCGAAAAGATGTTATTGACCGGATTGGCTTATTAGACGATACTTTTTTCATGTATGGTGAAGACATTGATTATTCTTACAGGATCCTTGAAGCCGGGTATAAAAATTATTACTTACCGTCAACGACAATTATTCACTTCAAAGGCGAATCAACCAAAAAATCTACCTTGAACTATACGAAGATATTCTATAATGCCATGATTATCTTTGTCAGGAAGCATTACAAAGGAAAGAACTATCTGTTTGTGTTGTTGCTTCAGCTGGCCGTTATCCTGAAAGCAATGTTTTCGTATTTCCTGGAACGATTGCTCAATTTTTTGCCTCTCCTGATCGACATTTCTCTCATATGGCTAATTCTGATTAATTTAAAGAAATGGTGGGGACAAATCTATTTTAATAATATCAATCATATCAATTTAAATTTTGATCATATCAACGCTCCAATATATGCTGCTATTTGGGGTCTGTCTTTGTATGTAACCGGTTATTACAGAAAAAATGCAGGTTGGCTGGAATTAATTAAGGGTATTGCAGGTGGAACCGTTTTAATATTGATATTTTATGCATTACTTGAACCCGAACTGAGAAATTCCCGCACGTTGATACTTTGGGGATCTATTACTACTTTTTGCTTAACCTTGCTTACGAAATGGTCATATAACTTCCTTTTTTCCAAATCATTTGGCTTTATTAAGAAAAAGAACATCAAATACGCCATTATTGCCCATGCCGGAGAAAACAATCGAATCCGGGAAATGATTTCCAAAAGCAGGCAAAAAACTAGATACGTCGGGAGAATCAATCCCGGTTCAGAGTCAAAAGATGATGCATTGGGCCAACTCATCCACTTAAATGAAATCGTTAATGCATATAACTTGGATGAGGTAATTTTTTCTCAAAAAGATGTTCCTGCTTATGATATGATGAAAAGTATGGCCGGAATGCCTAGTGAAGTTGATTTCAGAGTAGCCCCTGATGATACACTGAGCATTATTAGCAGCAGAGATAAGGACAAACAGGGAGAATTACTTACGGTAGGATTAAATTTTAACCTTTCCTTCCCCGGATCATTATTTAACAAGAGATTACTGGATATCATTATTTCATTCCTTATTTTGCTGTTTTGCCCTCTATTTATCTTACTTTTCAGAGGCTCATCATATTTTGTATCTAATATGATGGCAGTTTTGTCAGGTAAAAAGACTTTAATCGGATACGCTCAGCCTATAGACTATGCCGTTTTGCCTGTAATTAAGCCGGGTATAATTCCCTGCACAGATATTGGATATTCTGAATCTACTGATGACATCATTCGCAAAGAAAACCTATATTACGCTCGAAATTATTCCTGGTATAAGGACCTTGAAATCGTTTTAAAAAACATCAATCGTTTAAATGGAAAATACAATTGAATTAGCTCGTGGATTAGACTCTAAAGATCATTTATCATCATTCCGCGACCTCTTTTTTATACCGAAGAACGAAGCCAATAAGGAGAAAATATATTTTTGTGGAAATAGTCTTGGGTTACAGCCAAAGGCCACTGCCTCCTATATACAACAAGAGTTAGACGACTGGGCACGACTTGGAGTAGATGGGCACCTGGAAGCTAAGCACCCATGGCTACCTTACCATGAGACGCTAACTGACGCAATGGCAAATATCGTAGGCGCCAAACCTGAAGAGGTTGTCGTCATGAACTCACTGACAGTCAATCTTCATCTTCTTTTAGTCTCATTCTACCGGCCCAATCCTAAAAGATACAAGATATTAATAGAAGAATCTACCTTTCCTTCCGATATTTATGCCGTTAAGTCGCAGATTCGGTTTCATGGCTATAATCAGGATGATGCACTCCTTTTTCTGAAGCCTAGACCTGAAAATGATTTTATTGATAACAGTGATGTGGACGTTATCTTGGAAAAACACGGTGATGAAATAGCGTTAATTATGCTGGGAGGTGTAAATTATTATTCAGGACAGTTTTACGACTTAAAATATATCTGTGACAGGGGTCACCAATATGGGTGTACTGTCGGCTTTGACCTGGCTCATGGTGCAGGAAATATACTGCCTGAACTCCATGATATTGAAGCTGATTTTGCCATGTGGTGTACGTATAAATATCTTAACTCTGGTCCGGGGGCTTTATCAGGTGTCTTTGTGCACGAAAAGCATCACAACTGGGGCGATCGTCCTCGTTTTGAAGGATGGTGGGGAACTAATAAATCCAATCGTTTTAAGATGAAGCCCGTGTTTGAATCCATTCAAAGTGCCGAAGGATGGCAACTTTCCAATCCGCCGATATTGGCAATGGCTCCTATCAGGGCATCTCTCGATATATTTATGAAGGCCGGGATGAAGAATCTGAGACAAAAATCTATACAAATGACAGAATTTGCAATCCGATGCTGTAAAGAAATCAATTCGGATAAAATAAAAATTCTTATTCCGGAAGAGCCTGAATCAAGAGGTTGTCAGATATCCATCGTTGTAAAAAATAAAGATAAGTCTCTATTCCACTATCTTGAACAACATGATGTTGTAGCAGACTGGCGTGAACCGGATGTCATCAGGATCGCTCCCGTTCCTTTGTACAATACTTTCACTGAAATACACAATTTTACCCGGATCATCCAAAAAGGTTTGTCAACAATTTAAATATATGTCAGAGATTATTATAGCCGGTGGAGGCCTTTGCGGTTCATTATTAGGAGCGTTCCTGGCTCAAAATGACCACCAAATAACTGTTTTGGAAAAAAGATCAGATGTGAGGCTGGGTCAGGCTGAAGCCGGAAGATCGATCAACCTGGCACTAAGTAGCCGAGGAATCAAAGCACTGGAATTAATTGGATTTGGATCCGAATTGAAAGATATATCCATCCCCATGCCGGTCAGATGCCTTCATCAAAAAGATGGCTCCATCCAATATGTTCCATATTCAGGACGTGCGGGAGAATATATTAACTCTATATCAAGATCAGGCTTGAATGCCGTCTTGTTGGATTATTTAGAAAAATGCGATTCAGCCTCGGTACATTTCCTGTCAGAAGTCACGAAAGTTGACTTTGACGAAAATAAGGTACATTACAGAAAAAACAATACCGACCATTTCCTTCATTATGACTATTTATTCGGAACAGACGGAGCAGGAAGCATTTTACGAAGTGAATTATTCAAAAACAAATTACCATTACACCAACTAAAGCTGGATTTTCTTGATTACGGCTACAAGGAACTTCATATTGAACCTGTCGGCATTAACGGGTTTGCCATTGAAAAAAATGCTTTACATATATGGCCAAGGGGTCACTTAATGATGATAGCTCTTCCCAATCTCGACGGGAGCTTTACGATGACTTTGTTTTTACCGCTCAAGGGTCCTGACAGCTTTGAGCAGATAGACCGGGAAACAGGGATAATACGCTATTTTGAAAAATACTTTCCGGATGTTTTGGATAAAATACCCTCATTAGAAAGTCAGTATGCCATGAATCCCATAGGGCAGCTCGGTACACTTAAATGCAATCCATGGAATTATAAAAATTCATGTCTGATGGGGGATGCAGCTCATGCTATAACGCCATTTTACGGCCAGGGGATGAATTGTGCCTTTGAAGACGTATTGATTCTTTCTCAATTGATGAAGGAGGAAGGAAATCTGAATACAGGAATTTTAGAAAGATTTTATCAACAAAGAAAGTCAAGTGCAGATGCTATTGCTGATCTGGCTATTGATAATTTTTATGAAATGCGTGACCACACTGCCAATCCCGTATTTTTGAGAAAACGGCAACTGGAGACCACTTTAGAGAAAACATTTCCTGACTACTTTTCAAAGTATTCCATGGTAACCTTCAGAACAGACATTTCTTATCGGGAAGCCATGATTCGTGGCAGGATGCAGGACGAATGGCTTATGAATTACAGCAATCAACATCCTGAAATCACTGAAAGCCCGGCAGAAATTTTTGACCAATTAAAGCATTATATGAATATCAAACTGAAACACTGATATTCAATCTTTCCTAATTTGCGGAATTTTTGAGGCTTTTAGCTTTTAAAATAAGCCTTAGAGACTGGTCACGAGTGAAGTAAGCGATTGCCCAGTTGATAAAAACAACCAATTTATTCTTTGTTCCAAGAATAGAAATCAGGTGGATAAACAGCCAGGTCAACCAAGCAAAAAAACCGCTGTATTTTACACCATAAATCTCAGCAACTGCTTTTTTTCGTCCTATGGTCGCCATGATACCCAGATCCTTATATTTAAAAGGAGTCAGTATGCTATTTTTTCTTATGGCTTTTAAGTTTTTAGCTAGATTAACTGCCTGCTGCATCGCTACCTGAGCAACCTGAGGGTCTCCATTAGGACTATCTTCAGTTATCATGACTGCACAGTCACCAATTGCATAGACCCCTTCCATACCTTTTACGGCATTGAATTCATCGACAATAATTCTTCTTCTGGGACCGTATATGTTGTCAGGCATTCCATCTAACTTACCAGCTATCACTCCTGCAGCCCAGATCAACTTTCTGGTACGGATAATTTCATTATTTGACAGAAATACCTGTACGCCATCATAATCTTTAACGATTGTATTCTGAAGAACCTTGATACCCATTGCCTTAAGAGCCTTTTCAGCATTTTCACTTGATTGCTCAGAAAAAGCCGAAAGTAATTTATTGCCCGAATCAATCAGATATATATCTACTTCATCCTTGTTTAATTCATAATAATCTTTTGGCAAAATATACTTACGCATATCTGCCAGCGCACCGGCTATTTCTACACCTGTAGGACCTCCACCGACTATAACAATATCCATATACTCTTGCCGACTTTGATAATCCGTTATAGAAAGCGCTATCTCATAATCACCAAGGATTCTGTTTCTAAGTGTCAAGGCCTCCGGAATAGATTTCATCGGAATAGCATTCAACTTTACATTCTCATTGCCAAAGAAATTTGTATCTGCTCCATAGGCAAGTACAAGGATATCATAATTGACCCGTCCGATATTTTTTAAAGTTATAAATTTATCGGTAGCATTTACTTCCAGGACTTCATCTATCCTGATATGTATTTTTTTCTCTCTTTGAAACAATTTCCTCAGTGGAAAAGCAATGCTACTTGGCTCAAGACCTGCCGTAGCCACCTGATACAATAAGGGTTGGAAGGCATGATAATTTTCTTTATCAATAAGAACTACCTGATACTGACTTCTAACTAATTTTCTGGCAAGTTTCAATCCGGCAAACCCTGCGCCAATTATTACTATTCTGGGGAGCTCAGTTTCCGGCAAATTTGCTATCATATTTTTATACGTTACAGGAATCAAACAAAATATTAATTGCAAAAGTTGATAAAAACATACAAAACACCGGTAAAAAACAAATCTTAATATATATATCGGCAATTCAAAGTTAAATCGGGCTATTTACCTTTCATTTATCAAAATGAAATATAATATAATGAGTCACTTTCAAAATATTCTATTATAAATTCATCCAAAAAAATATTTTATTGTTAATAGTTTTCATTATTATAATTATGCTATACATCTTAAATATATACATGTATATTATAAATATGTTATACATTTTCTTTTACCACTTACATAATTCTTAGATAAACTCTATAATTTCAATTTATCAAATAAAACTATTTATCATATTTTGGCAGTAGTTCACTTGAAGCAAAAGACTTTCCGGATAAAACTATTTGATAAATGAATCTAAAGAGAAAACATATTCTAATAATATTATACGCTTACCTGATATTTAATACAGGAAGCGCAAGCGGACAATGGTTTCATAAAGACATCCGATTTGACGAGCTGGATCGCGATTATTGGATCTACCTGCCGGAAGGCTATAATGAGTCGATACCTTCTGCTTTGGTGGTGACACTTCATGGTATGGGTGATGAAAACACCAACTTTAAAAACATAGGGTTTGACCAAGTTGCTGATACAGCCAACATCATTGTTTTGGTGCCTAACGCGATGCCTTATAATTCAACCAACCCTATCATTCAGGCTTTCATAGGCGGTAGTCGTACCTGGAACTCAGGAGCCGGTGTTTCCATTCCAATCATCGGAGATATTTACCCCAATGCTGAAATCGATGATGTCGGCTTCATCAACCATATCGTGGATCAGATTACGGACGAATATGCAATAGACTAATCACGCAGGTACATCTGTGGGTTTTCAATGGGAGGATTCATGACCCAGCGGATGGCTATTGAATCAAACCTTCGCTATGCTGCATTTGGATCTGTCGCCGGCACTTATGGCACCGGGTTGGTCAATCCGAATCCCGGAAGAGCGATACCTCTGGTACATTTCAATGGCACAGCAGATGATCGCGTAAACTGGAAAGATAACAATCCAATATTACCCTTTGAACACTTCGTAGGCGATATGATAGATTTTTGGGTTGCAAACAATCATTGTGATACGACATCTGTAATAACCCATTTACCCGACGTGGCAGAGGATGGATATACAGTAGATCATCTTTTATATGGTGGCGGAGCTGATGGTTCGGTGGTCGAGGTATTCAAGGTCAACGGTGCGGGGCACGTTTGGTTAAAAGACAATGCAGATATTAATTATGCAAATGAGTTGTGGAAAATTTTCAGCCGTTACTCATTGTCACAAGCCTCGGTGAATGATGTATGGAAATCAACCTTTCAAATCTTCCCCAATCCCGCGCAAGACCGGATTACAATCGTCACAGACAATACCACAGACAGGCAGATTGTAGTTTATGACCTGAACGGGAAAATCATGCTTAAGCCTGAGCTGCCTTTGTACAAACAGGTTGATATATCCTGTCTGCCTGTCGGATTATATTTAGTACGCCTTGATAATCAGATAAAAAAATTGGCTATAATTCGCTAAAGAAGCAGTCTAAGTCTTTTACCTTACCTGACAACACTCCGGCAATGCTTACCCTTGTTGGTGAATATAATTTGATCAAAAAATATTTCGTCAAGACATAAAATAAGCCTTAAATATGAGAATTTCGTATTCCTTCTTCCGGTAAACGGTATTTCCCGTCCCATCTCAAACACTTTGTCTCTTTAATGAATAACTCATTAATTATGACCTGTAAACTCACCGTCTCCAGGAATGACATCCAGGATACAAAGCAATAAATAACTGATATTTTGCACTAAAATTTGTTTAAATAATAACATTCTACTTCAAATTTTCTTCTGAATTTGCATACAATACCTACCTTGTTATAATATTTATTTATTTTCATGGAATTATACAATCCAATTCATTTATCTGATCGAAGAATTAAGGCGGAATTGGTCAATGGTAAACATTACAGATGCATCATCAATCCTCCTGCCAACTACTCTACTCTACCGATATTTCCGGTTCTAGCCGATAACACAAGTTTCGAACAATTTGATTTTAAGCCTTTAAATGCCTTACCCGATAATTCATTTAATTATTTCAAATATCGATTCAATAAACAGGCAAATGTTAATTATCATTGTGAATGGGAATTAATCCATGATATCGAAGAATCAGAGTCTTTTTACGGTCTTGGCGACAAAGCAGTAAAGCCTAATCTAAGAGGAAGAAAGTGCATATTATGGGGAACAGACACCTATGCTTATGGGTATGGCAACGAACCTTTATATAAAAATATCCCTTATTTCATCTCCAACAAAGAAAATGAATGTATTGGTATCTTTATCTTGAATTCTTTCAGACAGGAGTATGACTTTGGTTATTCCTCTCCACATCAGCTCAAAATTATCGGAAGCGGCGGAATTCCGGATATTTTTTTCATAAGGGGAAAATCACCTATTGAAATAGCAAGTGAATATGCCATACTCACCGGGAGACCAAAACTACCGCCTTTATGGGCGTTGGGCTATCATCAGAGTAAATGGTCATATAGCCCGGAAAGCAAATTTAGAGAAGTAGCAAACACATTTCGAAGCAAGAAAATCCCGTGTGATTGTCTCTACCTGGACATAGATTATATGCGTGGTTACAGGGTATTTACATGGGACAAAAGGAGTTTCCCCGCTCCTGAAAAATTATTAGAAGAAGTATCCGCTCAGGGTTTTAAAACAGTAGCCATTTTAGACCCTGGCATTAAGATAGACCAGAAATATATTATCTTCAAAGAGGCAAAGAAAGGAAAATACTTCATGCTCAATCCTGACAATTCACCTGCTACGGGACCGGTGTGGCCCGGATATTGCCACTTTCCTGATTTTACAAATTCAGTCGTCAGAAATTGGTGGGCTGACCACGTTGAAACCTTACTCAAATCGGGTATTAACGGGCTATGGAACGATATGAATGAACCGGCATTGTTCAATAGAGACGATATGATTCAAACTCAACGGACTCTGGATGATGAAGTAAAGTTGAATTTCGAAGGCAGAGGGGCCACCTTTGCTGAGGGACATAATATCTATGGTATGATGATGTCGAAGGCAACATTTGACGGAATGCAAAAAACCAGAGATAAGAGGCCCTTTCTTTTGACACGTTCTACTTTCGCCGGCGGACAAAAATATGCGGCAGTTTGGACCGGAGACAATGTTGCATCATGGGAACACCTGAGAATTGCAAATTATCAGTGTCAAAGTCTGAGTATCAGTGGGTTTTCTTTTTCAGGAAGTGATATCGGAGGCTTTGTGGGTAACCCTGACGGAGAATTGTTCTGCAGGTGGCTGCAACTAGCAATATTTCATTCTTTTTGCAGAACACATTCCTCCAAAGACTTCAAAGCTCAGGAACCTTGGTCGTTTGGTGATCAATGGACTGTTATAGCCAGAAAACTTATTGAATGGCGTTATAAATTAATCGGTTATTTATACTCCGTGTTTTTTCAACACACTCAAAACGGTATTCCCTTTTTGGTACCGGTAACATTGAAATACTGGAAAGATAACCGTTTCAAAAACCATCACGATTTCTTTTTTGTCGGAGATGCTTTATTAGTAATTCCTGTTATGGAACCCGGTCAGCGCGGGATTGAAGTCTTTCTTCCTCCGGGAAAATACTATCAGCCGGAAACGGGAAAATATTTTAGTGGCGAAAATCATTACCATATCCCTATAGGTTATGATGGTTTACCGGTTTTGCTGAAAGGCGGGCATTTCGTGCCGATCTGGCCGGTCATGCAATATATTGGAGAAAGCCCTATGAACTCAATTGAATGGTGGTTGGGCTACAGCGATGAGAAAAGGTGTGAAAGTTTTTATTATCTCGACGAATTTGATGGCTATGATAATCAAATGGGTAAATTTAAAAAAGTAAAATTCATTTATACCAAAAAGAAAAATGTGATTCATATTGACATTCTCCGGGAAGGCTCATACATACCGGATATAACTCAATACAAGTTATCCCTGTTCGGATTCGCTCAGATTATGGATCATATTGAAATTGACAGTAAAAGAGCTGACTTGGACTATAAAAATCAGCAAATCACCTTTACTCATTTACCTGAAACAATCAGTATCTATCTCAAGGATTAATCTTTAATATTTCTGTCAAATCCTTATATATTTTAATCAGAGTTTTATACAATTGAATTTTATCTCAATTGATTTATGAAATAATTCCACAATTCAGGTTTCAGCAAAAGTGTAAAAATAAAACCAAAGATGGCACCACTTAAATGAGCCATATGGTTTACATTATCACTGGATTGCCTATTCTGATAAATACTGTAACCGACATATAAAATAGCGGCGATAATGGAATATATTGGAATAATCCCATATAAATAAATCTTGGCCCAAGGATTAAAAAGAACATAGGCAAATAAGATGGCGCTCACCGTCCCTGAAGCTCCAAGACTACGATAATAAGTTTTATCCTTATGGAGTAAAAAATCAATAAAATTGGGAACTACTATACCTAAAACAACCAGCAGGACAAACAAAATTGTGCCCACATCACCAAAAAGTTGAATATAAATATCTTCCACTACCCGGCCAAATTCATACATAACAAACAAATTGATCAGCAAATGAATGTAGTCTGCATGAATCAGCCCGCCCGTCAACATTCGGTAATATTCTCCATTTGTCTTTTCTCGATATGGCCAACCAATTAATTTATCAATCAGTTCCTGCCTGTTAAATGCTGCGATCGAAAGTATTCCTGATATAATAACAAAAACAATGGTAATCGACATAGGATTTTATTTTATTTGACTTTCAAGCTAATATAAACGGAATCGGTTAATCATTGTGATAAGGGTGATTATTTATAATGGTAAACGCCCTGTAAAGTTGTTCAAGGAAAACCACTCTGATCAACTGATGAGAAAAGGTCATCTCAGAAAGGCTGATTTGAGCATTTGCTCGCTGATAGACAGTTTCATGGAATCCGAAAGCACCGCCAACCAAGAAAACAATATTCTTACCGGTGTTGAAAGACAGCTGATCCTGAATAAAAGCTGCAAAACCCCTGCTTGAGAAGCCTTTACCCTTTTCATCCAATAAAATTAAAAAATCATTTGATTTTACTTTTTGCAACACTTTTTTAGCTTCTTCCAGTTTTAACACTTCTTTATCCCGAATTGAGCGGGATATGTCAATAACTTCTGTCCGAAATGGAATAAATGCCTTTATCCTCCGTAAAAAATCAGCCTCCCATTGCTGAAATTCCTTGGAGTTTGTTTTACCTATGGTCCAAAACGATATCGGCATATACTGCTAAATACTTTTTATAAGATGCTTCCTGTCTGAATAATTATCGAAAATGAAATTTCTAAAGCTTTCCAATACTTCAACCAGATTGTATTTATCCAATATGTTCCTAATCTCCTCAACTATCCGGACAGAATGAATCCCAAGATGAACATCCAGATATTTTTTAGTATTTTGCAATAACACGGATGTTAATCTTTCCGTATTAAAAAGGGCCAATTCAGGAATAAAATCTGGAAGTTCTTCATAGTAAGAAAACTCTTCTATAACAGACAGGAGCGATTCATAATCCTTAGCCCTGAATAAGATTTTCAAGTAATCCTCAGGCATTTCAGCCTTAATTTTACTCAGTATCTCACTCTTGGCCAATAAAACAGCAACATCTTTTATCTCAATGGCTAAATTGAAACTTATGTAACTGTGTAATTGATCCAGAGGAATGGATAGGTCAATAATTTTTTCTGTTAAAAGGCAGTATAATTCAATTTTCCGGTTCCTGATTAAATAATCGGCAATAAGTGAACTAACGGGCTTAAGCAACAAATTGCTTTTCAGGATACATATTTCAAGAATACGGTCAACCTGACTGTTAACCGGGTTTTCACGCTTAACAATGTTTAAAAAATTGATAAGGTTTTCATCATTGTCAAGATAACGGATATAAAAAGAAATCAGATTAAACTTCCGAACTGAATTCTCAAATAAAAATAATTGATACAGCCATTCATACTTATCATATTCTGAACAAGCGTTGATTTTTTCTTCAATAACTTTAGATACCTCATCTGATATAACATCAGGAGATTGAGCTGCAATATCGACGATATTGGGTTTTTTAAAATAATTATATTGATGACTGAGTATGAGCGATATGCCCAACTTGTCTATCTTACGTCTTAAGACAGGCGCAATATCCTGGTTAACTATCAGGTAAAGGGTTTCATGCACTTTTGCAATAAGTTGACGTGACGGCTTACTATTAGTCTCAAAATCAAATTGATAGAATCGATTGAGAATGGATTTTATTATTTCAGCAGCACTGCTGTAATCATTTTGGTGGACCATTTGTTCTGCCCTCAACAGATGCATTTCGAATATCTGAAAGAGAAGTCTCTTTCCTTTTGATTCCAATCTACCATCTACATTCATGTAGGACAAAATGATTTCATGCAGATAGTCATCAAAATCTTTATCAGACGGAATAAACTTATAACTGAAGTACTGCTTAATTAATTTGTTGAATACCAAATTATTAGACGCGTAAAATCGGATAAAAGCAGCTAGTTCCATCGGATTTATTACTTCCAGTACAGTTTCAATACTCACTTTTCTGTTTCCACTTACCGGAACCAAACGAACAGACTTATTACGAAGCAGATAAAGCAGACCGGCTACGTGTTTACAACCATTTTTCTCATTAAAATGAATACAATCACAGGAGAAGTTTAATAAGAATTGTTGAGTTTTGTTGATTACAATGTGTACAGGTGGCAAATTACTATCCTTATAAATTCCTTTTATCCTGGCCTCATCATCTTCTACCTTCCAATTTTCTTTGAAATAACTGATTTCCAATCCCTCGTCCAAGACAGTGGAACTGAACAGGTTGTCGAATTCATCTATTTTTGGTTTGCGGTTCAAAAAATCTTTATATAAATTTATTTAATGATATTAACAGTTATTCAATACCTTTACTCCTGATTAATCAGGCAAGTTAGTCAATAACCTGAATATATAGGCAAAATGAAGACTATTTATTTAATCAGGCATGCTCATTCTTCCCGGGACAATTATTATATGCTGGAAGATCATGAAAGGCCACTGGATGATAAAGGCAAAACGGATGCCTCAGCTATGGCAAGGCAATTAAAAAAATTAGATATCCATCCGGAATTTGCATTGTGCAGTACAGCAAAACGCACAAAAGAAACTTTTTCCTACTTTACAGAACATTTCCCGGGAATTCCACTGAGCCTTACCAAAAAGCTCTATTTAGCTCCTCTTTCAGTAATAGAGGAAGAAATAAAAGGAATTTCCAATGATTATGCAAAAATCTTTCTCATAGGGCATAATCATGGAGTAAGCGACCTTGTTTCCACTGTTTTGAAAAGGCATGTTGAACTGGATACCTGCTCATTTACACAAATTGAATTTCCTGTAGATGACTGGAAAGATATAGATTTAGCCAATAGTTTTGTCAAACTTGGTTTTTCACCGAAAGATATCAAGGAATGAGGATTATTTTACTCTTTTTTTCTTTATTCCTGTTTTCATGCTCCAAGAAGAAACCGGTTTTGTCGCATGATGATTTACAGTTTGCATCCGTCCTGGTGGATATTTATATCTCTAACGGCCTAGCCAATCAATTAAAAAACGGGAATAAAGATTCCTTGAGAAACTCACTATACACTGAAATCCTTAAAAATAACGATCTGGACTCTATTTCTTTCAATAAAAAACTAAAAAAGCTCGAACAAAATCCTGAAAAGTTCAAAATGATGTACGATACCGTAGTAAAACGGCTCGAGCTATTCAGAGGCAATAAATAATTAACTATTCCAAATAAGGAATCTAAAAATTAAACTGCATTCTAGCCGTTAAAACATCATCTTTGATATCTTCCTGAAGTGACTTAAAATATTCATTGTATATCTTGTCATAATAAAAGACGAGCTTGACATGCTTATTCATATAAAAACTATAACCCAGACCGAAGGTCGTATATTTATGGTCAGCAATTGAATAAAGAAGGTCGTTTTGCTGGCTCTTTTCAGTTGAAAAATCAAGATTCGGGTCATAAATGTCACATTTAAAGATCAACTGGTGCCTGTGACTGAAAATA
Source organism: Saprospiraceae bacterium (assembly GCA_024103005.1). GTDB lineage: Bacteria > Bacteroidota > Bacteroidia > Chitinophagales > Saprospiraceae > Parvibacillus. The sequence goes on from JAGFJA010000021.1 coordinate 115,125, forward strand.
TTTTGCAGGAATAAAACATAACCACCGGCAAATCTTCTCTTAAAGATATCTTCGCCTGCAGCCGGGACAGCAGTATAATTGGAATTTCCGGTTCCCGGTTGTACCCCACCGATATATTCAGCTCTAAGCTCAGTTGCTCCGTTATGATATGTTCTTTTTATTTGAAAATCTGCACCATAATAAGCACGCCTGACTCTTTTCCCTATATTGTGAAATGATTCATCCAGGTGTATTGCTCCATCTGAAAAATAAACTATTGATTTACTGTCAGATCTCACTGACCCGTAATAACCGGAAAAACCAAGTCCCATGGAAATCTTATCACTCAACCGGACTGAAATTAACTGAACGCGGGCGATAACATCCTTAAAATTATCAAAATCTGTTTTGGATGAAAGTCCGCCACCATTAAAAATTCCGGCAGAAAACTTCAACTTACCCTTTATAACTTTTCCCGACAATGGCTGATTGAAAGCAACCATCACTCCAAGATCTCGCTCACTTGGAAGGATAATCTGATTCATTCGGGTTCGCTCCGGTGATTCACGCACAGATGAGCTCATATTGGTTTCAAAGCCAAAAGGTCGGGAAAATAATCCTGCTAAAAGCGAAAACTTTTTCCATTTCGGCTCCAGGATTTGTCCATACATATCTCTTAATGCAACTCCTTTTTCGGTTGCATTTATTTGAATTGCCATAAAAACAATAGGGCCGGATTCCGGCTTATCATAAAGATAATCAAACTTCACTCTGGCTCTTCTCAGAGCAAATCGATTATTGGAATGTTCACTAAAATCACCTCCTGCAAAGCTATGTATTCCCGCACTCTGTGCAACCTGATATTGTGGCTGGATATATCCCGAAATATCAATATCCCCATAAGCAGTTGTTATTAACTTATTAGAATCTGACTTGATAATAGTTGAGTCAATTTCTACAACATCCTGAGCATGTAAGGTTGTTATAACAGAACTAATAACAAAAATAACCATCAAAAAAGAGGTAAATAATATTTTACATTTAATCATAATTCTTTTTGCTTGTTTCTATATAAAAATTCATTAAGGCGATATAATAGTCAATCTTTTAGATTGGATTATTTTTCCGGAACCATCCACCAAAGCATAAATATAAATTCCGGGTTTAAGGTCAGAAATGTCTATGGTGTCAAACTTCGAATTATTGATATAATAGGGTATAGATTTTTCGAGACTACCTATGAGCGAATACATCTTAAAAGTATATCTGCCTGCCGGAATATTGGCAAATTCAAGTTTAATGTCTTTGGTATATGCCGGGTTGGGATATAAAGTTATCGTGGGCTGCCCGGTCGGCTTGTCCTTTTTGAGTGCAACTTTCTCCGGAACCATAAAATCTGCAGTGCTGACAGCCTGGCCGGAGGCATCCATATTTAGAACTAAAACAGGCAAGATGTATTTCGAATTATAAAACAATACCTTGGTACTACCGGATGGGAGGTTATTGATATTCGCTTTAAATAAATCCGTTGCATCAGCCCATCGGTAATTTCCCACCTTAGTATCCACCGTATAGTCATAAGTTTCTTCCCTTGTGATTCGAATACACTCATTTAATGTTATGTCAGGTAAAAATAATTTACCTATTCCATCAACCCTGTTTCTTCTGGTAATAAGGACATTTAATCTAATACTATCCGGTAGGATGGGCAGATTTTTAAGAAAGATATCCTTTATATTGTCCAGTCCATATTCTATATAAGTCTCTCCGACTTCTGTCCTTACTTGTTTCATTTTAAGTGAACTCAAATTTTCCTTAAATGGATTGGTGTATGCTACATTTGCCCGGTATCCAAAACCAAAGGGATCATCGGCACTCAATCCAATCATTGAAAAATCATGTTTACCTAATGAATAAAAATGTTTACCCCCATCAGAGGTTGTCAACAATAAATTAGCTTTTTCCGGCCAAAAGCCTTTCCTGGGGTTTGCCTGGGCTTTATATTTATTAATAAAGGGAGATTGTAAATAAGAATAATCCCAAAATTTAACCTTCCCCTTCGCGGGTGGCTTTTTATTATTAGGTGATTTATCGGTCTGAAAATAAAATACGTCACCGGCAACAGGCATTTTGGGCTGGCCCGAAGCAAAAAAAGTGCCAATAATCAATCCTATAACTGTCAAAAATTTACCCAAATTCCTTATTTACATTTTTAAAGAGTAATCACAAATCTAATCATTCTTCTGATAATTTGTCAATCCAATTATATTACCATTATATGATATGCATATTATATTTATTATTATATATTTACATATTATATATTAATGTATTATATATTATTTAAGAACGTCTATTTTTTGGCCTTTATAGTTAAATAATGATACCGTTCCATATTCAGCCAATTGAGGTACAACGTCTTTATTGCCAACTGCCATGATATGAAGCCCTTCTTCACGTAAATACTTCTTTGACATAGTGAAAATATCATCACAAGTCACCGTATTTATTCTAATTAACTGATTTTCAAAGTAATTTTCCTCTAAATTAAATTTCTTTTTAGCCAAAGCGAATCTTGCTATAACCATCGGGTTCTCTATGGAACGAATAAAGTTGCCACTTACGACATTCTTTACCATTTCCAATTCATTTTCAGTAACCATTTCCGTCCTGAGTCTATTTATTTCCATGAGAATCTGGCGAATAGCCTCCGAAGTCACTTCGTTTCTTACATTTACCGTTGTTGTAAACGATCCTAAATGCTCATCCATATTTAGCACGGAGCTAATCCCATACGTAAATCCCCTTTCTTCTCGTAAGTTCATATTCAAACGGCTCGAAAAATATCCGCCGAGAATCGTGTTCATCAGGTTGGCAGCAATCATATCTCTGCAATACGGTGTATAATCTAAAGCATAACCAATCCGGATTAAAGACTGAACAGAACCGGGCTTCTCGACAAAACTGACATCATTTTGATTGTTTTGGAACATTTCAAATTTCTTCCGAACCACCTCTCCTTTCCTGTCCCACTTGCCAAAATATTGATATGTCAATTGAGTTACTTCATCCAGGTTTATATCTCCCTCAAAAATCAGGTAGGAAATTTCAGGTCTGAAATTGATTTCATACAAGGAAATACAATCATCTATGCTGATATTCTGAATAGTTTCTTCCGTCAAGACTTCGCTATAAGGATGATTCTCAGGATATATAACTTTTTTAGTCAAATTAGACATTATATCGCCTGCATCAGATTTTTGGGCCATAATATTTGACAAAAACTGTCTCTTGAGATTCTGAAACTCATTAATCGGAAATGCCGGATATTGAACAGCATCAGCAAACAATGAGAGAATTTTGGGAAAATGCTTTTTCAGGGATGATGCATAACCTCCTATGGATGAAGTATTCACACTGCCTCCTAAGTAATCTATTTTTGTATCCCATTCTGACTTTATGTCATATTTTGTACCACAGGACAACATCCGACCTGTCAATTGCTCAAGTCCTGCCTTATCGTTTTCATTATCAATACCCCGGTCCACAAATAACTGCGCCGTTACCCGCGGTAGTTGATGGTTTTCAATAAGAATTATAGTCATTCCATTCGCCAATTTGAATGACTTTTCTTCCTTAAAATGAATTGCTCGAGGTATTTCAGGAAGTGGTTTTTCTTTTCTGAAGTCTTCTATCGGTGTATTTTCTTCCAACATAGATCTACTCTCTGATTAATAGTTAATTCTCCTCAAAAGGTAACCAAAATAAAGCTACTCTGTTATTTTTATGAAAGTATTTTTGCACAACTCTTTGTATATCATCTTTTTTTATTGATATAAAATTTAAATACTCACTATTATACATATCGGTATTTTTAAAATATGTAAAATAAGTAGATAAACCTTCAGCTATTGTTAATAATGATGACTTTTCATTAACCAGACGAGTTTCAGTTTGATTGATCAGCTTATCAAACTCTTCTTGGGTCAATCCATCCACAGCCAATCGGTTAACCTCCTCATCCATCAATTTTTCCAGTTCCTCTGCCTTTGTATCAGCATTACCTATTGCAAATTGGAGTACGGCACCGGGATGTTCCATTTCAAAAGGAAATGAGCCTACCTGAACTGCAATTTGAGAAGAATCTACCAATGATTTGTGTAGCCTGCTGCTATTCCCATTGCTCAATAATTCAGAGGCCAATTGTACGGCAAAATAATCAGGGCTAGCAAATGCAGGAATTCTATACAGATGAACAACAGCTGGCAATTGGACGTGATCATAGACCTTATCTCTGATTTCAGATGTTAACTCTGGTTCTTGTTCTATAACAGAATCCAGGGGAAATTGTCCCTTAGAAATAGTTGAAAAGTATTTAGATATCCATTCTTTTGCCTGTTCTGTTTCAAAGTCTCCGGCTACGCATAAAACCGCATTCTGAGGAACATAAAAACCTGAATAAAACGCCCGGTAATCCTTTTCTTCCGCCCTGTCAATATGTTCCATCGAACCGATAACAGGCCAGCGGTACGGGTGTTTTCGGAAAGCACGTTTCATACTATCTTCCACGATTGTTCCATAGGGTGCATTATCATATCGTTGGCGACGTTCCTCTTTTACTACAGATCTTTGTGTTTCAATTCCTACTTTATCCACGAGTGCATGCATCATTCTTTCCGATTCGAGCCATAGACCTGTGGCAAGGTAATTAGAAGGAAAAACTTCATAATAGAAAGTACGGTCATAGGAGGTATTCGCATTGAGTGTACCTCCTGCTTCCTGGACAATACTAAAAAATTTTCCTCTGGGAATATTCTCTGATCCTTCAAACATCAGGTGCTCAAAAAAGTGAGCAAATCCGGTTCGTTCAGGATTCTCATTTTTACTACCTACATGATACATGACGGATACAACAACGAGTGGTGCTGAAGTATCTCTGTGCAGAATAACATGTAATCCATTAGACAAATCGTATTCTTCAAAGTCAATATGTAAACTATCCTCAGTCATCGGGCAGGAAAAGATTAATTTTTAAATATTTATAATATAAAGGAATGCCTTATTTAACCCTAATTTTCCAGAATTTTATTCAATCAGAATATAATTTAGTTCTAGAAAGTAGGATTCTAATTGCCATCATTCAGACATATAAATATGAAATCTTAAATGTAATAAATAAAGCATTCTTTAATTTGTTCAACTTAATGTCATCATTATTTGGCTAAATTAACGTTATTTGCAGTGGAATAATAATGGCGAGCTTGAAGACATTGGATAAAATGATAATAAAAGGTTTTATATTGCCTTTTATAGCCACTTTTTTCATAGCTCTGTTTATATTGACCATGCAGTTTTTATGGGTCTGGGTCGATGATTTGGTAGGAAAAGGTGTAGGTGTCCTGATTATTCTCGAATTATTATTTTATCTGCTTCTATCTTTTTTCCCGATTGCATTTCCTATAGCCGTCTTATTGAGTTCTGTCATGCTGATGGGCGGATATGCCGAAAGATATGAGTTGTCAAGCATGACTTCTTCCGGGCTATCGCTTTTAAGGGTGATGAAGCCATTAATCATTCTGTCGTTTTTCATCGCATTGATGAGTTTTGGTTTCAGTAATTATTTATGGCCGTTAGCCAATTTAAAATACAAATCCAGGTTACTTGACATAAAAAATCAAAAACCGACCCTTAGTATTCAGAAAGGGGTTTTTAACAGAGATTTTACGGGTTATGTGATTAAAGTTGATGATAAGGAAGATGATGGAAAGACGGTAAAAGGAATCATGATTTATGACAATCAAAGGCAGCTTGATAAGTTAAACCTCATGACAGCCCGAACAGGTGAAATGTTTACTGAACCTAAGGAAAACCTGTTTGTTATGAAGCTTTATGACGGTCACCAATACCAAGAAATTACACCTCAAGGGGGAACTGAGAGTAAATACCCTTTTGTCAGAATGAATTTTAAAGAATACACCAAAGTATTCGACATGAGCCAATTTGACTTCAACCGCACAGATGAAAATCTATACAAGACCCATCAGACTATGATGAGTCTAAGACAGTTAAAAGTGGCCGTAGATAGTATTGATAAGCGAATGAATAAGGCTATCAATGAAATCAATTCAACAGTAAGCAATTCTCTGCATTCAAAGTATGGTACAGAAAACAGAACCTTTGAAATTAGTAGCGGACAAGACTTAAACAGGCAATATTTCCCGCAAAGAGATGTCCGTAAAATGGAACGAATAAAGAAAGAACGTCTCGGCATCAATGACAATTCACCAATTCCGGTAAATGACATTCCCCTTATTGGAGGATCTCAACGTAAATTACCTTTAGTTGAGGCCGGTGAATTATTTGTCAACAGAAAATACAATCCCGAGAAATCTTTGATCAGTCAGGTACAGGATAAATATAAGCTTGCAACTGCCAATTTCGCCATTTCGCTTGCCAATAGTTCGCTTAGCACCATAGAGTTACAAAGCAATATATACGCTGCAGAGTATGATTCCAGGGTAAGGCACATCTTTGAGATGAATGTAAAATTTGCCTATAGTGTAATCTGCATCGTTTTCTTGTTTATTGGCGCGCCTATGGGAGCTATTGTCCGTAAAGGCGGATTTGGCTATCCTCTTTTGATAGCCATTATCTTCTATATGATTTACCAGGTTTTATTTACAATTATGAAAAAATCAGCCGATTCCTTTGTTATTGCTGCCTGGCTAGCTCCGTGGATACCTGTAATCACCATGAGTCTAATAGGGTTTTTACTGACAAGGAGGGCAATGTCAGATGGTAGCATGAATCTGGAAATAGTGACAAAAGTAATCAGTAATCTATTTGAGCACATTTCAAAAAGGTATTTCCAATTTGAGGACTATATTTTCAGAAAATTCAAGTTAAAGTAAGTCTTCATAAACGTTTGATTATCTGTGTATTAGATAATATATTTTTTCAATATTCTACAATCTCTCTTATCACTTCATTTAACCGTGCATTTGCCATATAATTCTTTTCAAGCGGAATAGTAAACGGAATGGGTGTATCTAGTCCGGCACATCTTCTGACAGGTGCGTCCAGGAATTCAAAACACTTCTCATTGATGATTGAGACTATCTCGCCGCCTATACCTCCAAACATATTGTCTTCATGCAAGACAATAACTCTGTTGGTTTTCATAACAGATTGAACGATTATATCTTCATCGAGAGGCACCAAAGTCCTAAGGTCTATAATTTCAATATCGATATGATTAAACTGTTCAGCAGCACTTAGCGCCCAATGAACGCCCATACCATAGGTAATAATGGTCAGCTGACTACCCTCTTTGACAACCTTTCCCTTTCCGAAAGGTATATTGTAGTAACCTTCAGGAATCAATTGATGATGAGACCTGTAAAGTCCTTTATGCTCGAAAAACATTACCGGATTGGTATCCTCAAAGGATGTTATAAGCAAGCCCTTTGCATCATAGGGATTGGATGGATAAGCAATTTTCAATCCGGGGACATGGGCAAACCAGGCTTCATTGCTTTGGGAGTGAAAAGGTCCAGCTCCTACTCCACCACCTGTAGGCATTCGAATCACAACATCAGCATTCTGCCCCCACCGATAATGCAACTTGGCTAAATTATTGACAATCTGATTAAAGCCGCAAGAAACAAAATCGGCAAATTGCATCTCCACCATTGCTTTGTACCCTTTCAGGCTGAGCCCCAGGGCTGAACCAATAATGGCGCTTTCACAAAGAGGTGTATTTCTTACCCTTTCTTTCCCAAACAATTCGACAAAACCCTCAGTTATCTTAAATACACCTCCGTATTCAGCTATATCTTGCCCCATGAGGATAAGGTTTTTATGGCGTTCCATAGCCACTTTCAATCCACTTGAAATAGCATCAATCATCCTCATTTCAACCTTGTTATTCTCATCTATCTTTTCTTGATAAACAAACGGAGCATATACATCAGACAACTCTAATCGGGTATCCGGTATTATGGGGGGATGATCTAAAGCGAGCTCAACACTTTTATTTACTTGCCTTTTAAACCTCGATTTTGTTTCATCAATGTCAGTCTGAGTCAATATATTTTTTTCCAATAAAACATTTTCATATCGTTGAATCGGATCCATGGTAGCCCAGTGTTCCAGGAGTTCTTTAGGAACATATTTAACACCTGAGGCTTCTTCGTGGCCCCTCATGCGGAAAGTCATGCATTCCAGCAATACCGGATGAGGATCAGTCCTCATTTCTTCAGCAAGTCTTTTTACGGTATTATACACGTTGATAATATCGTTGCCGTCTATAGTCAATGATCTCATTCCGTAGCCTATACCTCTGTCACTCAGCCTCCTGCAATTATATTGCTCATTTGTAGGTGTAGAAAGGCCATAACCGTTGTTCTCAATAATAAACAAAACCGGTAATTTCCATACGGATGCGACATTTAATGCTTCATGAAATTCGCCCTGGCTTGTGCCGCCTTCGCCTGTAAATACAGCTGTTATTTTATCTTCTTTTGAAAGTTTACTGGCGATGCCGACACCTGCAGCGTAGGATAATTGTGGGCCTAAGTGAGAAATCATTCCAACAATGTGATGTTGGACCGATCCAAAGTGAAAAGATCGTTCTCTACCCTTAGAATAACCTCCCTGAGTGCCTTGCCATTGACAGAAAAGGGATTCGAGTGACATTTTCCGGGTGGTGAATACTCCCAAATTACGGTGCATCGTAAAAATGAACTCATCCTCATTCAAAGCAGCAGTCACACCAACTGAAATAGCCTCCTGCCCTATTCCTGAAAACCATTTACTTATTTTGCCCTGCCTTAATAGGTTCAGCATTTTTTCTTCCACTATGCGCGGATATGCAAGTTTTTCGTATAGTTCAATTGCAACTGATTTTTCAGGCAACAGATCACAATTCTCAAGGCTATCTAATTCGGTGACTGAGTCATCTATTATTTCCATTTATTCTAATAAATTAGATTAAAAAATTATTCGGTTTCAGACTTATCAGCTTTCTTTTTCTTTCTCTCAAATAACTTATCAAAAAATTTCTTTGTTTTTGAAGTATCTTTTATTTCAGTGCCATCTGAGTTCTTATCAAGAATACCATGTTCATTCCCCTCAACTTTTAATGAATCCAAACCCAGAGAATCTACCTGAGTCGTATCTGCGACGTAGTTGGTAAAGGCACAATTCAACTTAGCTCTGGATTCTTCTGACAAAGGTGCAAACTTTTCTATGACATATTTTTCAAGAGATTTATCTTTCTCCACCTTATTCAAAAATTTACCAACAATGGGCAAAGCTGTAAAGGCACCAGTGAAGTTTCCATTCAAATGAATTTCCGGAAATTCCCCTCCAACCCAAGCACCTGCAATCAATCCAGGGTTAGATGCAATAAACCAGCCGTCACTACAATCCTGGCTTGTTCCTGTTTTACCTGCAAGATCTTCTTTAACCTGATATTTCCATTTAACTGAGCCGCCTGTGCCCTGATTAATTACTCCCTGCATCATCGATCTAATCATATCGGCGTTTTCCGGATTCATTACCTGATCGTTCACTTTTAAACTCAAATCAGTATTATCGATTATCACATTTCCATCTGAGTCAACTACTTTAACTATGTATTTTATAACCGGCCTGTTACCGTGATTGACGAGTGTGGAATAAGCTCTTATCATATCAAAAAGAGAAATATCGACAGCACCTAAGCTAACGGAAGGCTCATAAGGTATGTTTGAAGTTATTCCCAGTTTTTTAGCAAAATCAACAACTGTGTCAATCCCTGTTTTCAACATTATATCAACAGTAGCGCAATTCAGAGACTTGGCAAGAGCTCCGGCCATAGAATATTGACCGCCATAGCCACCCTCAAAGTTTTTAGGCGACCAATTATCAAACTGAGGATATGTCTTTTGAGTGTTATCGTAATAATCACATGGGTTCAGACCTTTTTCCAGTGCAGCGGCATAAACGATAGGTTTCATGGTAGAACCAACATGTCGCTGTGCTTTCACATGATCATATTGAAAAAATTTATTATCAATACCTCCCACCCAGGCCTTAATAAATCCAGTCTGTGGCTCAGCAGCAAGAAATCCAGCAGATAAAAATTGCAAATAATAGATAAGTGAATCTTTCGGGCTGAGGGTCATTTTTTTCTCACCGGTGGTACTATAGACAACCATTTCCCTTGGAGCATTAAAGACACTGTCTATATAGTGGCTAGACATACCTGCCTTTGCAAGATACTTATATCTCTCGGTATTCATAACAGCCTTATTTAAAAAGGCAGTATCCTTCCAGGGCAATTTAATCCATCTCATTTGTTGGGTATAAAGATCCTGAAGTTCCTTCATTTGTTCACTTACAGCCTCTTCAGCATATTTCTGCATGGAGAGGTTGATCGAAGTATATACTCTAAGCCCGTCGGTATAAATATTATACTCTGAACCATCACTCTTTTTAAGCTTACTCAATTGATTTTCCAGGTCAATTCTTGCGAATTCTCTGAAGTAAGTAGCTATCCCTTCTGTATGGGTTTCATTGACATAATGCAATTTTATATCCAGCTTAGATAATGAATCGAGACTATTTTTTGTTAAGTAACCATACCTTTCCATCTTTGAAAGAACAGTATTCCGCCTTTTCTTAGCAAGGTCCATATTGTTCAGAGGATTATACTTTGTCGTAGCTTTGAGCATTCCCACCAAAGTGGCTGATTCTTCAGGTTTCAGATGAATTGGTGTTGTGCTGAAATATTGTTTTGCCGCTACATCAATACCAAACACATTTCCTCCAAAAGACACTGTATTAAAATACATGGTTAGCAACTTCTCTTTCGAGTACATTTTTTCAAGTCTCTGAGCGATGATAATTTCTCTGATTTTATTTATCAAAGTAGTACCTCTCCAGTATGTTCTTCTTTTAAATAGATTCTTTGCCAATTGCTGACTTATCGTACTCCCTCCACCTGATGCACTTTCCTTAAGCAGGATTGTTTTAAACAGCACGCGCATCCATGATTTCCAATCAATTCCATTATGTTCGTAATATCTGATATCCTCAGTGGCTATTAAGGCGTGAATCAGATTTTCAGGTAAAGAATCAAAAGTTGTATTTGTCCTGTTTTCAATGTAATATCTTCCAATGATTGTAGTACCGTCATCGGCAAATAACTCTGTACCTTCAGGATTATTTATCTCAGCCAGTTCCTCATCTGATGGCATGCCGCCAAAAACGCCTATTCTGGCTGTAAAAATCAATAAAAACAAGCCAAGAAGGCAAGTTATTAAGACACTCATTCCACTTTTAAGGACAAAGTTTAGCTTTGGTTTAGTCTTTAAAAATGAATCTATTTTTGAGACCAAATTTCGAAAGGAAGTCAAAAATGTTTGAATAGATTTATTTAAGTAACTTTCAGCCATTTAAAGGTACATGATAATATCAGAAAAAAATTAAATACAGAATAAAACGTAAATATAAGAAGGTTAATGATAGAAATATCAACAAAAATAGTTCACAAAAAAAACCGTGTTCTGGCATTTTATCCAAAACACGGTATTATTTAACACTTTTGTATAATTAAAATAATTAAGCTTCGTCGCTTTTTTCTTCCGGAGCTTCTTCTTCTGATTTAGCTTCAGTTTTAGCGGCTTTCTTTGTTGACTTAGCAGCAGGCTTTTCTTTAACTACTTCTGCTTTTTTCTCCCCGGCCTCATCGAACTGTTGTTTTAATTGAGAGAAGGCATCCATGTCACCAAGGGTTGTCTTTTCTATTTTAGCTTGCTGAGACTTGATAGCTGCTTTAGTTTCATTATCAGCAGATTCCTTTTCTCTCTTAATTAAATTATCAGCTTCTTTTTTAATATCCTCCAGGTATCTCTGGTGTGAAACTAAGATACGTTTATCATCCCGGTTAAATTCGATAACTTTAACAGTTAAAGTCTCATCAACTTCAGCTGTAGTACCATCCTCTTTCTTAATATGCTTGATTGGCGCGAAAGCTTCAAGACCGTATGGTAACTGCACGGTAGCCCCTTTGTCATCACGTCTAACGACAGTAGCTTCATGGTAGGATCCTATTGGGAATACAGATTCGAAAGCATCCCAAGGGTTTTCTTCAATCTGCTTATGGCTTAAAGATAATTTTCTGTTTGCCTTATCAATTTCCATGATAACCACTTCAATTTCATCACCCACTCGAGTAAATTCTGAAGGATGTGAAAATCTCTTAGTCCATGAAAGGTCAGAAATATGAACCATACCACCGATGCCATTGGCTATTTCCACAAATACGCCATATGGGGTTAGATTCTTAACTATTCCGGTATGTCTGCTATTAACCGGATATTTTTCTTCGATTTCATTCCATGGATCTTCCTGCAGCTGTTTCAAACTAAGAGACATTTTACGCTCATCACGGTCAATAGTCACTACTTTTGCTTCATACTCCTGATCCATCTTAAAGAAATCACGAGCTACAACAGGCTGAGTACTCCAGGAAACTTCAGTGACGTGAATCAAACCTTCTACTCCGGGACTAACTTCCAGGAATGCTCCGTAGTCTTCAACATTTACAATCTTTCCCTTGACAATTGAACCTTCAACAATGTCCATACCAAGCACGTCCCAAGGATGTGGAGTCAACTGCTTAAGACCGAGGGAAATACGTTTTTTATTCTCATCAAAATCTAAAACTACTACGTTAATCTTATCATTTATCTGAAGTACTTCCTCAGGATGATTTATTCTACCCCAGCTAATATCAGTAATATAAAGTAATCCGTCCACTCCACCTAAATCCATAAATGCTCCAAAGTCAGTTATATTCTTAACGACACCTTCCAATACCTGACCTTTTTCCAATCCCGCGATAATCTGATCTCTTTGCTCAGCAATATCGCTTTCTATCAGAGCTTTATGAGAAACAACAGCATTCTTAATAGTTTCATTAATTTTAACTACTTTAAACTCCATTGTTTTACCGACATAAGCATCATAATCAATGATTGGCTTAATATCAATTTGTGAGCCCGGTAAGAACGTCTCAAGACCATAGGCATCAACTATTAAACCACCTTTGGTCTTAGATATTACGATACCTTTAATTATAGTTCCATTGTTATAGGAATCGACAATTGTATCCCAGGCAATAAGTAATTTAGCTTTTTTACGTGATAATACTAATTGCCCTCTTGAATCTTCTTGATTCTCAACATAAACATCCACATAATCACCCACTTTCAGATCAGGAGTATCTCTGAATTCTGATAATGAAATGATACCGTCAGACTTATAGTTAATATCCAAAACAACATCGCCACCACTGATAGATTTAACAAGACCTTTTACAATCTCGTTGTCTTTAATGGAAGTCAGTGTCTTCTCATATTCATCTAAATACTTTTGTGTTTCTTCTGCAGGGTATTCAATATGATTTTTCTTGTTGATGCTCCAATCAAATGCATCATGTGCAGTTTTGGGCTGAGGAGTAGTTTCGGGTGATTCTTGAAGTAGATTCTCATTTTCTTGCATGGAATCCGTTTTTTTAAGGTTAAACAATAATTTTAGCGCCGCAAAGGTACAATATTTTACTTATTGAAAAAGAATAATTTATAATTTTTTCAAATAAAATTATCCTTAACTATGACATAACCATCTGCCAAAATAAAAAAACCGGCCTTCCTTATCAAAAGATGGCCGGTCACTAAAGGATTACGATTTATAAAATCAATGCTTAACTATCAACTTAGTCACATACCATTGGTCCCCATTTTCAACCTTAAGTATATAAGTACCACATACCAACATGTCTGTTTTAACCTGAACTGACCTTTCATTTGTTGTTTGCAAGGTTTGTTCAACCTTACCTAAAATATTGTAAATAGTAATTTTGCTATTTATTATATCATCAGATCTTATAACTACATTGTCATCCGTTGGATTGGGATAAACAGTTATAGGAGATTTGCTCCAGCCTGATACACCTAATTTTACACTTACTGTAATTTCATTGCCGATTAGGACACATCCATTTTTATCCTTTACCTTCACCTGATATACTCCAGGAGCCAAATTATCAGGATCTTGCTCTGTAGAAATGACTTCTCCGTTCTTAGTCCATTCATAAGTATATTCAGGAGTTCCTCCTGTAACACTAATATTTATTGTTCCATCATTTGCCTGCTCGGAAGTTGCATCAGTAACTGAAATCAACTCAAGTACGATAGGCGCCGGATTTGTTATATTAAATGTATCTGATGAAGTACAACCATTACCGTCAGAAATAGTCACACTATATGTCCCCTCACCTAAATTATTGATGGAAGAAGTCGTTGCGCCTGTACTCCAGAGAATAGTATATGGCTGAACCAACCCAATAGTATCAACTTTTGCTGACCCGTTATTTACATTATTACATAACATGTTTTGTGTAGATAATTTCACAGACAATCCTTCAGTTACTGTTATATTAAAGCTGCAGGTATTCTTATTTCCTGATTGATCCGTTACTTCATAAGCTACTATAGTAACACCTATCGGAAATACTGTCCCTTTAGTGTATCCTTCAGTCTGGGTAGTGGAAGCAACAAGGCAATTATCTGAGGTTACAGGTTCGTCCCAAAATGGAGCTCCCTGACAAATACCATGGGTAAAGCTATCAGGACATGTTATTTGTGGAGCAATCGTATCCTTTACAGTAACATTAAGAACTGATTGAGTAAAATTTCCTGCATTGTCAGTTCCTGTAGCAATAACACTCACTTGTCCCAAATTACTGCAATCAAATGTAAGTTTATCCAACACAAGTGATGCCAGGCTACAATTATCAGTAAATAAATCTGATGGCAACACCCAGTTCAGGTCAGCCAAACCATTATCATCCAAATAAATTGTCAAATTAGTATTCGTGGCTACAGGAGGTTGATTATCAACTGAGTTTAGGACATAGGTTTGAGCTTTTACACATTGATGTGAATCGGTAATGGTAACCGTATAGGTACCGGCACCAATATTCTCAATACTTTGAGTAGTAGCCCCATTAGACCATATATAATTATACCCGGGATTTCCGCCTGATACGGTAAGTGAAATAGATCCATTGCTATCGTCGCAGGTCGGGAATTCAAAATCTGGTGTAACAGATATTGCTGTCGGCGATTTAATTTCTACTGACTTAACCACATTACATATTGCATCGGTAACCGTAACTGTGTAAGTGCCAGCTGCCAAACCGGATATAGTCTGACTTGTAGCGCCTGTGGACCAATTGTATGTATAAGTACCTGAATGGTTGCCAACATTGGCTATTGCAACTCCGTCATTTGCTCCTGCGCATGTCAGGTCAGTCTTTGTGGTCCCGACTTCAAGAACGCATTCTTCAGACTCGATTGAAAAGCTTAGTATTAACTGACATCCATGATCATCCGTAACTGTAACTGAATAATTTCCGACGGCCAGCCCGGTAATTTTTTTACCGGAAGCTCCGTTTGACCAAGAGTATGAATAGTTAGGGCTACCACCATTAATATTTGCCTCTGCTGTTCCATCTGAGGCGTTTGGATTAGTTGTTTTTGTAGTAACTACCTGACCAACTAACGGAGTTGGCTCAACTATCGTAATTGTTTTTGTCTCCTGGCAGTTGTTTGCATCAGTAACGGTTACGACATAATCTCCGGGTCCAAGAACCGTCCTTACCTGATCGGTACTACCATTTTCCCACAAATAAAAATAACCGGGTGTACCACCATTGCCACTTACATATATTGAGCCGTTATTTGCTCCTGCGCATGAAATCTGAGATACTTCTTCCGTAATAAATAAAAGGTCGGGCTGTGTTACGGTAAATGTACTCACTTCAGCACACTGATTGGCATCAGTAACCGTAAGGCTATATACACCCGCAGGTATGTTCGTCAGTGTAGAAGAATTAACACCCGTATTCCAATGGTAATTATATCCGGGAGTACCGCCATTTGCATTTGCTATAATAACGCCATTTGACATCCCGTAACACGTCACCGGGGTAACAGTGCCTTGAATCGTTACAGGGCTAGGCTGATCGACCGTAAACGAAGCTTCGCCGGGGCAGCCAGCTGCATCAACAATAGAAACTGTATAAGTCCCTGCTGTCAAATTCAGAATATCTTTCGTTGTTGCACCGTTTGACCAGGTATAGGAATAAGGAGGAGTTCCTTCCGTCGGCTCATTCAAAATAATCTGACCATTGTTATTACCATTGCAAGTAACATTTTGAATACTTGCAGTTAAAACAAAGGTTGGACATTGACCAACACAGTCAGACAAACAATTAGCACTCGCAACTTTATTGCGGATTTTATCACCGGGGAGTGGACCAAAGCCATTGGAAAAGTTGATTCCATAACTTGTCAAGTGACAATAACTCATTATTGTACCGCCATTTGTAGGAGCTGGACCGGGATTGCAACTACCTTCCGGTGTATAACAATTGTCTATAGCTCCTCCCGGCCATCCACACCAATGGGTATGCGGTGAACCTATGTTGTGACCTAATTCATGGGTAACTACTTCAACAGTCCATGAATAATTAGGAAAATTGCTGTAACTCATGCTTATATCAGAATAGCTATGTTTGTAAGTATTATTGCAAAGTACATTTAACCACGCAACACCACCATTTCCGTTATTTGTCTTTGCAAGCAATTGTGCAATATTCCCATTAAAAGAAGTTCGGTAATCTGTATAAAAATCCAATGCATCACCTGAGCTATTTGTTGGGAAAGGATCTTGAGTTGTCCATACATTTATTTCAGAAATAGCTACATTGACATCTTCATTATCATATAACGTAGAGACAACATTAAAAAACCCATTAACATAATTTTGGACTGCAGAAACACTTCCCTTATTCTGAAAAATTGAATATGATGTTTCGAAATAAATATTTACACAGTCATTTGCATCTCTTTGTTCCAATTGATCTGAGTCAGTGTCGGGTGACTCATCTGTATCCATCACCCCACATTTAAAATTATATTTATATGCCAAAGAAGATGCCTTGTATATAACATGCATATCGCCTTTATCCGCCTTTCCAAGATCAAATTGTCCTTCCTGAGAGGATATCACTCCGCTCATCTCATCTTTAAAAAAGCTGAGTGCTACAATACTATTATCCTCTCCAATAACTTTTCCCCTATAAAAAGCAGCTTTGTTCATTGCATATTTTTCGCCCGTATTGGTTGTTACAATTGCTGACTTTTTATATGGTTTTTTATTGTACATTATTACAGTCAATTCCTTACCTTCAGTACCATATGGAATTTTCATCCGAACCAAATCAGGTTGCTTGTCTATGATTTCGTCTATAACACCTGAGGCAGGTCTGAAGAACAAAGCATCCCCTTCAACATGTATGCCTGATTGAATTGCGTCATTTCTTGTAAATGTTTTGTTGATGACATTGACGTCTGAAATTTCGCTGTAAATTTTTCTTATTTCAATCTCCCCTGCTAATCGGTTTTGAGCTGAAAGAAATAGTGGTAAATTCAATATTACTATTAAATTTAAAAATAAAAATAGCCTCATCTGATAAAATTAAATGAATTTTAAATTATTAAAAATTATAGGAAGGATGCTTTATATATTTATTCTCTCAATTTACGTCTCAATATTTTACCGACATTTGATTTAGGCAATTCATCTCTGAATTCAATCTCCTTCGGTCTCTTATAATTAGTCAAATTTGCCTTCAAATGCTCCATCAACTCTTCTTTTGTCAACGAATCATCACTTTTAACAACAAATAACTTAACATGTTCACCACTTTTTTCATCGGGAAAACCAACAGCTGCAGCCTCCAAAACCTTCTCATACATAGTAGCCACATCTTCTATCTCATTAGGGAATACATTAAACCCTGAGACCAAAATCATATCTTTCTTTCGATCGACTATTTTAAAATAACCGTCATAATCCATCTGACCAATATCACCTGTACTAAACCATCCGTCATTTAGCACTTTATGGGTTTCTTCTGCCTTCTTATAATAGCCCTTCATCACCTGCGGACCCTTAATCTGAATTTCTCCTTTTTCACCAATGGCAACTTCTGCCATGTTATCATCGACGATTCTCATATCAGTAGATGGCACAGGATAGCCGATAGTTCCAAGCCTGTCATTGCCATCCAAAGGATTTACGCTCGCTACAGGAGATGTTTCTGTGAGACCGTACCCTTCAATAATGCGCACACCGGTAACCTTTTTCCATTTTTCTGCAACAGCCATTTGCAAAGCCATTCCCCCTGCAATTGGAATTTTAAGTTTTTCAAAATTAAGATTCCGAAACTCATTATTATTCAAAAGGGCGTTAAATAAAGTATTAACTGCGGGAAAAATTGATGGATTATACTTTTTCCAATCTTTAACTACTGATGGAATGTCGCGTGGGTTTAAAATCAATACGGATGGACAGCCAAGAGAAGTCAGCACCAGGCAGTTTACCGTAAATGCAAAAATATGGTAAAGAGGCAAGGGACATAAGCCTACTTCCTGCTTTTCTTTAAGTTGGGACAAAAATATCGCCTTTACCTGTTCTAAATTGGCTAATAAGTTCTGATTTGTCAGCATGGCACCTTTGGCAATACCTGTCGTCCCGCCTGTATATTGTAGGATTATTGTATCATTGAACGCAGACTGGTGTCGAATAGCTTTCCTTCCTTGGCCAATTGCCAGAGCTTGTTTAAATTGTATCGCATCAGGCAGATGAAAAGGCGGAATCATTTTCTTAACCTTTCTGACAACAAAGTTAACCAAAGCACCTTTTATTCCTCCCAACATTTCGCCGATATTACACAAAACGACGTGTTTAATATCCGTCTCTGCAATGATTTGTTCCAGGTTGCTTGCAAAATTTTCAGCAATAACGATGGCCGAAGCTCCGGCATCCTGAAACTGCAACTTCATCTCCCGAGGAGTATATAACGGATTGGTGTTCACTACGACCAGGCCTGCTCTTAATGCACCAAATAATGCTATAGGATATTGCAATATATTGGGCATCATCAAGGCAATCCGGTCTCCTGGCTTTAATCCCCTTTCAACGAGAAATCCGGCAAATGAATCAGCCATTCGATCTAATTGATTATAAGTCAACTTCTTATCCATGCTGATAAATGCAACACTATCACCATACTTCCGAATGATATCATCCATATAGGAAATAAGATTAGGATAGGTGTCGAATTTTACTTCATGAGGGATATTTGCAGGATAATTCTTCAGCCAAATCTTTTCATGCATAAGAGGAACAAACTAATTATTTCAACAGATAAGCAAACAAGTTACAAAACTAAGTATATTTAACATATTACCAATAAATATTCTATGTATTTTAAATAAATCATAATAAACAATATGTGATGGAATAGAAAAGCGTATAATTGAAGTGCTGCAAACACAATATGATTAATCTATTTATGCCAACTGTTCGAATGATTATAGAAGTTATCTTACCTTCGTGATCAAAATTTTTATTGATGGCTGTTTACAGTTTTGAAGATATAATCAGACAAATCACAACAAAGAAAGTGCATCCTGTCTATGTCTTGCAGGGTGATGAACCGTATTTTATAGACTTACTCACACAAAAATTTATAGATTTATTACTGCCAGAAGAAGAAAAAGTATTTAATCAGGAAGTTCTTTATGGAAAAGAAACCAATGTTTCAACTATAATTGATTATCTGGGACAATATCCCATGGGTTCAGATTTTAAACTCATCGTGGTTAAAAATGCATCAGAATTAAAAAACATTGATTCTCTATCATCGTATGTGTCTGACCCCTACCCTTCTTCTGTACTTGTCTTGGCCTTACCCGGAAAGAAACTGGATGGTAGAAAAAAATTGTCCTCAATTGTAAAAGCTAATTTTGCATTATTTGAATCAAAAGTAATATACGAAAATCAGTTGCCGGCTTGGATTAAATCAGAAGTTGAATCAAAAGGTAAAAAAATTTCTGAATTAAATGCCGCTCTAATAGGTGAATTTTTGGGCAATGACCTTCAAAAAATCAGTAATGAAATCGGAAAAACGATTATTGCTATGGGTGAAGAGAAAGAGATAAATCGTCACTTAATAGAAAATTATATTGGTATCAATCGGGAATTTAACGTATTTGAACTTATTAATGCCATATTTAATAAAGATAACCAGAAAGCCCAACTCATAGTCAATTACCTGGCTGATAATTTCAATAAACAGCCCTTTACACTAATTCTAGGGTCAATTTTTAATAGTTTTGTCAAGCTTTATACCTTAAAGGTGAGCCGGATTTATAATGATGCTGATATCGCGACTATAATAAATACTAGAAGTATATCTGCCATTAAAGAATATAAAACAGCATTGGCAAAATATTCTCTTTCAGATCTCGATCATGCAACACTACTGTTTAAACAATATGACCAATATTCAAAGGGGGTTGACTATCCCTCAGGAATCTACGCAGGAATTTTGAAAGAATTGGTCTTCAAATTAATACATATACATGAAATAACAAATGGATAGGTCATCCCTATCCATTTGATTCATATTTTATACTATGTCTTCTTAAAATATATAATTGTATTTTATATAAATCTGCTCAGTAAAACTCACTTTTTTCCCAAGGCCATTTATCCCGCCAACCGCATCTTTATCTGTAATCTGAACAGGAATGTCATCATCATAGAACAATCTGGTATTCAATGTAACTGCTATGCTTTTCCAAATCATTACCGATGTCTCGGTGGACCAATCTACATCAATATTCTGAGGGTTTTTAAGATAATTTGAAAAGAGGGTAAGTCCTGATTTGAAGTTTAATCTGTCATTTAAAAATTTATCCACATATTGAGCATTGAAGGTCGCACCTAATTGAAATAGCTTTTGTTTGAAATCAGTAGGACTATTCCATTCTGTACCGTGAATGCCTACACCTCCGATGGGTTCGCCTTTTGCATTTCTGGCAGGTATGGCAGCTATATTCTTATCAGCGACTAAAATCAATTTCGCTGATGCAGGTGATAAGAAAATGGATAATTTCATATTCGGTTTATAATCGATACCTGGAGAAACAGAAATTCTTGCCGGTGACAAAAACTTGGCAATTGGTCCCTGATCTTTTCCGGAAATATCGCGAAGGTAACTACCTTTTATCGGGTTAACGATAGATGTATCCGTATAAGTGGGCGTTATCTGGCTCAGAAAGGTTGAGTAAAGCGAATAATATACCTTGCTATTTGGGCTTGTTTTATAACCGATTTTTGAATTAAAACGAAACTCGTCAATACTTTTTTGGAAGGGGACTCTTTCCGAAGCAGTAAGGTTTGAAAACCCACTGCCTAATTTCTGAATCCCAAACAACAAATCAATATTGTTATCCCATGCAATATTGGCTTTTTTATAATTTGCATAAAAACTACCTACACCACCTAAACCAATTTTATTTTCTCCCGCGCCAACAGCTGGGTTTATCTGTAACAATTGACCAAAATCAAAGCCCAAGCCGGCTCCTTTAACCCATCCGGTTGTATCTTTCTTGCCAATTGAGGTCCGAATTTCCTTTACTCGATTATCATTTTGAGAGTAAACCGAATAACCAAAAAGAATAAACAAACTAAATAATATAACGTTTTTCATCAATATAAATTTTTTATCAAATATATAAAGCAATAATAGTCTGACTATTAATCCTCAGAATTGTGAATAAACACCGAAGATTGTGAAATTTTGCTCAAAGGTACAACCACCCTTCCTTCTGCATTTATTAGAGTCATATCGAGATTTGTTAGGGACTCTATTTTCCCTCTTACACCATCTATAGTGACCTCATCACCTACTTTAAATTTTTTATTATAGAATCCGGCAAGCATACTTGACATGACATCTTTACTCGCAAGTCCATAACCCAGTGCAAAAGCCATGACGATACCACCAATAATCATGGTAATATTTGACTGAATAAATTCAGTATCTATACCTGCCTGTGTCAGTGCACTAATAAAAACATTAATAAACAGGAAATAAAAGATAAATGTTGATATAACTTTTCCTGAAGAAATACCAAGAGATTTTGAAGCCGTATATACAGCCTTTCTGATAAAGTCAGAAAACAATATGCCGATAACCAGGAAAGCAAATGCGGTAAATACTTTAGGCAGATAATTAATCAGACTGGTCAGATAATAGCTCACAGTCGTCAGATGCAGCATATCCGTTATTGCTATTGCAAACAGCATCAAAATCAGATAATATACAGCTCCTGCGACGATAGCACTTGGTACAATCTTAATTTTACTTTTGGATACTATATCAATTTCCTCTATTTTATCTGCAATCTTGTCAAGCTTAATTTTTTCAAGAAATACCTTTATTACTTTTCTGATAAGCTTGGCGACAATAAATGAAAGTATTAAAAGCCCTATTGCACCAAGAAAAGTAGGCAACCCACTTATAATAGGCCCTAAAATATTCTCAATCAAACTAAAATTTATTTTTTCCATTTTTGATGAATTTATATTGATTTTATCTACGAGGATAATTATTCATGCTCCGTATTTTCCAGGTCTGCATCTGAACCAATCATTGCAGCGGCAGTCAACAGCATTTTAGGTATAAACAATTCGATACAACTGCCCAGGAATTGAAAAAAATTGATACTACCATGGAGGTTTTTCTGCACTTCCTCTGAAACTCCTCCGGTCTCCTCAATTTGCTTCTTTTCCCACTCACTAAATAATTCAAAATCACTCATATAAAAATTAAAATGCCTTTCTATTGTCTTAGTATATCCTTAAATATTTTTTGAAACTTCACTTTAGCTCTCTTCAATCTCATCTTTACAGCACTTTCAGAAAGGCTTAGAATTTCTGCTATATCCTTAACCATCAAATTATCCTGATATTTCATAATCAAGATAGCACGGTCAGCCTCATCTATGACATCCAAAGTAGCCTGCAATGCTGCATAATTTTCTTCCTGAATTAATGCATCATCCTCGTCCTCCTCTATGTCATTATACTGACCATCTTCCACATAAATCATTTTATTCTTCTTCTGCCTTCTGAGCTCATCTATACAATAATTATATGTGATGGAATAGAGCCAGGTGCTGAACTTGGATTTCTGATTAAATTTAGCTAAGCTTAGAATTAATTTTAAAAAAATATCCTGGGTGGCATCTTCTGCATGAACGAAATCACCTAATATAGAATAACATTTATAATATATTTTATTGGAATATCGTCTATATATCTCATCAAAATAAGCTATCTCCTGAGTCTTCAAATATTCCTCAGCGAGGGCATTGTCAGTCCACTTATTTATGTCAGTTTCTGCTATAACCAATTACGGAATATTCTTTTTTTCAGCGCAAATATCTTAAATATTTAAATAATATATATGCCAATGTTGAAGTATTTCAACATTCCAATTAAAAACCATCTCTATAATTTTTTATTTTAAATTATTTTTACCGAATTCTTCTTAAAAAAATTTATACTTTTACTTTTTAATTTTAATATAATTTGCTGATTGTAAAAGAAATAAATATTCGTATAAAATAAATAATATTATAGTTTGGACACTATTAAGTTACATGATAAGACTTTTGTTCCTTTTATTTCAAGGGTAGTGATTGAAGGCAAAATAAAAACGCTAGCAAATCAAGTATATCAAGAATACAAAGACCTACAGCCAACCTTTCTTGTAATTTTAAATGGCGCCGTTTTTTTTGCTGTTGACTTTCTGAAAGAATATCATGGTCCGTGCAATATTAATTTTATGCGCCTGAAAAGCTATGAAGGAACTCAAACCTCCGGCAGCGTAAAACTTATTGACCATCTACCACCTGACCTTAAGGGTAAACATATTATTGTCCTGGAAGATATCGTAGATACAGGAATTACGATGTCCTATTTAAAGGAAACACTCCAAAATTCTGATATAAGTTCGCTAAAAGTTGTATCACTGCTGGACAAGCCATCCCGTCGGATAAAAGACTTTAAAGTTGACCTGGTAGGCTTTACCATTCCCGATGTCTTTGTAGTTGGATATGGTTTAGATTATGATGAATTAGGAAGAAATACAGCAGATATTTACAAATTATCCGAAAAATAATATGGATTGTGATACATATGGTTTTAATAATCAAGATTCGTCCAGTTCTTCAAAAAATCCAGTATCATAATTTTTTTGCACATTGTTCCACGGAAAATACTTGCCATTCATAGCTATATAAACGCCTGACGGGAGAACCTGCACAAATGCCAGTGCCGAACCCAGATTGAAAAAGCCATCACTTGAATTTCCAAAAGCATAAGGAATCATTGCACCGGTGAGCACTATGGTCTTTCCTTCAATATTTTCATTAGCAATTGCTTTAGCGGTTTCTGCCATCCTGTCTGTTCCATGAGTTATCAGAATTTTGTCGGCAGCTGATTTTTTACATTGGTAAACGATGATTTTACGGTCTTCTTCAGTCATCTCAAGACTGTCAACCATCATCAGCGTCTTGACATCGATATCCAGGCTGCTTCTACCTCTGACAAACATTCCTTTGAGATGGGTGTCCTTAAAATATAATTCTCCGGTGATAAAATTATATTCTTTATCAAAGGTTCCTCCGGTAACAAACACTTGAATCATGTAAATTAAATTTTTACAAACATATTAAAATTCGCAGAATTTACTTCTACAATGCCAGAAGATTACAACCACGAATCTCCCTATTGTCTATCCTCCCAAGTATTTCAAAATTATTATCAGCCAATTGAATAGCTAAATCTTCAGTTTCAATAAAGCTACAGGTATTCAGGTTAGCCATATCGAAAATGTTTAAGGTCCCTGGCTTACCATAAATGGCATCTGAAAAAGGATCATTTAATTCTTTTATAAGAATATTCATTGATGGTGGAGCCTTAAAGATATCCTCACCGATGGTATATGCCTGAGAAAGTAATTCCGTCATCCCGTATTCCGAATAAACTGCCTCCGGATTAAATGCTTCATGTATAAATCGGTGGAGATCTTTTTTCGTCATTTCTTTTTCCTGTCCTTTCATTCCCCCTGTTTCGATAAATGTTACATTAATCCAATTCTGTTTTCCAATCAACTCAAAACAACGTAACAGAGCAAATGGAACCCCAAAAACTACGATAGGATGCTGATTGTTCTGATGTATGAAATTACGGAGTTCATCATATTGATTCAGGTAAAAATGCGTTTCGCCGCTTTTTCCTGCTTTCATAAATTCATAGATCATATAGATTAGGCTACTGTCCCCTCTCTCCAGGTAACCCGGAAGTAAAGCAGCGAAAAGATAATTCTCTAAAGAACCGAATTTTGACTCAAAAATTTTTCTGCTTACCTGCTGATATAATAGAGGTGATTTGACATAATGTTTACTCTTGCCTTTACCGGTAGTTGAACTTGACTTAAAAACCATGGCTTCCTGCCAATTACCGGATTTAACGGCATAACTTTTAAAAAACGATACCGGTAGGAACGGTATTTCTTCTAATGTTGGATACTTTTTATCAAATTTAATATTTTTAAGGTAAGTAGCATAAACATAATTAAACTTCGACTGAAAATCAAAAAGTAGCTGATAAGCATCCTCTACTGAAGGGAAATTTCCATGCAACAACTCACTTTCAATTTTTTTAATTTCTACTGGAATGGCATCAGACAACATGATTACTCTATAATACTTACGTTATAATATATCTATTGATCTGAATATTATTGAATATTGTATATCCGTATCAGTAGCATTTATGTAAAGATAATTAAAAGAATTTTTAGGCATTCCGATATACTGTCATGCCAAGGGATATCAGGACAATTAACTCAAAAAGACCAGACCGGGTCTAAATCAGTAATAAAAATAAAGCAGAATGTTTCAAAAAGACTGTAATCATGCCAGCTTGAAAGAATTTACTTAAAAAATGCTTAATATTATTCCTCAACTGTAAACCTAAATCCGACTCCGTGAACGTTTTCGATTTTCAATTTTGCGTCAGTGGACAAGTATTTTCTAAGTCTTGAAATAAATACGTCAAGGCTTCTTCCAAGAAAATAATCATTCCGTCCCCATAACTCTTCAAGTATATCACTTCTCTTGACAAGCTTATTTCTATGTGAACTAAAATACCGAAGTAAATCGCCTTCTTTTTGAGTTAAAGTATGGCTAATTTGCTCGCTTTGTAGCGATAAATTCTTGTAATCAAAGGTAAAATCACCGAAAGTAACTATTGCCAGCTCATCCAAAGAAGGTGATTTAGCCCTTCGGTTGAGGAAAATGTCAATTTTCAGGATCAGCTCTCTCATATCAAAGGGCTTAACAAGGTAATCGTCGCCACCGATGGTTAGTCCCTCAATTTTATCTTCCGGCAAAGATTTAGCCGTCAAAAAGATAATCGGAATTGAATGATTATTCTCTCTGATTTTCTTTGCAAGTTCAAATCCATCCATTTTAGGCAACATTACATCAAGCAAGCAGATATCATAGTGACTTTTACGGAAGGAGTTTAAGGCGTCCAGCCCATTGTTAAAATGGTCGATTGCATAACCTTCGTTTGCCAGGGCTTCTGTAGTCAGGATGGCTAATGTTTCGTCATCCTCGACATAAAAGACTCGTGTCTTGTTCATATTCTTGGTATTGTTATTATAATAGTGGTGCCCGATCCGGGTCGGCTTTCAATTTTGAGTTTCCATGAAAGTGCGTTGCAAATATTTTTTACATAAAACAGTCCTAAACCAAAACCTTTCACATCATGCAAATTTCCGGTATGACTCCTGTAAAATTTCTCAAAAACTTTTTTCTGAGTCATTGAATCCATCCCCACCCCATTGTCTTTAATCATCAAATTTACTTTATTTTTAACAATTGATGCAAATAATGTTATTTCCGGTTTATCTATTGTATATTTTATTGCATTATCCAAAAGGTTATCTAAAATATTAGCCAGATGAATTTTATCAGCCATAATCCATATTTCTTTCTCATCTGTATCAACGGTAAATTTCCCATCCAGTGATTTTATTCTTAACTCAATTGCAGGTCTTAATGACTCAACGACCTGAATCAGATCAACCTTTTCAACGGTCATCAAATACTTATTCTTATCGAGCTTTGCGAGATCAAGGATTTTCTCAACATGGGATGCGAGGCGTTTACTCTGTTGCGTTATTATACCGGTTAACCTACTGATGCTTTTATCCTCCGCCAATCTGGGATTACCTGCTATTGCATTATTGGCAAGTAAAATACTGGAAAGGGGAGTTTTAAATTCATGAGTCATATTGTTAATAAAATCCTTCTGCAATTCGGATAATTCATTTTGTCTGACGATTACGAAAATCGAATATACAAAGACCACCAAGGCAATTAAAAGCAGAATACTCAAAATAAATACATACTTTAAATTGGCAATTAATGAAGTACTTCTATTGGGGAATAAGACCCCAAAATAATAAGTAAAGCCTTCGTGTGTTGGCAAATAAGATTTATAATTATGATGGGTTACTAAATCGGAGTTAGCTTTCACATAGTTACCATAAACTACCTGATCATTAGAACAATCATATATTCCATATTCAAAATCCTCATTAATCAAAACTTTCTGAAATTCCTTCCGTAAAAAATACTCCACATTATCAGCTTGTATTTTGTCATTTACATTTACAACAAAATAATTGGATGACATCTGATTGACTATATTTGAATTAGGCAAAACCGATCCGTTCAGCTCTACCAACTGCTTGGCGACCCGATAGAGAGATACTTTAACTGTCTGGGAAAATTCTTTTTCTTTATAATTCCACATCTGTAATGCCCAATATCCCTGAATGATAATTATGGCAGAAATAGTTAAAGTACCAATAACTGTCAATAATCTGACTTTAGATCTGGTCATTAAAGCTTCTAAATTTTAATAGTAATGCACCAATTTATAAATTCCAAATTTAACATAAATTATTGTATTTTTCTTAATTACACAAATTTATCAATACTTTTTTACTATATTGAACTGATAATTATATTTTCACAAAATAATTTTTTGAACAACTTTAAATTTATTGTGAACATGCATTTATAAATGACTTTTCTTAAATGAATTTAAATCAGTCGTGAGGGTTAAAGTATGTGTAACTCCCGCAATATGATAAATGGCTAATCCGTAATCAAAATTAAACCTGTAAATTCTAATGCCCATACCGCCGGAAAAGCCTGCCAGACTACGAAAACCATTGACTGTCAGCTCTCTTTTCCTTAAGTGATTATAACCCATCCTTAATTTAAAACCATCATTTTTACCCATGATTAATTCGGTCTGGAAAACTACATGACGGAAAAAATTATCAACAATGCCATATTGGACAATTTCTGGTTCGGCAATTTGGTTGTCAATTGAAATAGACTGCTGGACATCGTATGGGTTGTCATATAAAAGATTCCACTTCTCAAGATGATGAACGACCATCCCGATTCTGAGTGGAAGATGTTTTAACCGGATACTACCGGAAGCCTGAATATCTAATGGCATGGGCTCCCTTGTTTGATCATAAACAGATAATTGTCCTCCAATGTTTCTCACAGCAAAACCAAGTGTAGCAGGAGATTCAGGGACATGGTATGCCATACCGATATCTATTGCTAAACCATTACTTGTATATTCAGCCAGATTGGAATTGATAAATTTAACTGAAGATCCGACTCTCATATTTTCATACAGTTGCATTGATGCTCCGGCAATGATATTATATTCATTTGCAGAAATATTTCCAATAGGCTGTCCGTTATCATCATATCCTGAAACTGAAGCATAATCAGCATATTGCACTCCACCATGGATGATTAAATTATTCCAATGAATTTTTTTCCCTATTGTAACATTTCCAATTCCGGTTTTTAAAAACTGAAACTGATTGTTGAATGACAAATCAATCTGGTCTTCCGGTTCATAGAAGGCCGGATTCGTATATATTGTATTGACATCATGTTCAATTGATGCTATAGCATATCCACCGTGTGCCGCCATTCTTGCACTGGTGGCTATATTCAACAGTGGAAATATACGGTCAGTTTCTATCTGACTATAAAGGCCATTTGCATAAAATAAATAGAAAAATAGACATGTAACAATTTTCAAACTATAATTATTCATCTTTTCCATTTAGTGTGACAAATACCATTTTCGCAAATCTTTATCCTGATTAAATTTCCCTTGTCATCGTACTCTTTCAGTTCACCATGTTCAAAAGGTCCATTAACATACTCTCCTTCAGCACTTAACTGTCCATTTTTGTAATATTCCTTGAAAGGACCATTTTCCTCATTATTTGCAAAACGAACTTCTTCGCGCAATTGGCCTGTTTCATAATATCTTTTCCAGATGCCATCCATTTCATTATTGACATAATTTCCTACAACATTGACTTTACCATTTACATAATATGAATGGAATGGTCCGTGAAATTGTCCGGAAAGATAATTTTGGTCTTGCGCCACATCACCATTTTCGTAATAAAATTTACGATTTCCTACATAAACATCCTGTTCAAAATTTGCTTCTTCCATTATTTTTCCTGAAGGAAAGTATTTTTTATATGGCCCTTGTTTCTTACCTGTTTTTACATCAATAAAGTATTTTTCTGTAATCTTATTACTTATGTCTCTATGAACAATTTCTTTCGTATCTTTAGAACACGACACCAAAGCCATGTTGAAATATAATAAAGTAATTAAGAAACAATAATTTTTCAAGTTTAGATAGGTATTTATATTAAACAAACAAATATAATAACGTCATATCTCAGAAAAAAATTGAACCCAAATAAAAAAGGCTTTTCGGTTTATCCAAAAAGCCTTTAATTCTATATATAATAGTTATTAATAAAGGTCTCCTCTATTATCCTCAATACTTGCTTTTTTCTTCAATGCATCCATCACCCTTCCATTATATGTCTGTACGATTGTACCTGTATTGAACTTTTTAATATTCTCAACAGTAGGCTTCATCGGAGAAGGATTCTGACTAACAGGTTTAACCATAAAAATACCGTTCTGTCCTTTAAACACTCCTGATGTTTGATTCAAAGGTAAAGAAAATATTTCTGCCAGCACTTTCGGTTCTCTTCCAATCCCGGGTATCATTCCGGAATTAAAAACAACATTTTTTGCCGTATCGATCTTGGCATTGAATTGAGAAGCCAGAGCATCCATAGACTTAATTGCCTTCGCCCTTTCGAAAAGCTTTGTAACTTTCCTGGCAGTCATCACCATCGGAGTAAGCTCTTCTTTCAAATCTTCTACCCTGCCATTACCTTCATGTAAAATAGTCGTCAATACCGGAATCACATATTGCTCTACATAATATTTCCCGTCAGCCTGTACCGGAAATGGTTCTGTTGCAACATCTCCTGCTTTTCTATTGGGCTCAAATGCCCATTTGATAATATCTCTTGCACTTTGTCCGGGAGCAATTGTCTGTAAAGCGAAATCTGATTTATCTACTGCAAAATTTTTAACCAGTTGCAATCCTGGATTACTTTTGAGCTTTTCATTTAATTGCTCTACATTGGTAACACCTTGTAGGATTGATTCAACACGTGCAAGTGTTTTATTTTGTGTTGCCTCACTTGGTACAAGATCGGTGAATATATATGCCACTTTATAACCATAAGGATCAGAAACCGTCTTTTTATCCAGTATTTCTATCAAGTGGTAGCCAAATTGAGTTTTGACTTTTTTTAATTGTCCGGGTTTAGAATCAAAAAACAGCGCGTCGTTAAATGGCTTAACCATCATGCCCTGAGGTGCATACGGCAATTCTCCGCCTTTTGATGCACTTCCCGGATCCTTACTGATTGCTTTGGCCACGTCAGCAAAGGAGGCTTTACCTGATAGAATAACTGCCTGTGCACTATCAATCCTCTTTTCTGCCTTAGCAAATTCTTCAGGTGTACTGGCAGGTATCAAAATATGGCGAGACTTAACAGAATCTGCAATGGCCATCTTACCCAATAATTTAACGGCTTTAACTTTTTGATCCTGAATATAAGGACCATATACACCTCCTACAGGAATTGTAGTAATTTTGTCCTTTATCGTAACATCCAATTGTGCTGGCTTATGATATACATCACTGATAGAACCATTATTTGCAAGAACAAAGGTCGAATCATTAGTAGCATTTTTAAAATCCTCCAACTTCTCTTTTATTGATTGTTCTGCTGCAATGGTATCTTCTTTGGAAGTAGAAACAGAAATATTCACCGTACTTATAATCCTAGATTCTTTATCATTCTTATATACTGATTTATGCTCATCAATATAGTTTTGAAAATCACTGTCAGTCAGTTTAATTTCTGAATCACCTATATAAGTAGCAGGTACCTTAACATATAGAGCTGTAATAGGGTTAGCCTGATCTGCCAACACTTGTTCAGCTTGCCAAGTAGGCGTATATACAGCCTTTGTAAAAAGGGAATTAAGTTTTGAGACAAGTCTGTCTTTGATTATTTCTTTTTCCTGAATAGCCCAAAAAGCCCTCATCTGAGGCTGCAGTTCACCTTTCTTAATTTGCTCTTTAATATTGAGCATTTGCTGCATATCAACTTTTCCGGTCTGTGGATTTGCAAATCGCTGTTGAATCAGCGGACTTACATTGGAACCAAACTCCAGATCCAACAACTCATTTTTACCAACCATAATACCAACCTTTTCGGCTTCATTGGTGGCAATTGTATTATCCACAAAGTAATTCCAAATATATTCCCGTTTTGAATATTCATCTGCGTTAGAACCCTGATATAGGATTTCTTCCATATTTCTTACCTCGTTAAAATCGAGCGATACACCATCGACTACTCCGACTTTTCCGGCTGCTGCAGATCTGTTCTGATTTTGAACCACATCCATTACAATAAAACCTCCCGTCGCAACTCCTATCAATACAATCATTAGAACGCCACGCTTCCTAATCCCTGTGATTATTCCCATGTAAATTAAATTGTTTGTTTCTTTGTTTTGAAAAATCCGTGCAAAGGTAATATTAAATTAGAATTTCAAACCAATAATTTATAAATATTAAATTTTTTTCTATATGCTTATTCATTAATACCCAAAATTTCTGAATTCACTATAAAATATTACTTGAATATAATTATCTTTGCGCCGTCGTATAAAAAATATATGTCAAGCTAACATAAATGCCCACGTTGAACAGAAATTCAGATAATTATTTTTTATTTCTTTCTTTAGTTTTTACACTACCAGCTAAGTTTTCTTCCTTTTATCTCCCGTTTATAAATACTTTAAAGATTCATTCTAAAATAAATCCAACATGCCCAGAAATCCGGATATAAAGTCCGTTCTGATTATCGGAAGTGGTCCGATTGTAATCGGACAAGCCTGTGAATTTGATTACTCTGGGACTCAAGCATCCCGCTCACTACGTGAAGAGGGTATTGAAGTCACATTGATTAATTCTAATCCGGCAACGATTATGACCGACCCGGTGACAGCTGACCATATTTATCTGTTACCTCTGACTGTTGAATCTCTAATTAAAATCCTGGAAGAAAGAAAAATAGACGCTGTCCTACCAACTATGGGAGGTCAGACTGCCTTAAACCTGTGTATTGAAGCTGCTGAACAGGGCGTATGGGAAAAATATAACGTCAAACTTATAGGTGTTGATCTCGCTGCCATCGAATTAACAGAAAATAGGGAAAGGTTCAGAAAATTGATGATTGATATAGGCATGAACGTCGCTCCATCCTATATTGCCAACTCCTATCTGGAGGGTATGGAGGCTGCCCAAAAAATAGGATTTCCGCTTGTAATTAGGCCTTCCTACACATTAGGAGGTACAGGCGGTGGTCTTGTATATGAAGAGGGTGATTTCAGTGAAGCCTTAAAGATAGGCCTAAATGCCTCTCCTACACATGAAGTACTTGTAGAAAAAGCCGTCTTAGGATGGAAAGAATTTGAACTTGAACTTTTAAGAGATGCAAATGACAACGTAATCATCATTTGTACGGTTGAGAATCTTGACCCTATGGGTATTCATACAGGAGACAGTATTACTGTTGCTCCGGCTATGACCCTTAGTGACACTGCCTATCAGAAAATGAGAAACAATGCTATCAAAATGATGCGTTCTCTAGGTAATTTTTGTGGTGGATGCAACGTCCAATTTGCTCAGAATCCTGAAACAGAAGAACTTATCGCAATAGAGATTAACCCACGTGTTTCACGTTCTTCTGCATTGGCCAGTAAAGCTACCGGTTATCCAATTGCTAAAATAGCCGCCAAATTAGCCATAGGTTATACACTGGATGAATTACAAAATCAAATTACAAAAAATACCTCCGCCTTTTTTGAGCCAACTCTTGACTACGTCATCGTCAAAATGCCCAGATGGAATTTTGAGAAATTCCAGGGGGCCGACCATTTATTAGGACTCCAGATGAAATCGGTCGGAGAAGTTATGGCTATAGGGCGCAGTTTTGCGGAAGCTCTTCAAAAGGCATGTCAATCACAGGAAAACAACCGAAGTGGCCTTGGCGCTGACTTTAAAGAATGGATCCGTACGGAAGATATCATGGAGCGGCTCGTCAAAGCAAGTGACGACAGAATATATCGATTAAAAGATGCAGTCAGATTAGGGATCCCGGAAAAAACCATTAAAAAACTGACAGGTATTGACCAGTGGTTTATCAAAGAAATTAAACAATTATGCAACCTCGAAGAAGAGTTGATTAGATATAACCTCCCTGAGGATATACCCTATAATTTATTTAAAGCTTTAAAGCAATCCGGATATTCTGACGCACAGATAGCCTGGTTGCTTAGGGTTAAAGAAGAGGAGGTCACAAAGGCCAGATATAACCTTGGATTAAGAAGAGTGTACAAACAAGTGGACACCTGTGCCGCTGAATTTGAGGCTCAGACAGCTTATTTCTATTCTACTTTTGACGAAGAAAACGAAAGTATCCCTTCCGACAAACCTAAGATTATTGTTCTTGGTTCCGGCCCTAACAGAATCGGTCAAGGTATCGAGTTTGATTATTGCTGCGTTCACGGTTTATTGGCTATCAAAGAAGCAGGTTATTCAGCCATCATGGTCAATTGTAACCCGGAAACGGTGTCAACAGATTTTGACATTGCGGACAAATTGTATTTTGAACCGATTTTCTGGGAACATCTGATTGAAATCATTGAACTTGAAAAGCCGGAAGGCGTCATCTTACAGCTCGGAGGCCAAACAGCTTTAAAACTTGCAGAAAAGCTTCATAAACACGGGATAAAAATCATCGGCACCTCTTTTGCCAATATGGACATGGCGGAGGATCGTAAGAGATTTTCTGACTTGCTGAAGCAGTTAGATATTCCATATCCGAAATACGGTGCAGCAACAGATGCTGATGAAGCTCTTGATATAGCGAATGAAGTATCTTACCCGGTATTGGTCAGACCATCTTATGTACTGGGTGGCCAAAGAATGAAAATAGTTATCAATGACACAGAGTTGGAACAAGCAGTATTGGCGATTTTCAAACATATGCCTGACAACAAAGTGCTCATCGATCAATTCCTTGAACGAGCCAAAGAAGCTGAAATAGACGCCATTTATGATGGCGATGAACTTTGTATCATGGGTATAATGGAACATATCGAACCCGCCGGTATTCATTCAGGCGACAGCTCAGCTATGTTGCCTACATACAGCTTGTCTGAACAGGTTTTGGATGCAATGAAAAAATATGCCTATCAGCTTGCAGTTGCTCTTGATATCAGAGGTTTGATCAATATTCAATTTGCCATCAAAGATGAAAAGGTGTATGTTATAGAAGCCAATCCAAGAGCCAGCCGAACTACACCATTTATAGCCAAAGCCTATGGAGTACCATTTCTTAATATAGCTACCAAGGTGATGCTGGGCACCCATAAACTAAAAGATTTTGAAATTAAACCTCATCTGGAAGGATTTGCCATCAAAGAGCCTGTTTTCTCCTTCAATAAATTCCCCAAAGTGGACAAAAGGCTGGGTCCTGAAATGAAATCAACCGGCGAAGCTATCCGGTTTATCAAGGATTTAAAAGATCCATATTTCAGAGAAATTGAAAAAAGTGCAGCAATGTTCCTATATCAGTAAAAAAATATATTTTTGCAGCCCGGCCCCTTAGTTCAACGGATAGAATAGAAGTTTCCTAAACTTTTGATCCAGGTTCGATTCCTGGAGGGGCTACCAAAAAGAGATCTTGTACCGGATCTCTTTTATTTTTTCTCAATATGTTAAGTACAAATTTTGAAATTGTGGATGGCTCAAATTAAATAAATTAAATATTTATGTCCAACAATGTGAGTTATTAAATATTCTTTTATTATTTACCTTTGCATCTTTAAAAAAAAGGAGAACTCAATAAAATGGTTATACTCGGAAATAAACCAATAGATCTCAATGACTTTGAAAAAATCGTGCTTCATAAGGAACCTGTTGAAATCGACCCTCAGGCTCTGTCAAGGTGCAATGAGAATCATGAATTTTTGAAAAATTTTTCCGATAAAAAAATTATCTACGGAATAAACACAGGGTTTGGGCCCATGGCACAATACCGGATTGAGGATAGTCAGAAAACAGACCTGCAATTGAACCTGATCAGGTCACACTGTACCGGGAGCGGCACCCTGTTACCTGACTCAGTTGTCAGAAGCATTTTACTTTCAAGGCTTAACACTTTATTACTTGGTTTTAGCGGCATCCACGAATCTGTCTTCCATTTACTTGCATATTTTCTAAATAATAATATCCATCCTCATATTTACGAACATGGCAGCGTAGGAGCAAGTGGAGACCTAGTACAACTTGCACAGGTAGCGTTAAATCTGATAGGCGAAGGAAGGTGTCAATATAATAATGAAACAAAAAGAGTAAGTGATGTATTTGACAAACTGCATCTGGCCCCAATCAAAATTGTTGCCCGAGAAGGCTTGGCCATAATTAACGGTACA
This sequence comes from Saprospiraceae bacterium, assembly GCA_024103005.1. Taxonomy (GTDB): domain Bacteria; phylum Bacteroidota; class Bacteroidia; order Chitinophagales; family Saprospiraceae; genus Parvibacillus. Next base: position 151,169 of record JAGFJA010000021.1, read on the forward strand.
GCCGGCATGACAGGCATTGGACTAATCAATATCATCCGCGCAAAGCAGTTGACCAAGCTGGGAATTATGGCTACTTGCCTGATTAATGAGGTGGTTAATTCCTTTGACGACCATTTTGCACAACCTCTCAATGAGGTAAAAAAACACTATGGCCAGAAAATAGTGGCCAGTTACATGCGGGAATTCCTGACTGACAGTAAATGTATCCGAAAACGAGATAATATATATTATAACAACATCCCCCACGAATATATTTTGAGTGATAAAGTTCAGGAATATTATTCGTTAAGGTGTGTGCCGCAAATTCTAGGGCCGGTTTGGGATACTATAGAATATGCAAATAATATTCTGATTAATGAAATCAACTCTGTCAATGACAATCCAATTATATCGACAGAACATCAATATGTATTTCATGGCGGAAATTTTCACGGCGACTATGTTTCACTTGAAATGGACAAAGTGAAAATCGCTATTACCCGTCTATCTATGTTAATGGAAAGACAACTTAATTTCCTTTTAAATGATCACCTGAACCAAAAATTGCCGCCATTTGTCAATTTAGGTAAACTCGGATTTAACTTTGGTCTTCAAGGTGCGCAATTTACTGCAACTTCTACAACAGCTGAGAATCAAACTCTTTCTTTTCCGATGTATGTCCATAGTATCTCATGCAATAAAGATAATCAAGACATTGTGAGCATGGGAAGCAATGCGGCAATGATGACCCGTAAGGTAATTGACAACACTTTTGAAGTCATGGCAATACACCTGATGACTATTATAACTGCCATTGAATATCTCAACATTAAGGATAACCTTGCCCCTGCTACCCAAACTTTCTACAAAGGGATACTGGAGTTTATCCCTCCTGTTACTGATGATCGCCCTCTTTCCGATGTAATAAATCATGCAACGCGACACTTAAAAGATTATAATTTCTGATTTATGGGGAAATACGCATTTGTAACAGGTGGCAGCAGAGGTATTGGCAGGGCAATTTGTCTGCAATTGGCATCTGACGGTTATAATGTCATTGCCACTTATAAAAACAACGACGCTGCGGCAAAGGAACTGATTCAACTTTTAGATAAAATAGGTGGTCAACACCAATTACTCAAATATGATGTCTCAGACCCTGCAATGACTGAAAAAACCTTATCAGAATGGAGAAAAGCAAATCCTGATATCGATGTCCATATTTTAGTCAATAATTCGGGTATTCGAAAGGACAACCTCATGATTTTCATGCCTGATCAGGATTGGAAAACAGTAATCGATACCAACCTCAATTCTTTTTTTTATACGACTAAATTCTTCGTTCAGCTAATGGCTAAAAAACGTGCCGGCAGAATCATCAACATTGTCTCGCTTTCAGGATTAAAAGGCATGCCCGGCCAGACCAACTACTCTGCCTCCAAAGCAGGTGTCATCGGGGCGACCAAGGCGTTAGCCCAGGAAATGGCAAAAAGAAATATCACCGTCAATGCTATTGCCCCCGGTTTTATTAAAACAGATATGACAGATAATCTTAATGAGGATGAATTACGACAATTGATACCAATGAACCGTTTCGGAAGTGCTGAAGAAGTGGCTTATCTGGCATCCTTCCTGGCAAGTGAAAAGGCCTCATATATTACCGGCCAGGTTATTTCCATCAATGGTGGCCTGTACACTTAATCAACGATGTATTATCTTATATAAAACCGGACGATGTCAGCATTTCTTTCATCTCCTGGTGGATTGCACGGGCTTGGTCTTTAATTTGTTCTTCATCACCGGCATAAATTATTTGACGACTGTAATTGGCAAGTATGCCCACCGTTTTCCCCGATAAATAGGGTTTTATATCCCCTAATTTTCCACCCTGAGCGCCAAAACCGGGTACCAGCATAAAATGATCGGGAGCAATTTCTCTAATAAAATCAAATTCTTTAAGGTTATTTGCACCGACGACCATCATCGTATTATTGATAGTTCCCCAAGAAAGACTCTTTTCTAAAACATTTATATATAATGGCTTATTATTACCCATATTCAGTACCTGTAAATCATTACTCCCGGGATTGGATGTTTTAACTAAAATAATTGCCCATTTTCCCGGGAATTCAAGATAAGGTAGTACAGAATCTTTTCCCATGTAAGGAGATAAAGTCACCGCATCGACATTTAGATTCTCAAAAAATGCCTTAGCGTACATTTTCGCCGTATTGCCGATATCTCCGCGCTTGGCATCAGCTATGACAAAATGTTCTTTACCAATGTAATTGATAACTCGTTCCAGGCTGGCCCATCCTTTAGACCCGAAAGCTTCAAAAAAAGCCGTGTTGGGTTTAAACGCTACACAATGTTCAGCAGTAGCATTAATTACCATTTTACAGAATTCAAAAAGCGGATCTTCCGTCGAAAGTATATAATCCGGAATCTTTTCCAAATCGGGATCTAAACCTACACACAGAAAACTTCCTTTCTTTAAAATGTTCCTTGTAAGCGTATCCAAATTCATACTTGCAGGAACTTTTATTCTACCAGGGCACCCTGAACTTCAATACTGGTGATCTCAGGTACTCTGTGTTTCAATACTTGTTCCACTCCGCCTTTCAATGTCATGGCTGACATCGTACACATACCGCAGTTGCCAAGCCACCTAACGATCAGCCTGCTGTTATCTATGATTTCAACGACTTCAATATCGCCGCCATCGACATGGAGATGAGGCCTTATTTCATCCAATGCAGATTCTACCTTTACTAATAAATCTTCCATTGTTATGCTTTGATTTCAACTATTTTAGCTTTGCCTTGAGTTTCAAGGACTTTATTTAGCTGCAAGATAAGATTTTTTCCTATTTCCTCAAACAACTTTGAATTTCCTTCTTTTATATCAGTCCTGTAAGCAATACCCTGATCCCCGGACTCTCTGAGGCTCATGGTCAGAGGAACCTGACCTAGCACCCTCGACCTGCTGGCAGCAGCTAATCTTTCACCTCCACCTTCACCAAAAATATAATATTTATTATTTGGCAGTTCCTCAGGCGTAAACCATGCCATATTCTCTACAATACCGATTATCGGAACACTTATCTGCTCCATTCGGAACATATTCATTGCTCTTAAGGCATCGGCATAAGCCACTTCTTGTGGTGTAGTTACAATAACGGAGCCTGAAAGAGGAACAGTCTGAACAAGGGTCAATTGTATATCACCGGTTCCCGGCGGTAAGTCAACAATCATAAAATCCAATTCATCCCAGACGGTATCTTCAATAAATTGTTTAATTATTCCCGTCAATCGTGGTCCACGCAGCACAACTGCTTGATCGGGCTCTATAATATTACCGATAGACATAGTCTGTACTCCATTTACATCTATAGGAACGAGTTTTGTTTTCCCATAGACATCAGTAACAGATGGTCGTTGTCCTTTAAGACCTAACATGGTAGGAAGTGAGGGTCCGTATATGTCAGCATCCAGAAGCCCTACTTTATAACCTAACCTGTTGAGGGCGAATGCAAGGTTAACTGAAATAGTTGACTTCCCTACTCCTCCCTTTCCTGACGCAACAGCAATGATATGCTTTATCTGCGGCAGAGGAGAAGGCTTACCTACCAGGTCATTTGACCTGGTCACCATATGCACATCAACATCGAGCTCAGGATAAGTAGCTTGCACAGTGAAAACAATCGCCTGATGGAGATTTCCCTTATCGGTACTGTCAAGTGTATTTGAATAAATTAAAACCTGTAACTGATCACCATCTAAAATGATATCTTTTAATAATCCGGAGGCAATAATATTCTGCCCTGTCTTCGGATCTTTTATAGTAGTTAATAATTGTTTGATTTCTGTAACATTAAATTCCATGCCACTGTAACATATTTTTAACAAAAAAGTTGATGGCACGATTAATTTACTTTAAAAAAATAATAATCTATATACATATTGTTAATCTTTTAATTATATATTATTTAATTTAAAATATTAAATATTAAAACAATTTTTATAAATGCATGGTCTATTACGAAAACAATTTATTTTACCGGAAAAATTGGCATAAATGGTCAATAATATTCCATTTTAATATGTTGCAAATTTGGCAGAATTTATCCGTCAGGGATGATTTATTATTCCAAAATCATTGTTTTTCTTAATTTGCAGCCTGTATTTATGTTGCCAAATCAAAATATCTGTATTGTCACTCCTGTATTCAATGACTGGGAATGCCTTGCTGTTCTGTATCATGAATTAAAGAAAGTTTTTCAGGATTTGCCACATAACTTTGTATTATTAGCTGTCAATGATGGCAGTACACAAGCCATCCCGGATAATTACAAACTTTTTCAAGAACTTGATATAAATTCCGGAGTTAAGTGGCTTAATGAAGAAATCCTTATTCTCGAACTTCAGAGAAATCTGGGACATCAAAAAGCCATTGCTTGTGGAATATCAGTAGCAGAAAAGTTATTCAATCCTGATTATGTCATCGTAATGGATTCTGACGGCGAAGACAAGCCGGAAGATATCGTCAGGCTCATTGATGCAGACCTTAAAGGTGATAAAATAATATTTGCACAGCGAAAAAGCAGGCAGGAAAGCCGGATGTTTAAATATATGTACCGCATTTACAAACTGGTTTTCAAGCTGTTAAGCGGATATATTATTTCATTCGGAAATTTTGTTCTCATACCACGAAATCAACTTTCACATCTGGTTTACATTTCTGAGATTTGGAATCATTTTCCCGGAGGTATCATGAGGTCTAAGCTACCATATATCAGTGTTCCTATAGATCGTGGACGGCGATACAAGGGTCATTCAAAGATGAACATGGTTTCATTGATTCAGCATGGTATAAGCAGCATCACTGTCAATATTGATATTGTCTCCGTCAGATTATTGATATTCTCAGTAATTCTGATGTCTTTAACCTTCGTATTATTCTGCACCTTACTGGGCATGAGGATTTTTACAGATTATACCATTCCGGGATGGACCTCAACGATAGCCATCGGTCTGTTAATGATTCTTTTACAATCATTTTTTTTCTCCCTGCTGTTGACATTCATGGTATTAAATGCCCGGGTTCAGAAAAATTTCATACCGGCAATCAATCATTTAGATTACATTCGCTCTTTGAATCAATATAAAATGAATGACTAGTATAGATTATATTGGAAATGAACTGGAACTATTCAAGTATGCCAGGAATTGGAAATTATATTACTGTAAAGCCATTGACCCCTTTATTAAAGGAGATGTTTGTGAAGTAGGTGCCGGATTGGGAGGCACAACTACAGCTCTGATTAATTCAAAAACAAAAACCTGGCTGGCAATAGAACCTGACGGACAACTGGCTTCTCAGATAAGTTCTGAAATGATTGGTAATCCACATAAAGACAAGGTTAAAGTTTTTCAGGGAACACTGGCTGATTTAGATCAGGGCAAACTGTTTGATACGATTATGTACATTGATGTAATCGAACATATCGAAAAGGATCGGGAAGAATTTGATCTTGCCCTGAAAAGGTTAAGACCGGGCGGGCACTTAATTATTCTTGTCCCTGCTTTTAATTTTCTGTACAATGAATTTGACAAGAATATTGGTCACTTCAGAAGATACAACAAACCTATGTTAAATGCATTGGCTAAAGGAAGGCAAGTTAGAAAGGTAAAGTTAGTTTACTACGACTGTTTAGGACTTTTTGCCTCAGTGGTAAATAAACTGTTCTTAAAAAAACCTGTTCCTTCTGCCCGGGATATCCGACTGTGGGACGAGAAATTGATACCGGTATCGAAATTGATTGATCCATTGATTTTCCGGTCATTTGGCAAGTCTCTTATCGGAGTTTGGCAAAAAAATTGAATCTATTCTATCATTAATTGTAGTCAATATGGAAAAAACAAATACGATAACTGATTGGAATATTAAGGAAAGCTTGTTCAAAAAATTATTTTGGGGACTTTCTTTGCTGGTTTTCATTGGTATGCCACTACTTAGCTCTGATTTCGGAATAACCGGTGATGAATTGGTACACAAGCAAAATGGTGAAAATGTCTTGAAATATTTGCAGACTGGTGGGGCCGATACAACTTATCGTACCTATAAAAATCTCTATTTGTATGGTGCACTCTTTGATGCAAGTGCAGCTATGGTGTATGAGAATATGCCCAACACTGATCCCTATACAGTCCGGCATTTTATGAATGCACTTTTCGGAGCGTCATTGATGATATTTACCGGATTGCTGGCACGACAGTTGAGTCGAAGCTGGTTAGTCGCACTTCTGTCCCTCCTGCTTACCCTCTTATCCCCCAGAATATTTGGTGACAGTATGAATAACCCGAAAGATATACCTTTTGCCATGGCATACGTCATGTCCATCCTGGGAATCATCAGATTTAATTCCTTCCTCCCAAAATGGGACTGGGAATCGGCCATATTTTTGGGACTATCGATGTCGCTGGCACTGAACATACGTGTGGGCGGCCTCTTGCTGATGGCCTACTTTGGTTTATATACCATAGTAAATTTATATTTAAAAAGAAATGAATTTAAAAATGCAGGGATTAATTCTTTATCCATCATCGGAAAATCTATAATCTTAGGAATCATATCCTTCTTTCTGGGGTTAATTTTCTTTCCATATTCACATGCAGCGCCAATAACTAACACCCTTTCAGCCCTTAAAGTGATGTCTAATTTTGACGTCGCCATTAGGATGTTGTTTGAAGGGAGGGAATTATGGTCAGATGAAATCCCATGGTATTACATCCCTAAATGGCTTAGTATGGCAATTCCCATCAGCGTCATTGTTGGTTTTATCCTGTTTTTTGTCAGAATTAAAAATATCCTAAAAAGCAGAGATTGGCTGCCCGTAGTCTTTGTCATCTTTGTAGGCGTATTTCCTGTTATATATGCGGTTTACAAGCACAGTTCGCTTTATGATGGTATCCGACACTTTATGTTTATCATGCCAATGATAAATGTACTTGCTGCATTAGGCTGGGCATCACTTTTTTATGCTTTCTTTAATGGAAAACTAAGATGGGTCACTCCTGTCATACTTGGCGTGTTACTTATTCTGCCACTAAGATTTATGATAGCCAACCATCCAAATGAGTATGTTTATTTCAATGAATTATACGGCGGTATTAAAAATGCCTACGGCGAATATGAGACAGATTATTGGATGAATAGCATGCGGGAACTTTCTCTATGGCTGATAAAAAATGATGAACGCATCAAGAAAGGGGAAAAAATAGTTGTCTGCACCAATAGTATCGACCCGGTAAAACATTACTTTGAACGCTATGCTCCTAATGTTCAGATAATTTATGCTACATATAAAAACAGATACCGTCAGAAAGCTGATTATTATCTCTCCATTCCCCGATTTATTGACTCAGATTTACTAAAAAACGGTGCTTGGCCACCTAAGAAACTGGTACAGTCAGTGAAGGTAGATGGTATCATGATCGGTGCGCTTTCAGAATATCCGGATACACTCACTTATGCCGGCCTTAAAGCAGTTAAAGACCAGAATCTCAAATTGGCCACAAAATATTTTACAGAAGCCCTTGCAAATGACGATAAAAATGAAGTAGCTATTCTGGAGTTGATTAATGCATATATTAATCAGGATTCGTTGGAGAAAGCTAATTATTGGGTCAGTAAAGGGTTGGACCTTACACCTAATAATGAAGATATACTGCTTGCAAAGGGGCTTTTGCTCATGAGGCAAAATAAAGTCAGAGAAGCATATGATTACATAGATAGGTGTAAAAAATTGAACAAACGTAATGCCATAGCATTTTTCTATAGTGCCATTATCATGGATAATCAAAAGAATTACAGTGCCGCCCTCGAAGACCTTCAAAGGGTTATAGAGCAGGCACCTAATTTCAAACAGGCATATCTGCTGGGAGCACAAATCATGCAAAATAGTGGCAATCCGGATGCTGCAGCTAAGTATATGGAATATGCCAATCAATTAAAATAATATTCTCATAGCATTGAAAAATAATAAATTAGAACTCCTTCAGGAGAAGAATAAAAAAGCATTATTAGGAGGAGGCACCAACAGGATAGAAAGTCAGCACGCCAAAGGCAAATTGACCGCAAGAGAAAGGATTACTCTCCTTTTGGACAAGGGAAGCTTCGAAGAAATTGGCAGGTTGGTTGAACACAGATCAACTGATTTCGGCCTGGAAAAGGAAATATATCCGGGGGATGGCGTAGTGACCGGGTTTGGGCGTATCGACGGAAGGCTGGTTTATGTTTATTCCCAGGATTTCACCGTATTTGGTGGCTCTCTATCGGAGACCCATGCAGAGAAAATATGCAAAATAATGGATCTTGCAGTGAAAAACGGTGCACCCATCATTGGATTAAATGATTCCGGTGGGGCCAGAATCCAGGAAGGCGTCAACTCTCTTGGCGGGTATGCTGATATTTTTTATCGGAATACCAAGGCAAGTGGTGTTGTGCCTCAACTGTCTGCCATCATGGGTCCTTGCGCTGGAGGCGCAGTATATAGTCCTGCCATAACTGACTTTATCATCATGGTAGAGCAGACTTCATACATGTTTGTTACCGGTCCCAATGTCGTCAAAACTGTTACTAATGAGGATGTGACCGCAGAAGAGCTGGGAGGCGCCGCTTCTCATGCTATCCGGTCAGGAGTGACTCATTTAAAGGCCATCGATGACCTCGATTGTATCAATCAGTTAAAAAAACTATTGAGCTATATTCCCCAAAACAGTGCTGATTTACCGTTTGACATGCCTTACCAGGGCGACGATGAATTACGACCTAAGCTGAATACAATCATCCCCGAAGATGCCAATAAACCTTACGATATGAAGGAAGTTATCCGGGAAATATCAGATAAGGACAGTTTTTTTGAAATTCATGCCGAATATGCAGAAAATATTGTCGTAGGATTTGCAAGGTTGGGAGGAAAGTCTATCGGAATTGTTGCCAATCAGCCGATGAGTCTCGCAGGTGTTTTAGATGTAAAATGTTCAATAAAAGCAGCACGTTTCGTACGATTTTGCGATTGTTTCAATATTCCTCTATTGGTTTTGGTAGATGTCCCCGGATTTTTGCCCGGAACAGATCAGGAATGGAATGCCATCATTACCAATGGTGCAAAATTATTGTATGCCTTCAGTGATGCAGTCGTTCCACGCATTACCGTTATTACCAGAAAGGCTTATGGTGGTGCCTATGATGTCATGAACTCCAAACATATTGGTGCAGATTTAAATTATGCCTGGCCGGGTGCTGAAATAGCTGTGATGGGCGCCAAAGGTGCAAGTGAAATCATCTTTAAACGGGAAATATCTCAGGCTGATGATCCAAAAGCCAAAGCACTTGAAAAAGAGAAAGAATATGCTGATAACTTCAGCAATCCTTACAGAGCAGCAGCAAGAGGATTTATTGACGAAGTAATTGAACCTTCCCTCACAAGGAAGAAATTAATTACCGGATTCGCTATGCTTGAAAATAAGACTGAAAACCAGCCAAGAAGAAAACACGGCAACTTACCTTTATGATTATTTAGGTTGATTATGCCCACTTCCTCAACTGGTTGACCAAAGCTTTCATATCCTTGGGTAATGGAGCTTCAAAGATTACCTCCTGACCTGTAACCGGATGGATAAACTGAAGGGAATGTGAGTGTAAACTTGTTCTGGAGATCAACGGGATATCCTGTTCGTCTCCATATTTTGATACACTTAAATTACGCAATTTTATATCCCGGATATAAATCGCTTCATTCTTGCCATATAACCGATCGACATAACATGGATGACCGATTGACTTAAAATGCACTCTGATTTGATGCATTCTACCGGTCATAATGCCTGCTTCAACCAAACAACACATCTTAAAACGTTCGAGGACTTTATAAGTAGTCACTGATAGCTTTCCGGTACGGACTACCTTCATCCTGCCCGGATTTAGCGGGTCCGGTGCCAATCCTGTCTTTATAATTCCCTCATCATCTGCAATATTACCCAAAACTACGGCCAGATATTTTTTCTGAACTTTTCGTTCCTGAAATAACTGACTCATTGCAGCATGCGCTTCTGCCGTCCTGGCAAAGCAAATGATTCCGGATGTTTCGCGGTCAAGCCTGTGAACTGTATAAATTTTATCGTATCTTCTGGCAAGAATATCCTGAACATTGGTTTTCTTTGTATCATGCCGATCCGGAATCGTCAACAATCCTGAAGGTTTATTGACAATAACCAAAGATTGGTCTTCATAAATGATATCTAATTTCATTCCAAATAAATTAAAGCTCTGAGAAAAACTTTTTGCCTTTAACAAAGTATTGCCAGATTATCAGCCCTTTGATCCTCCCTTGAGTATTATGTCTTTGAGTTTGAAGCACCTTTAATTTCTTACGCTTGCGGATAAACTTGCCCGCCTTTGCATAAAATTCAAAATGTGCTTTTAAGATAGCCAGAACAAATCTCGTCTTCCCCTGTAAAAAAAATCGCATACCGGCAATACCATCCAGGCATAGCCGTATAAAAATCTTTAACCACAAATGATTTTTTTCATTCTTCAACAATACAAAGAGACTATTCCTGAAATTCAAAAAAGTTTTAAATGGTGAATTAGCATCAAGTGTACCGCCTCCATAATGATAAACCACTGATGCAGGTTCTATTTTGACGGAATAACCTGCATTTTTCATTCTCCAGCATAGGTCTATCTCTTCCATGTGGGCAAAAAAATCATCATCCAGCCCGCCAAATTTCTGATATAATTCACGCCGTGTCAACATGGCAGCTCCACTTGCCCAAAATACCTCCATCGGCGTATCATACTGACCTTTATCTTCCTCAATCTCATCAAAAATCCTACCCCGACAAAACGGATAACCCAAACGGTCAATCCATCCACCCGACGCGCCGGCATAATCAAAGAAGCTTTTGTTGCGATCATTCAATATCTTAGGCTGCACAGCCCCGGTCCATTCATCCTGATCCAAGACCTGAATCAAAGGTCCTAACCACCCCTTTGTCACCCTTACATCAGAATTTAACAATAAAACATAGGTATGTTCAAGTTTAGAGATAATCCGGTTATAGCCGCCTGTAAAGCCGTAATTCCGGTCGAGAAGAATAATTTTAATATCCTCTTTAAGCGTATTCAGATATTCGACAGAACCATCTGTAGAAGCATTGTCAGCTACAATTATGTCAGCTTCCTGTGAATATTCTATCAATTCAGGCAGATATCGCTTTAAATGCCCTAAACCGTTATAATTCAAAACAACGACTGCAAGCGATGGTGCAATTTCCTGCCTTTTTTTAATCAGATTTCTGCCGTCAGCCTTGTCTATTTCCATCTGAATCTTGAGCGCATCCAGATTTTCAATCTTCTTGTCTTCTCTGATAAAATCAGTAAGTTTTACATCTATATTATTATCATATATATTTTCATCAAAATCATATATATACACTTCAACCACACGGCGTAATGATTCACCTAATACAGGTCTTTGACCGATGTAAACCAGTCCAAAAGAGGTATTATTCCGGACATCAACTTGGGCAAGATAGATACCGTCTAACGGTAGGGCCTTAAAATCATCCCTTAATTTAATATTTGCAGTCGGAAAACCTAACTTCCTGCCAATTCCGTCGCCTTTTTCAACAGTACCGGAAATGAGATAAGGATGACCCAATAAAGTATTTGCCTGGCTGATGTCACCGGCTTGCAATGCTTTCCGGATGACAGTAGAGCTGATGGTAATTTCATCAATCAATTTAGGGTTTACCTCAATAACATTGATTCCCAATGGTTCAAGCACTTTTTTCATTAAGGCAAAATTTCCCTTGCGACCTAATCCGAAATGATGATCATATCCAACTACAATGGTATGGGGTTTGATCTTTTTTACTAAAAACTCAGACAAATAGGTCTCAGCAGGTTGATGTGCAAAATCAAGATTAAATGGAACAATTATGAGAGAATCTACACCACAATCTTCTAATAACCGAATTTTTTCATTTAAATCAGTAAGCAGGGCAAAATTAACCGGACTTTTTTCTAAAACAATTCTAGGATGAGGCTCAAATGTAATAACAACAGATTGTCCCCGGATGGCAGCGGCTTCCTTTTTAATCTGATCAATCAGCGTTTTATGTCCCAAATGGACTCCGTCAAAGGAACCAATGGTAACGACAGCCCTGTCAATACCTTGTAAATTATCCAGATTGTAAAAGACTTTCATAAAACTGTGCAAATGTACAAAGGCATTCCACAATTCAGCATTATCGGCTATGATTTATATGATATTTGAGGCAGCCAACATGCCCAATCGAATGATTATCACATTGATATGTATTCAACATCAAAATTAATAGTGATCCTTATCCGCCCGTCGGATTCTGTGGATAAAAGCTCTACCTATTATTAAAACATGATTATACAAGGTCCTGTATAAACCGAAATGATCTCTTAATATAACAAAACGATCCATTAATGATTTTTTCCACTTCTTCTTGGAAACGCCGCCGGCAAGGTATTCAGCTATTATAAACGATGTCTTGAGGGGCGATTTTGCCTTATCCAGAATACGTATTGTCCAGTCAATATCAGCACTTAAATTGTTTTCCATAAATAACTGAACCAGATTCACTGATGGAATAAATCCCTGATGGCAGACCACCATTCCACGTTGCATACTCATTTTAGTGAGTCTTTCAGGAAGGTTGTGAACAGTAATCTCCGATCTGATGCCCATCGGTCTTCTCTCATCGTCAACTATCATTACTTCCCCGTATAGAACATCATGATTGGAAGCCACCGCCTTCAAATTTTCGACCACCCTTGAATCGTAAGCCCTGTCACCCGCATTTAAAAACCATATAAATTGACCTGAAGCCAATTCAATGCCCTTATTCATCGCATCATAAATACCCTTGTCGGGTTCTGTTATCCACTTATTAATGTGCTCATTATATTCCTCAATGATATTCAGTGTATCATCTTTGGAAGCTCCATCAATCACGATGTATTCGTAATCTTTACAGGTCTGAGTAATGACACTTTTAATGGTATCTTCAAGTACTGCCGCAGCATTATAACATACGGTAACTATCGTAAGAAAAGGACGTTCCAAATAAATAATTTTTCAACAAAAATACACTCAAATTGACAATTCCAAAGTATAGATTTATCTTTACGTCTTAATTGAAATTATAATATGAAGCAAGTTTTCAGTAAAATTTGGCCGCATCTGGCATCAATCCTCGCAATCGCCCTTTTTTGTATCTTTTATTTCCTTCCCGAAAACGCTGAGAATAAAGTACTACCACAGGGTGATGTTCAGCATTCGTTGAGTATGCAGACTGAAATACGTAAATATATGTCTGAAGAAAACCGGGAAATTCTATGGACCAATAGCATGTTCAGCGGTATGCCCTCCTATCAGATTTTTGGAGGTAGTGGCAAAACTTATGATTTTGTTCCACGCCTGGTTTATTCGGTGATGCAGTTGAATAAAGGTATTTCCAGTCCGACAGGATTGCTCTTTGCCTGTTGCATTGGATTTTATATAATGATGCTTTGTTTCAGATTTGACTGGAAATACGCCCTTGCAGGTTCCATCCTTTTTGGTTTAAGTACTTCCTTCATGCATTTAATTGGCAATGGACACGTCAATAAGGTAATGGTTCTTGCCTTACTCCCCCCTACCCTTGGCGGAATCTGGCTTATCTACCAAAAGAAATTTATTCTCGGAAGTGCATTAACCGCTTTGTTTGTTAACCTCCAGATTATGACCAATCACCCCCAAATAAGTTACTACTTCGCCTTTCTGACGGCCTTTTTTGTACTTGGAGTAGGAATACATCTGATAAGATCAAAAGCTATTAAGACACTCGTTTATGGGACAGCTTTATTGATACTATCTTCCGTCATAGGAATATTACCAAATCTTCCCAAATTGCTGACTACCAAGGAATATTCAGAAGAGACCATCAGGGGTAAATCGCTGATTCCCAAAGAAGGTAAACCATCGGAAGGTTTGGAAAAGGAATATGCATTCAGTTGGTCACTAAGTGTCCCTGAATCCATGACCCATATAATTCCTGATTTCCTGGGAGGCGAAAGTTCTTCATTCTTTGTCAGTGATCCGGAGTCTCATTCACTGAGAGTATTGCAAAACATGAACAATTCTCAGCAGGCGCAACAACTGGCGCAGGCAACATCAAAATATTTTGGTCAACAACCATTTACGGCCGGTGCCTGGTATTGGGGTATTACGGTGGTAATGCTTTTCTTCCTTGGATTTTTTAGTTTGAAAGGATGGTTACGCTGGTGGGGTGCGGGATCCGTCGCCTTCCTTATTATGCTTAGCTGGGGAAGTCACTTCCCGGCACTCAACTATTTCTTGTTCGACCATTTCCCTCTGTTTAATAAGTTCAGAGCTGTATCCATGTCTATCAACCTGGCTCACTTTGTTTTATTGTTAATTGGCCTGCTGGGATTAAAAAAATTCTTTGAATCAGATAAAGAAACCCAAATAAAGGCGGTAAAATACACTATGATACCGGGAGCTATCTTCCTTTTAATAGGTTTTTATCAGGGATGGATAAATACATTGTCTTCACCTATTGATGAAAAACTCAAAGATTTTCCTGATCTCATCTCTGCCCTTCACCTTGACAGGTCAGCAGTGGTTAAAAGTGACGTCTGGCGTACACTTTTCTTTATGGCCGCTTTCTGTGGATTCTTTTTTCTTTATGCAAAAAATCAGTGGAACAGAATCCTGGCTTTAGGCGTAGTTTCCTTATTGATTTTCACAGATTTACTAAGCGTGGACAAAAGATACCTACCCAATTCAAAATTTATTGACAATTCTGAATTGACTCAAGCTGCCGAACCACGTCCGGTGGATAAAGAGATATTAAAAGACAAAGGCTTGAGCTATCGGGTTGCTGACTTCTCTACCAACATGTTTCAAGACGCCTTCCTGAGCAACTTCCATAAAAGTGTCGGCGGTTATCATGCAGCAAAACTGTCTATTTATCAGGATATTATCGACAAATACCTTTCTAAACCAAAGGACAATTTCCACGTTTTCAGCCTATTGAATACCAAGTATTTCATCGGAAGCCAAGGGAATCAACTCTTTGTACAACAAAACCCGCAAGCAATGGGAAATGCCTGGTTTGCTCAAGATATAAAATGGGTAGATACACCTCTGCAGGAACTGGATGCATTAGGTGATAGTACAAACATGCACCGTGCGGTAATCAATAAATCATTCAAGTCTTCCGTTAAATCCCCGCAATTTACATTTGACAGCAACGCAAAGATTGAGATGACAAAATATATTCCGGATGACATGACCTATACCTATGAAGCTACCAGTCCTCAATTTGCAGTATTCTCTGAAGTGTATTATCCAGAAAAGAAAGGATGGCACGTGTATATTGATGGTAAACGGCAGGAAGGATTAGTACGTACAAATTATGTGCTCAGAGGTATCGAAGTTCCTGCAGGTAAGCATACTTTGGAGATGAAATTCGAACCAACTTCATATTATACCGGTCAGAAAATAGGTCGGGTGGGCTCCATTTTACTTATTTTGCTTTTAGCCGGCGCAAGCTTTTACGAATTCAGAGAATCGAAAAAAGTAGAAATAAAAAAGGCTTAAAACGTGTTTAATTCCCCCGGCAAACAGTCAATCGTCCGCATTATTATAAGTATTGCCGGTTCCATCATAGGCACACTAAGCACGTTGTATATCTATCCTTTAGATATGGAGCTACATGGGCTTGCCATGTTCTTACTTACTGCTTCACTTATGTTTGCTCCTTTCATCTTACTGGGATCCAGTGCAGTAGCTATTAACAACTATCCGGAATTTAAATCGGATGATAGAAAGGATAACGGCTTTCTGAGTTTTATATTTGGCATATATATTCTGGGGTGTGTTCTTTTTGCATTGATATTTTTCTTTGGTGAGCAATGGGCTAGTTCATTTTTCCAGTCAAAAAATGCTCAATATGATCGGTATTTTTATTACATTCTGCCCTTAACTATCCTCCAGGCAGGGTGTACACTGACAGATGTATATCTCAACAACTTCACCAAAATTATCATTCCTGCATTACTAAAAGAATTTTTGCTCAAACTTACCCTCCCTTTACTCATTGGACTTCATATACTTGGATATATATCAATTAAAGTCGTTGTGTGGGGACTTTTAACCAATTATCTGATTGCCTTGGTATTAATGCTGGCTTATACATACTTTTTACGGAAGCAAAGCTTTCACATAGATTTCAAATTTCTTACCAAAGAACGTTTAAAAAGGATTGGTGGCTATAGCTTATTTGCGATTTTGGGCGTTTTTGGCAATCAATTGGTCGTCTATATCGATACTTTAATGATAAAGGCCATCTTACCGGATTTTAAATTTATCTCTGTTTACAATATGCATGGAAGCCTGGCCAACTTCATAAATATGCCGGTGGTAGCCATCATAGCTGTAGCAAGTCCGTTTGTAGCCAGATATTTATCTGAAAAAGAAGATGCAAAATTATCCCGGTTGTACCAGTCAACATCCACCGTCATGCTTGTCTTGGGGGCTTTTCTCTTCACAGGGATTATAATTAATATGGATTCTGTATATCAATTGATGAGTAATGGTGAGGCTTATCAAACCGGATATTGGGTCATTGTATTTTTAGGACTTTCTAAATTGATTGACATGGCTACAGGATTGAACAGTCAGATTATAGGATACAGTGCATATTATAAGTATAACTTCTATGCCTTAATAATTCTCGGTCTTTCCAATACCATACTTAATTTTTTTCTGATACATACCATGGGAATATCAGGAGCTGCCCTGGCAACCTTAATTTCACTTTCATTGTTCAACCTCTTCAAACTATTCTTTGTCAAGATTAAATTTGGGATTTGGCCTTTTACCATCAAGGATATATACATCATTATTTTAACTATTATTTGCGGCATTTTGGCCTATATGGTTCCGGAAGGTATGAATCCATACATTCAAATACTTATAAGGTCTGTCATCTTCACCGTTCTATTTTGGCCGGTTGTTATTTACTTTGACATGAGCCCCAAAATAACAGCAGTATTTATTTCTCTAAAAAGAAAATTAAAAGGACAATAAAAAGTCTAACGACACCCCAATGGCTGTCCACAAATTCATTTTGGTAGGCAATTTTACTGTTTTGATCTTGTGAACTATAAAATACAAATCTTTAAGCCGGTTATCGCCCAATATACTTTCTTCTTCTATTAAATATTATTAGGCAATCCATTTTGTAAACTATGCGCAATTTTGACTCGACAGGAAACATTTTTTCAGAAAAACCATCTCGGCTTACCTTTTTCCGGCCTTTCTGTAAACTTCACTTATAATTTCTACTATCTTCATACCTTCAATAGCGTTGGTTGCGATGTCATTTCCGTCGGAAATGGCATCAATGACATTTTTAATAACAAGGGAATGTGTATTAGTATTATCCAGCACAGGAAATTCATTTACTAAAATGTTGTCAGAATAATACAGGTCTATGTTTTCAAGGTATTGCCCACTCACTTGAATAGCTCCCTTCTCACCCATAATTAACACCCTGCTCACGATATTTTTCTCAGGGGCATTTATAGTATAGTGAAATACACCATTAGCTCCACCAGTGGTCACAAATGTAAATAAGCCATTATCTTCAATATCAGGCACATAGTTGTGGACCAAATTTGATGTTTGCGCTCCGGTTATTTCAAGGTCACCAAATAACCAGTACAACAAATCAACAAAATGAGAAAATTGAGTAAACAATGGCCCACCATCCTTCTCAATATTTCCTCTCCATTCATGAAAACTTCCATCTGCCCGAAGATAGTATCTCTTGTCTCTGTTCCAAACCAGCTGAATGTCAATCTCCGCTATCTTACCCAAATTTTGGCTGTCAATCAATTGCTTTAAAAACAACGCATTTGAAGTGTACCTGTTCTGCATAACACAGAAAACCTTAACATGTTTCTTTAATGCGTGGAATATAACCTGCTCTGCGTCTCTCTTTGTCAGACTCATCGGCTTTTCTATAACTACATGTTTGCCGGCAGAAATACAGGCAATGGCATGTTGAGCATGCAGTCCGTTAGGTGTGCAGATATTTACCACAGAAATTTCAGGATGTTTTTCAAGCATTTTTTCCAAATCGGCATAAACCGGGATGCCCTCCCAAGTTAAGTCACTGAGGTTCGGATCACAAATAGCAACTACGGCAGCCCCCACTTGCATTCTGATGGATTGCAAGTGTTTACGCCCGATATGACCAAATCCAAGTAAACCAAATTTTATCATCCTAACTATCCTGTATAAAGGTGTAATATTACAAAAACCTGACAATGTTGACTTCTAAATTCACCTATTTAGTCAATGGTATCTGAAAATCCAGATTTTTTTATTTAAATATTTGATCCATGACCTTTGTATTCTGTAAGTGGCAAGGAGCTAATCAGCCAGCCTTCTTCCTTTCCTGTCAAAGTATGAATACTTTTTTTTATCCCCGCTACCCATACAATCTCGTTATTGTACAAAACAACCGGCTGGACCTTCTTATCCATGTAGTCCAGTTTGGCATTGGTGTAAATATCCTGCAACTTTTGTTTCTGCCCGCCCATGCCGAGTGACCTGATTTTGTCGCCATCCATTCTCGTACGCACCATTATAGATTTATCGTCTGATATTGTCAACTTTATTTCATGGATATCAGGTACTTTCATAGATTTCTTTATGGTAAAATAATTGTTCCCAAAAGTAAATTCTCCTTCCTCTAAATCAATTACAGCAGGTATTAAATCAATCTCTTCATTCAGGTAAATAATTTTTTTTCTGTCACTTACAGCAATAGCTCTGTTGTTAAAAAATTTTGCTCCACTCCTGCCCTCTTTCAGACACCTTACCATATCTTCCGCATCCGATATAGAAAAATTAAGATCATACATCCATGTTTTCACAATAAAAGGCAACAAATCTTTGTCCTCTAAATTATTTAAATCGAGCTTAGTTCCATAAGGATTAGCAATGAGCCGCTGTTCAAGCTCCTTTTTTACCCGACCATCCACATATTCAAAATATTCATTCTGAATATCCATCACATGTGTCATCTTTGCCTTCAATCCCGGAAATTCACTATATAGCTCCGGCAATATTTTATTTCTCAAAAAGTTTCGTCGGTATTTATTTTCCAGGTTGCTTTTATCAATCCTAAAAGAAACACCACTTAATTCAAGAAAAGAAAGTAAAGTTGACTTTTCAAAGTTCAACAACGGCCTGAAAATTTTTCCATTGTGTAGAGGAATTCCGCGAAGTCCTTTAGGCCCGGAGCCTCTGATTAAGTTAATGAAAAATGTTTCTATTTGATCTTCCATTTGATGACCTGTGAGAATATAATCTATTTGATGCTCATTGCGCAGCTGATCAAACCAGTCATACCTCAGTTTTCTTGCTGCTTCCTGTATTGATAATCCTGTTTCTTTTGCTGTTGACTTAGTATCAAATTTTCTGATAAACAGCATTATATCATTGTCTTCACAAAACAGTTTAACTAAATTTTCATCTGCATCACTATCATCACCACGTAAATCAAAATTACAATGAGCAACAATGATATCAAGATTCGCCATTTGACATAATTTAAGCAGCGCCATAGAATCCGGACCTCCGCTCACAGCAACCAAATACCGCAGAAAACGAACTTCTTCTCCGATATTTTCAGCCATGCTTCTGTTAAATTGATGCAAAATGTTATTCAAAAAAGACTTCATACCACTCAATATAGTTTATCTTTATACGTTATGAAAACAAAGGTAACACTATGCTGTTAGCTTATTCTCTCTTTCATATAATTTATTAAACTCTTTAATATGTGCTATATTAAACATTTTATACTTTCATTTATTCTTATTGGTTCATTTGCAGCCTGTAAATCCAATTCCGATAATAACGGGACAACTGCCACTTCTCAAAACAAAAATGAAGATGCTTTAAATAAAATGTATAATGAACCCGGATATGAGCGCGTGGTTGACACACCGGCGACCGCCGGTTTCCGCCCTACACTTCCCCTTGACCAGGCAGCATTTAAAACTGAGAAAAAGGAAGATCAGACCAGGTTAACTAATGAATTTGATTTTATGTTTGATCGGAACTGGAAAGTCGATGGTCGTATCCGTGCAGATCAGGATAAAGTTATCAAAAAAGAGCAGGAAGAGTACACTTTTAACAGAGATGGCAGTTACACCAGCCTAATTGATGGTAAACAAGGTGGCGGCACCTGGAAGGGACGAATGCAGAATAATGCACCTATTATTACCATTTTCCCTAATGACCTAAAAGAAAAAGTCAGTGAATGGACCATTAAAAATACGGGCAAAAATATGATTTGGGTCGGAACAACCAGTTATAACGACAACGCCTTTATGGTACATTTTGTATTAAAAAAATAATGAATATAAATATTATTGTTTATATTTGTCCTATATATTAAAAATTTAAGTAATATGATAAGTCAGGCACACAAAAGCATCCTTTTCCTTTCCTTGTTCTTGATGATATCCTACTGTTTATCAGGACAAAATGAAAATGCCATTTTTTCGGTTCAAAAAGCTGATTTAAATAAAGATGTACTGGAATACAGCCCTTTATTTTTAAGTGGTCAGTGGGTTTATACCCAGTTGGAAAACGAAGGAGTGATAATGTATTCTCTGGGAAGTGATGTCAGTACACCAATCACAGGGTTTAATCTAAGAAAAAGTAATGTAACGGGGTTTGCCAAATCAAATCAAGGCGGACTGATTGCTATTTCATACGGTGACAGAAAGACTAACGTTCCGGCAAAGCTTATGAACAATAAAATTTGGTTTGCCTATCAGGACAAAACGGGTTTTGCAAGCAAATACTTTGAGTTTGTATTAAACAGTGACCAATACTCCTGTACGACACCGTTTATAAGCCCTGACGGTACAAAGTTATATTTTTCGTCAGACATGCCGGGAGGTTATGGCGGATTTGACCTATATGTGTGTGACTACAGGGGTAAAGAATGGAGTAAACCAAGAAATCTGGGCTCTAAGGTAAATAGTGAAAAAGACGAAGTTTACCCATTTCTGGTTGATGACCTTTTGTTTTTCTCGAGTAATGGACATGGAGCCTCCCGCATGGATATCTTCATAGCAGATATGGCTAATGACAAAGGCAGAATGGTAATCAACGCAGGTGTGCCAATAAACAGTCCGGCCGATGACTATGCCATGACCTTCGACAATAATACAAGAACAGGGTATTTCCTGTCCGATCGTGATGGTGTCAATGGAAAGGCATTTAAAGTAACCAATGACAAAAAACTGGTTTTGATTAACATTAAAACCAATGAGGATAATAGTCCGATATCCGGAGCTAAGCTGGATCTGTCAAGATGTCGTAAAAATCCGATGTATGCCAACAGTAAGGGCAGCATCATCTTACCGGTTCCTCCGGGAGAAGATTGTTATGCTCAAGTAGGGAAAGTAGGCTACAATGCGACTACTTTTATTTTAAACTATAATGACATAACCGGTCTGAAAAAATCAATCGATATCTTTCTCTCACAGGAAGGTGTTTTCTATAAGGGCCGGGTAACGGATTTGGAAGGCAATCCGGCACCTGAAGTGGAACTGTCAATTATAGACCAGGCAACAGGTGAATTGCAATATGTTTATACGGATGATAACGGTTATTACTCCATTGCTCTGGAACCTTTATCATTTTATCTTATCAGATCAAAAAGTAATTATTACAATACTAAAGAAACAAAGTTTTCAACACAGGCTTCTGTTCCCGCAAATATCTTAGGGACCATCCAGCTTCAATCCAATGGGGTAAAGCCACCTTCAATCAGGCAGGCAGCAAGCATGGATAATGTCAAAGTAACTGAAAAAACCAACGGTGATGGAAGTGGTTCGGTAACAGACTATGTAGAGACCGGTGTGGCAAAAAAAATAGAAAGCGTTAAAGGTGAAGAAACGACAATCACTGAAGCTCAAAAAATGATGGATGAAAATGACAAAAAAGTGAGAGCAGAAGACCCCAAAATCAGTCAGGAACAAAATATTCAACCATCCGTCATCTCAGATAGCCCGGTTATCATATCAAAACCTGCTGAAGAAAAACAAAATGAAGTGGTGAGATACGCTATCCAGTTGGCAGCTATTTCAGCCGGAAACAACAATATCAAAGGTTTTGAAGAACAAACAGCCGGTCGAGGTCAGATATTTATTGTCAGGGAAAATAATTTGAATAAAGTCAGACTTGGCTTTTTCAATTCAAGGGAAGATGCCGCTGCTGTAAAAGAAAAATTACCGGAAGAGCTCAGAAAAGGTTTTATCGTCGAAGTAAGCGAAAAGGAATACAATCAAATCCTTCAATCTTTTAAATCAAATTCCAAAAATTCAACAAATGAAACAAATCATAATTTAAATGCGCAGACTTCTAACAATGACACAAAACCTACAGACAATCAACCTGTTGTTACAACAAGTACGCCTACAAATATAAAAATAGAATATAAGGTCAGACTCTCAACTCTACAGAATGTTAAATTATTTGATGGTTCAAAAGTAAAGAAATTTGGTCTGATAGAAGAAGTGAAAAATGGTAATCTGACAACATTCTACCTATCCGGCTTTGAAAATAAAGAGGAGGCAAGACAGGCCTTTTTAGAAGCCAAAAATGCCGGATTTCCAAGAGCTCAGCTTATTAAGGTGGTGAATGGAGAGTATTCTGTTGAAGAATAAACAAATTAAAAAGGCGAACAATTGTTCGCCTTTTTAATTTGTTTTCAAGGTTTTACTTTAGAATAATTTATTCTAAAACGGTCCCCGTCGCCTCGCCAAAGCCAACAACGATGCCATCTGCTTCTGACCGTGCTTTCAGTTTAATGGTATCTCCATCCAATAAAAAGCTCCGAGTGGACCCATCATTTAGCTGAATCGGTTGAGTTCCCTTCCATGAAATCTCAAGCATTGAACCAAAAGAAGATTTTTCTTTACCGGATATTGTCCCGGATGCCATCAGATCGCCTATTCTAATATTACAACCATTGACAGTGTGATGTGCCAGTTGTTGTACCATCGTCCAGTATAAAAACTTAAAATTTGTTTCACAAATGACAGTCTCTATACCTTCCTTAGTTATCAGGGACGCAGTGATAGGAATGTCAAAACTGTGGTTCCCCTTCTGCTGTAAATAAGGCAATACCGGAGTATCCTGAACAGGTCCATTTGTTCTGAAAGGTTCAAGAGCCTCCATAGTAATAACCCATGGGGAAATTGTAGATGCGAAATTCTTCCCTAAAAACGGTCCCAACGGTACATATTCCCAACGCTGGATATCTCTCGCAGACCAATCATTAAAAAGCACCATTCCGAATATATAATCTTCAGCACTGTTTACATCAACCGTATCTCCCAGTTGTGTTTCTTTACCAACTATGAAAGCCATCTCCACTTCAATATCCAACTCTTTGGTCTTTCCAAAGGAAGGAATTCCGGTTTCCTTATTAGGTATCTGTCCGGCAGGTCTTATAAAATCAGTACCCGACACTACTATAGAAGATGCTCTGCCATGATATCCCACTGGAAGATGCGTCCAATTGGGCATAAGGGCATTCTCCGGACCTCTGAACATGCAGCCTACATTAAAAGCATGCTCCTTACTTGAATAAAAGTCTGTATAATCACCGACTGAAACAGGTAAAGCCATCCTTACCATATTTGCATCAAGAAGATAACTGTCCCGATCCAAAGCAAATTGTCCGGCAAAGTCTGCATCGCTGAAGAAAGTCTGTATAGTTTTACGGATTTTGCCGGTAACCTTTTTGCCAAGTCCAATAAAACCATTCAGGCTATCTTGTATAAAAATGCCATAAGGGAGATCTAGATCGTTAAAAACACCGGCATCTTGTAAAATGTCAAGCACAATGACAAAATTGCCAATCCTACTTACTATCAATTTTTCATCCTGAATTGACGCCACTCCAAAGGGAATATTGTAAATACTAAAATCTGAAGTCTTATCTATTTCCAACCAACTCTTCATATTTCAATTATATAATCTGCGAACAAATTTTCTTAACCGTCAATGCATCACTCATGGTGTAAAAATGCAGACAAGGAACTCCTTTTTCTTTCAACTCTCTGGATTGTGCGATACACCATTCAATACCTATTTGTTTCAACTCCTCATCCGTATCAGCCTTGCGGGCTTCGTTTACCAGTTCATTCGGCAAGTTAACAAAGAAATTTCTTGGAATGGAATTCAATTGATACATCCTGGTCAGTGGTTTCAATCCCGGGATAATGGGCACATTGATACCTATTTTTCTGCATGATTCGACAAAGTCAAAAAAGACCTGATTGTCAAAAAACATCTGCGTCACAATATAATCGGCCCCTGCATCCACTTTAGCTTTTAGGTATAACAAATCCAACTCCTTATTTGGAGATTCAAAGTGCTTCTCAGGGTAACCTGCTACTCCGATACAAAAATCTGTTGGATTCCCTTTATCTATGTTCGAATCCAGATACGTTCCATTATTCATGCCTACTATCTGATGAATCAAATCAACTGCATACTGATGACCATCGGGTTCAGGAGTAAACTTATCTTCAAATTTCCGGGCATCACCTCTGAGTGCCAGAATATTCTGAATACCCAAAAAATTCAGGTCTATGAGTGCATTCTCCGTATCTTCCACCGTAAAACCACCACAAATTAAGTGCGGTATGGCATCTACCCCATACCGGTGCATGATGGCAGAACAAATTCCAACTGTTCCCGGACGCTTTCTTATTGAAGTTTTCTGATAATACCCGGAAGGTTGCATTTTATAAAGATACTCCTCACGATGATAAGTTACATCAACGAAGGGAGGCTTAAACTCCATTAATGGATCAAGTGCTTTAAAAATTGCTTGCATACTTCCACCCTTCAACGGAGGCAGAATCTCAAAAGATACAAGTGTTTTTCCCTTTTCCTTGTTTAAATATTCAGTAACTTTCATCGATAAATTTCAAAATGCATGGCAAAAGTAAGGTTTGTTGGAATAAAATAAGGCTTCAAAATCAATTTTCATTTTACAAAGTCTATTTCATCGGTTAGTATTGTGTCAATTTCTCCGATGAATGAGAAAAATCAACCAAGCATGATATATCATCCGATCTAAAAGATTTTAATCTCTAAAAGAATACTTTTTACGAAAAAAATTTATTCCTGAAGCTTATTTTGTTTTGTTTCTTTTAAACTGCCCGAAAATAAGCGATAGCCATTAAACCTGCATTCCAGCGGACCATTAAACAAGATGTGCTTTTTTAATGGTTTCAGGCCAATATATTTCATCGCTTGAGCATTGGAAGAAAAAATCCATGCATCACTCCCGGAGCATTTGTGTTTTAAATGTGTGCCAATATCTTCATAAAACCGATACACATCAGATACCTTCATCCGCTCATCATATGGCGGATTCATGATGATGGTAGCATTCTCCTGTTTGACATTGAAAAAATCAAAATGGCTGGTAATAATTCCATTCCTGAAAGGTAACTTTTCCATATTTGTTTTGATATTATCGACGGCTATGCGACTTTTATCTGAGGCAAATATCGGAGGCAGATCATATTTTATCTTTTGCACAGCCTCAGAAACTACTTTTTTCCAGAGATGCTTATCAAAATTTTTCCACCTGTGAAATGCAAATCTCTTTCTGCAAAACTGAGGCGGAATAGATGCGGCCATCATCCCGGCTTCTATCGGAATCGTTCCGGATCCCGCCATAGGATCTATGAACATGGAGCGGCGATCCCACCCTGAAAGAAACACCAACCCGGCTGCCAATACCTCTGACATGGGCGCACTCACCGTCTTAGTACGATAACCTCTCTTATGCAGTGAGTCCCCTGAACTGTCAGCGGATAAGGTTACCATATCACCGGTTATGCGTACATTGAGTCTAAAATCAGGGTTTTCGGTATCAATGGAAGGTCTGACTCCAAACACAGCTCTCATTCGATCAACAATACCATCCTTGATCTTATGAATCACAAACTGAGAATGGGTAAAATACTCGGAATGTGCTACTACATCAATCGCAAATGTATCGTCGGGTCTCAGATAATGCGAGAAATTATAAGCCCTTATTTTTTGATAGAGTGTATCAATATCCCGTGCAATAAATTGGTGAAAGGGAATCAAGACCCGCAATGCTGTTCTGAGTTCGTAATTTGCACGATACAATAATTCTTTATCCCCAAAGCAAGTCACTGCTCTGACCCCAATGGCAATATCCTTAGCACCAAGTACTTTCAACTCATCTGCCAGTACTTGTTCCAAACCCTTAAAAGTGGTAATCGCTATTTCCATTATACCTGAATGACGCCCGGGTTAAACTTTTCAATTGGTGCATGATTAGCAGCTTCAATGCCCATACTTATCCAGGTTCTGGTATCTTTGGGATCAATAATAGCATCCACCCATAGTCTTGAAGCGGCATAATAGGGAGTTGTCTGGTTGTCGTATTTTGACTTTATTTTTTCAAAATATTCTTTTTCAAATTCGGGATCAATTGTTTTTCCTTTAGCTTTCAGGGCTGACATCTCTATTTGCAATAACACCTTGGCAGCCTGTGCACCGCCCATTACGGCAATCTTAGCAGTAGGCCAAGCGACGATCAAGCGCGGATCATAGGCTTTACCACACATAGCGTAATTACCTGCTCCGTAGCTGTTTCCCATTACTACAGTGAATTTTGGAACTGTGGAATTTGAAACGGCATTGACCATCTTGGCACCGTCTGCAATGATACCTCCATGTTCAGAACGACTGCCAACCATAAAGCCGGTAACATCATGCAGAAAGACAAGGGGTATCTTTTTTTGATTGCAATTCATAATAAATCTGGCAGCCTTATCCGCTGAATCGCTGTAAATGACTCCGCCAAACTGCATTTCTCCCTTTCTTGTTTTAATCACTTCGCGGTTATTTGCCACTATGCCGACAGCCCAGCCATCTATTCTGGCATAAGCACAAATAATGGTCCTTCCGTAGTTCTCTTTATAATAAGTCAAGTCCGAATTATCTACCAATCGTTCCAGCACCTCAATGGTATTGTATGGTTTGCCTCGATCATCCGGGATAATTTCAACGATTTCTTCCGGATTTTTCTTTGGCTGAATAGGCTTAACCCTGTCAAATCCGGTTAACTCCGGAGAACCAAACTTTTCGACAAGGCTTCTGATTGTTGCAATACAGGTTTTATCATCAGGAACGTTATAATCGGTAATTCCACTTATTTCTGTCGTTGTAACAGCTCCTCCTAAGGTTTCTTTATCGATATCTTCACCTATGGCAGCTTTGACGAGGTAGGGTCCGGCCAGGAAAATAGAACCCTGACCATCCACAATCAGAGCTTCATCACTCATAATTGGAAGATAGGCACCTCCGGCAACACAACTTCCCATAATTGCAGCAATCTGAGGGATACCCATTGAAGACATCCTGGCATTGTTTCTGAAAATCCGTCCGAAATGCTCTTTATCCGGGAAGATTTCATCCTGCATCGGCAGAAAAACTCCGGCACTATCCACTAAATAAATTATTGGTATTCGGTTTTCCATGCTGATTTCTTGCCCCCTTAAATTCTTTTTACCTGTTATCGGGAACCAGGCACCTGCCTTTACAGTAGGGTCATTTGCAACTACAAGGACCAAACGGGAATGAACATAACCCATAAAGATAATAACTCCTCCGGCAGGGCAGCCGCCATGTTCAGAATACATTTCATATCCTGCAAAAGCACCTATTTCAATAGATGGTTTATCCTTATCCAATAATAAAGCAACTCTTTCTCTAGCAGGCAATTTATTTTCAGCTTTTATTTTCTGAATTTTCTTTTCACCGCCGCCTGCATATATTGCTTCTAAACGACGTTGCATGGCACTAATCTCCATCCGGATGTTATCGGCACTCAACTCTTTTTGTATATCTATTTTCTTCATTTCAACTGAATATCTTTCAAAATATAATTCATTAATAACAAGAGTGTTTAAAAGTTTCAAATTTAAAATCAACTTCTACTTACTTTACCATCGTGGTTAAAATAAAGTTGTAATTCGGGCTAATTTAGGATTAATTTTGCTTCTCTTTAAAATTTATCCCGATTTGTAATATTGAAAATCTATTTTTGCATCAATAGAACTTAAAAAATCAATGTATGTATAAACCATATATTGTTGGGATTACAGGAGGTAGCGGTTCCGGCAAGACAACTTTTTTAAGAAAACTTTCTGAAAGTTATTCAAGTAAAGAGATCTGTGTCCTTTCAATGGACAATTATTATAAACCCAGGACGCAGCAAGTTTTTGACGAAAATGGGGTTCAGAACTTTGACATGGTTGAATCTATTGACACACAGTCATTTTTTAAGGACATAGTTCGCCTGATCAGCGGAGAAACCATCGAAAAAGAAGAATATACCTTTAATAACAGTCAGGTAAAGCCCCGAATTATCCACATTGCTCCGGCTCCTATCATGATACTTGAAGGCCTTTTTATCATGCACATGAAAGACCTGCGCTCCCTGCTCGACCTGAAAGTTTATATTGAGGCTAAGGATGCATTAAAAATAATTAGACGGATTAAAAGAGATCAAAATGAAAGAAATTACCCGCTGGAAGATGTACTATACCGCTATGAATCACATGTACTCCCTTCCTATGAAAATTATATTTTCCCCTATAGAAATGATGTGGATATAATCGTCAACAACAATGGAAATACAGATGCTGTCCTTAAAATATTAAGAAATCATTTCGATATTCTAATAGAGCAAAGTAAATAATATATTGATCTAATTATTTGAAGCCATGCTGAAAAAAATAGGAATTTTGGGAGGAGGACAATTGGGAAGAATGCTCCAAGAGGTAGCTCAAAAGATGAATTTGCCTGTGTGGTGCATGGACAAAACCAAAGATTCTCCGGCAGCATTATTTCGAGACTTCTTTGTTCAGGGGGATATTTTAAATTACGATGACGTTATAAATTTTAGTGCAGATAAAGATATCATTACGGTCGAAATAGAACATGTCAACCTTGATGCATTGAAAGAACTAGAGTCACAAGGAAAAGAAGTTCATCCGAATCCGCATGCCTTAGGTATCATCAAAAATAAAAATAAGCAAAAAGAATTTTATTCTGACTTGGGCATTCCGGTGCCTATTTACTGGAATTTTTCAGATAAAAATGAAGCTTTGGAAATCTTCAGTCAGTGGCGGGATAAAGTACCCTTTATTTACAAATCAGCAGAGATGGGCTATGACGGTAAAGGTGTACGAACCATACGTTTGCAGCAAGATGTTGAAGATTTAGACAATGTCGCCGGATCTTTTGAGGAAAAAATTAATATAGAAATTGAAGTTGCTGTTATGATTGCCAGGTCGACCAATGGCAAATATGTCATCTATCCTCCGGTAGGCATGTATTTTGACGAAGGCAACCATATCCTCTCTGAAGTGCATTACCCTATACAATTATCTTCCGATTGGATTGCTCAAATGAATGACATCGCCGTAAAAGTTACCGAATCACTTAATATTTGCGGATTATGTGCCTTTGAGTTTTTCATAACGACTCAGGGGCAGGTTATTTTAAATGAAATTGCACCAAGACCTCACAATAGCATGCATATTTCGATGAATAATGCTGTGTGCAGCCAGTTTGAACAACACATAAGAGCAATATCCGGATTGCCCCTTGGAAGTCCTGTCATGGACAAGAAAGGCATCATGTACAACATCATCGGCAAGGACACTGACTTCGGCCCGACCAATTGGATAGGTTGGGAAAATGTATTGGGCATGGAAAATGTATTTATTCATCTCTATGGAAAATCGGTGATCAAACCTGCCCGAAAGATGGGACATATTAACATAGTCGGGGAAGGTTTCACTCAATTGAAAGAAAAGCTACACATCATCAAAGACCAATTTAAAAACAATAATAATGGATAAGAACACTCCTCTGGTCAGTATTATTATGGGCAGTGACAGCGACTGGTCTGTCATGTCAGAAGCTTCAGTCATCTTAAAACAATTTGGTATTCCATATGAAGCAATGGTTGTTTCTGCTCACAGAACTCCCAAATGGATGTATGATTTCGCTACTAATGCCTGCAATCGAGGCATCAGGGTAGTAATCGCAGGAGCAGGAGGCGCGGCGCATTTGCCAGGCATGGTGGCAAGTCTGACTACATTGCCGGTAATAGGTGTCCCAATTAAATCCTCCAATTCTATTGACGGATGGGATTCCATTTTATCTATTCTGCAAATGCCCGGAGGCGTTCCGGTAGCAACTGTTGCACTCAATGGCGCAAAAAATGCAGGAATTTTGGCCGCTCAAATCATCGGTTCAACTGATAAGGAGATCAGCCAACTCATCCGAGAATATAAAAACCAAATGGAAACAGCAGTTCTACAGAAGAAGCTAGAATAATTGCTACCATAAAACCGTGAATGACCAAAGGAAACTTCCGACCCTTCAAACGGAAAGATTCACGAGGTCAAATTATTCAGAATCCATAAATCTGTTTAAGATTCCACTCTTGCATGGCAGCCTTTCGCACAGCTTCCGCTACCTTGTATGCAACTTGCTCGTTCAGCGTGGCAGGAATAATATAATCATGTCGTGGCTCATCTACACAGTCTGCAATAGCATAAGCTGCTGCCAGCTTCATTGACGGTGATATCTGAGGCGCTCTGACATCCAAGGCACCTCTGAAGATACCAGGGAAACCGAGAACGTTGTTTACCTGGTTAGGCAGGTCGCTCCTTCCTGTACCGACTATTGCTGCCCCACCTTTCAGAGCTTCATCCGGCATGATTTCAGGTATAGGATTTGCCAGGGCAAAAATGATGTTATCCTTATTCATGGTGGCAATATCATCCCTGGTCAGCAGGTTGGCACTACTAACACCGATAAAAACGTCAGCTCCCTTGATGGCATCTTTTACACTTCCTTTTTTATTTTCAAAATTTGAAAAACTCAGCAGTGATTTTTTTACCTCCGTAAGATCGGTACGATCTCTGTGGATAATTCCTTTTGTGTCGCAAAGGATAATTTCCTTAACGGGCTGACAAACGTTGCTTTTAAACTGATCAACGCACCTCAATAACCTTGCAATGGCAATCCCGGCCGCCCCGGCACCATTGATAACAACCTTCATCTCCGACAAGGATTTTCCGACAAGTTTGGCAGCATTAATCAAACCGGCGAGTGTCACCACTGCTGTTCCGTGCTGATCGTCATGAAATACGGGAATTCCCAGATCCTGAAGAGCAGTTTCTATCTCAAGACAACGAGGCGCACTGATGTCCTCCAGATTGATTCCGCCAAAGACCGGCGCTATCCTTCTTACTGTATCAATTATTTCCCGGGTATCCTGCGTATCAAGACAAATCGGAAAGGCATTAATCTGAGCAAAACGCTTAAAGAGCATTGCCTTGCCCTCCATGACAGGTATGGCTGCGGCGGGGCCTATATTACCAAGCCCAAGTACAGCTGAACCATCGGTAACGATAGCTACGGTATTCCCTTTTAGGGTATATTCATATACAGATGTCGGATCTTTTTCAATCTCGAGGCAAGGAGCTGCCACACCGGGGGAATATACCAATGATAAATCTTCGTTATTCTTTATGGTAAACTTGGATTGTACGGATACCTTCCCCTTTAATTGCTTATGTAAAAAAAGCGCTTCTTTAAAATAATCCATATTTCTTAATTATAATTCGTAATTCGGTCTCAACCTGACCTGCTTCTCACCTTCGTAATAATCATTAATAATGCTTACAACTTCTTCGATATCGTCCGTACTCGGCATTAAATCCAGATCAATAGGATTGATATTTCCCTCCTGCTCCCCCATCACTTCTTTTATCCACATTTTTAATCCGGCCCAATATTGTGTACCGAACAAAACGACAGGCACCTTGCTGATTTTATTGGTTTGCATCAGTGTCAACACCTCAAACATCTCGTCCATCGTCCCAAACCCGCCCGGAAGCACAACAAAGGCTTGTGCATACTTTACAAACATCACCTTTCTGACAAAAAAGAATCGGTGATCAAGATTCTTATCCGGATCTATGTAAGGATTATGATTTTGTTCAAAAGGCAATTCAATATTCAGACCCACAGAGAGACCGTTGTTTTCATATGCTCCCTTATTCCCCGCCTCCATAATACCGGGACCACCACCGGTTATGATTCCATAACCTTCATCAGTCAATCTCTTGGCAATTTTTTCCGCACTTTCATAATATCTGGATCCTGGCTTTGTTCTGGCTGAACCAAAAATAGAAACACAAGGACCGATTCTGTTTAATGTTTCAAATCCATCCACAAATTCAGAAATAACCTTAAACAACGTCCAGGAATTCTCACCTTTGACGATATTCCATTGTTTCATGCTTCTGGGCTGTCGTACACTTTCTTCTTCTTTCATATTTATTTCAAATTTTACCGAAAAAACTGATTATCAAACGGTTCCTTTGACTTTTTAAGCCATAAAACCATAAATCAGCAAGCAATCAAAACTTTGTTTCATCTACTTAGGAAAATAACAAACTGACAAATGTAACCAATTATAAAAATATATGAACTATTTCATTAATCCATACAACAGGAAAAAGACTCTATGCTGACAAGTCTAACTAAATAAATCAAGCAATTCTTCAACCTTGACGATTTGAATAATCTGAATTTTGTGGTGATGTGTATTGCTTAATTTTGAATATTTTGAAATAAAGACTGTTTCAAGTCCCATTCTTTCGGCTTCCATCAATTTCTGGTCCACTTTTTGCACAGGTCGCACCTCTCCGCTAAGTCCTATCTCTCCGACAAAAGCCATACCTTTCGGTACGGCGACATTTTGTAAAGAAGAAATAATAGACGCCGCAAGTGCCAGATCAACAGCCGGATCATCCACTTTAATACCTCCGGCTACATTAAGGAAGACGTCATTAAATCCTAGTGGCAATGAGCATTTTTTCTCTAAAACTGCAAGCAACATATTCATCCGCCGGGAATCATATCCGGTGGCAGATCGTTGCGGAGTACCATAAACTGCGCGTGTCACCAGTGCCTGAACCTCCAGTAAAAATGTCCTGGAGCCCTCACCCACAATTCCTAAGGCATTACCACTGTAACGGTCATGCCCAAATCCTGACAAAACATCACTCGGATTGGTTACAGGCCGCAGACCACTTTCTATCATCTCATATATTCCTATTTCATCTGTTGAGCCAAAACGATTCTTCCTGGCTCTCAACAGACGATATGCATAATGCCTGTCTCCTTCAAAGTACAGGACTGTATCTACAATATGCTCAAGTAGCTTGGGTCCTGCAAGGTCTCCATCTTTGGTTATGTGACCTATGATGATGATTGCAACGTTATTTGCCTTGGCATATCGCTGTAATTCAGCAGCACTTTCCCTGATCTGAGGTATGCTACCTGCCGAACTATCTACCTGTTCAATAAACATCGTCTGAATACTGTCAAGTACAATTACAGATGGTTTAAGTACCTCTGCCTGCCTCAAAATAGTAGTAATTTCTGTCTCTCCGTAAATAAAACACTCTCCTGAAACAGGACTGATACGGTCAGCCCGCATCTTTATTTGCTCTTCACTTTCCTCTCCTGAAACATACAAAATACGAGTATCCACCATCATAGCAGATTGTAAAACAAGGGTTGATTTACCAATACCGGGATGCCCACCTATCAATATAACACTCCCTGGTACTATCCCTCCACCTAAAACCCTGTCAAATTCCGGATCCCGTGTAGATATTCGCCGATAACTTCCTGATTTAATCTCTTGCAATAGCTTGGGCTTTTCCGAAACTTTAGCTCCGGAATCCTGATACCAATTGCCTTTATTCTTATTGGAAGAGGGTGCAGAAATAACTTCTTCCTGAAAAGTATTCCATTCTCCGCAAGTATTGCATTTTCCCATCCATTTTGGGGATTGAGCCCCACAGTTACTGCAAATAAATATGGTTTTAATTTTTGCCAAAAATGCTGTATTTAATTTATGTTTATCCCGGAATTGATTTCAATTCCATGTTGCTATTATTAATCTCATGCAATATAGTGTACTTCACAGCAATTATAAAAATAAATTAAATCAGTAAACTTCGACATGAAAATTACAAATAAACAATACAACAATTTTCAGTGTCACGGGGTTTAAAATGGCGTAATTAATAAAGAATAAAGTTCCGGAAAAAAAGAATAAAGAATGGATGAGCGAAAACCGAGAAAAGTAAATATATTCTGGCTTTCATTGGGGATTATTTCGCTTATTCTAGGTGTCATTGGAATCTTTTTACCGATATTGCCTACAACACCTTTTTTGTTGTTGACGGCATATTGCTTTGCAAGAGGGTCGGATAAATTCCATAAATGGTTTACATCAACCGCACTTTACAAAAAGTATATAGAAAACTATGTATTTGAAAGGGCAATGCACCTGACTCAAAAAATCCAGATCTTCCTCACCGTATTGTCAGTTACAGCCTTAGGCCTTTATTTTATTGAATCACTACCCGTCAGAATGATTCTCATTACGGTCATTTTAATCCAAATAATCTATCTTACATTTTTTGTAAGGACGAAAAGCAAGTCAGAAAAATAGATCGAACAACAAGAATGTTTAATAACAATAAGCAACCTAATGCTATCGACTTTCCCCAAAATTCTGTATTATATATTATTAATTACTCGACCGGTTTAACTATTTTGCGCACATTATCTATTTATTAAATTATTTGGTAATATACTTATAAAAAAAATATAATATTTTATTATCTTTGAACCTTAATATTACAAATTAAAGAAATATGGCAAATGATGTTTCGGAGCGATTTGTTCTTGTGGTAAAGAAACTGGTAAAGGAAGGTATAGCAAAAAGTATCCGCAAAGTCAGCCAATCACTGGACTATCTGCCTCAAAGCATGAGTGAAGTAGTGAAAGGCAAGCGTAATGTTCCGGTCGAAGTAATCCAAAAGTTAATCTACCAATACAATGTCAATCCTTTGTTTCTCTTCGTCGGTGAGGGTGAAATCTTTCTGGATGAAAATCAAAAATACTCATTTAAAACGCTCACTCTGGTAACGGATGTTGACAATAATGAACGCATCGTCCATGTCCCTAAACCGGCACAAGCCGGCTATGCTGAAGACCTGAATGATATAGAATTAGTCAGAGAACTTCCGACATACACATTACCGGATATCGCCTACCAGACGGGAACTTACAGAAGTTTTGACGTCAGAGGTGATTCCATGGAACCCACCCTGGATGAAAATGATATCCTTGTCTGTAGTTATCTGGAACCTTCACTCTGGGAGACTGGAATAAGGGATCATCATGTTTACGTCATCGTTACCCGGGGTGATGTGGTCGTTAAAAGAGTCATCAACAACCTGAGAAAGCACAAACATCTGGAATTGCACTCTGACAATGAAAGTTATAAAATGTACCGCGTCCAGGGAAGCGAAATCCAGGAAGTCTGGTTTGTCAGAACAAAAATCTCTAGATTCAGACACAGCAAGTCAAGTATGCCTCAGGGTTTTACCAATGAAGATATCATGGCATTGCATCAGACCATTAAAACTCAGGCTGATATAATCAATAAAATGCATTTACAGTAAAGTGTTTTACTCAATCGGTTAATTTCCATAACCTCCGAGTGCCAGTCCAGAATAGGCGTATCAGTTTTTATCCCATATTCTAATGTTAATTTCTATTTGCTTAAAGTAATAATGGAGCAAAACTTCTACCTTTATTAAAAATTAAACGACGTTAAATGAAATATTTTACAAGATTATCTTTGACTCTCTTAATGGGATTCATGGCTATCTATGCCAATGGCCAAAACAATGAGGACGGAATAAACCATTGCGGCAAAGCGGACGCTTTTAATTCGCAACAAAAATTGGCAAATTATTCCAATCCGCTGACTGAAAACTATGATTTGAAGTATTATCGATTCAATTGGTTGATTGATCCTTCCCAATATTTTATTGCCGGCTCGGCTACTCCGTATTTCCGGGTTATCAAAGATAATTTTAATGAAATATACTTCGACTTTTCCCATGATTTCATCATAGATAGCATTATTTATCATGGTAATACCCTATCTTATTCACAACCGGAAGAATACCAAATAAGAATAATTTTCCCGGATAACATTCCCAATGGCACATTAGACAGTCTCTCTATTTTTTATCACGGCGCCCCGCCAAACAGTGGATTTGGGTCATTTATTCAGTCAACTCACGGCAACGGCATACCTGTATTGTGGACGCTTTCCGAGCCATTTGGTGCTCAGGATTGGTGGCCCTGCAAAAACGGGCTAGATGATAAAATCGACAGCATAGATGTATTTATTACAACTCCTGAAATCTACCGGGGAGCCAGCAATGGTAAACTGGTCAGTGAAACGTCTGTTGAAGGCGGCATGAAGATATACCACTGGCAACACAGACATCCAATAGCTTCCTATCTGGTAGCTATTGCAGTCACAGACTATACGGTATATACTCACGACGTTCCTCTTCGAAATGGAACGATCATGCCGATGGTAAATTATGTATATCCCGAAAATAAAGATAAGGCCGAAATAGGCACCCTAAACAACGTAAAAGTGCTTCAATTCTATGACTCACTCTTTGTTACCTATCCATTTTATAACGAAAAATATGGTCATGCCCAATTTGGCTGGGGCGGCGGCATGGAACATCAGACCATGAGCTTTGTAGTAAATTTCGGATGGGGCTTGCTCGCTCACGAATTGGGACATCAATGGTTTGGCGATCATATAACTTGTGGCAGTTGGCAGGATATTTGGCTCAATGAAGGCTTTGCCACTTATCTGGATGGCCTGACAAGGGAACATTTCTTCACACCTACGGATTGGTATAATTGGAAATCATCCATGTTAAACTCAATCAAATCACGCCCTGATGGTTCTGTCAAGGTAGATGACATCAACAGTGTTGACCGCATCTTCAGTTCCCGGTTGACCTACAATAAGGGAGCCTATCTGTTACACATGCTCAGGTGGAAATTAGGTGATGACCTGTTTTTTAAAGGCGTCAGAGCCTACCTCAATGAAATGGGCGGAAAATTTGCACGAACACCTGATCTTCAACGGAATCTAGAACAAGTTTCAGGGGTTTCACTTAAAGAATTTTTTAAAGACTGGTATGAAGGTCAGGGTTACCCTATCTACGATGTTAAATGGGAAAACTTAGATAATAATAAGGTAAGAATTCAATTAAGCCAGACAACATCACATCCTTCAGTGGACTTTTTTGAAATACCTGTCCACATCAGGTTGAAAGGTGCTGATAAAGAGTATAACATCAGAATAGACAGTTTTAAGAATCTGGATATATTTGAATATAATCCCGGGTTCAAAGTGCTGTCTGTTGAATTTAACCCGGAACTATGGATTATTTCAAGCAGCACGGTGACCAATGGTGTTATTACAGTCGGAAATAATAAAACTCCCAATAGTCAGATAAAATGTTATCCTAATCCCACATCCGACATCCTGACGTTAAACATGCAACTTCCTGTCAATCAACAGTTACAATATCAAATCATTGGAACGAACGGAAGGACCATCTTGCATGGAATAATCCGTTCGGACAACCAAAGTATAGAGGTTAAAGGATTACCGCCGGGAGCATATCAGATTATCGTAAATGAGCATAATAAAGTTCTGTATAACGGAGGATTTATCAAGGCGTAACACAACTTTGCTTCTAATAAATATATTATGATTAATCAGTCAGAACTGACTCAAAGGATAATCTATGAAGATAATCACCTGATTGCCGTCAATAAAAAACCTTCTTGGCTGGTACAGGGTGATAAGACCGGGGATGAATCATTGTTAGACGCTGTAAAACTTTACATCAAAAACAAGTATGACAAACCGGGAGAAGTCTTTCTAGGGAGCATTCACAGGCTGGACAGACCGGTATCCGGCTTAGTCATCTTTGCCAGAACAAGTAAGTCACTTGAAAGGATGAACCGCCTGTTTTCCGAAAGAATGGTAATAAAAATATATTTTGCCATGGTCCACCGACATCCTCCAAAAGAGAAAGGAATACTTAGACATTATATTGCAAAAGACGGCAAAACCAATACTGTCAGGGCTTATCCTCTTGACAAGCCGCACCCCAATGACTCTAAAGAGGCTCTGCTGGAGTATAAATTATTAAAAACTTCCGGGAAGATTTCCATCCTTGAAATAAACCCTCACACCGGAAGACCTCATCAAATCAGGGTACAGCTTGCCTCAATGGGTTGTGTTATTATGGGTGATGTCAAATACGGAGCAAGGAAGCCGTTTCCTGACCGATCTATCGGGCTTCACAGCTATTCTCTTGAATTTATACATCCGGTAAAAAAGGAAAGTATAAGGATAGTTGCAGATTTACCTGACTCAGCGTGGTGGCATCAATTTTAACTAAGAAATAAACCTTATCAAAGGAATTATTGATTTAAAGATAAAGCAAAGTCATACAGTGATATGAAAGTATAATCAATTAATTTCGGATCTATTTTTCTTTGTTCCTCACTAAAATAATTTATCAATATTGTCTTTGCCCCGATATTTCTGCCAAATTCCATATCTGACACTGTATCACCCACCATCATACTTTTATTGAAGTCAATATCCGAAAAATCTGACTGTGCCCTGAATGCCATCTCAGGATGAGGCTTTCTGCAATTATTTGGTTGATCCGGTAAATCTGTGCAAGAATATATTTTGTCAATATGATGCCCGGCTTCTTCTAATCTATCTTCGAAAAATTGATGAATCATCTTTAAGTCTTCATCTGTCATTAAATCTTTACCTACCCCGGCCTGATTTGTTACCACAATGATGCGGTTGAAAATGCTATTAAATATACCGATGGCATCGATCACCCCTGGCAAAATATGAAAATCCTTTATTCTTGTGACATAACCGCCCATTATACGTCTGTTGATGACGCCATCTCTGTCTAAAAATAAGGTCCAGGATTCATCTGTTTTTACCATGGAGCCTTACGAATTGAAAAGTGCCTTTTCTGACAATTCACAGACGATATGACCAATCAAAATGTGCATCTCCTGTATTCTGGCAGTCACAGACGATGGAACCTTTAAAGTCAAATCACAATATGGTTCTATATCAGCATTGGGTTTATTTCCGGTCATGCCTACACATATCATTCCTTTTTCTTTTCCCATTTTCAAGGCAGCAACAACATTGGGAGAATTACCTGAAGTAGTCAACCCAACTAAAATATCTCCTTTTTTTCCCTGTGCGTCAACTGCTCGTGAAAAGACGTGTTCAAAGCCATAGTCATTAGCGACGGCTGTCAGATAAGAAGTATTGGCATGTAAAGCCTCAGCATGTAAAGGCCTTCTTTCCATCAGATATCTTCCCTGCCACTCGGCAGCAATATGCTGAGCATCCGATGCACTGCCACCATTACCACACAGCAGAATTTTTCCATCCTCGTTATAACAACGGACGACTAAGGTACAAAATTCATCAATACCATTGATAAGCTCTGCATCCCGGCTAACCTCATTGATTACATCCAGATGTTCCTTTAATAAGATGTTTATGCTTTCCAAATATTTCAAAGACTTATTTTTTCTTCAATCAAGTAATTATTTCGTGTGGCGCTGTTTCTACTTACCAATTCCGCCAAAAAGCCGGTAACAAACAACTGTGTCCCGATGATAGTAGCTAACATTCCCAGAAAGAACAAAGGTCGCTCCGCTATACCGCCCACATTGAAGAATATTTTTTCAATACTCAGCTCTATAAGAATAACAAAACCGATGAAAAAAGCAATAACCCCAAGAGTTCCGAAAAAGTGCATGGGTTTCTTGCCAAACTTTCCTACAAAAAAAATAGAAAGCAGATCGAGAAAGCCATTTATAAAACGGTTTAACCCAAATTTCGTAACTCCATATTTACGTTCCCTATGTTGCACAACCCTTTCGCCTATTTTTCCAAAACCGGCTTCCTTTGCTATCACCGGTATATATCGGTGCATTTCTCCATAAACCTCGATGGCATGAACCACATTTCCTCTATAGGCCTTTAAACCACAGTTAAAGTCATTGAGTTTTATTCCGCTCATCTTTCTGGTAGCGGCATTAAATAACTTAGTAGGAATGGTCTTACTTAAAGGATCATACCTTTTCTTTTTCCAGCCGGATACCAGATCATACCCATCCTCGGTAATCATCTTGTAAAGAGCGGGAATTTCGTCAGGGCTGTCTTGCAAATCAGCATCCATCGTAATTACAACTTTGCCTGAGGCATCTGTAAAACCAACCTGAAGAGCTGCAGACTTACCGTAATTCCGTTTGAATTTTATGCCCTTAATTTCCTTAGATTTTGAAGAAAGAGATCCGATAACTTCCCATGATTTATCGGTACTACCATCATCTACAAAAATTATTTCATAGGTAAAATCATTTTCCCGCATCACCTTCTGAATCCAATCAGCAAGCTCCCTCAATGACTCCTCTTCATTATAAAGAGGAATGACTATTGAAATTTGCGGCGTATTGTCTGTCATATACTGCTATTGATTATGACCGGATAGTAAAATAATTAAAGTTCGTCATTAGAATTATTTTCAGGACGATTTCTCTGGAAAATGCCACCCAGAATAAGTCCTAAAACAGCACCTGCAATAAGATTGGAGAAAAAACCAATCATGGCAATTACAAACGGAGTTCTGATTTTCTCAAAAATACTTCTAGCAAAGTCCATTTCTTCCTCGCTCATTCCTTTTTTTTCCAATTCTGCCATCTGTTTATTCATTTCTGCATCCAGCAGACCCGGATCTATAAATTTCATCTGGATATAGATAAAAATGGAAGAAATCAGCGATACGATAACATATATCAATAATATATACAGAAACCCATTGATAAACTTCATATATCCGTCCAGCTCCTCGTCTCTGTATTTTTTTATAGCTTGAACCAGAATTATAATTGAAATTATATATGAAGCTAACTGAATAAAAGTGAGCGTCATATTTTGAGGAGACATGCCTGTAATTGAAGGTATCAAAGCTACTATAATCGAAATCAAAGCTATTAAAAAAGCATTATTCAAAACCGATTTCTGTGTAATGGAAGGCCTTGGTTCTACTTCTACCTGGTATCTCATATA
This sequence comes from Saprospiraceae bacterium, assembly GCA_024103005.1. Classification (GTDB taxonomy): domain Bacteria; phylum Bacteroidota; class Bacteroidia; order Chitinophagales; family Saprospiraceae; genus Parvibacillus. The sequence goes on from JAGFJA010000021.1 coordinate 192,550, forward strand.
ATTTATTTAAGTATATAATTGCAATGATAATCAATATTACGACCAATGAAAGGAGAATTTTTACAATTGGATTGAATATGCTCTTCTTTAAACATTATAGGACCCGTATTTTCAAAAACAGAAATTACAGGCACTTCAAAATATCGGTCTAGCTGAAATATATCTATAATTCTATCGCTCATTGCCCGCTGAATGACCGGAACGGCGTCTTGACCAAATTTAGTAAGCAATGCGGCTACAGAAGTCTGAAGACCCAGCGCACCAAAGGAAGCAAACTGGAACTCCAAATCTTTTTTTTCAACTTCATAAGCCATATGCTGGCTGGAGATGATATCAATCGTACCATCTTTAACTGCCTCCCATAACATCATCGAAACGGCTGTATCTCTTAAAGGAGGCATCAGCTTTAAATTGGAATCGAAATCCATCACTTCCTCCGAACTGAAGATCAAATTATTTACTGATACTGAAGCAGTAACCTGAATTCCTTGTTCTTTAGCCTCCCGGATTAATCGGATACTACCGGGCGTACTGATTCCGGACAGATGCAATTTGGCGCTGGTATATCTTGCTAACTGTATATCCCTGTTAACGACAATTTCTTCTGCAGGCGCCGGAATACCGGGCACCCCCATTGTTGTAGATACAATGCCTTCATCTACCATACCTACCGGAAACAAATTATTATCATAAGGCGCATCACAAATAACCTTCCGGATTCCTTTAACATAATCCATCGCTCTCATAAGCAAGCCTCCGTTTTGAATCGGTAAATGACCGTCAGAGAAGGCTATAGCTCCGGCATCATTCATCTCAAGGAGGCCTGCAAGATCTTCCCCCTGGCAATGCTGACTAACTGCGCCCAAGGGCAGAATCTTAATATTTTTATACTTTCCGCTGCGATTAGTAAGGTATTCTATTCCGGATTGATTATCAACAACCGGCTCTGAATTAGGGAAAGTCATTATTGCAGCAAAGCCGCCAAGACAGGCGGCTTCACAAGTTTGCTCCAATGTTTCTCTATGCTCAAATCCCGGTTCGGAAATCTTTGTACCAAAATCAATGAGATTTCTAAAAGCGATGTGTTTAATCTTATCAGATGATGAACTTTCTTCGCCTTTTAAACTATCATTTCCTATCAGGAAATTAACCAAATTCCCATTTGAGTAGTCATATGCTTTTAGAACATTTTCAATTGTCTTCAGCTCTTGCATCAATCAGTTAAATATTTATACAAATCGACTGCAAATATGGTCATAATTTTAATCATTCAGAAATCTAAAAACAATATTTAGGTATTCAAATCAGAAGATAATAACCTTTCCCGCTATTGATTTATTCCCGGACGTTATTTGATAAAAATATACTCCAGGTTGAATATTATTCATTGCAAATTCATGATGACTTTTTCCATTGTCAATCTTGAATTTCTCACTTTTGACCGGATTACCTGATGATGAGAATACACTTAACCGGGCATCCATCTGTCCTATGCTCTCCAGATCTGCTACCAATATACCTGAATTATTATTATAGTACACCCGGTGTATTAAGCCCGGAATCGTGTGAATGGCTGCCACGCAATCAGGTGAACCTTCAGCTTTAACCTCAATTTCGTATTTTCCCGGTGCAATATTATCACTTGGAAAACTCAAATCCAATGGTGGTAATTCTACGGTTGAAAAAGTAAAGTTAAGGGCAATTGGGTATATTTTTACTTCATTGGACGCATCCGGAGTGCCGTATATCTTCATGCACCCAATGGTATTGGCATCCATCGAACATCCGTCAGGCTCACAAGCATAGCTTAATCCGGCAGGCAATCCATCTATCGAATTTAGCTTAATATTTTTAATGTGAACCGGGAATCCTAAAAAAACCACTTCTGATGGCACCTTTACATGGAATACCTGTTCATAATACGTGTTGATACATGCTTTGTTATGAATCCCAGAACCCGGAACAGTGTCCTGATAAGGCAAAGGGTAGATAAAAGAAGTTGGAGGTATCTGGGTTGTATCAGGTACACATACTTGTGCATTTAATATTGATAATGCAAATAGAAAAAAAAGTGTAGAAAATAGTCGCATAGTTTTAAGATTATTATTACAATTGCTAAATTACAACTTTTTTAGATAAGCTTTAATTTCAATCTATGAATATTAAATTTTTTTTTACATCGATTTTTATTACCCTTTTCCTGTCAGCATTTTCACAAAAGGCAAAAATTGAAATTAAGGTCATTGACAGTCAAAACAATGCGCCATTGGAATTTGTAGCAATATACGCAGGAGGTGAAGGTGCGCTGACTGATTCCTCCGGGATTGCAATCATCTCTACTGATAAAGGTTATATCGAATTAAAGGCGAATATCGTCGGCTATGAACCGTGGAAACAAAAAGTACTGACCGATAATTTAAGCCATATACTATTGATAAAAATGGAACCATCAAATAGCCTGCTCAATGAAGTATCCGTCGTCAGCGGAAGGTATGAAAGACAATTGATCACAGAAGTAGCTTCGGTAGAAATCGTCAAACCGGACTTACTCAAATCAAACAACCTTTCTTCTATGGAACAGTTGTTAAACCGAATTCCAGGCATACAGATGATTGACGGTCAGGCAAATATTCGGGGTGGATCAGGGTTTGCATATGGTGCCGGCAGCAGGGTACTTGTTACCGTGGATGATGTTCCTGCCATGCAACCGGATGCCGGATTCCCTAACTGGAGAGATATTCCTGTAGAAAATATGTCTCAGGTAGAAGTATTGAAAGGCGCAGGCTCTACCCTTTATGGTTCGACCGCCATGAATGGTGTGATAAACTTCAGGACTGCATGGGCCGGCTTAAAGCCTGAAACAAGTATTTCAACATCTTTCACAGGTTATCTGAGTCCTCGTGATCCGGAAAAAAAATGGTGGTCAAAGATGCCCTTTGAAAGCAATACAAATATTATTCATCGTAATAATTTCGGCAAGCTGGAAACCGTCTTCGGAGCAAACTATTTCCACTCTGACAGCTATAATTATGGAAATTACGAACACCAGGGCCGTATTTTCATTAATGGCCGATACAAGTTTAATAAAAATCTTATCCTTCAGGTCAGCTCCCTGTTTAACAAGGGCAATTCAGACAGCTTTGTTTATTGGCAGGACGGTGACAAAAATGCCTATAAAGGAGACACTACAACCTACAATCCAAGTAAAAAATTCAGGTATTTTATCGATCCCGTCCTGACATATATTGGTAAACATCACAATGAACATAAAATAATTAGCCGCTATTTTTCCATCAATAATGATGTTGATAATGGAAAATCACAGAAAGCTGTGATGAAGTATATTGAGTATCGATACCGTCAGAGTTTCAAGCGCTTAGGTATAGAATTTACGGGCGGCTTAGTTTATACGGGAACTGATGTCAGTGCCGTTCTTTATGGAGATACAACTTATAAGGCACTAAACCTGGCTTCCTATGTTTCCATTGATAAAGTGTTTTTCAAAAAACTGACTTTCAATGCCGGTCTGCGATATGAATATAATTCACTGCGAAGTCCGGAAATCGTGGAAGGTATTGTAATTCCAAATGGTAAGACAACTGAGAGTAATCCGGTTTTTAAATTTGGGCTCAATTACCTCATCAATCCCTATGCTTCTGTCAGAGCGTCATTAGGTCAGGGATACCGCTACCCCACTATAGCTGAGAAATTTATCAAAACGACTGCCGGAGCTATCAGGGTGGCACCTAACCCTAATCTGCAATCCGAAACGGGCTATACGGCTGAAATCGGCATAAAACACGGATTAAAAATTGCTTCCTGGAATGGATTTATCGATCTGGCGGTATTCAGGTCTGATTATGACAATATGATGGAATTTGTTTTAAAAAATGTGTCAAAAGGATTCCAGTCCTATAACATAGGTGATACCCGCATTCAGGGTATAGAAACCAGTATTCAGGGTGTCGGACAGATCGGCGATTTCTATCTTACTACCCTGGCAGGTTATACTCATATTGACCCTAAATACCGAAATTTCAGTGAAATAGATACCCTCAGTTCAACAGTTGGATATAATGTCCTTAAATACCGGATGAAAAACTCAGCAAGAGTGGACTTGGGATTGGGCTATAAGCGTTTTGAAATAGGCGGTTATTATGAATACAACAGCAAAATGCTTGCAATAGATAAGATATTTGATTTCGGGATTCGGGGCGTACACCAGTTCAGAGCAACACATGACTCCGGATCTCATGTTTACGGATTCAGATTTATGATAAAATTGATTGAAGACAAACTCAAATTGGGTATTAATCTGAACAATGCCTTTAATGCCGAATATAGTATCCGTCCCGGCCTACTTGAAGCTCCGAGAAATATTAGTGCGCGATTAGACTGGAAAATCTGATTCTTCCTGCCATTTTTTAAATAAATCCGGTCTAAGGAGACGGGTTTTTTCAAAGGCCTGCTGATCCTGCCATTCTTTAATATTCTTTTCATGGCCCGAAAGGAGGACATCAGGAACTTTCATACCCATAAATTCTGAAGGTCGGGTATAAACCGGAGGCGACAACAAATCATCCTGGAAGGTATCCGAAAGAGCTGATGTCTCATCACTTATAACCCCGGGAATAATCCGGCTGATGGCGTCAACAAGCACGATAGCTGCCGTTTCTCCTCCACTCAACACATAATCACCAATGGAAATCTCCATCGTGACATAACGATCACGAATACGCTGATCAATTCCTTTATAATGACCACAAATAATGAGGATATTTTCAAGCAAGGATAAAGAGTTAACCGTCTTTTGATTCAAAGTCTGACCGTCAGGAGTAAGATAAATTACCCGGTCATATTTCCGCTGAGAAGTCAAGGATTCAATACACTCACTGAGAGGCTGAGGCATCAGGACCATTCCTGCCTGACCTCCATACGGATAATCATCTATCTGCTTATAGTTACCCAATCCGAATTGACGAAGATCAATGATATTCAAGTCTAAAATACCTTTATTACGGGCATTTTTAACAATCGAATTATTGAAAAATGATGTCATCAACTCAGGGATAACAGCAATAATGTCTATCCGCATATAAAACTAATATATAAACTATATAAATCCTTGCCCTATAGCAAATCTTAATGAATCATCAGTTAAATATCATCACCATGGGTAGTCTGGCCTGAATCTTATTGTTTTTAAGCAATTGTCTTGCTGCAACATATTCGGGAGCAAGGCTCTTTATTTCTCTGTCAACTGCAGCTTTTACAAGACTTGCCTCATTATCCTTACCCGATATTTTGTCAAGGAATTTTTCTAATGGCGGTTTTGTTTCAGGATATTCAACTAACCGATAGTCTTTCACATTCGCTGATGTAACTGCATAGTCTATTGCATCCTTCAATCCGCCGATTTTATCTACCAATTTCAATTTAATAGCATCCGAACCGGAATATATTCGACCCTGAGCTAAACTATCAACTGTCGCAATAGGAAGTTTCCTGCCATCAGAAACTCTCTTGGTAAAGACCCTGTAAATATTTTCAACTGAGGACTGTATCATTTGAGCTTCTTTCGGACTCATGTCAAAATACGTATTAATACCAAGCGCATTGGGACCGGTTTTAACCGAATCCATGGTTATATATAATTTATCCCTGAAAAAACCGGATAAATTAGGAATCATCCCGAATACTCCTATAGAACCTGTTATGGTATTCTCATTGGCAAAAATATAATCAGCATCACATGAAATATAGTAACCACCGCTTGCTGCATAGTCACCCATTGAAACAATAACTTTTTTGCCCGCTTTTTTAATCAGGTCAATTTCTCTCCATATCTGTTCAGATGCATAAGCACTGCCGCCGGGACTATTAACCCGAAGGACGACAGCTTTCACATCCTTATCCAGTCTAGCCTTACGCAAATATTTAACATAAGCTTTGCCTCCTATCTGAGCCTCATGGCTGTCACTGTCATTAATTTCACCCTCGGCATATATAACGGCAATTTTATTGGATGCACTGTAGTCTTTATTCAGGGTTGTACCATCGTAATATTGGCCAAGACTGACAAAGTTAATTTTATCGTCTTCCTTGATTTTCAAGCGTTTCCTGAGTTCAGCCAATACTTCATCTTCATAAGCCAACTGATCAACAAACTTCAGTGACAATGCATCTTCTGGACGTTGAATGGAAAGATCATCTGCAATTTTCTTTACCGTCTCAGGACTAAGATTTCTGCTAACGGCAATATCTTTGGTAATCTGTCCAAACATGCTGTTGAGAAAGGTCTTGAGTTGCAATCTATTCTCAGGGCTCATTTTATCAGAACGGAATGGTTCGGTAGCAGATTTAAATTTCCCTACATAGAAAATATTGAATTTAACTTTGAGCTTGTCCATCAGATTTTTAAAATACATCAGACTGATACTCATTCCTTTAAAATCAAGATCACCTACCGGATTCAGGTAGATTTTATCAGCGACCGAACTGATATAATAACCTCCCTGGGTAAGATTTTCTCCATAGGCGATTACAAACTTTTTACTAGTTTTAAAATCTTCTATTGCATCATGCAAGTCTTTGATAGCTGCCGGACCTACGGCAACTCCAAAACCGGGATTGATGTAAATTCCCTTAATCTTATCGTCTGTTTTAGCATGTTTTATCAACCTGACAGCATCAACGATTCCTACAAATGTATGATTCTCAAAAGAAAGCGGCGAACTCTCTATATTATTGGTTTTATCCGGCATGGGTGTACTCAGGTCCAATTTAAGTATGCTGTTTGATTTTACTTCTCCTTTATCTCCACCGGTCAGTGAAGAGGCAAAAGAAGAAGCAACCGCCATAGAGATAACAGAAAAAACAATTATCGCCAAGACAACTCCAACACAGGAGCCAAGGACAATCTTAATAAAGCTCTTCATTTGTAGATTATTTTAACAGAATTTAATATGCACAATTTTACGGTATTTTGAAGAAATTGTTTACAACTTTTGGATATATCGGGCATTTTGACAGACCAACAATAAAAAAGGGCTGCAAAAAGTCATGCAGCCCCTTCTCTTTCTTTAATGTTTCTGTTTAGTACTTAATAACGTTTACAGGAGCAATATTCTGAGCCGGAAGTTCCGTTTTTGGACTTGACTTCATTCCTGTATCATGGCTACTGCCATGACCTCCCATGATCGGAGCCATTGCCAAACCAATCAAGCAGGTAAGTTTAATCAAAATATTCATAGAAGGTCCGGAAGTATCTTTAAACGGATCGCCCACAGTATCACCTGTAACAGCTGCTTTGTGTGCATCTGAGCCTTTAAAAGTCATTTGACCATCAATTTCAACACCTGCTTCAAAAGACTTTTTAGCATTATCCCAAGCGCCACCGGCATTGTTCTGGAAGATCGCCCAAAGCACACCAGAAACGGTCACTCCGGCCATATATGCACCCAGAGCTTCAGCACCCATAAAGATTGCTACCAAAATAGGGGCGACAATCGTCAATGCACCGGGTAACATCATCTCTCTAAGAGCAGCCTGTGTACTGATTTCAACACACTTGCCATACTCCGGAGTAGCTTTTCCTTCCATAATTCCCGGGATCTCCTTAAACTGTCTCCTAACCTCCTTAACCATATCCATCGCTGCTTTACCAACAGAACTCATAGCAAGTGCTGAGAAGACAACAGGTATCATTGCTCCTATAAATAAGGCAGCCAATACATCAGCTTTAAAAATATTTATACCATGAATACCTGTAAATGTCACATAGGCAGCAAATAAGCCAAGAGCAGTCAAGGCAGCTGAAGCAATGGCAAAACCCTTACCGATAGCAGCAGTCGTGTTACCTACAGAATCAAGAATATCCGTCTTTGTCCTTACTTCTTTAGGCAATTCGCTCATCTCAGCGATTCCACCGGCATTGTCAGCTATAGGGCCAAACGCATCGATAGCCAACTGCATGGCAGTAGTAGCCATCATCGCAGAGGCTGCAAGAGCCACACCATAAAATCCTGCGAAACTATATGCTGCCCAGATAGCTCCTGCAAATAATAAAATCGGACCAAAGGTGGATATCATACCTGTAGAAAGGCCTGATATAATGTTAGTAGCAGCACCTGTAGCAGATTTTTGAACAATGCCTAATACCGGTTTTTTACCAAGTCCGGTATAATACTCGGTGAATACTGAAATTAACCCTCCGACTATCAATCCAACCAAGACCGCATAATACACCTGCATAGGCGAAATGGTTGTTATACCTTTTTCAAAAAACTCCATCTTGATTTCAGTAGGCAACATCCAGTGAATGACAAAAAATGCAGCGATGGCTGTCAGTGCAATAGAAGTCCAGTTACCTCTGTTCAAAGCTGACTGAACCTTAGCTTCAGAAGCATCTTTATCGGATATTTTAACCATCCAGGTACCAACTATCGAAAAAATAATTCCAAGTCCGGCAATAAGGATAGGCAACAATATTGGTCCAAGACCCATAAAACTATCACTTATCTGACCGCCCATGTCTTTAATCAAATAATTGCCCAATACCATAGATGCCAGTACTGTAGCGACATAAGAACCAAACAAGTCGGCTCCCATACCTGCCACGTCTCCTACATTATCTCCCACGTTATCTGCAATAGTCGCCGGATTGCGCGGATCATCTTCAGGAATTCCGGCTTCAACCTTACCAACCAGGTCCGCCCCTACGTCAGCAGCCTTGGTATAAATACCTCCACCTACACGTGCAAATAAGGCGATAGACTCAGCTCCCAATGAAAATCCCGTTAAAGTTTCCAGGAGTACTGACATATTATCCACACCATTCCATTGTCCGCCATTTAACCAATGGAATAAAAGAACAAAAAGAATACTTAACCCAAAAACCGCAAGTCCGGCAACACCCAGGCCCATCACTGTTCCACCGGCAAATGAAACCTTTAGGGCTTTACTCAGGCTTGTTCTCGCAGCCTGGGTAGTTCGCACATTCGCAGCAGTAGCCACTCGCATGCCAATATATCCTGCAAGAGCTGAACTAAAAGCTCCTATCACAAATGCTATTACGATAAACCAATGGCTGGTCTCTGCAACAGTTGATAAAATACCCAAAGCAACACCGGCAACGACGACAAATATTGCCAATACACGATATTCAGCCTTTAAAAATGCCATAGCACCTTCTCTTATGTGTCCGGCAATTATCTTCATCTTGCCTTCGCCCTGGTCTTGTTTATTCACCCAGTTAAACTGGTAGGCCATATACAATAGCCCTATCAAGCCAAAAACAGGCAACAGATACAGTAATGATTCCATTAATTAATATTTTCGTTTAATAAAAAAATAAAAATGCTTTTGCTAAGCGGCTGCAAAGATAATATTTATCCTTACTTTCACAAATTGTTTATAAATTATAATATATTAACTTAAAATCTATATAATCGGCTGACAATGAATTTTTCGACTGCCCGGCTTGGTAAAAATCCCGGAGTAATTTTCCTTCTGTTTTTTCTCATCAGCCATACAATGGCATGTAAAAATAATGTAAAAAATGTTAATTTTTCCGATAAACCAATTTTATACTCCACTGAATTACAAAACGATACGATACAGGAAAGTACATTTGATAAAAAAAATGAAGCCATACCTGTATATGTAAATAAAACTTTGACTTATATTCGTATTCATGATAAAGCGCCTGATGGTTTTGTAGGAGGAAGAAGATTTCAAAACCGGGAAGGGCGCCTGCCGAAATATGATTTCAAAGGCAGAAAAATATACTACAGAGAATGGGATGTCCACCCTAAACGTAGGGGAAAAAACAGAGGACCGGAACGACTCATTACTTCTCAATCAAAGGCCTATTATACAAAGGATCATTATAAAACATTTATAACAATCAAAGAAACTTATTTAAATTAAAAATGAAATTTATCCGAATAGCCTCTCCGGATACAGAAATCAAAAGAGGAAACAACAAAATCGTAGTTGAAATCAATGGCAGTGAAATCAACGACTGGAAAGCATTATATGATTTAATTACCGAAAATCTCCATTTTCCGGGTTATTTTGGAGAAAATCTTGACGCACTCTATGATATGTTGCTGGATCTTCAGTGGCTAAAGCAAGATACAATTGAATTGGTCATATCTGATTATCAGAAACTATTAAGCGACGAAGATGAATATGAAAAAAATGAATTCCTCTTCCTCCTTGAAGATGTGTGTCGTGAATGGAAGGAAGGAGACTTTGAAGATGACGAATGGGAAATTAAAAAATTCAGAGTTATGGTCCTTTGTGATGAACAGGAAGGCAGCAGAATCAAAGAAGCTATCGACTCAATGATGGATGATGTAGAAGAGATTGATTGAAAATCAATGCAATAAATTCATAATATAAACAAATAGAGCTCTGCAATTTGTTTACAGAGCTCTATTCCTTTTATCAATCATCTATCCTCAGAAAATTTCCTAATAGATCAAATACCAGCTCAATCCTGTTATCGAGTTTGATTTCCTGGATATTTTTATCCAAGTCCCACTCCAAAATAATGTTGTTAGGATAATTGGTCTTTACATAATCCAATACAACCGGTGGTATGACAGAATCAGGTAGTTTTTCTAATCCTTTGATATTATCAATTTCTTTGCTTTTATTAAATTCTAGTCTGTAATTACCTTCGAGTACAACCTCATAATCGACATCCAACCCGTCAACATCCTTTATACACTGAAGCATCTTCTTACCCGGAAAATGATGTTCCACATAAGTTTTAATTTCTGCAGGGCACTTACCTTCATCGAGCACCGTGCTTTTTTCGCATGAAGTCATTGTCGTGAGCATCAAAGCAAAAATCAATACATAATTCATAATAATAATTAATTTAGTTAGAAAGTTATTAAAAATTTTTGTTTATTTTCTTTTTTAGACATACCATTTCAAAGTGAAATTATTCCAATCCTGTCATTAATAATTTAAGATTTAAAACACCTGAATCAAACCCGCTCAATCTATTCGAACCATGGATAGGATATCCCCATTTTCGTCCATTGTGACCACCAACTCCTCATCATTTGTTTCTAAATGGACTAAATAATTGACCCTATTAGCTGAAAAAACCCTTTTCAGATCATCTATTTTATAATTTTTAAATTTCACATTCAAAACATCTTTTAATTTTGTTGGAAGCTCATTCTTAAAAAGGGTCTCAACCTTCCTCACTACCCTCAGTGACTCATCATACCAAACTTCAATATCCTCCCTGCCAGCAAAATCAAACTCAACTTTATATAACTTATTGATTTTTTCCCAATCAACATCCGTAGCCTTATGATAAACCTTCTTAAATTGATTAAGAACAACGGATGGTACTTTCTTGGGATTCAGTTTTTGCGCTGACAAACCCGACACATAGAAAAATACTATTAATAATATCAGCAATAATCTTGGCATCTCAATAAATTATACTACAAAAGAAACAACCGAATTTGGAAAAAATTGGGAACTAAATAATTTTCTTAATTTTTTTTTGAACAGAAAAAATATGTCCGTCCTTAAAGCAATATGTCAATTCCAAATTATTCTGCTTGCATATTACCTGAGATATAGCAAGACCCAAGCCTGTGCTACCCGTATTCCCGGATTCCTTATAAAAGCGTTCGAAAATTTGATTTGGGAGTTGTCTGCCATTTTCACTAGTATTTTTGACGGAAAACCCATTTATATCTATATGAATATAGATCGGTTGACTCTTTCGTCCATGTACCAACGCATTTTTTAGTAAGTTATTGACGAGGATTCCGGCAAGGGAAACATTCATAAATACTTTCGGACACCCTGCTTTTGAAACAATAAATTCAACTTGTTTGAAGATGGCAAAATCTGTAAGATCGTCTATACATGCAGAGATTATATCACAAAATTCTACTGCCTCCTTTTCTATAAACTGGTGATTTTCTATTCTTGACAAAAGCAATAAATCCTTGTTAGTCTTTGCCATTTTTTCCGAAGATTTAAGCATTTGGGAGATAGCTAACGCAACCTCATCTGTCAGGCTGTTATTCTCCAAAATTAATTGCAATCTGTGTATCATCCCGGCTATCGGAGTTTGTAATTCATGGGCTGCATTCTCCGTAAATCTTTTCTGATTTTCAAAACTTGCTCTTGCATTATGTATCAAAATTGCAATTGACTCATTCAATTGATTAAATTCAGAAATTGTCGTCTGTATATTTGGTGGTTCAGCTTCAGATTCGATCTTATATGACCTTAATTTATTCAGCAGCCGAAAAAATGGTTTCCATGTCTTTTTCAAAACAAAATAATTTATAACCGAAAAGCATAGCAATAGCAGGAAAAACAATACTAAAACTGACCGGAACAAACTACTTATCAAATCGTCCTTTTCAACCATAGTCGAAATAATTTTCAACTCATAAAATCGTCCAGACTGATAAAAGGCTGTTGTTATCATCCTTACAGGTTCAATTTCGTCTTCATACTGCATATAGATCATAGTATCTTTGTAGATATCCGTTACATTCATAGCCATCTCTTTAGGGATAGGCCTGATCGCATAATTGCCCTCTTCAAAATCAACCTTATTGAGCAAGGTTGTATCACGCTCACAACTCTGAATGATTAACATCTTATAATTGGCTAAACCATCATCGATGCTGTCATAAATTTCTTCTAACAGACTATAATAAAACAGAACTCCCCAAATCGAAACAATTATCAATGAGGTAAGGAAAATATAACGGGAAGTAACATATATCAGCTTCATTTCATGCACAACTTATAACCGACACCATAGGTAGATTTAATCTGGCAGTCAGCATCTGCCATGGCCAGTTTCTTCCTTAAATTTTTTACTTGGGAATACACAAAATCCATATTGTCGGCATCTTCATAGTGATCACCCCAGGTATATTCAGCTATAGCTGACTTTGTCAACAAACGATTCGGATTATTCATTAAAAAATAAAGAATATCAAACTCTTTTCTGAACAACTCCACCTCATTTCCACCTACTGAAAATTTCCGTTCATCCAGATTTAATTCAAGATTCCCAAAGTTTATGGTATTGTGTATGATAGCATTATGCCGCCGTATTACCGCTTTTATCCTTGCATTCAACTCAGCCAAATGAAAAGGCTTGGCAAGATAATCGTCAGCACCTAAATCCAATCCAGAAAGTTTGTCTTCCAATGAATCCTTTGCAGAAATAATTATTACATTTGATTTAAGCTGCAACTCCTTTACAACCTTTAATATATCTAAACCACTACCTCCGGGAAGGCCTATATCCAGTAAGATGCAATCATAATAAAAGGTAGATGCTTTATCCAGTGCACTTTTAAATGTATCTGCCGTTTCGACCAGATACTTTTCTGCCGTCAAAGATGTCGCAATAGTGGAACGCAGCATCTCATCATCCTCAATTACCAATACTTTCATTCATCGAAATTATATAGGAATTCTGGAATAATCTGGGAATTAAGAATAAAAAAATCTGAATAAAAGTCAGACTATAAAACAAAATTAAAAAGGAAAAGGAAAAAAGTTGTGCGGGTGGAGGGACTCGAACCCCCATGCCTCGCGGCGCCAGATCCTAAGTCTGGTACGTCTACCAATTTCGCCACACCCGCAAAAAGAAGGACAAAAGTAAAACCAATCTTTGAATAAACAAGTAAAATTTAAATTATTTTAAAAATATTTTTAACATCAGGTTCACCCAATTTTGTTTGAATTATATATCAATAGTTTACCGGAATATAACTAGTTTAAGGCATTATTATATGCTATGAAATAGCGGAAGGAGTTGAGTCAAATCAAAAGTTTATACTACCTTTATATATTTAAAACTGATATATTAAGTGTCCAAACTATACGCTATTGTCGATATTGAAACAACCGGAGTCAGTACCAACCGCGATAAAATAACGGAAGTAGCCATTTTATTACACGATGGCCACAGGGTCACTGATTCATTTGCAACTCTGATTAATCCGGAATGCTACATAACTCCATTTATTACAGGTTTAACAGGAATAACCAACGATATGGTGGCTGATGCGCCCAAATTTCATGAAGTAGCTAAAAAAATAATAGAATGGACGGAAGGAAGAATCTTTGTCGCACATAATGTTCATTTTGACTACGGCTTTATCAAGGAAGAATTCAGAAGTCTCGGCTATACTTTTACACGGAATACCCTTGATACGGTCAGACTGAGCAGGCTTGCTTTCCCCGGATGGAAATCCTACAGCCTCGGCAATATCATTCAGCAATTAAATATTATTGTAAAAGAAAGGCACAGAGCCCTTGCAGATGCCGCAGCCACTGCTGAATTATTTACCATGATTATGCAATCGGGTGCTTACACCGGATCGGTAAATGATTATATCACTATGGGATTAAAAGCCTCAAACCTGCCTCCCGGAATCAGCTTGGATGACATCCTTCAACTTCCTGATACACACGGAGTATATTATTTTAAAAACAAAGAAGGTGCTTTATTATACGTTGGGAAGAGTAAAAATATTAAGAGCAGAATAGCTCAGCACTTCACTCAACATTCAGAAAAGTCATTAAAACTAAGACAAAGAACTCACAGTATAGATTATCTATTAACCGGCAATGAACTGGCAGCATTAATAAAGGAATCCATGGAGATTCGGACACTTAAACCGGTATATAATGTCACCCAGAGAAATCCATCCTTTCCGTATGTGGTCATCGTGGAGGAAATAGAAAACACACCCAGGTTAATTACCGTAAAATCTAAAGAATTGATACCCGGCAAAAAAACAGTCAAACATTTCACCCATAAGAAGCTGGCCGATAGTTTTATCCAAAACAAATACCTTGAAATAAACGATGAAGCCTTAAAAAATGGAATTACTGCATATTTTGATCCTAAGGGCAAATCCATTCAATTTGTAAGCAAGGATAACCTTGCTCAATACACTAATATATTCTACAGTATTATTAACAGCATTAGTCTATGGTTTGAGGAGGATATGCTCATACAGACAGAAGGAAGGCAGGTTACAGAAAAATGCTTATTCCTCATTCTCCATGGTAAATTTTACGGCTATGAATATTTTGACAATGATACTTCCATCCAATCAATTGATAACCTGTTGCATTATATTTCTCCCATTGAATATCATCCGGATCTGGATCAACTGATTCATACCTATTTACGAAAAAATCCGGGTAAAATCAAAATAACCAAACTTAATGCATATCATGAATCATAGGCAAATATTCTTTCAGAGCATCGCCCAAACCAGCCCTTTTCCACTATCTATTGAAATAGCAGATGCTGAAGGCATATATCTGACGGACAAAGCAGGTAAAAAGTATATTGACTTTATCAGTGGCATCAATGTCAGTATCATTGGTCACTGTAATCCTACAGTTGTCAAAGCTATCGGAGACCAAGCCTCTTCTTATATGCACACCATGGTATATGGTGAACATATTCAAACTCCCCAAACTCGTCTCAGTGAGTTTTTAAAAACTATTTTACCTTCGAGTCTTGACAATATTTATTATGTTAATAGTGGAACAGAGGCAGTAGAAGGCGCCCTTAAGCTGGCAAAAAAATATACAGGACGACACGAAATCATTGCTTTCAAAAAAGCCTATCATGGGAGCACAGCAGGATCTGCTGCACTCATGTCGGACTCCACTCATACGGCAGTCAGCGCTCCTCACGTACCCGGAGTAAAATTTATTGAATTCAATCAAATCAATGAATTAGAGAAGATTACTAACAGGACTGCAGCAGTTATCTGCGAAATCGTCAAAGCCGAAGCCGGAATTATAACTGCTTCCGCTGAATATTTCATTCAATTATCCAACCGCTGTAAAAAAACAGGTACTCTTTTGATTGTGGACGAAATACAGACAGGTTGCGGCCGAACGGGAACGTGGTTTGCCTTTGAACAAATGAATATCATCCCTGATATATTACTTTTGGGCAAGGCCTTTGGTGGCGGACTTCCACTGGCAGCCTTCATTGCACCAAAATCCATTATGCAGTGTTTTTCCTACAATCCTATCCTCAGCCATATCACCACATTTGGCGGCAATCCGGTATGCTGCGCTGCCTCACTGGCAACCCTGGAATTTATTAGAGACCGACATCTGACTGAAACAGTCACCCACAAATCAGATATTGTTAAGGCAACATTATCAGGCTTAGAAGTACGGATATGCGGACTGATGGCTGCCATTCAACTTAGTTCATTTGAAGATGTAATGAAAGTGTGCCAAAATTGCATGGCTCAGGGTGTTTTAGTCGATTGGTTCTTATTTAATAATACTTCCATTCGATTGGCCCCACCTTTAACCATCACAGAACAGGAATTGTTAAATTCTCTTAATATTATCAGGACTCAGATATATAATCTATAATTTTATCAAAATATATTTATTGTTTGTCATGAAATATTGTCACTTACCTCTTATAGTCATATTGATTACTTTTATTCCCTCATTTATTATAGGTCAAAACTATACTTTTTCAGATTTTGACATCACTCAAAATGGAACCTCCCTCGTAAATTGCATGGACGGAGGTCTCAATAGTCCGCAAATATCACAGTTTGATTTAGATGGCGACGGAATTAAGGAGTTGATCATTTTTGACAAAGTGGGTGACATCTTCAATGTATATAAATACAATAACAATTCAGGTTTATATGAATACTGGTTAAATCCGCCGGTTGTCTTTCCGAATATCAATGATCTGGCACTTATAAGAGATTATGATGGCGATGGCGTGATGGATATTTTTGGAATACCTACAGACGATATTGTAGGATTTGGCGTATGGAAGGGACGAAAAATAAACGATCAGACAGTTCTGGAAAGAGTCCAGCTCAATAAGTGGTATTATAATGTCCTTAGCTATCCCGGCAATAACGGCAGACTTAATGTGTACGTTACTATCACAGACATCCCTGATATCCAGGATATCGACGGAGATGGGGACCTGGACATATTTTCCTTTAACGAACAGGGGTCGCACATGGTTTTTTATAAAAACAACAGTGTTGAACAAGGTTATGGCAGAGATTCGCTGTTATATACGCTGGAGGATATCTGTTACGGTAAATTTATAGAAGGCGGGTTAGATAACACGATAACACTTAGCAGCAATCCCAATCAATGTGCTACCAACTTTACCGATACTACACCACTGGAACTCAGGCACTCAGGATCTACCCTTCTTGTGAAGGACATAGACAAAGACGGAATTCAGGATATTCTGCTTGGTGATATTTCATTCAACAATGTAGTCTTCCTGCGAAACACAGGAACAAATGTAAAAGCTTATATAACCGAGCAAAACGACCTTTTCCCCGATATAGAAGACCCAATCAATCTTGGTCCGTTTCCCGCAATTTATTCGCTGGATTACGGCCCCAATCATGAGGACTGCATTGTAGCTACAAGCAATATCGGTTCTTTGGCGACGGAATCTATCCTCAACTGGAGATATACTTATGATGAGGATGCACCGGGAAATTACAGGTTGGCAGAAAAAGATTTTTTGATAAAAAACTCATTGGACCTTGGTCTGGAATGCAGCCCGACAATCTACGACATAGATGCTGACGGCAAGCCTGATTTGATATTGGGTAATAAATTTTATAAAGATAAAAACAATGGTCAGTATGGACAATTGGTGTATCTAAGAAATACTTCTGACGGAAATAAACTATCATTTACAGTTGAAGATGAGGACTTTGCCAACCTGAAAAGTTTTGGTATTAATCATTATGGCTACAAACCCTTGTTTACAGATATAGATCATAATGGTTATATCGACTTATTAATAGGAACGGAAAGGGGTACGTTGTTGCATTTTGAAAGCTCAACACCAATAGGCCAGCCTACTGCTTTCGTCTTAAAATCAGAATCCTATCAGGGTATCAAAGTTCCATCCAGAGCAGCGCCAGCAGCTTATGACTTTGACCATGACGGAGATACAGACCTTATTATCGGCGACAAAAATGGGAATTTCTGTTTATTTATAAACACAGGGACAGCCAAAAATCCAATATTTGCACCCGGATATCAGGATGCTCCTAATGTATATAGGTACGGCAATGTTACAGTTAAAGAAATTGGGGATACAGAAGGAGATGCAACTCCGTTTATAATGAGGTGGAAGGGCGAGGACATCCTTGTTTCGGGCTCTTATAATGGACAAATATATGCATTCAACGGAATGAACGGAACCAGTACGGCTACTCTTTCAAAAATATCACTAAATACAGAAAGCTTATATTCCGGCAGACAAAACAAACCGGTATTTGGCGATCTAAATAATGATGGGATTTTAGAACTAATCCAAGGAAATATCCGAGGTGGCCTCAATATTTTAGCGACGGATATTACCACTTCTGGAACGATTTCAATTCAAGGCAAAAAGTCAAATCAGAAAATGCTCCTCTACCCCATTCCTGCTTCGGCAGGAAAGAGGATATACTTTGACAATCGATTGGATTTATCTCAACTTGAATTTATCTCAATAACCGGAAAACCCATCTTAAAAATATTAAAATCTCCGGGTCAGAATTACTTGGATATTCCAACCAACACTTCCCCGGGTATCTATATCCTAAGGGCTACATTTAAAAACAGGGAAACTATTAATTCAAAAATTATTATCCATTAAAACGAAGGATTGAGGGCTAAAAACATGGATTGTTTTTGTATAACCTTATTCATTCTTCAAAATAGTTGAGGTCCTTATCAAAACTTTCTTTCAATCTGCTAAGAGCAAAAATCGCTATCATACTGAGTAGAAAAATCATGATATAACCTGCAGTTATAATATCGCTCTTTCTGACAAAAAACTCAAACAGGAGGGTTGAAGGAATCAAGGCACCTCTTACAAAGTTAGGTGCTGTCGTAGTAACGGTTGACCTGAGATTGATTCCAAATTGTTCGGATGCTATTGTCACAAAAGTAGCCCAATATCCAACTCCCAAACCAAGAAAAAAACAAATCCATTTAAATTCATCTCGTGTCAACCCCTGACTACTCAAGTACCAGAATGAACTTATTAAAATACCAATTTGAAAAATAAATACGACAAGCCGCCTGGATTTGATCATTTGTGCCAGCAACCCGGCAAAAATATCACCTAATGAAATACCTAAATATGTAAATAAGATACCGGACGCAGCACTCAATTCTTCAGGAGCATTCAGTGCCCGACCGAATTCGGGAGCCTGGGTTACGAAAATCCCTACTACAAACCAGATCGGGAGACCAATCAACAAACAATACATATATCTGCGAAACCTTTCCTTATCATTAAAAAGCATCCCAATTTTCCCTCGAGACACCTTCTCATTGACCGTACGATGAAACATGCCGGATTCAAATGTCCCCATTCTCAGTCCCAACAACATCAAGCCCATAACTCCTCCGGCAATATATGCGTTGCGCCATGCAAAATGTTCGGCAATATAAAAGGCAGCTATTGCACCCAATACACCAATCCCCGCAATCAACATCGTACCATAACCACGCTTTCTTTTATCCATGCTTTCGCTGACAAGGGTAACGCCGGCCCCTAATTCTCCAGCCAACCCCAATCCTGCAATGAATCTGATTATAGCGTATGTATGAAGATCATACACATAAGCATTGGCTATATTGGCAATAGAGTACAATAAGATTGAACCGAAAAGGACCTTTATCCGTCCGAATTTATCGCCTATAACTCCCCAAACAATACCTCCAATCAACAGTCCTGCCATCTGCATATTCAATACATATTCTCCACCGGTACGCATATCTTCAGAAGAAATACCAATATCCGTAAAACTTGGAATCCTGACAATTGAAAAAATTACCAGATCGTAGATATCCACAAAATAACCAAGCGATGCCACCAGGACAATAAATACGACGCTTCGACGTGAGGAAACAGAATTCATAGCATTTAATTTCTAATCATTACTCTTTCCAAAATTATTAAAAAGTTTGAACTTAATTAATAGAAACAAAAAAGGGTTACCCGAACAGGCAACCCTTTGTACTTTTAAAAAGGCAATAATTACATCTTAGAAGAAGATTCTACCGCCGGCTTGTGTATATCTGCACTGGCACTTCCCTTCTTGGAGCAGCAGCTTCCTTCCATTTTATCTTTTTTAGAACATGCTTTGCCATCCTTCATTTCGCCTGCACATGCTTTACCGTGAGCATCAGGAGTAGCATTTACAAACTTCGCAGTAGCTGCATCATAAACTACCTCTGTACGAACTTTTTTACCTGTAACCGGGTCTTTCACCTTACGAGTATAAGTAATAGTTCCATCTTTTTCTTTCTTAGCCTTAATTGTTTTATCTGCAGCAGCAGCCTTTGCAACAACTTCAGGAGAAACCTTATCAACAGAAGCAGTTTTCTTGGCACAGCAGGAAGAACCGGCTTTAGCACATTGAGCATTCAGATTTGAAAAACCAACAAATCCTATAAATGCCAGAATAAAAAATAATCCTTTCATATTTTCTTAAATTTTAACAGTTTAAATTGCCACAAATATAACGATATAATTATTATCTTTGATATGTCATCCTTATATTTCAAGGATTTTAACGAATTTTTAATAAAATCTCCTTTCTGAACTATTAAATTCTCTGTTTTTATGAAGTATTTTCCAATATTATTATTAATTATAATACAATTTGGGTGCAAGTCGGCCCTGCTCCCTCCGGATAAGTATCAAAGTGCCCAAATTTCTTTTGGCTCAGGCGGCGGATTTTCAGGTGAGTTCAATGAATATACCCTTTTGGATGATGGACGTTTATTTAAAAAAAGTAGAGATGGCATGTCGTTTGAGGAGTTAAAAAGCGTCGATAAAAAACTTACTAAACAAATCTTTGATAATATCACTACTTTCGGAATAGATAAATACCAATACAACCAACCTCAAAACCTGTATTACTTTCTGGCTTACTCAGCACACGGAGAAACCAATAAAATAGTATGGTCAGGCCAGCCTGAAAATAAATTAGCCATTGTCAATTCAATCTATAAATTACTTGTCACACAGTCTAAAAATTCTAAACAATGAGAAAGTTTTTCATTTACATTCTATTATTGTGCCTATCCTTCCCCTCTATGGCACAAAAAGGAAAGACCAAACCAACCGGTGGCAAATCCGATGGTCCAGCATCCATACAAATCGATTTCAGCAAATTAAAGTTACCGATAATAAATGCAAATACATTCGATATTCCATTTTATCCGAAATCTTTTGGAAAGATGCTTGCATCCACTCCGAATGCTGTTATTAAAACATACAGTATAACAGGATTACCGGTATGGATTGAAGGGAACCTGATGAATGTTTCAAAAATTAACAGGCAGGACATCAGAAGTACAGCCATTGACTTCCTCTCTATTAATCAAAAAAATTTTGGGATTCAAAATGCCGCAAAGGAATTTAAAATTACAAAAATTGCCTCTGATGATGCTGCTACATCACACATTAAAATGCAACAGGAATATAAAGGCATAGAAGTTTGGAATGCAGAGGTGATGATACACTTGCGAGATGGAATTCCATATCTATTCAACGGACGCTATATCCCGACACCGTCTTATGTCAATACGCTACCTGACATTACACTTAATCAGGCTATGGAAATAGTAAAAAAGTTGTATCCCATACCTGATTATTCTTCACAGCAACTAAGTTTAATCGGCAATAACCCGCTAAGCGGCAGATTGGTAATCTATACACAGATAGACAAGAATGAGAAAGGGCAATTGGCCTATTTGATTGATATTCACCCGACACTTATTTCTAAAATCACTTTATTTGTCGATGCACATAATGGTAAGGTTATTGACGAAATAAAATCTTATTGTGCCTTGGATTATCGTCATTCTGATACAAATACTTCTTGTACTCATCTGTCAGATTTTATAAATAACACTCAAGTATCCCAAACCACTAATTTTTCTCCACTGGATGGACCAGCCACAGCCACTGCCCTTGATTTGAATAATGTCAGCAGACAGATTCATACTTATCAATTAAACGGAAATTATTTTCTTTTAGACGCAT
Source organism: Saprospiraceae bacterium (assembly GCA_024103005.1). Classification (GTDB taxonomy): domain Bacteria; phylum Bacteroidota; class Bacteroidia; order Chitinophagales; family Saprospiraceae; genus Parvibacillus. Next base: position 214,667 of record JAGFJA010000021.1, read on the forward strand.
CCCGACAAATGTTTGCAGGAGGAAATCTTCCGGACGATCCGAAGGGTGCTATCTGGACAATTGACGCTCAGGGTGGCTCACCTGAAAACAATAACTTTAACTTAGTACAGCTAACTTCATCCAACAACTCATGGAATAATAAAAAGGCAGTTTCTGCCCACTATAATGGCGGAGTTGCCTATGAATATTTCAAAAATACTTTTAACCGTAATTCAATCAATGGCTCTGGTGGCACCATCATCTCCATCATAAACGTCAACAATTCAGATGGAAGCAATATGGATAATGCATTCTGGAATGGGTACGCTATGTTTTACGGCAATGGAAACCAGGCTTTTAAACCCCTTGCAGGAGCATTGGATGTCGCAGGTCATGAAATGTCACATGGTGTGATTCAGGCAACTGCCAATTTAACCTACCAGGGAGAGTCAGGCGCCATGAACGAATCCTTTGCAGATGTCTTCGGAGCTCTGATAGACAGAGATGACTATAAAATCGGTGAGGACGTCGTCTTACCCGGGGTATTTGCCGGTGGAGCCCTCAGAGACATGTCCAATCCGCACAATGGCGGAAGCAGTCTCAATGATCAGGGATGGCAACCCAACCATATGAATGAAAAATATACCGGCTCACAGGATAATGGAGGGGTCCACATCAATAGCGGCATCCTCAACTTTGCCTTTTACAAGATAGCTTCCAAACTAGGTAAGGATGATGCTGAAAAACTCTATTATGCTGCTTTAACCAAATATCTCACCAAATCTTCACAATTTATAGACTGTAGAAATGCGGTAATTCAGGCTGCTAAGGATAAATATGGTGCCAACTCTCCCAATATCGCCCAAATCGAAAACTCTTTTTCTGAGGTCGGTATAGGCTCTGGCAATGGCACAACCCAACCACCTGATTATGGTAGCAATCCCGGCCAGGATTATATCCTGTTTACTGATCCTGATTTCAACCAGATAAACCTCGCAAATGTGACCACCGGAGAAGTAAACACGTTGGATTTCAATGGAGGCCTGGCCAGCAAGATTTCCGTTTCTGATGACGGCACTCTCGCCGTTTTCATCGGGAAAGACAAGGCAATGTATTACATCCAGTTTGACTGGAGCGCAGGCAACTATAATATAGGATTGCTTGACAATTCAAATCAATGGCGAAATGTAGCCTTATCTAAAGATGGCCTAAGGCTTGCCGGTTTATTGGACACAGAAGAACCTTATATCTATGTATTTGACCTCGCAGGTAACACCAGCAATGCGTTTGAACTATACAACCCAACAACGGGCGATGGAAATATTTTTACCAGCGACGTCCAGTATGCCGATGCGATGGAATTTGATCATTCAGGCGAATTTTTGATGTATGATGCACTATCATCACTCGGGTTCTTCGGAGCTGAATTCTGGGACATTGGTTTTCTGCATGTATGGAACAATAATTCAAAAACCTATGGTGACGGCACAATAGAAAAACTATTTTCTTCCCTTCCAGATGGCGTAAATGTCGGCAATGCCGTTTTTTCAAAAAATAGTCCGAACGTCATTGCATTTGATTATTTTGAAAACGGCAATAATGAGGTGTATGAATTGTTGGCGGGAAATATCGAAACCGGTGAACTAAACGTTATTTATGAGAATAATGTGCTCTCCTATCCTTGTTTTTCAAAAGACGATAAATATTTAATATTCAATGCACTGGACAATTCCAATACAGATATCATAGCTGCCCAGCAATTAAATGCCAACAAGATATCGCCAAGTGGCAATCCTTTTGTACTGATCAACAACAGCACATTGGGAACGTGGTTTGCCAACGGCAAGCGCGATCTGAACGATGTAATATCTCAAAATATTTTGACAGACAATGTAAATATATTTCCTAATCCGGCTACTTCAAATGTAAATATTCAATGGATCAGTCAATCTAAGATGCCGGGTAAGATTAATATATATGATACCAAAGGCAAAAAATTAGTTTCTCGACCTGTGAACCTAAAAAATGGCAAGAACCAATTCAATCTTAATACCAGCCAGTTACAACCTGGAATATATTTAATTGAAATTCAAAGGGATAACTTAAGCAAAACCATAAAAATTGTAAAGGAATAAATTTTTTGAATCAACAATAATCCCGAATCCTTCTTTATATAATATAGAGAAGGATTTTTAATTTTACCGAATGGAAAGACCCATTAAAGTTTTAGTAGTCAGATTTAGTTCTATCGGAGATATTGTCCTTACTTCACCTGTAGTCAGATGCCTGAAGACTCAAATCAATGCAGAAGTCCACTTCCTTACAAAGCAAGCATTCCTTCCTTTAGTTGAACACAATCCTTACATCTATAAAGTCTGGATATTGGAGGAAAATTGCTCCGGACTTATCAGTAAATTAAAAAAGGAATCATTTGACTATTTCATTGACTTGCATAAAAATATACGAAGTTTCAGGCTGGCATTTAGCCTTGGAGTAAGTAGGTTAACTTATCATAAGGCTACCTTTGAAAAACTCATGATGGTTTACTTTAAAATCAATATTCTGCCCAAAACCCACGTCGCTGAAAGGTATCTAAAAGCGGTGAAACCACTCAGTATAGTTAATGACGGTCAGGGACTTGACTTTTTTTTCCCGGATAAATGGCAGGGAAGCCCCAAAACGGCAATTGACCGGCCTTATATCTGTGCCGTCATCGGAGCCACCCATTTTACTAAGAGGCTTCCGGTTGAAAATTGGATAAAGTTTATTCAAAATACAGACCAAAATGTTATATTAATAGGCGGAAAGACCGAAGAACAGGCAGCATTTGAAATATCTACGCATACAGGAGCCAATGTCCGCAATATGGTAGGAAAATTAACCTTGCTTGAATCCGCATTTATGTTAAACCATGCAGATAAAGTCATATCAAATGATACCGGAATGCTGCATATAGCTGCAGCTCTCAAAAAGCCTCTTGTATCCATCTGGGGAGGCACACTTTGGCAATATGGTTTTTGGCCATATTATCCCGAAGGAATGGATCTTAACAAATCTCTGGAAATTAAAAACTTATCTTGCAGACCTTGCTCCAAATTTGGACGGGATGATTGCCCTAAAAAGCATTTCAGATGTATGAAGGAAATTGAAATTAAATTATAGTTCATTTATCCTTCTTGGATTAAAACCTTATTTCATACATCAGGTGAGCTCCCAGCATTTGGTATTTTTCAGAAAAATTCACGTCGGTTAAGGTAAAATTGTTAGGATTTATATTAGCTCGTATGGCGAGTGCCAAAATATTGTTGTAAAAGGGTATTCCCATTTGAATTCCTGCTAAATAGGATAAGCCCATTTTCCTTTTGTACAGGGCAGCATCATGGATTAAACCAAATTCATTCGGATTAATCAGAACATAGCCGGTCTGGTCCGTCAGTAAATTAATATTAATACCAGCTTCTAATCCCAGAACAAAACCATCGAACTTTTTCTGATACCCAATTAACACCGGAACACTCAGCATGTGGTGGTAGTAATGCCGCCTTTCGTATTTATTAATGGTGGTTTCAGTAATAATGGGACCTTTAATGACTGTTATGGTATCATGATTTTCTGACTCGGTAATGGAGATTATCCCGATAGTGGTATCTCTTTTAATATAACTATCTTCAAAGGTCAGACGCCTTGTTATCCGGTTGTAATTCAGGCCAGCCTTAAAATACCAGGGACCATTGACCTGAAATAACTTTCCATAAAGCGCCCCCTGCAACCCTTCCAGCGATAACTCGTTACTGCGACGGATTCTAAGAACTTCATTTTTTGAGACATCGCCTTCCATAGATGCCAAAGGGTAAAATATACCAACCTCAGGCACAATAGCAAAAGAATACCGTTTCCTCTGCTTAAAGGTAGGGCATTTTACATCCGGCAAAAAACCTGATAAACTTTTTTCAGCAGGACTAATTACAGAAGAGGACAAGGAAGGCATTAACTTCATAACAGTCGTCCGGCCGTAATCGCCTGATACGTCAGCAACATTTCCTGCAGAAAGCGAATTTTCCCGGGTAGAAGGAATAGAGGAGGCCCGGTCGGCATGTAAATTATTAGATGTTTTATTTAAGGAAACAATTTGATGTTCAACCGTTTCTGTTTGAATTCTTCCCTTCCGGGAAATCTCAGCAACACCACCCGGCTGATTTTCGTCTTTTGTGTAAACGGTATTGGGCTGCAGAGAGGATGAACTTTCCTTTATTTTACTATCAAATCCATTTACTTGCGAACCGGTGGGAATATTGGCATTTTCATCCGACGCATTACCATCCATATAGGTTTTGTCATAATCCTCATTATCTTGCGACATTTTAATTGAACTAAAAGGATGATTCAATGTAACATCATTTGAATCAATAGAGCCGGACTTAAATTTAAGCGAGCCAAAGACACCCAAAAAGATAATGAACAACCCGACCCCGGCATATCCAATCCAATAAGGACGATGTTTTGTTTCTTTTGAGGGATTAAAAATACCGGCAATGAGCTTATCTGTATTTACCTCTGATTCATAATCGGATAACTTATTGCGAATACTTTTTTCAAAATCTTTATAATTCATATAATAGCAATTTTAGAATTAAAAAGTGAGCTATTACTTTTATCTTCCATTTTCTGTATCATTTCTATCAGTCGCATCCTTGCTCTGGTTAATGTTGAGCGCGAGCTACTTTCGGTAATATTCAGTTCCTCTCCGATTTCGCGATGACTAAAACCTTCCACAACAAACATATTAAATACAATATATTGGCTATCAGGGAGTTTCTTCACCAGTGCCATAATTTCATCAACGGTAAGGTTATTATAATCATCCGGTATGTAAGAGTGGTCGCTGAACCTTGCTTCTGATTCTTCGACAAACTGCAACTTGTAAAATTTCTTATTTATCCTCAGACAATTATTAACAGCTATTTTTCTAGCCCATGTGATAAATTCAGATTCACCGTTATAGGAATGCAGATATTTAAATATATTGATAAATGTCTCCTGAAGTGCATCCTGAGCCATATCCTTATTCCGACAATACCTCTCGCAAATAGCTAAGAGCCTTGGTGCAAAAGTCCTTACCAATAGCTCTTGACTACTTTGCTGCTGTTGTAGACAGCCTTGGAGTATATTGTCAATATCCACCTATAATATTTTAACTTTTTTATGTGCAATAAAACAACCGGACTTGGCATCTTTAACGACAACATAGTAATACCCCGGTGACAATCCCGTCAAATTCTGCTGACTATAGTCCTCGTTTAAATCATAAATACTGAAAATAGACACATCTCCTACGTCACAATTATAACAACTCCCGGTACCAATGGAGTAAATAATTTTATTTCCGTCAATGATTTCATCATTCACAAAATTCAGAATCTTGAGTCCGTTATAGTTTGGTATCTGCAGGTTGAAATTTTCCTGACATCCCTGACCACCATATAAAACTCCACTCAATTTATAACCAGTCTCCAGAACATTTAATTCCTCCAAATCCCCCTTATCGTTCAAAATTTTCGAAAAACCGAAATCTCCTGTCAATTTACCATTTACAAAGTCACCTGACAATGAATATAGGTTCTGATAACAATAGGTAACATTGTCGATATGAGGGAAATTCTTTGAATTAACAGAAACAGACAATTCCTTAGAACATCCGCTTGTATTGGTAACTGTTGCTTTGTATGTCGTCTCACCTGATGGCGTAACTATTATTTCATTACCACTGTTACCATTGAACCAGGTTACCTGACTAATATTATCACCGGATATTCGTAGTGAGACCGGCCATTTACAGTCATCAGCCACTATCCTGGCGTCAATAGCTCCTGAAGTCAGATATGAAAAAACCTTTGAACAGCCCGGATTTTGGATATCGGTAACTGTAACAGAATATACCTTCGACTCAGTAGAGGAAATGGAAATAGAATCACCATGACTACCTTCATCCCACTGATAGCCGTAAACCCCACTGCCGCCTGTCACCTGAACAGCTAGCGTATTGCAATGAGCATTAAAGGTAGCATTCAGGTTACATCCACCCTTACACACTTCAAGTTGATAGCTTGATTTAAATTCAGACAAATCGACTTTTTCCGATTGAGTACCTTCTTCAAGATTAACACCATATATTGAAACTCCCTGAAAGGCACAAGAATAATTAAATATGTTGAACTCTGAATTTCCCGCTGCAAGCTGAATGATTGCATGTTTATTACCCTGCTGCATCAAGACAACTGCATTTTCAAAAACTTTACCATTGCATAAAGTCGTAAAACTTAAATTTCTTTCATTCAAGTTCAATTCAATATTATTAAGTACGACATTGCTGTTAAATGGACCAATCTGCAATTCTTTTGTGGGAGAATCACATAATGCCGGTTGAATACTCATCTTCAGCTCGCGATTTTCGGGCAATTTGGCATTGAAAAATCCATTGGCGTCAGTCAACCCCGAATAAACCTTCAATAATTGACCGTTGGCGGTGCACTCTATATTAATTTTAGCCTGATTAACCGGCAGGCCTTTACTATCCACAATCCTGGAAGAAATGTCTTTCAGTCCGTAGGGATCTCCGATAAGCCATGCACCCAATTGATTAATTACGCCATGATATTTATATCCATCAAAGGATGTCATATTGCGTTCAATCCACATTCCATTTACCTGATCAAACCACCAGGAAGATAAGTTATTGAATCTTTTATTGGAAGTAAAGCTAAATACTACCGAAGCATTCTGCTTTAAATTCAGTGTATTTCCGTTTGCATCAAATGCATCAACTCTGAAATAACCTGCGACTCCGATAATTACTCTACTTCCCTTTAAATCATTACCCATCAGACCGCCAGGCATATAGGAAGCAAAATCAGGCGAAGATGCATCCTTTACAATTAAATTAATATTTACCTTACCTGAGTAATCTTGTCCGTATTGAGTTACAAAGGCATTACCCGGAAAGGTTACACTTAATCCATCAGGTGTTTCTACTACCCCGCCGGCATCGGCCGTCAGGGAAAAGGCAGGTTTCGGCTTTACAAGGCGAACATAACTGTAGTTGATGCTTTCAGATCTGGGATAAATGTAATCTGAGCCTTCTAAAAAGCCATCCCTGACAACTGAAATATAGGTTCCCTGAGCATCCATTTTGACATTTTTAAAAACAAACATCCCGGCATCGTTTGTTGAAGTAGTCGAACTGTATATTTCAACCTTTGCATTAGGAACAGGTCTGCCTTCATTGTCCAAAACGTAGCCAAAAACAGTACCAGTTACCTCCTGATATATCACCGGGCTTGTGCTGTCCACTTTGTTGATATTTAAATCAATATCATCCCTGTGACAGGATAAAAGTCCGAAGCAATAAACGACTACAATAAATAAAAATAATCTCGGCATGAAATAAAATTCAATTTTAAATTAGCTTCATTCCATCTTTCAAATCTGGAACAATTAATTTAACATAGTCAAATATCAGGCAAAACGCTGCAATCTGTATAATATCGATAAATTATTAACCTAAAATACGAAGCCTAAGACTATACAGTATGTCAAAAATCACCTTCATACAATGGAAAATTCTTCATCTTGGTATTTACAGCCTGTTTTACTTCAGAGATTATACTTTCATTGTTAAGGTTCATTAAAACTTTGTCAATCAACTCAACCACCTCCCTGCAATCATCTTCTTTAAAGCCACGGGAAGTGATGGCAGGAGCACCGATTCTGATTCCAGACGTAATAGTCGGTTTCTGTGTATCAAATGGCACCATATTCTTATTGACAGTAATGTCAGCTTTTATCAGTGCATTCTCGGCATCCTTTCCGGTTACACCTTTTGAGTGCAAGTTGAGTAAAACCAGATGGTTATCTGTGCCCCCACTGAAAACCTCATATCCTTTAGCTATGAAGGCCTCACTAAAAGCTTTGGCATTCAATATAACCTGTTGAATATATGACTTGTAGGAGGGCTGTAATGCTTCATAAAATGCAACGGCTTTAGCAGCAATGACATGCTCCAGCGGACCACCCTGCATGCCGGGAAACACACCGCTATTCAATACAGCAGACATTTTGATGGCAGTGCCCTTGGCAGTGGTTCTACCCCAAGGATTATCAAAATCTTTACCCATCATGATTATTCCTCCTCTTGGCCCACGCAAAGTCTTATGAGTAGTGGAAGTAATAATATGACAATGAGGAACAGGGTTATTTAAAAATCCGGTGGCAATCAATCCGGCAGGATGTGCTATGTCGGCCATAAGTATCGCTCCTACAGCATCTGCAATTTCTCTGAAACGCTTGTAATCCCAATCCCTGCTATATGCCGAGGCACCACAGATGATCAACTTTGGCATTTCTTTTCTTGCCACTTCTTCAACTTTATCCATATCAATTAATCCGGTGCTTTGTTCAACTCCATAAAAAACCGGAGTATATACTTTACCTGAGTAGTTAACCGGTGATCCATGGGATAAATGTCCTCCATGAGACAAGTTAAATCCCAAGACCTTATCAAAAGGTTTAAGGCAAGCAAGGAAGACGGCAGCATTGGCCTGAGCCCCACTGTGTGGCTGCACATTGGCATATTCCACGCCAAACAACTCCTTTAGTCTGTCGATAGCCAACTGTTCTACTTCATCCACGACTTCACACCCACCATAATATCTTTTTCCGGGATAGCCTTCAGCATATTTATTGGTAAGTACTGTCCCCATAGTTTTTATCACCTGAGCTGATGCAAAATTTTCAGAAGCAATTAATTCTATTCCTTCTCTTTGACGTTTTAATTCTTTGGCAATTAATGCCGGTACTATCTGATCCATGATTATTTTTATATGAATACAAATTTATAATTATTATTCCATTGAGTTGATAAAATCAAGAATGATGGTATAAAATTGATATCATCACGAATTTGAACTCAAACTATAACATACAGCTTTTATTGATTAGACCAATTCTTTATAAAACCATCGAATAAGTTAAATCTGAATTTTATAATCTAATCTACAATCATAACTTTTGCAATTCCCGTCTTATTACCTGCAATAACCTTTAGGATATACAACCCGGAATCAATTTGTTTTAGAGGGAAGGAAACAATCTGCCGGTCCCCATGCAATGCCAATGAATCTACTTTTTTACCTGAAATGTCGAACAAAATCAACTCCTTAGTTCCACCGACATCATCGGGAAGGACAATTTGTAAATTACGAAAGGCAGGATTAGGATAAACATATACCTGAAAACTCTCATTATTTAGCTTAAAAGTTGAAAGAGAAGAAGCAGGATTCGTCACTTTTTTATTTAAATAGACCTTATACTGACCTTCTTTTATGGTCAACTGACGGGGAGTTATCGTCCCTTGAATACTGTCATTTCCCAGATAATTGTAATACCATTCATTGGTCGGAAATGAAATGGCCTTACTCAGGTCGGTAACATCAAAATTACCTACAATCACCACTTTTAACTCCGGCCTGTCAATGATAATGGATTTATACAAGTCGTCCAGATCCAGAGCAGCATCTCCTTCGTTAAAAATTTCAGGGTAAGTATGCTTAAGGTGTGTCAATCCGGCAATGACAGCGTACAGTTTTAGCCTTTCCTTTTGACGAAAATAGTCCCATCTGATGGGTTTGGGATCGGTGCGGCATCCATTATTTATTGTTCCGTTAGGGCATGTATTAATTGAGTAATCATAACCTAGTTCTCCAAACTGCCACAACATTTTAGGTCCGGGTATTGTATAAAAAAATGCAGCTGCCATTCCGGCTCTACTAAGTGCTGTAGCTTCATCCCTGATATTATATCCTAAAGTGGAAGATTTACCTTCGGTTTTTGCCCTATAAACCATTCTCTCTTCATCATGACTTTCCATATATGTTACCAGATTGGGCTGTGTCCACCCCCTTTGTTTATAATATCCCCAATCCAGATTAGCTGCATCTCCCTTGACATTCTCAGCATAGGCATAAGATAAATTGCCCCAAAGCATCATACCGTTATCACTCAATTCTTTCTCTTCCTTGTTCTCTGCAAAATGTTCGAGAATAATAAAAGCATCCGGGCTAACGGAACGGATCTGTTGGGCATATCCTTTGAGGATAGCGATTCTGGATGCATCATATTGTCCCCATTTGCCTACATCATTTGGGTTATTTGTCTGAGTAAAACCTTTAGAAAGGTCAAAACGATAGCCGTCAAAACGATATTCTTCTAACCAATCTTTCAGGATTTGATTGACATAACGCTTGGTTGAAGGGCTTTCATGGTTAAAATCATATCCCACACTAAAAGGATGACGGGCATCTTGATTAAACCATGGATTGTTGGCAGCCGGTTTTTTTAGCACATCATCCCAGTACATTTGAACCATTGGGTTTTGACCGAAGGCGTGATTAAAAACGACATCGGCAATAACTGCTATGCCCAAACCATGAGCGGCATCAATAAAAGATTTCAATTTTAAAGGACCTCCATAATATTTATCTATAGCATGGTGAAGGGAAACATTGTATCCCCAACTAATATTGCCTTCAAATTCACTTACAGGCATCAACTCTATAGCATTAACTCCCAGGCGTTTCAAATAAGCGAGCGTATCTTTCAGATCATTATAATCATGAGAATTCAGAAAATCTCTCAGGAGCAGTTCATAAATTACAAGATCACCTTTCTGAGGTTTGATAAAGTTTTTATTGTCCCAGGAGTAATGCCTGGTAAAGTCCAGATGGGAAACTAAACCATTTGTTTTTCCAACAGGATAAGGAGGCAGATCAGGATAAGTAGATTGCTCAATATATTTATCATTCCTGTCATCCAAAATTTCTACACTTAACGGATCCGGAATTTTCAAACCATCATCAAACCAGATCTGATAATCCAACAATCCTGCCAGGCCTGCTGTATCTACTCGTGCCCATAAAAATTGACCATCCGGTGTCTGATTCATTTGATAATCTGTATCAGGTTGCCAATTACTGAAATTACCCACCAGAAAGCCAATATATCTTCCGGGGGCTTCTAAAACCACAAGGCCTTTCCCTTCATCAAAGTTAAAACCAAGCCTCATACCAGCAGGAATTTCCTTCTTTGCGGGCGAATCTCCGACTGCCCATGTAAATGCAGTATCTATGACTTCATTTCCTGACTGAATATTCAGTTCAAATCGATAAGTTCCAAATTTATCAATTGTGAATTGTTGAACAACAGAGGAATCGAAAGTATCCACATAAGTCGAATCATTTACTTTAAACTGAATAGCGGCAGATTTTGATGTATATAATTCCAAATTTAACTGTGTATTTATGGGAACAACACGACTCTCCATTGCCGGCTTGACGACTATATATTGCAAGCCGGCATCCGGATCCGGAAAATTATAGAAAATATCTCCTCCGGTGGCAGTTTTTCCTTCTTTGCTACCATTGACATTTCTAAAGACGAAAGCCAGTTGCCTGATCTTTTCTCCATCAGGAATGCCGTAAAAGTCTTTAATCTTGTAAGTGAGTGCATATAAATTATCACCAACTTTAGTCATTTTAACCTTCGGATCATCTGTACCCCAATTACCCTGGACGTATTTCCAATCCGATCCGCTTGTGCTTTTGTCCGTGATAAGCCCTGCATGAGCATATACGGTACAGTTACAATCCTTTAGACCTTCGTTTCCTTGTGTTGCATCAAAATATACCGTAATCACCGAATTGACATTAGGGAAAACCGGATCGATTGATACCTGAGAGAAAAGAGTACAACTAAAAATTAGCAAAAGAGGTATAATACAACACTTCATAAAATCAAAATTAAAACAAAAAGCAAGGTACACAAAAAATTGTGCTTAACGAATATAAAGCCAATATGAAAACAAAAATAAAGGATAATCCGGTAAATATTTAAACCACAATACATCAAAAAACCAAATATTCCCAAGCATCAAAATGAAAATATTTTAAAAATTTTAAAAAACTCATTTGAAATCAATACATTTACTTACCTTTGCGGCGCTAATCAAGATCTTAGTGATTTAATTTGGTAACCTTAAAAAAACAAAATGGGTAATTATCTTAAAAAAGAAAAAGTAAAAGAAATTTTCGCAGAACACGGTGGAAATGCTACCAACACAGGAAGTGTAGAAGGACAGGTGGCACTATTCACTTTTAAAATCGAACAGTTGTCACAGCATCTGAAATCCAACAGGAAGGACCATGCTTGTACTCGTTCATTATTGGCAATGGTAGGTAAAAGGAAACGACTCCTGCAATACCTGATGGCTAAGGATATTGTAAAATACCGCGCCCTTATCGAAAAATTAGGTATAAGAAAGTAAAACTAAAGGGTGTTTCAATATTTTCTGAAACACTCTTTTTTTTTAATTACCCTTTATTTCACTATTTTTTATTCATTTTAAATTAATCCTAATGGGAAAACAAAACCCTATTTCACATAGCTTCACCATGCCAGATGGAAAGGAAGTTACTATTGAAACTGGAAAATTGGCTACTCAGGCTGATGGTTCTGCCTTGGTCAGAGTGGGCAACACAATGATATTAGCTACGGCTGTTTCGTCAAAAAAAGCAAAAGAAGGTCAAAACTTCTTCCCTCTTTCTGTTGATTATCAAGAAAAATTTGCTGCGGCAGGTCGCATTCCCGGCAATTTTTTTAGAAGAGAGACCAGGCTATCTGATTATGAAGTTCTGATAAGCCGTCTGGTAGATCGGGCCATCAGGCCATTATTTCCTGATAATTACATGAATGAAACCCAAATAATCATCAACTTAATTAGTGCCGAGAAAGAAACACTTCCTGATGCATACGTTGCATTGGCTGCTTCTGCTGCACTTACTGTATCTGATATTCCTTTTGAAGGACCTATTTCTGAGGTCAGAGTAGCAAGAATAAACGGCAATTTTGAAATAAACCCCAATAAGACAGAACTAGAAAGTGCCGATATAGACCTTATTGTCGCAGCAACAACCCGTGACGTAATGATGGTAGAAGGAGAGGCAAAAGAATGTCAGGAGCAAGATCTGATTGACGCCATTAAGTTTGCACACGAAGCCATTAAAGTCCAGATCGAAGCACAACACCAACTGGCTCAGAAGGTTGGCGGACCGGCTTTAACAAAGAGAGTGGTCGAACCGGTAGAAATAGACGAAGAATTATACAACCAGGTTAAATCCACCGTTAAGGATCAAATCCTTGAAGTATGTAATGCTGCTTTAAGCAAACACGACAGAAAAGACAGATTTGAGCAAATGCTTGATACTTTCATAGAGAATGTCACTGCCGAAAAAGGTGATGAATATATCGAAGAAAAAGGTGCAATCATCAGTGAATATTTTGATAAAATAAAGAAAGAAACTATCAGAGGTTTTGTACTTGATACTCACAAGCGACTTGATGGTAGAAATACAGATGAAGTAAGGCCAATCTGGTCAGAAGTCAATTTTATTCCATCTTCTCATGGAAGTTCTATATTCAACAGAGGAGAAACTCAGTCACTTACTACCTTAACTCTGGGCACCAAGCTGGATGAGCAGATGGTAGATAAGGCAGTTGAACTAACTTATGACAGATTCCTTCTGCATTATAACTTTCCGGGCTATTCTGTCGGAGAGGTTAAACCAAGCAGAGGCCCCGGCAGACGGGAAGTTGGTCATGCCAACCTAGCCGCTCGTTCTTTGAAGCAGGTTCTTCCAAAAGACAACCCATACGTGATAAGATTGGTTTCGGACATTCTGGAATCAAATGGATCATCCTCTATGGCAACTGTTTGTGCCGGATCTCTTGCGTTGATGGATGGCGGTATTCAGATAAAGGAACATGTAGCCGGAATAGCTATGGGTATGATCGCTGAAGGAGACCGACTGGTCATTCTATCAGACATACTCGGTGATGAAGATGCACTCGGAGATATGGACTTTAAGGTAACAGGTACTGCCAAAGGCATCTGTGGGTGTCAAATGGATATAAAAATAGACGGTTTGCCATATGAACAACTGGAAAGAGCCCTGAATCAGGCAAGGGAAGGAAGGTTACATATCCTTGGAAAGATGAATGAAACCATCGACAGACCAAATGCTGACCTTAAACCGCATGCTCCGCGATTAGTAGAAATCATCATTGACAAGAGCTTCATAGGAGCTGTAATAGGTCCGGGCGGAAGTATCATTCAGGATCTTCAGGAGAAAACAGGTACTATCATTACCATTGAAGAAAAAGATGGCAAAGGCTACGTCAACATCTCCAGCCAGAACAAGGAAGGTATAGATAAGGCAATCGCCAAAATCAGACAAATAAGCTTTAACCCTGAAATAGGTGATATATTTGATGCTACTGTGAAAGAAGTTCTTTCTTTCGGAGCAGTGGTTGATTTTGGTGGAAAACAAGGCTTGCTGCACATCAGTGAAATAGCGCACCACCGTATAGCCAATGTGGAAGATGTCCTAAAAGTCGGTGATCACGTTAAGATTAAATTACTTGACATTGACAAGAAAACGGGTAAGTTTAAGCTTTCTGCAAAAGCACTTCTCCCTAAACCTGAGAAGTCAAATGACAAAAAATAATTACTAAGCATTGAAAGGTCGCCAAAAGCGACCTTTTTTATTTGCATTAATATCAAATATCCGTCAATTTTTCAGTTGATTAAAACTCCAATATCTCAATATCGAGAAGTTATACAAATATTTATAATATGTGCGTATCTTTGTAACTTTAGGATTTTAATAGACTAGGTACTATGGCAGAAGACATCACGAGAGACCCAAACCAGATTATTCCTCTCACCGGGATGTATAAAGATTATTTTCTTGACTACGCTTCTTATGTTATTCTTGAAAGAGCTGTCCCGTTGATAGAAGACGGCTGTAAGCCTGTACAACGGCGCATCCTGCACAGCATGAAGGATATTGACGACGGAAGATATAACAAGGTTGCAAATATCATTGGTCACACCATGCAATACCATCCTCACGGAGATGCTTCTATCGGAGACGCATTGGTTAATATGGGTCAGAAGGATTTATTAATAGATTGTCAGGGAAACTGGGGAGATAACAGAACAGGCGACTCTGCCGCAGCACCGAGATATATAGAGGCACGATTGACAAAATTTGCCTTGGACGTAGTCTTTAATCCGGATACTACTCTATGGCAGACATCGTATGACGGTCGCAAAAAAGAGCCTGTCTTTCTACCGGTAAAATTTCCTCTCCTGCTCAGCCAGGGTACGGAAGGCATAGCCGTAGGGTTAACTACCAAAATTTTACCTCATAATTTTAACGAATTGCTGGATGCCTGTGTATCTTATCTGGAGGAGCAACCATTTACCTTGTATCCCGATTTCCTGACCGGTGGATATATCGATGTGAGCAATTACAATTCAGGTCAGAGAGGTGGCAAGATTCTTTCACGCGCCAAGATAAATATTGCCAATCGAAATCAACTGGAAATTGTTGAGCTCCCATTTGGTACAACTACTGACAGACTTATTGAAAGTATTCTGAAGGCAAATGATAAGGGACAGATAAAAATTAAAAAGATTGTCGATAACACTGCCAAAGATGTCAATATTTCAATAGAACTTATGCCCGGCATCTCACCTGACCAGACCATAGATGCCCTTTACCGTTTCAGCGATTGTGAAAGCAGTATATCTACCATGTCTTGTGTCATTATAGACAATAAACCTGTCTTTCTACCGGTCGAGGATATCCTGAAAGCCAATGTGGATATGACCAAGGAACTTCTCCGGATGGAGCTGCAGATCAAATTGAATGAACTGCTTGAAAAATGGTTTTTCACAAGCCTGGAAAAAATATTTATTGAACAGCGAATATACAGGGACATCGAAGAAGCTGAAAGTTTTGAACAGGTATTGACAATCATTGAAGATGGATTGTTGAAATATGTCTCCACACCTTCACATAAAACTCCCGGAGAGAGACTATTAGCTAAATTACCTAGGGATATTTCGCAAGATGACATAGTCAGGCTAACTGAGATCAAAATAAAGAAAATCTCAAAATATAGCAGCTTTGAGACAGATAAAGAACTGGAATCTCTCCAGGAAGAAATAAAGAAAGTCAGACACAATCTTGACCATCTGGTAAGTTTTACCATTGATTGGTTTAAGTATCTGAAGGAAAAATACGGCAAAGACCGCAATAGGAAGAGCGTTATTACTCAGTTTGAAGCCATTGAAGCGACAGCTGTTGTACAGAACAACTCCAAATTGTATGTCAATCGCGAAGAAGGATTTATTGGCTTTGGGCTTAAGAAGGATGAATTTGTATCTGATTGCTCTGATATAGATGATATTATTGTTTTTACCGGTGATGGGAAAATGGTTGTGAGCAGGTTAGCTGAAAAGACCTTCATCGGTAAAAATATAATTCATGTAGCTGTCTGGAAAAAGAATGATGACAGGACAACCTACAACTTAATTTATTCAGACGGTCCGGGCGGCAAGGCCTATGCTAAACGATTTAATGTCACAGCCATCACGCGAGACAAAGAATATGATCTGACCAAGGGAGCAGCCAAACCAAAAGTCCATTATTTTTCTGCCAATGAAAACGGGGAAGCGGAAGTATTAAAAGTAACCCTTTCACCTGTTGCTAAAGCCAAAATTAAGGTATTTGATTTTGACTTTGCTACACAATTGATCAAGGGAAGGGATTCTTTGGGCAATATAGTCACTAAATATCCGATAAGAAAGATTACCTTACTGGAAAAAGGTGGTTCGACCCTCGGTGCGCAGGTACTTTATCTTGATGAAGAGACCGGCAAACTCAATGTGGATAATAAGGGAAGGCTAATCGGGAACATAGACAATGACGACAAATTGCTGATTGTGTATCAGAATGGAACATTGGAATTAACACCCATAGATTTTTCACTAAAATTGAATCCAAAAGAAATTGCCCTGATAACCAAGTATAATCCGGATGTTTCACTGTGCGCCGTCCATTTTGATGGACATAAGGGGTGGACGATGGTCAAGAGATTTAAAATCGAATCAGATGCCGTATTTTCAAAGTTCCAATTTATATCCGATCATCCTGATTCATCCCTTCTCTACATAACAACAGATGATCAACCATTGGTAAAATACAGTGTGAAGGTAAGAAATAATTGGGTTGAAGATACGCTCGATTTAAATGCTTTTATCGAAATCAAAGGCTGGAAAGCAATCGGAAATAAATTAAGCTCAGAAAAATTAAAAAATTTTGAACAAGTCATTCAAGAAAAATCCCCGACAAATCAATCGGATAAAGTCAACATAGGGGATACAATAGAATTTGACATTGAATCAGGTCAAGGTTCACTTTTTTAATCACTCGGAATGAAATATTTATACCATATCACTTATTTGCTTTTATTATCATTTTTAATGAATATGAATATGTCAGCACAATCTATTTATGACTTTAAAATCAACAGATTGCACGGAGGCACCCTAAACCTTTCCGATTATAAAGGGAAGACAATTCTAATAGTAAATACTGCCTCAGAATGTGGATACACCCCTCAATATAAAGGCCTGGAAGAACTATATAAGATGATGACAGGCAAAAACTTTGTTATTATCGGCTTCCCTGCAAATGAATTTGGCGGACAGGAACCGGGCAGCAACGAAGAAATCTCCTCATTTTGCGAAAGGAATTATGGCATCACTTTTCCGATGAGTCAAAAAGTCATTGTAAAGGGAGAAGGAATCGATCCATTATTCAAATATCTGACTGATGAGGCTGTCAAATTAGGGATAACTGACCCAATTAAATGGAATTTTACGAAATTTCTCATAAATAAGGATGGAAAACTTCAGGCAGTTTATCCTTCCAAAGTAGATCCGTTGAGCAGTGATATTATAGATGCCATCCGTGGTAAATAATATCCCGTGAATTAAATTATTTATTGGTTAACCTTATCTTTGCAGAAAATTTTAAAGTTTGCCGGAAGTTAAACCATATTCCTCCGATGAGGATAAGAAAGGTCAGATAGAAAACATGTTTGACAACATAGCACCAAGCTATGACCTGCTGAATCATTTATTTACACTCGGAATAGATAGGGGTTGGCGTAAAAAGATGGTTCGGATGATTGCCTCTGACAAACCTCAAAACATCCTGGATGTGGCAACCGGAACAGGTGATGTCGCCATCATGATGGCCAAGATGCTTCATCCCGAAAAAATCACCGGTGTTGACTTAAGTGCCAATATGCTTGACATTGGACGAAAAAAGGTTCAACAGGCAGGACTTTCTTCTATCATCACTCTGGAACAGGGAGATAGTGAGAATCTACCATTCTCTGACAACACTTTTGATGCCGTGACCGTAGCCTTTGGTGTCAGGAACTACGGCGACCTAAAAAAAGGCTTGTCTGAAATGAGACGGGTCACTCGTAATGGTGGACAAGTAGCTATTCTGGAATTTTCCATGCCGGGAAATAAGATATTTAATTTCTTCTATCGGTTTTATTCAAAAGTAATCATGCCCTTCATCGGCAAGATAACATCAGGTGACCAAGCAGCATATTCATATTTATTTGAATCTGTACAACAATTTCCCCATGGACAGTCGTTTATAAATATCCTTAAAGAAGTAGGATTCGAAAAAAATACTGCAAGACCATTATTCGGAGGAATCTGTACTATATATAAATGCATAAAATGAGGTTAATTCTTTGTCTTTTTACTTGTTTGTTTTTGTTTCATTCAGTTGATGCTCAGCGCAAAAGAAGTAATGACTATCAGAGTTCCAACTATCGTGATTTTGCTGCCAAACCATTCTTTTTTGGCTTGACTTTAGGTTATAACCAGACAAATTATAAAGTATTCAAGTCCGGATATTTTCTCGTATCAGACAGTATAGTCGGAGTCAATTCAATTAACGGACAGGGTTTTATTGTTTCTGTTATTTCAAACCTAAAAATAGGTGAATCTGTTGATTTCAGGCTTATGCCTACGTTTTCCTTCACCGAGAGAAAAATCAATTTCAACCTGATAAATTCAACAAAATCCATCCTTGAAAGAAGAGCAGAAAGTGTATTTGTCGAACTACCTTTTCAGGTAAGATATAAAACCAATCCATATAAAGATATCAGAGCATTCGTTCTGGGAGGCGTAAAATATTCCTTCGATGTTTCCAATAAAAACAGAACACAGGAGGCACAAAATATTTTAAAAATCGCACCGACTGATTTCGCGATTGAAATAGGCGGAGGATTCCAATTCTTCTTCCCTTTTTTCATTCTTTCACCTGAATTGAAATATAGCCACGGACTTAATAACATCCTGATATATAACAAACAAAAAGAGACTTCCAAAGTCCTCGATAAAGTATTTTCAAGAACCTGGACACTGTCATTCCATTTTGAAGGATAAGCCTCAATTTGTTAATAAGAATGCATATCAATTTGTAAACAAATGTGTTAAAATTAATTTAAATTGTATAAAGTGTTGGATTTCTTCTCCAATTTAGCACAAATATCCTTTGCCCACTTACATCACAGGCAAACAGTTGCGTTACAATTTTAATCGGGATTTAATAAAAGAATTAACTGTATTTAATACGTGGATCTGTAACTGAATACAACAGGTCCACTAAAATATTGATCACTACAAACATAACGCAGGTAAAAATAACAGCACCCAGCACGACAGGAATATCGAAATCAAGCAATGCCTTTACCGTAATCACTCCAAGACCCCGATAATTGAACACATTTTCTACAAAAAAAGCTCCGGTAATAAGAGAAGCAAACCATCCACTGATCCCGGTTATAATGGGATTCATGGCATTTTTTAGTACATGAAGATAGGTGATTACGGTTGAACTTAATCCTTTAGCCCTTGCAGTCCGTACATAAGGCATCATCATATTGTCTAGCATTGCCGATCTGGTCAGTTGGGTGATGATGGACACTGGTCTCAACCCCAGGGCTACTACCGGTAAAATAAGATTTTTCCATTCTATAATCCAATCGCCCTGATCGTTCACTTCAAGTAGGGATCCCGTCAGATGCAGACCTGTCAACGGTTGGAGCAGATATGCAAATACAATGGCAAAAAATATCGCTGTCGCGTAGGAAGGCAAAGAGTAGCCGATGGTCGATACTACCATCGCTACCTGCTCGATCCAGGTTCCATGCCTGACTGCTGACAATATTCCTAAAATTATACCCAGAAGGCTTGCAAGTAAAATGGAACAAAAAGCCAAAATCATCGTCAATGGAATAGCTTCCTTCAGTATTTCAGCCACAGGGCGACCACTTTGAAAGGATTCTCGGAGATACGGCCATTTAATTACGAACGTTTTTGTCGAAGACATTGAAAACATGACTCCGGAATAAGATTCCAGTATCGGATTATTTTTATCAATCACCACAACAGGCGATAAGTCTCGCAAATAATAAAGCAATTGAACCGGCAAGGGCTGATCAAGTCCCAATGCCTTACGCTTAGCCTCAACTGTACCTGCGTCCGACAACTGACCAAAACTCAAACGAGCAGGATCTACAGGAGAAAGATAAATGATGCTTGAAACCGTACATGCCACTGTAATAATAATCAGGAACCCATACGCCAGTTTTCTAATTGCGTATAAAAGCATGGCTAATTGGCAGACATTAAAAAATAAAGAATTATACCGCAGCCCAACAAAACCCTATAAATGCCGAAAGGAACAAAATTATTGGTTTTTATATACTTCATAAAAAAGGCGATAACGGTATATGCCACCAAAAAAGAAACTAAAAACCCAACACCGAGGAGTAAAAACTGGTGTTGATCAAAAAGCAAAGCATTTTTCAATAAAAAATATCCACTGGCAGCTGTCAGAGTTGGAATAGCCAAAAAGAATGAAAATTCTGCTGCTGTCACTCTATCTAATCCGAGAGCCAATCCACCTATAATGCTGCTGGCAGACCGCGAGACTCCGGGTATCATTGCAAGGCATTGGAAAAAGCCTATAAATAATGCTTTAGAATAGGTGAGTGAACCAATATCGACTATTTCCGGATGTTTAAATTTCTTTTCAATGAACAATAAAATAATTCCTCCTACAATTAGGCTATAAGCCACAACAGTCGGATTCAGCAAATTCTCCTCAATTGTGTCCTTAAACAAAAAACCCAATATAAGAGCAGGTAAAACTCCGATAATTGTTTTAATCCAGATATCAATCCTGGACCTATTAATCTCATATTTACCTGAGAACGTCCTGTCGAAAATCCACAACTTTTTCCAGAAATAAATCAAGACGGAAAGTATGGCTCCAACCTGGATAAACATATTGAAAGTATTGGAAAAGTCCTTATTATCGAAGGCTGCTATTTCATTGACTAATATTAAATGTCCGGTACTTGACACGGGAAGAAACTCAGTAAGGCCTTCAACGATACCGAGGATCACAGCAATTAACCAATCTGTCATGCCGGTTTATTTTCAGGCTTCTTTTTTACCTACATAAAATATAGCATAGATTTCTATGGCTATACCAACCAGAATAATAAATGGTGCAAGGGTGATTCTTCTGAAACTGTAAATAATTGATGGATCCCAAGTATTGGCATCCGGCATGGAACCACCCGACATCAGAATGTAACCCAACAGCATGACGCCCATTCCGATAAACATCCATTTGAAGTTATCCCTGTCAAATACCAAATTGTTTTTCTCAGGCTTTGTTTTGACTGCTTGAGTCTGTGCATGAACTGCAGTTGAAATATTAGAAGTAGTTGGCTTAAGGGGCTGCCCGGAACCCGTTTGATTTTTCTTTTTTTGACTCATAATTCTATTTAAAATACAAATGTAAGTTGACTTCTCAAATTTTCAAAACATGTCTTCTCTTCTAAGCCGAAGATAACGATTGATTATCAAAAATGTGGAAAATACGGTAATCACTATACCGGCAAATAAAATAGCCAGAAACAGCATTCCCACTTCCTTATAATCTATTATCGATAGCATATCAGGGATATATCTGATCATAGCCCAAAGAAGTAAGACTAATAACAGGCAAGCTAGTATAGCACTCAAAAAGCCACTCCAGACGCCTTTCCACAAAAATGGTCTTTGAATAAAACGTTTACCGGCACCTACCAATTGCATATTTTTAATCAAGAATCTATTGCTGTACATCGATAATTTTAATGTACTGTGCATGATTGTGAGGGCAATGATAAGGAACAACAGTGAAATAATCAGAATACCTATTCCGATTTTATTCAGCGTCTCTGAGACTTTACCCACGAAAGTTTCCTGATAGTAAACATTCGTCACATAGTCATGCCCGTTCATGATAGAGGTCCGGATACCTGCCAGTTGAGTTGAATCCAAATAGGCTGCTTTGACATTGAATACGATGGCGTCATTTAGCGGATTGGTCATTTCGTCAAGCAGGAAGTCCTCTCCCATTTCCTTTTTCATAATAGACAGGGCATCCTCCTTGGTTACAACATCAATTGTCGGAACCTTTACCGCTTCTATTTTTGATATAAATTGTTTCAGGGTATCTATCTGACCTGCAGTCACTGAGTCTCTGAGCTCCGCAATGACATTGACATTTTCTTTAAAGGAATCAATCAACTTATTGGTATTAAGCGTCAGTAGAGCCATCAAGCCTAACAAAAACAGTACCAGAGATATACTTACAATGGATAAGAAATAATTGGGCTTTGGTTTGGGGATACCTGTTCGGAACTTCTGTGCCATTTACTTATACCATTTATATTTTATTCGAATGTTTTATACATTTCGAGTACAAATATATGTTTTAATTTTAATATATACAATTTCGATAAGATTCAAATAAAAAAGCCATCCCGATTTGAAACGGAATGGCCTGAATTATCTTACTTAAGATTAATTATTTTCCCAATTTAGCCTTCAGCCCCTGATCCAGTGCATCCAGAAACTCTTCAGTATAAAGGTAATGTGTTCCGTGCTGTACATTATTCCCATGAATACAAACAGCAAGGTCTTTTGTCATCTTCCCGCTTTCAACTGTTTCAACACATACTGATTCAAGTGTTTCTGCGAAATTAACCAGCTCCTGATTATTATCCAGTTTGCCTCTGAAAGCCAAACCACGAGTCCAGGCATATATGGAGGCTATAGGGTTGGTAGAAGTAGGCTGCCCTTTCTGGTGCTGACGGTAGTGTCGGGTCACCGTACCATGAGCCGCTTCTGCTTCCATCGTCTTTCCATCAGGCGTCACCAATACGGAAGTCATCAGACCCAGGGAGCCAAAACCCTGTGCCACAGTATCGCTCTGGACATCACCGTCATAGTTTTTACATGCCCACACAAAATTACCGTGCCATTTCAAAGCTGAAGCAACCATATCGTCGATTAATCTGTGCTCATAAGTTATCCCAGCAGCCTCAAACCGTGACTTAAACTCATTGTCGTAAATTTCCTGAAAAAGATCTTTAAACCGGCCGTCATACTTTTTTAATATCGTATTCTTAGTAGAAAGATATAAAGGCCAGTTCTTACTCAATGCCATATTAAAACAGGACCTTGCAAATCCGATTATACTTTCGTCAGTGTTGTACATCGTCAAAGCTACACCATCACCCTTAAAGTTGTAAACTTCAAATTCCTGGACGGTGCCATCCTCTCCTTCAAACTTAACGGTCAGCTTGCCTTTGCCTTTTGTAACAAAGTCAGTCGCTCTATACTGATCACCGAAAGCATGGCGTCCGATGCATATCGGAGCTGTCCAATTGGGCACCAGTCTGGGAATATTCTGCATTACAATAGGCTCACGGAAAACCGTACCATCCAAAATGTTTCTGATGGTGCCATTGGGAGATTTCCACATATGCTTCAGCCCGAATTCTTCAACACGAGCTTCATCAGGGGTGATGGTTGCACATTTAATACCGACTCCACATTCTTTTATTGCATTGGCAGCATCTACAGTAACTTGATCATCGGTTGCATCCCTGTGCTCAATTCCGAGGTCGTAGTATTTTATATCAATATCAAGGTATGGAAGAATTAATTTATCCTTAATAAACTTCCAAATTATTCGGGTCATTTCATCGCCATCTAATTCCACAACGGGATTAGCTACTTTAATTTTTTCCAATATTAATTTTTTTTAATGTTGAACAAATGTTTTAAAGGTCGCAAATGTATTAAAAATCACCCAAAGAAACCAGAATCGGCTGAGGAATTTAGCAGAAATTATCTATAGCATTTCATTATTTTATATTATTAAAAGACCTCACAAGTTTTTTGATATTTCTTTAAAATAATTGCAATATTTCTTAAATTAAAACAGAAATAACAATATGTTCTGATTTCAGATAGTATTATCAGCAACAGTTAATTACACATTCATTTCAAAAAATAAAAGTTTATTTAATCTCCGGTGGACAGGGTCTTCTCCGGATCATTTAAGAAAGAAATATTGCGCTGATACGGGTTCATAATAAATATTCCTTACAAACTCAGGAAGCCGTGATATGCTGATAGGTGCGATGTTGCTGTTTTTGTGAAGAAGGCTCTCATCGAGGTTGATATACAATTCAATGTCATCTTCCGTCAGGATATCGTATTTGCTAAGGCCTACTACACACTTCACCTCTACCCTGTCTGGAATGGAAACGGCTTTAATATCTGCATTTTTAATTACAATGGGAACTGTAAAACTCTTTTCGGTATATTCCTCCACCTCAAGATTCATCTTAACCACATTATGATCTAACCGGATCATATCCGTTTTGGCAGACTCCAGGCGAATGGGCATATCAACAATATTTCTGTTCAGTTTATTGATATTAAGAATTTCCGTATTCCATCGATCTATTGATTTAATCATCTGATAAGAACCCGTGATGACCACTGAATCGGGTGAGAAGTGAATTTGATTTTTTATATAAAAACCAGGAAGAAATTCTATGTTGAGTCGCGAAACAACGGGAACTTTCTTTTTCGCCTGATCCTCAAGTGAAATAGAAATATTGGTCGGCTTAATCTGGGAAACAGAAATTTCACTTGTGCCTAAAAGTGAATTAATTTTTTCAGCAATCGCTGATGATGGTATCAACTGATTATTATCAGAACTCAGTTCCACCTCTATCTTATCACCAATACTCTTGGCAGACTTAGTGACAATATCCCAGCCTATACCGACAAGGGTAACTTCAATAGAAGAGACCGGAGGTTTTTTAAACACCTTTCCGTCCGGTATAATATACTTTACCGAATAAACCTGAGTAAAACTGTAATTATTGGACAGCTTCTGCATAGACCAGAAGACACTGGCTACGACAATGCATCCGAGAAAAAGCCATTTATCTTTTTTGACCTTTTCTTCCATCATTCATCAGTGATTAATTACGTCGCTGATGCTTCCTGCCATTGCGTCTGTAAGTTCCTTTGAAATCGATCCCTTTGTCACCTTGATAAATGTTTTAGGATCGACCTGCAAGGTCACAATATTGCCTTCTATTTTATTGATTCGGCCGATGATTCCGCTGGAAGTTACGACATCGTTGCCTTTGGCAAGGGATTCACCAAATTTATTCTGTTCCTTTTGCTTTTTAATCTGTGGTCTGAGCATGAAAAAATACATGACAGCAACCATACCTAATAGTAATAACGGCGAAGAAATAGTAGAGTAATCCATTTAAAATATTTAATCTTTAATTATATCAGCTTTGATTGTCAGAATATACTGACTCGGATATCCATTGGTAAAAATGGTAATTGTCTTTGTCTGAAATCCTGATTTATTCTCGGAATTAAACCTGACCTTTATGGTGCCCGATTCTCCGGGAGTTATAGGCTCCTTGGGGAATTCAGGTACGGTACATCCGCATGAAGAAGTCGCATCTTTTATCAGCAGAGGCGCCATGCCCACACTTTTAAAACCAAACGTATGGGTAACGATATCTCCTGATTTTATTTTCCCGAAATCATAACTTACGGTATCAAATCTGGCAGCGGCCACATCACTTGTGTCCACCTTTCCCCCTGCAGAAATAGGATTTCTTATAAGTTCCTGATAATCATTGCCATCACCAAGAATTTGTTCGACCTTCTTTTCATCTACCACCGGATCCTGCTTACAGGCAATTGAGTATAAGACCAAACCTGCCAGGAAAACCATCTTTAACCACTTCATCATGCTTTGGTTCGTTTGGATCAAATTTTACAATTTGACAGACAAAGATAATAAAATTTTAATATCATGCTTACAACTCACTTCTACGAAAAAAAGATCATTTTAACCACCTTATTATCAAAATATTATATCATTACAAATAAACAATTTAGTTAAAACTGATATTTATTTGAATGCAGTTAATGACTACTAAAATATATTATTTTAAATTCCTGATATTAAAATTTCATGCCGGTTTGTCTCAAGATGAAATTAACCACCAAATAAATAGTAACAAATCAAACATTTTCCTGATTTAATACTATTAAAATCTGATTTATACATAATTTATTTTTGTATTGTCATTTTTCTATATTTGCAAAACGATCATTGTAAACTACACACATGTCAACAAAAATTTTTTATTTACTGGGAATGATGGGGGCCGGAAAGTCTTCAATAGGATTAGGTGTAGCAAGAAAATTAAATTTAGCCTTTGTTGATACAGACGACCTGATCCATAAGAAAGAAAAAATGAGTATCAATGATATCTTCAAAAAATACGGAGAATCAAAATTCCGCCTACTCGAAAAAGAATGTTTACACTCCCTGACATTCGGTGGGGCTTCATCAGCAATAGTTTCTACCGGTGGTGGCACTCCTGTATTTTTTGACAATATGGAATTTATGAACACCCATGGCAAAACCATCTGGTTAGATACACCTCTGGATGAAATTATACTCAGACTGAAAAACATGAAAGATGACAGACCACTGATTAATTCTCTCGCTGATCACCAAGTAACTTCACATTTAAAACAAATGTATCAATCAAGGCTTCCTTATTACCAAAAAGCTCATTTTAAAGTGGATAATGTAGGCTATGATGATGATATAATTGACCGGATTGTTCAGATAATTAAGCAAGAATTATAACATAAAAATGCCGGACAAACTTATCAAGCTTGTGTTGTTGAAATGTTAATATCTTATATTGACAAACCTTTTTATTGATATTCTGAACATCCAATCAACTTTTTGATAAAAAGTGCATTTTAATACGAGAAAATATAAATATGGAAGATAATAAAGTTTTAAAGTGTCTAATCATAGGAAGCGGGCCTGCCGGGTACACGGCAGCTATTTATGCAGCACGTGCAGGTTTGAAGCCTGTGCTTTATACCGGAAGTAAGCCGGGAGGTCAATTGACCATAACAACCGAAGTAGAAAACTATCCTGGTTTTCCGGAAGGTGTCCAGGGTCCTGAACTGGTTGAGCTGTTCAGGCAGCAGGCTGCTCGTTTTGAAACTGAATTGCATTATGAAAATATTACAAAGGTGGATTTTAGCGGACCTATTCACAAGGCCTGGTCAGAAAGCGGAGAGGAGATTCTGGCGCACACGGTAATCATTTCCACCGGTGCCGATGCTAAATGGCTTGGAATACCTTCAGAAGAAAGACTTACTAATCGGGGAGTGTCTGCCTGCGCAGTATGCGACGGATTTTTCTTCAGGGGCATGGAAGTTGCGGTAGTTGGAGGCGGCGACTCAGCTGCAGAAGAGGCGATTTACCTTTCCAAATTATGTCCAAAGGTGCACCTTATCGTACGTAAAGACTATTTGCGAGCCTCAAAGATTATGGCTCAAAGAGTATTTGACAATCCTAAAATAGAGGTTCATTTCAACACAGATACCATCGATGTCATCGGTGAAGAAGAAGTAACAGGTGCACTTTTCCGCAACAATCTCACCAATGAAGAATTTGAAATTCCGGTGAAAGGATTTTTTGTTGCCATCGGCCACAAACCCAATACAGATATTTTCAAAGATTATCTGGAAATGAAAGAAGGCGGATATCTGAAAACCATACCGGGAACAGCAGCTACCAATATAGAAGGCGTCTTTGCGGCTGGTGACGTACAGGACAATGTGTATCGTCAGGCAATCACCTCGGCAGGAACAGGTTGCATGGCTGCTCTGGAAGCCGAAAAATATTTAGTCAACAAAGGCATTGAATAAGATAAAAATTGATATTTTTTTTCAACTTTGCTAATCTAAACATATTATATCTATGTCATCAAAATTCAGACCGGGTGTCCTCCATGGCGATGAGGTAACCGATGCATTGAATTACGCCAAAGAAAATGAATTTGCCTATCCCGCAGTTAATGTTATCGGATCATCGTCCATAAATGCTGTACTGGAGACAGCTAAAGCAGTCAACTCTCCCGTCATAATACAATTTTCCAATGGCGGAGCGGCATTTAATGCAGGTAAAGGTCTGAAAAATGAGAATGAAAAGGCAGCCGTTCTGGGTTCCATAGCCGGAGCTGCACACATCAACACACTAGCTGAAGCATACGGAGTTCCGGTAATTCTGCATACTGATCATTGCGCCAGAAAACTTTTACCCTGGATGGACGGGTTATTGGAAGCTAATGAACGAAACTTTGAGAAATATGGGTCAGCTCTTTACAGTTCGCACATGATTGACTTATCCGAAGAGGATTTAAAAGAGAATATCCAAACCTGTGTTACTTATCTCAGAAGAATGTCAGCCATAGGCATTACTCTTGAAATAGAACTTGGAGTTACCGGTGGTGAGGAGGATGGTGTGGACAATTCAGGAGTGGACAGTAGCCGGTTGTACACTCAACCGGAAGAAGTTGCCTATGCG
>JAGFJA010000028.1 GCA_024103005.1 Saprospiraceae bacterium
CTTCGCTGAGTTTGTCTTCGATGATAACGATATCTTTAATTTCATCAGTTAAGCCATCATCCGCTTTACCCCATTTCACATATACCTGATCTGCTACGAAATATTTTTCTTCATCACCAAACTTTAGTTGCACCTGGGAATACATATCGTACTGATCAAGATTTACCTCAAATATCTCACTCGCTTTATTTTTGAGTTGGGTATATTCGTCTGAGAATCGGTTTTTTAATCTTGGAAGTAAGAATTCTTTTTCAAACTTTCTGCCCAAATGTATCCATTTCCAAAATTCTTTTGATTTGGAGTTTTTGGTCTTCTCTATAACCTCGTCGATGACATCATGGGCAACATCGTCGAGCACTTCAAAGGACTGACGAATATCCGGATAAAAATCTTTATAGGCACTAAATACAACGCCATCTGCCAGATCTTCTCCTAAATACGGAAACTCATCGAGATAGTCACTTAAATAGTTTAAAAAATCTGTGTTCTTACGAATATCATCAGAATGTTTTACTGCAACCTCCCACGCCTTCACACACCCCGGACTGCCTCTAAAATACTCTCCCAACACCCCGCCTCCTTCACCAGCCAAGTCCTTTTCCAGCTTAGCAAGTGTCGCCTCGTCCATATTCTTTAATATGGTCGATAAAGATAATCTTTTTTCATGAACCACTACAAAATCTGCAACGGATTCTATTTTTGGATACTTGCCATTGCGAATGGATGCGTATATGTCGCCTTTTTCTTTATTGATAGCCGACAGGAGTTTTTTGCGATCCGCTTCGGATGTGATCTCCCTGAAATGGCTGATCTGGTTGCTGTGGTACTTTTGCTTTCGAAGACCGGAGATTAAATCCTGCCCGATGTCGTCCATATATTTAGCTTCCAGACCCAAAACCTCTGTTGCCACACTTTTTTCTGCAACATTTTTTGTCAATACTTCTTCAACCATGCCAGAAGCATTTTTAAAAAACTTCCTTCCTTTTACACTCACATAAAGGCTCTTGGCACACTTTGCTGCTATCGCTCCTGCCCCTACGACAGCAAAGCCGGCCGTATAGGATATTACATTATCGACATCACCACGTTCACTTGCGTATAACAAACCCGCAACATCAGCTATATTGTCAACGCCGGGAATCAGTCCCGCAATATCTATCGTAGCATAAACGATAGGATCAATAACACTCAGTGCCTCATTATCATAAGTATGTTTTGATTGCAGGCTTTGCTTACCTTCCAAAATTTCTTGTTGGGCATCACTTTTTAATAATATCCCTACATTTTGGCAAAATTTACTGAAACCACCTTCTGTAAAAGCGTAATTATATACATAATCATTGATAATATCATCTATGAATGGCTCGATCAGTTGCTTAATATTTCTTATTGTGTCCCATGAAGATGCGTTACTAATAGAATTTCTTGCCTTGGTCAATACATCTGAAACCTTATATCTATATTCAACCATTTGAGCCTCATAATCTGGATTCTGATACCATTCACCAATTCCGTATCCTATTCCTGATGAACCATAATTAAGCTCTTTTTTGGGAACATTAATATTTGCTATAGTATCATAATAAATATTCTTCATTAAATATACTATCCTATTATATGGGTGACCAATACCTTCACTCATATTTAAATCTTTCTTTTCAAAAGACCTGGTACCATCAGCATATAAATATCCGGTATATATATCCACATTTTTACGACAGTACTTAAAGAGTAGTCTTATATAGTCCCTTACATAAATAACCCGATCCACAAATTGAGCTAACGATTGCAGATCAATGGTGCCTGAGGTACAAGCCAATCCGGGCATTTGCATTTCCATACCATAGTATTGCGCCGTAGGAACCGTAAGTATCACTATTCCATTTGGAGGGTCAACTTCACTCTTATTTATTTTGCTCAAAACATGTGAGGCAAAACTATTCCATAAATTCCTAGGAATCTGAATCGGAACAGCTCCTTTCATTACAACAAAGTAGATTCCACTCTTATCCAATAAATAGGCTAATTGATCATTAAGCACCTGATCTTCATAAGCCGTCGAAAAATCCAAGTTGGATAAATGATTAAAATCCCTATCCGGGTATTCATATCGAACGGGGTGATTTATATAGGCATTCGTGATTTTGGCGGCAAAAACATTTGCTAATGAATCATAAATTTGATATGATTCGGACTGGGACAAAGGAAAGGTCTCTTTAAAACTGGGTATTTTTATTGAATCCGGTATAAAATCGCTTATTGCTCCAAGTCTAAGTGAGCGTATAATTTCAAAAGTAAGAACTTTAGGCTCCAAACAAGCCTCCGTTTCCGCTCTATAATTTATTCTATTGTTTCTGATATTAATAGCTATAGTATTCCCCCACCTTGATATAAAATTATTATCATTGGACGTCCAATCAAAAATTATTTGATATGCCAAAGGACTATCATGTGGGTAGTTCTTTTTTACTATTTGAAATATTTCCTGAGAAATTAATATACGAGTCCTTCTATTTTTTGTAAATACTATTTCTCCATACAAATCATTTGCCAACGTGTTTCGCATTCGCTGTTTAAATGTATCTAATTTGGCTCTATAGATAGCAAGCTGCTCCTGATACTTTTTATCCAGTGTATCGATTGTGATATGCGAATTAAAATACCTAAATATGTTATTAACTGTTTTAAAGTCATTTACCTTTGACAACCATACAAGGCTAGGTGTATAAATAATGAATGAATATATCTCAACTGAATCATTTGAATTATTATAAACTGAAATTGAATCACTAATCTCTTTAATATCATCTTTTAGATTAATGAAATAATCTTGCTTATAAATTTTAGTGTCATATATTAGCCCACAATCACTACTTCCAATTTCAAAATCAAAAATAAATGTGTATATATTCTTTTCCGGATGCCCATATTTCCAATTTGCTTCATTAAACTTTAAAATATTTTCAAATCTTCTATAGTTGTATTCAAATATTGAATCAATATTGATGAGGTTGCCGGATTTGCCGCTAATACAATAGAATAAGAGAAAAAATAAAGCATAAATCGATTTCATAGTCTGTGGAAAGTTTTTATTATCGATTGTTTAATTATGTTGGAAACAATGCCGACTAATTCAGTATCTGCTTCTATCACAACCATATCCCAATCACGGAGGCGGAATTCATCACCTATTAAGGTAATTACATTCATTCCAACCGCTTTGAATACATATAGCAGATCTTTTACCGTCTCTATATTTAGCTCATCTTCAACCTTATCAATCAAAATCAAAGTTGCATATTCATCTTCCGCTTGCGAAAATTCAGTAATAGCTTGCTCTATTTCAGGGCTCATTTCAAAGCTATCTTCTATGTTAATTTCTTTGAAATTCGAACCATTCTCATCCGGTTCACCAGATTCGTTATCTCTAAATTCAATTATTTCAAAGCTTCCTGAATTGCCAACATATTCCGCAGCAATTTCTTCAGCCTGCGCCTGATACACAGAATCCAAATACTTAACGCCCTCAATGATTTCATTCCAATACAACATCTCCCAGTCCTTCCGCTCACCCTCCAGGTTCTTCAATTTCTCTTGAAGAGCTGCCAGATCCGCCCCTTCCGGCGGATTGGCTATCATACCCTTGATTTCCAGTATCTCCTGTATTAACCACGGAGGCATGTTATCCGCCATCTCAAGCAGGAGGGCGTCCAACATGGAAAGTATTTCGGCGGTCTCTCCAAGCAAGTCTGACAGATCATCCATACCCTCTAATATGTCATTGATGGCATTCAGGATATCGTCACCAATGATGTTCTGACCGACACCGATCACCTTCAACTCTCCGTCAGTCATCCGGTATTCGTCATTGACGATGATATTGGTAAATGTGACATTGACCCGTGCATACTTCAGATACGGCACCACGATATGCCCCTTGCCCGAGAAATGACCATTACTCCCACTTGCCTGACTTATGATGACCTGAATATCGGCTGCCACGATGGTATCATTGGCATGCAAGGCAGGAAGATAGGATTGTATGCCCGCTATGCCGCCATTTTCCATACCACAGGCAAAGGGAGGTACTGTGGCCTTGGGTCTTTTATAGTGTATCCGGATCGTATCTGTGTAAAGTGTATCCCGGCTACAGATGCAGCCTGTTCGCAACACATACTCATGGTCAGACAGAACCTGCCGGATCGTATCAGCCAATCGATCGCCGGTGTCAATCTCCGCATCCTGATATTGTAAGGCATAATCAGCTATATCATAATACTCGGTTACATATCCCTCACAGGCACGGTACATCTTCCACTCCAGAGCTATGCCCTCCCGAATACCGGCGCCTTTATATTCTACAGGTTTTTCACAAGGATCCTCCTCCTCGGGATTTATTACAAAGGAAACTTCCTGAGAGATGCCTTTGTTTTTGAAGGCGGCAGGGTATCCTTGCGGAACAACCTGCACTACTGCAAAATACTGTACATCCGGCATCAGCGGCGGATCCTGTGGTGCAAGCCGATAAGACAAGGCCGGTGTCCGGATACTGATGTATGGAGGTGTATATTCCAAAATATCCTTGCCGGGAAGAGCGGGCAAAACATCCTCCTTCTTGTATATCCGCAGGTTGTATTCTACCGGTATGTTCATCGGGTGCATGGGCTGCCAGGTAAACAATCCTTGCTGAAATACCGGTGGCTCCTGATCAAAGATTACGGAATTGGCAAAATCCGGAGGATTGAGTATGGGTGGGTCGTACAACTCTAAGCTGGCGACGGCACATCCTGTATTGGATACCGGGAGACCTTGTGGTCTGTGATAATCATACGCTTCCAGGCAGATGCTATAGGTTCCCTCCGGCAAGACCTGCCCTCTTTGGATGAAGACATTCCTATCCATGCCCGACACTTCTAATGTAGATATATCAAAATATCGAGCCAATGTATTCTGGTCTAGCATGACTGGCTGACCGGAAATTAGTTCTACCGGTGGCAATACTGCCAGATCGGAGGTCCTCAGTAGTATGCCGCTGCCCGCTATCGTGAGTTTGAGCCGAACCATAAAAACAGGTTTTTCCGGATCTGTCAGGATGAGGGTAGCCATTATGGATGGTACGCTGCTTACCTGATATTCCGGGAGGCTAACTCCTGCCGGTGAGGTCACGTTGATCGTCACCGTTACCGGATAAGGTTGTGCCTCCAATCTAAGAGCCATGCCGATGACGGCTATACAAATTAGTATTCTGATAAATCTCCAACTTTTCATAACCGGTTATTGTATGATGATGAAATTGATCCAATGAAACTCGCCTGTATCAGCCAAATATATCAAGGAATAAACCCCCGGTCTGAAGCCCGTAAGCGCTATAGGCGTCTCTTCAAGGGCATACTGCGGCGTCAAACGCTGCGAATACACCTGCTTTCCTGCTGCATTATAGACAAACACGTTACCGGGTTGTATGTCAAAATATTCCGTGATTAATCGGAATGACCCGTTGTTTGGATTGGGCGTAATCCTCAAGGAGGCAATGACTTTGCCGGCGATGCCGGTAAGTGGAAATTGCAGACTATCTCTTGTCGAAAAGATCCTTACCTTTTTTTTCACCACTTCCTCACAGTCACCGGCTATAAAATGCGCTTCCACCGTATAAATACCCGGGCTGCCAAAGATGACATGATACTGATTGGCCATTACCTTGTCAGTCTCCTTTTCGGACGATTCAGCGATCCAGGTAATCTTGTCCGGAATGGGCTTGGATATATCCACTGCAATTACCGGAAAATGAATCAACCCTTCGCCGGGCAAAAGAAAGTCGAAATCGTACAACTCCTTTGCCCGTCTCGTCTGCCAACCATCGGAAGTGACGCAACCCCTCGCATCTTCGATCACCAACCGAATATCGGATGGTGTCGGTATCCGGACAGCTGAACTACTGTCCCACAAAATGCGATTGACATACCATCGATATTCAAATGATGTATCAAGGTTATACTCAATATCCCGCACATTGCACACCACCGTATCCAAAACAGGTTGCCATGGAATATTTTCTGTAGTCGATGCAGGAATCTCGACCACAGTGTCCATGTAGCAGGTGCCGAATGAAACCTCAGCACGATAAGTCCCCTTGGGCCCCTGCATCACGAAGCCCTCCTTTCCGTCAGCCCACACTACTTTCGGAGCGGTACCGGGCGGAAAGGCTAATGTTATTTTACCATCGTCCATTCCCTTACAGGTAGGGGCTTCAACATTTGTCAGAATCTTCAGGCTGTCCTGATTCAGAAGGTCTATCGGAAAACCGGGATCAAACAAACACTTTGCTCCTTCCCGTATCTTCAGTTCATAGTATCCGGGAGTCAGGCTCGTAAAGGTTGTATTAGTTGTCCAGGTGAGGCCTTGATCTATGGAATATTCAAGAGGCTTTGCCATCTCCACCTCGATACTTCCGGTGGGTTGGCCACAATAAGCATCCCATTGATGAAGGGTGATGGAGTCCGGATCAAACTGCGGCCAACCTATATAGAATACCTGTTGCTGCCCGAGACATCCGCTCTTGCTATTTCGGGACAGCATGTTGTACCTACCAGGTGTCAATCCATAGTATCTGCCATTTTTTTGCCAGGTTATTCCCATGTCGATGGAAGTTTCGATATCGGGATAATCTTGGAGGACAATAGAACCGTCATTCAGGTCACAATCCGATACATTCTTTATCTTGGCGTTGACAGCCAGGTCCGGCACGGCATTGGAAAGTCTGACCGGAAGGGGCTCTGTCACACATTCAGAAACCGAGTCTTTCACCATTATGACATAATCGCCATCCTTAAGTTGTGAAAAATCAAAGGCATTATACCAATGCTGTCCGCCATCGATGGTGTACAAGTTATTTGAACCCATGGCGTGGATAGTTATCTTTCCATAGCCGTCTTCACAAGGTCGAATAAAGTCGATGTCAATGGAGTCTATGACGGGCAGATGAAGGCCATGGATGCCCACTTTCTCAGGCCACATCAAGGTGCATTGCCGGCTAGAATCCCTGACCAAAATATAATATTTTCCCGATTTCAGTCCAGTAAACAGATCGTGTGGTTGCCAGGTTTTTCCAAGGTCAATGCTATATTCCAAAGCTTGATTATGTTGCGAAGGATAAATATGGATACTTCCTGTTGCAGATATGCAGTCTTCCGGCAGGATGGCTGTCACAGAATCCAGGATGTCGGAAGCGTCCGGATAAAGGGCGATTGGATCAGTGAAGAAAGTACATTGTTGCCCTGACATGAGGGCAGGGTAATAAATCCCCGGTTTCAGGGAATCAAAATCGTTGGTTGAAGTGAAGGTCTGTCCTCCGTCAATACTAAATTCTGCAGCCTCAGGGCATATCAGATTAAGCATGCCGTCATCCCTTCCACACGCTGATGGAAGTCGGGCCAAAATGTCTTGCATCGTCAACTGCTGCAATGGTTCAAAAACTAGCGTGTCTCCATAAATAAGACATTGACTGTTCCGGACAGCAATAACATAGGTGCCTGATGGCACTGAATCAAATCGACCTGTCACCGACCAGGTCAACCCGCCATCGATAGAAAACTGAATATCCGTACCGGTTGATTCAATTTCTATGTAAGCCGGGAGCCCATCACAATTGGCTGTAGATAAGAAGTCAACTGACATAATTGACAGGTCGGTATCTGAACCTACAATCAACAAAACGGGATAATTTACTATGCAGCCGGATTGAGGATCCTTTACTACCAGAAGATATTCTCCGGCTACCAGACCCCCAAATTCGTTTTCACCGGACCATGTATTTCCTCCGTCAATACTGTACAGCAAACCGTCCTGATCGGTAGTCACACGGATGGTGCCATTTGGTGCAATACAGTCCGTCTGATCCATAATCCGGACATGCTGGATGTGGAAGGGAGCGGTATATTTCAATTCTATCCCTTCTGAAAAGATGGTAACACAGCTACCATCCTTATTGCTGACAGCCGGAGTATATAACCCTTCAGGCAGGCCGACAAACATTGCTGAATCCTGCCATGTCTGGCCTCCATCGATGCTATATCTGGCTTCGGGAAAATCAGTCACAATCCGAATGGTGCCGGTCGGTGCAGTGCAACCCGGTTGGCTGATCAACACATTGTCAATATTGGGTGCATCCATTGCCTGTAGTACAATCTGATCCGGAAAATCAATCTGACAGTCTGTGCCTGCTCGTTTAACCCGGATGGTGTACGGGCCCGACATCAATCCTGAAAAGAGGGACGAATCCTGCCAACTTTGTCCCTTATCAAGACTATACTCATAATCTCCTTCTTGTGGATTCATCGTAACTTGTATTTTGCCATCCGATATATCACACTTTGAAGGCTGTGTCACACTCACATCAGCAATAAAGAAGCCGATATTTTCAGAAAGCACAAAGGGATTTTGAGTAAATCCATTTTCGCAATTGCCATCAGCATTTCGAATCCGTACGATATAACTACCTCCGGGCAAATCGGTAAACAAGGGATCTGATTGCCAATGTAATCCATCGTCTATGCTTAATTCAACATCTGAAACAGCTTCATACGTTATCTCGATGGAGCCATTGGATATTGAACAGTCCGGATTACGTAAGACTTGAATTGCCGTAATGGAAGGTTGCATAGGGGCCGCCAATATTATAGGGTTAGCTGCCCATCCGCTCACACATCCCAGGCTATTTCTGACTAACAGGAAATAGGTGCCGGGTCCTGTATTTGTATAATTAGAATGGTTGAACCACGATTGTCCGTTGTTGATACTGTATTGTAATGGTAGATTGTTTTCATCAGCAGCGTTGATAATGATCGATCCGGTAGCAGGGTTATTGCAGGATGCCGGCTGGTTTACCTCTACTGATATATATTCAGGAGGTGGTATCGGGGTGATGGTAATTGGATTCAGGGAGTAATCCACTTCACAGATAGAAGTATTATATCTTGTCTTTATATGGTACTCTCCGGCGCCAAGATTACTAAAGATGGCATTCAATTGCCAGGAATTCCCATTATCTATACTGTATTCAAGCACCCTACCCGGAGAGCCTGCAGCGTCGATATAAATGGAAGCCAAGCCTGAAGTGCAACCAACCAGACCGTAAACGGAAACTTCCTCTATTTCAGGTGGAGTGATGGCCTCGATGAAGGATGGTGTCGTAGTAATAGAAGTGCACGAACCATCAGCATTTCGGATACCTGTTATATATGTACCCAGTGGAAGGTCGGTAAAAATCGGGGAATCCTGCCAATTTTGACCTCCATCGACAGTAAACTGGGGACTACCCGATCCCGTGATATATCCAATGGTTATCGACCCATATTCATCCATACAATCTGTCGGCTGATCCACTACTACAGACAAGATGGAAGGAGCAGAGGGCGCCGTCAGGACAATGGGGTTGGCGTAATACATGATGCAAGTACCATCATCATTACTGACAGCTGCATAGTATGTCCCTTGGTCAAGATTGCTGAAACTTCCATTGTTCTGCCAGCTAGCTCCATTGTCGATGGAATATCTGACCGGACTACTCCCCGGAATGGCTATGATAACAATCATACCATCTTCAGCATCACAATCGGTTGCATCCGAAGATGTGACCATCGTGATTTGAGGAGGAGTCGGGCTTTGGAGGTTAACGGGATTTTGTTCGTAAGACTCGATGCATGTATTGTTCTGGTTCTTAATTTTTAAGAAATACGTATCAGGAGGCAGCCCAATAAAAGTTGATGATGACGACCAGGATACTCCATTATCGATGCTGAAAAGGGTCGCTTCTGATCCTTGTTGTGCGACGATGATGATCTTTCCATCATTTGCATTGCAATCAGAAACGTCAACAGATTCGACACTGATAAAAGATGGAGCCAGAGGTGAGCCAACTACTGTGGGATTCCCGGGATAATCCACTTCACAGGTGCCATTGTTATTCTTTATGCTTATCAGGTAATTTCCACTGCCGAGACTCGAAAAATAAGGATTGGTGGACCAGGTAGAACCATCATTGATGGAATACAGTATGCTTCCTTCGCCTGCTGTAGCAGCTATGGTGATGGTGCCGTCCATCAGACCACAATCCGTAACATCCGTTGACTGCACAGATTGAATAGCCGGTGCCGTATGTCCGGTCAGATAAAGCGGGTTTTCTGCCCAATCGGTTACACAAGTTCCATTGCTGTTTTTTACCTTGAGATTATATGGTCCGGGAGGAAGGCTTACAAAAATATTGCTCGTTTGCCAGGTACCACCATTATCCTTGCTGAACAATGTATTCCCTGTTCCGGGAGTGAAACTAATGGTAATGGTACCATCTTCCAGGCCGCAATCTGTAGTGTTGGTAAAAGATACCTGCTGGATGATCGGTGGAGCAGGTGCCAATATGACAACCGGATTATCGGCCCAAAGTACTTTACAAGTGCCGTCTGAATTCCTTACCTGGATAGCGTATTCTCCGGCTGCCAGACCGGTGAATACATTTTCGGAAGACCATGTCTGCCCATTGTCAATACTATATTCAGCAGAAGCTGAGCCCTGCTGTGCACTGATATTAATCATACCATCCGCAACGTTACAGTCACTGACATCTGTGCTGTTAATCGCATCTATGACCGGAGGCTGTGGTCCGGAAATAATAATGGGGTTATCGGCCCATTCGACTTTACAAGTGCCTGTATTGTTGCGAGCCCATGCCTGATACTCACCATTGGGCAAATCTGTAAAAACAGCATTGTCATGCCAGGTCAGCCCGTTGTCAATACTGTATTGAACAGGTGACGATCCTGCGGTAGCATTAAAGGTTATAATTCCATCCACCGCTCCGCAATCCGAAACATCTTGTGTCAGCACCTCCGTAATCTGGGGTGGAATCAGTGCCATGATAACTGCCGGGTTGTCATCGTATTCTACCGGACAGGAATTGTTCTCATTTTTGATGACAATAAAGTAGCTGCCGGGGGCAAGTCCTGAAAACAAATGATTTGATGACCAGTTATTCCCATTATCGATGCTGAATAAGGTATTGCCTGTACCGGAGCTGTATCCAATGGCTATAGTACCATCTTCAAAGCCACAATCCAATAGCTGTCCTATTGTCACCTCATTGATGGCCGGTGGAGTATTCTGATTGACTAAAACGACAGAGAGGGTATCCGAAAAGCAAAGCTCATCAACTGTCTTGACGGCTATCTCATAGGTGTCAGGGCCAAGGCCGGTAAAGGAATTCGTCGAAGACCATGTGTTTCCTCCATCTATGCTGTAGAGATAATGATTGTTATAAGGCAGAATAGTAATTGAGCCATTGGTAAGATTGCACTGAGGGTCTTCGGATTCAATGATTGGATCGTCAAGTGTACCCAGGGTCAAAGGGATGTCAAAGTAATACGTACAGGATTGATAGGTATCGGTAGCCGGGTCGTACCATTTAACCTTGAGGTAGATTCTGTTTACGCCCTGGTTTACCGGCATGGTGACCGGATCAAGTATATCGGGCAATGTAGTATAATTTTCATTATCCGTGCTTGCCTCATAAGTGAGGTAGTTTTCCTTGTCCTTCTGGTGAGCGAGTATGAAAGAAAGAGTTCCCGGACTGCCACATTCGCCGGGAGAATAATTTACGTCAAATATTTGTGGTTTGATTGGTGTCAGTGTCAGCAGATTGTTGTCAGGTGTATAAATGCATCCATTTTTTCTACACAACATTCGGTAGTATCCGGATGGCACATTTACAAATAATCCTGATGTTTGCCAGGTAACCCCATTATCAATACTATATTCTACACCTATGGCGGGGGTGGCTATAAGGTTGAGGTTATAGCCGCTGCAAGACCGAGAAAAGGTATAATCGAAACTCTTGATGAGATTTTTGGGATAGATGACAACCTGATGTCTGTATTCAATGACGCAAGTTGTGCCAATTCTGCGGACAAAAACTTGATAGCGACCAACCGATAAGCTATTAAAGGCAGGGGATGACTGGAAGTTTATTCCATCAAGGGAAAATTCAAATGAATTGGTATTTTCTATCAAATCGACAAAAAGGGAGCCAGTCTGTGAGCAATTTGCAGGCGAGGTTACAGTAACCGTATCAATTACTGATTTGCCGGTGGTAATCATCTGCCCTGTATTTGGATCCCAGTATTGGGTCATGTAGTCCTTGTAAGTCACCTTTACAGGGTTGTACGGATAATCTACCTCACATTCCTGGCCATCAATTTCGACTTTTATCCTTACATAATAATTCCCCTGAGCCAGATTATAAAATTCATAACCGGAAGACCAAGTGGTTCCGTTATTGATGCTGTATGATATCTTGGAAGGATAAGTCACGCCGGCCCAAACAATGATGTATCCTGTGGAAGGGCAAAACAGGTCAAATTGCCCGCCTGTCTCTACCGAAATATAATAAGGACACTGCAAGGCGTCATCGACCACGATTGCCTCCTGTCCAGACATTGATCGACCTGCAAGGAACAGGATGATTGCGCATAGGAGTTTTTTCATAAAAATGGATTTAAGAATTAATACTTGAGCATCATTGTTGCTTGATTTTCACTTCTATCTCTTTCTTATTGCTGTATGTTCCGTCATCATAAAGCGTTCGTATCTTGTATTTTACCCGGAAATCCGGTGGTATGTTCCTATCTACATATTGTCCATCAATTAGGTCAATCGTGGCTGCCCGTGTGAAGGGTGAACCTTGTGTCGATTTGTACAGGATGAATTTTTCCTTACTTCTCAACGGTCTCTTCCAGTTGATGATGACCTGCCTGCGTATTGTATCCAGGAGGGCACTTTGCACCGGATAACCTTTTCTGATGCCATCTGCTATTGGTGTAATAGAGAATGTTTCCGAATAGGCAGTGTTGTGGCTATAGTCCTCTGCTGACAAAATGTAATGGTACTTTTTGCCATATTCCACCAAGGTGTCCACTATGATGGTATCGGCAGGAAGGCTGCCAAATGTCAGTAAAACCTGATACATGCTGTCCAAGCCGCCAGTCCTGAGCAGGCGATGACCATATACGTCCTCACTTGGACTTCCCGCCATCCTTACCAGAGCAATACTCTTGTTCTTGTATTGAATAATGCCTTTGATAAGCGGTGTTGCAGGCGGAATGGTGTCCGGCTTTGCGATCTCCACGATTTCAGAAAATCCGGAGTAGTTTCCTCGTCGATCCAGAGCCAGGATTTTATAGTAAATCTTCCTGCTGAGATTATTGATGTCCACCGTATCCCGGTAATAATTCTCCATTCTTGGTTCCACATTCAGCAAAGAGAATTCATCGCTTTTATTGTTTGCATAATAAATTCTGTATCCCCACAAATCCTTTTCTGTATTGGCTTTCCATGACAATTCCACCCTCCCCAGTGAATCTGTCTTTCCTGAAAGTCCCTGTGGTATGGCAGGCGGGATATGATCCAGTCGCTCTATGGGGATGGCAATGGACACGATGGACTCCCCGTAATAAGGTTGGGTCACAAACCGATAATAGCCTATAGGGTCGGGCAATTTCACATATACCGGATTCACTCCATTCAGGATGTCTGTCCGGATAATCCGATAATTACCATTGAGTGAATCTGTTGCCAAAGCCAAATTTATGGACCTTACTTTAGGCAAGACGGATGAGTCAATCTTCCAGTAAATATTGGCGAAAGAATCCTGCACAATCTCATATCTCATGTATTCAGCCCCAGATGCTATATCTTCATAACCGGCACATACCACCGAGTCGCCGGGAGGGCCCGCATCGCCGAAGTAATCCACGCCTACCCATCGAAAGCCGTACAACTGTTCATTGCGCGGCAGCGAATCCACCATCTTATAATAAGCTCTCAGTTCCTCATTATCCGATTCATGGAATGCATTGATCAATATTTTCTCATCAATCCATTCCCATCGGTCTTTGCCGACTTCATTTCGTTGTGCCAAAAAGCCCCAATAAGCGCCCTTTGTATTGCGTGCATCCAATTCAAGCGTAGTGGTCATATTGCCACACCTAACCTTAGGCGGGGCGGGTTTAGGAGCCTTATAATTCCAGAATGCCGCATCCAGCACTTTATCCGGCAATTGCTTCTTTCGCCCTTTACGATCGATGATGGTATATCGGATAAAGCTATTCCTGCCCGGTATTGCCCGGTCTTCGGTGCCTGTACCCATCCATTTGGCGCCATCAAAATTAAACAGGGATAGGAAATAAAGGAAGTGATAGGAACTGTCCAGCGGGTATCCTTCCTCATTGAAATATATGTCGGCCATTTCATCCAAATAGAAGTTGTTTTTCTGCATGGCTAATGACCGCAGCATTTCACCTGATTCTGGCCGAAGTGTCTTCTCAAAAACCAGTCTTTTATTCTCAAATCTTTGATAAATGATGCTGGATCCATTGAGTCGCTGGGT
This sequence comes from Saprospiraceae bacterium, assembly GCA_024103005.1. Classification (GTDB taxonomy): domain Bacteria; phylum Bacteroidota; class Bacteroidia; order Chitinophagales; family Saprospiraceae; genus Parvibacillus. The sequence goes on from JAGFJA010000028.1 coordinate 14,432, forward strand.
CTCGGCGGAATCCAAAGTAATGATACGGGACACGAAACGACCATCCGACAAGGGCTTGACAGCAATGAAAATCCGTCCCTTTTGTGCCAACGCAGAAATACAAAGGCAAATTCCAAGCAGAATCAATATGTATCTTGAATTTCTCATAAACATTTGCTGCCTTTTTGTACATCAAAACTCAAACTGAAGCCATTGAATTTGGCCACGCCTTTGGCATATAAATAGTTCGGATTGGGGAAGGAACCTTCTGCAAAGGCCCCTACCGTAAAATTGACCCACTTGTTATACTCTTTCTTACATTTCTTCCTCCTGCCCCCTTCTGCGCTTGCGATGATATAGAATCGGGCAAAAGTGTACCATCCATCCTTGCCGATTGGCCCCCTGCCATCATTGCATCGCTTACCCGAGCCGAAATCGAGGATTCCTGCCTCAAAACCCGCATTGAAACTAGCCTTCGCATAGACACTGACGAAAATAATTTTCTTACATACATCAAAATCAAGGCCCAAGCCCGCACCAAACAGCATTCCCGTTCCGGTCTCCACATTCTTCATATAACCTGCAGCATCCAGATTGTTCTGATTAGTTGAAATACCGAGTGCGCTTGCTACTTTGGGGTCTAATGGCGGGATGCCGGGAATATCGTTGCCCAGCATGGTATAGGTCCATACATTGGCACTGAAGCCTTCGACATTTATGCCCAGCATGATTTTTTGGGCAAAAGTCCCCAGGTAAAAATGGTATTTGTCATTCTTGAAGTCAGCCAGCATATCGGCCTGACCGTAACCATGCAAGTAACCTTTCACGATATTTACGGTTACTTCCAGTGTGCTGTGATAGAATTGTTTTTCAAAACACAATTCCGTCGTTAATGTTGCCTTGATTTCATTGCCATTATTTTGCTTAGCCTTGATCGAATCTTCCTTGGACAATAGGTTCACGTACTGAGCCTTATTGGTCTTGAACTTATCAATAATGCCCGCCATTTTAGTAGCAACACCCGGAATCTTATCCGCCGGAACCTGGATTTCGACCATGCCTTGGAAGAAAACGCGGTCCAAAGATCCTGAAGAAGAAAAAGCAAATTCAAACAACGCCGATCCATTGATCGTATTCCCACCTGCTACCTGTATCTTCACTCCTGCCCTGATTCCAAGGCCCGCATCGGCGTCGGGCTCATACTTGATGCCGCTTGGGAGCACACCCAGATCAAAATTATTGGCAGGTGAACCCAATTCAACAGGTGACATCCTGCGATATGCGCCGCCCATGATACCGCATAGCTTGACCCCGGTAAAAATCGGCATACATGGGAATTCCGCCTTAACATCAACCAACCAATATTTCAACTCAGGGTTCTCCCGCCTACCGAAGATTCCGAACGCATCCAGTACAAATTGATTTTTGGAGGATGCCTCAGCGCTCTGATTCCCCGAAAAATCAATCTTTAATTGTAACTGAGCCTGGAATCCTGTGCCATAGGCCTCGTTGCTGAAAGTCTTCATGGAACCTCTGAACTCAAAGCCCGGGAACTTGGCAGCTATGGAGCCATCCTTCACATCGATCTTCTCGAATTGCCATCTTTGTTTCTCATCCACTATACTTACCTGTCCCAGAATGGCAGCTCCCATCCCACCGCTGATGCCGCTTTCTCCTTCGTTTTCAAAGTTGACATCCGCAGTAAAGAAAAATCCTTTCAGGCTGTCCTTATCCATGCCGAACCCGATATTTTTCAGGCTGACCGGTGAACCATTCAATGTTAAATCGCCGCCTAAGGACAATTTATCCACATTGATATAGGGTGGAGTCGAAGTCAAAACAAGTTTCTGAAAGACTATATTTGGTGCCTCCACATCTTTTGCTCCTTTGTCATTGAGTGCCAGAATTGTTAGCTTTCCGTTCAGGCAAGCAAGAGGTAAAAATTTGGAATCACTGTATAACAATTTGATATAACTGGATTTCAATAGATTGACCTTGGCGACCCTCCATACCGGAAAGTTGAGGTCGTTTACCGCTTTAACCTCAAGTATATATTTTTGGTTGGACAAATCAAATTGCCCTTCATAAAGGAGAGGGCGTGTGGTATCCGCTATCGGAAGTTCTACCTTGCCATTCAGATAAAACCCCCTGAGCTTGCTTTTCATAAAGGTAATCCCTGCCTTATCAAGTGAAAAAGCCCAGTTTGCCGCTCTCCCCTTTGATAATGGAAGGATGTTCTCAACAGCTATTGAACCCGAAACACCTCTGCTATCGATTATGATATGCCTGGCATCCACGGCTATGCGCTCACCGGATGTTCGATCAGCAAATTCGGGAGGAAAAACCACCTTAAAGTGACCAATATATACTCCACGCCAATCCGGAAGGACTTGGTTTCCGCTATTTCCAGATTCATCACTTTCGGAAGAGGTGCCATTACCGGATATTCCCTGACCTTGACCTTGATTGCCGGAAAATGCCCCTACCAATTGTTGCTGCGACATTCCGGCCACATCTTTCGAAGTTTCTTCATCTCCATCCATTGCGTCGAAATACCCGAGAGGGAAAACCATTCCGGCAGCATTACGCGCGTCTGAAAAGTCAAAGACTGCTTTTTCGAAAGTATATGCCACTTTTGGAAACTCCGTCAGCGCAAAATTCGGCAAGGTAACATCAATCAACCAGTCATTGAAATCTTCTACGACAATGCTGAAGTCACACTTCACCCGTCCGGTTGGCAACGGATTGTAATTCTGATCCACAGGTACGACCCAATCCCTGCTCAGTTCAAATCTGGCGTCAAGGCTTGCATATTGGAAACCGTCACAATCAAAGGCCAGATAAGTCCCTCCTCCGTCTTTATTGAATTTCTTCAGCGTCAGCAAAGCCCGCTTATTATCCAGATTAATGCCGACATCACTGAGCAGACCCAGATAGGAAGTGCCCACGAGGCCTCCAGAACCCGAAAAATTAATCTCCGGCGCTCCAAAAAACATTTCCTTGCCCTGTGGTGTCTTGATCGACCCAAAAACTTCAATGCTGATATGGTCCGGAAGGATCCTGATGCTGCCAATGGTGATGAGGTATTCCACATTGTTGATGGTCTTCTTGATCAATGGAAATGGAATCCCAATCAGACTTTCAGAAGTCAATTTCTCAAACACATTGCCCAAAGCCCTTGCCGAATCCACAATCGCCTTAGCCCTCAAGAGCGCCTTTACCTCGTCATCAAATTTAGATAACATAGCCCTCTCTTCGGGAGTAAGCGTGTCCGGGCGGGACACAACCGACAAATGATTTCCTGCCTTCACATACGATATAAAGAAGCAATTGCAGAAAAACATCAACAACCCTAATATCAGTGTATTTAATCTATTCATGGCCGGATTGCTTTTGGGATTTGGGATTAAAACTTTTGATCAGTGTCAACTTATCAAACCTATAATGGAAGCCCATTTGAAGCATAAATTCAGAGGTGTTGGCACGGATGGTATCGAATATTTGGGAATACATCAGCCGGATATCCATGGTGGCATTCTGTGAAAAATTTAGTTTATTGGACCAGAAATTCCGGAATATCTGCCTGTTACCGCTTTCGCGACTGTCAAATAGCCATGAAGTGCTGAATGACGACTCCCATAATTTACCGAAAAATGGTTTTGAAACCACTGCCGATGGCCCATACATATCGCTATTGCCAAAGGCTGCCAATACCTTGTTGTAATTAATCCCTGCATACGCATTCCATCCCGACTCCTTATATCGTTTACTGAATCCGGCACTCATGGTCAACATTCTCAGGCGCGCATTCACATTGAGCGTGTCGCCTTGATAGGTTCGCGCATCATTATAGTTGGCTAGGAACTGCAATACACCGGGGTTGTCACCGGCAAATTTTTTCAACAAAGAAATGCCCGTATTCAGGTTGTTTTGTGTCAATACCAATGTATCCAATTCGATGACGGGTCTGACGGTGATATAGGATTTTTGGTTAAAGGAAAAATTGGAAAAGTTGATACCGAGATTCATCGTGCGGCTTAGGCGGGCATTGATATTTCCTGATACAGCCAGCCGGGAGGCATCATTCGTTTGATCTTTTCTCAGGTTGTTGCGTTGCCTGCCCACACGAACTGTGTCTGTACGCGATTTTTAAAAAGTGGGGTCCGGGCAGCAAGCGAAATGATTTCGATGTCATTGTTGAAGTATAGCGTGCCCAGAGAGACATATCCGGGGTCGATCCGTTCATAGCTCAGGCCGATATTGGCTTTACCGGCATTCAGGTTGAGTTCGGATTTGAAGGCATTGAACTGTCCGGTCGAACTATTGGAGGGATGCCAGCCGGGAACAATTGAAAACAGGCTCCGACCGGAAAAAGGCAGGTCATTATTGAGGTTTTTGGTCAATACATTATAGGCATACTCAGCCTTCAAGTTAAGTATGCCCAATTTCCTTTCAGCATTAACCACGAGGATACTGCCGGCCCGGGGGTTGATACCTGCCTGCTGCTCCGAAGTTAAGGAAGAAGGGACATCTCTGGCTTGAAAAAGATGAATGCCATACTGTTGCTTATCATCCTTATAACCACCGCCAATAGCCCAACCGTACCTGCGGAAGGAATTGTCCAGGTTGTTGAGTACATTGGCTTCCCGTACGGTAGCCTTGCTCAACCTGCCATACATCGTCTTGACAAAAAACTTGCCGAAAGAGCCTTCATACCCGATCCCCGTAAAGGCTGTGCCGGAAAAGCTATACGGGCTGAACTCCATCGTACGGTCGAATAGATGTAGCTTGTGTCCGCGATATTCAGGGCTTATACCAACGAAGCGGTAGGATGGAAGATTGAATGTGGTGTTTTTGTTTGTATAAAATATGCTTAGAGGAGCCTGAATACCCAAAATATCGAGATTGATGTTCCCAAAAACGTTATAACTGAAAGGAATCCCGATATTACCGGTATGTCCGGCAGCATAATAGTTGGTGTTCAGTCCAAGGCTGCCACCTGCCGTCACAGGATTTTCATTCCAACGATGCCGAAACTCGTTGATGCTTTTTTCAACATCTTGTGCAAAAAGAGGTTGAATAAAGACAACGACAATCCATATGAGGCACAAACGCTTCATAAATCAATGAAGATTAAAATCAAAAAATACAACTCCTTTTTAAGGCAAGCAAAAAACTCCCACTTGATACGGATAGCGTATCATATCTTCAAAAAAAATAGTAACTAACAAAAATTATTTCTGTAAGTATGTCAGTAGTACAGGTCTTATCATAGAAAGTTTTTAATTGTGCTAAATAAGAATTGTTGGTTCAAATTTAAAATTCTGTACTTTCATTTCCAAATAAAATGTAAATAAATTTTTATATATTTTATTCTATAATATTTCAAACGTATCCCAAAATTAAAAAAGCATCTTGCAAAAACCTTCCTAAAAGACCAACTTCACTTATTAAAAGCCCATAGTATTATACAGGTCGCTCCCAAAGCCGCCCTTCAACCGAGGTTTAAATCGCAACTCCGCTTCGCTGCGAGCGTTTAAACCTTATTTGTTGTGTGTTCGCCCAATTTTATGCTAAATGAATATATTGGTTTTCAAGTTTTACGTTAAAGTTTATTTCAGCTTTTAAGGCTTTAAATACCTTCAGTATTGTTTCGATAGTTGCACTATTTGCGTGGTTCTCCAATTTTGAAATTTGAGATTTATTTACCCCAATTAAGTGACCTAATTCTTCTTGGGTCAGGTTTTGCTCTTTTCGGGTTGCTTTTATCATCCTTCCCAAGAGTTCCATACGCAATTCGTATTCATACTCATCTCTTTCCTTAGTTCCTTTTTTACCGATATGCTTATCTTCCATTTCGGCTAAAGTGTATGTTTTCATCTTTTCTTGTTTTTTAATTGTTTCTCTTCAAAATATTTTTCTCTAATCCGGTCTGCTCTTTCAATTTCATTTTTAGGAGTCTTCTGCGTCTTTTTAATAAAGCCCTTAGAGGCAAGTACTAAGGTTCGTGTTTTATCAGATTTGTCCCAAAAGGCGAGAAGTCGGATTTGTTTTCCAAGGTATTTAGTTCTAAACTCCCAAATGTTTTCGGACAATTTTTTGAATAGTTCCGGGTCATTAGTTTGTTCGGCTATCCTTACATTGAAAATAACCTTCTTTTTATATTTTTTGCCTAATGTTTCAAGGAACTCGTCCACTTCTTCCAAAAATATTGTTTCAAAATATTGCATCTTCAGTTATCGAATACAAAGGTAATAAAAGTTTCAAAATATAGCAACTTTTAAGTGGTTAAATTTTGGATGTATGTTTTTGGGTGTCGCACAACACAAAGGAATATTGATACCCCTCCACCGCCTTTCCCATTCAACTCATATTTTCGGTATCAATATTTTAGCTGAAAGTCCCGAACTTGTTTCGGGATTGGACGAGGCGGTGATGCTATAGGG
>JAGFJA010000029.1 GCA_024103005.1 Saprospiraceae bacterium
ATAAAACTCACTCCAGTTTGCTCCCTGATCACTACTTTTATAGAGCGTCTTGCCGATGGCAGTATAAAGTGTATTGTCAAACTGATTGATAAAGGTAGCTTTCTCTTCCGGCAGACCATTATTGGCAGGAATCCATGTAGTTGGATTTATGTCATTGCGATAAATTCCTTTGTCTGTACTGCAATAAATAAAAGGCCGGGCAACCGTCATGGCGCTGATGTCGTATTCAACGTATCCACCGGAATTTTCATGAGGCAGTCCGTCATTATATTCTGTCTAGTTGATGCCGTCTGCAGAACGTGATACACCGCTGTAGTCGGCATATTTGAATAAAAAGTCGTCTGAAGAAGCAATCAGCAAGGTAGATCCCGGGAAAATGCTCTCAGGAACTTCATCGACGTGGTTGGGATCCAGAATCCAGATACCATGAGGATCAAAATAAGAACAGGCATATATATCATCGTCCTTTACCGTATAGGAGATAAATCGATTGGCCGGATAGGGAACCCAACTTTCAGATGCTGCATCTTTGATAAAGGTACCGCAAGTGGTCGATGCCACCAGTTTGGAGTCCTTGGCAAGAAGGGTCACCACGTGTGTAGATCCGAAAGGTCCGACGGTAGGCGTCCACTGGCCGGAAGCAGGTGTAAAGCAGAGGAAGGTCAATAACAGACAATTTGTAACGATGTATTTCATTGAAATGATTTTTAAAGCAAATAAAAGATAACCCGAAATGTAACTTTTGAATTTACGGTATCAGAACAAAAATAGGAAAAATTTTGGGTAACAATAAGTTGGAAAGGTAAAGTGAATGAAACACCTCAATTTTTCCAATATTAAAATAAAATATTGCTTAGGTTGATTTCAAAAAACGAATTGTCTGAATGAGGCGACCAAGGTGGCTGAAAAAGGCCACAACAAATACAGGATACTTCAAAAGACTTGATTTATCGGGCACGTGAAGGGCATACGTCCGGTGACAATAGGTGGTCAGTATATCCCAAAATCGGAATGGAATACGATACTTATGTCGGATAGCCGCCACGTCCGGACTTGTGAAGTCACCAAACTGGATGAGGTGGGCATAGAAGTTGATTCTTTTCATTCTTTCCACATACAGCAGAAATCTGTGTTGATTTTTTTCTTTCAGGAAGCCGGTGAGTAATTCAAAGTAATCCAGTCGATTTGTCACAATTCTCAAGTCCTGATCGACATCGAAAGACTTGGATACACTTTCCGGATATTCATAGATGAGGACGTTTGTGCCATGGTCAGTCACAAAAACACAATCCTTTTCCACCAGGGAGAGCATCATAAAATACTCCTGGCTTGAAGTGCGTGACTCATCCCAGCCACCGCAGCCTAAAAGAGTTTTTCGCCTCCAAAGGTTGGATATGGTAGATCCAAGCTGAGAATAACATAGCCCGGTAAATACATTTTCTACTACCCTTATTTCCTTTAAAAAGGTACCATCAATTCCAGATATGGCTCTTGCCGGGGCTACGATGAGGTCTGCCTCCGGATGAATAGAGAGCAGTTCGGCCTGATGTTTTATTTTTTCGGGCATCAATTCATCATCTGCATCGAGAAACTGTATCCATTCCCCTCCGGCGTGATATAGCCCTGCATTCCGGGCGGCATTGGCTCCCGGCACAGGCTGGTGAATAATCGAAATCAAATCGGGATATCGTCGCCGATACTCCTCCATGATAGCCGGGCTACTGTCGGTGCTGTTGTTGTCCACCAGGATGATTTCGACAGGCAGACAGGTCTGTTTGAGCAAGCTATCAACTGCCCGTCGCAATGTTTGCTGAGCGTTGAAAACAGGAATAATGGCACTGATGGTAACTAGCTGCATATTAGCCGGATTGCAGGTTGACCATTTTAAGGAAGTCGGGTGAAGATTGCATCAGTTCGTCGTAGGTGCCGGAAGCAGTGATTCGGCCTCCTTCGATGAAATAAATCCGATCGGCAAATCGGATGGTAGACAGCCGGTGGGCGATGAGGATGATGGTTACCTTGCCGCGGATGGACTGGATATTTTCCCGGATAATCTGCTCGGTGATGGCGT
>JAGFJA010000064.1 GCA_024103005.1 Saprospiraceae bacterium
GGTATGTATTAATAACATTAGAAGTTATTTATTCATTATGGTATGGGTGGTTGTTGATGATGGTAAAGGCTCTGTATAACTGTTCCAGAAAAATTTGACGAATCAATTGATGGGAAAATGTCATGGATGAAAGGGAAATCTTATCATTGGCTCGGCTGTAGATTGATTCATGAAAACCATACGCACCTCCCACCAGGAAGACGATCCGCTTTCCGGATGATGTTGACATTTTTTTTTCCAGATAGTTGGCAAACTCCCGGCTTGTGAATGTTTTTCCTTTTTCATCCAACAAAATCAAAAAGTCTTCCGTTTTTAATCGCGACAATACCTTTTTTCCTTCTTCAGCCCTGATTTGATCGGGATTTTTTAAGCCACGACCGGCATCAAGGACGTCCGAGTCAAATGGAGTAAATGACTTAATCCTTTTAGTAAAATCATTTTCCCACTTTGCAAATTCGGCAGAATTGGTCTTGCCTATGGTCCAGAAAATGAATTGCATGGTTTTCAAAGGGTTTTAATGAGTGTTTTCCTTTCCGGATAATTCATCCGCACAAAATCTCTTATTTCATCCGCCACATTATATTGTTTGAATTGTTCCAGTTCTGAGAGTATTTCCTCGACCAGGCCTTTCGAAGCGATGCCCAAATGGCTATCCAGAAAGTGTTTAAGCTTATCTTTAAGTAGAAGGGACATTCTCTCCGGATCATGACAAGTCAATACACCAACATATGGCACCATTTCCGCAACAGGTACACCGTTGGAGAGAAGATCCAATGCTTCATTATAATTTTTCCCATTAAATATTATTTCCATGTAGAGGTCCGGATGTGATGCTTTAATTTGCCTGAAACTATTGCTATCAGATATGGCTTGTGCAAAATCGACTTGTTGTATGGCAAAGTTCAATTCAACATAACAAGTGATTTTTTCGAAGTCTATACCCAGGGAAATTATTCTTTCAAAGAAAAGTCGATATAGGTCGATTTTTTTACTTCTGATCAGATATCCTGCAAGCAGGTTGCTATTTCGTCCATACAATAAATTACCTTTTTTGATTACGATTTCTATAATCCTGTCAATCAATGGTGAGGTGTGATCCTTTTCGGTGAGAATTTTTAGAAAGGATTCAAGCCCAGATGGCTCATCGAGGTATTCAGTATAAAAACGGATGAGGTTAAACGAATCGGTCCGAATATCGACCTGAAATAATTGCCACAGCCAATTGCCATCAAATTCTCCATTTTCTTTATTGACCCGGTTAATAATTGCTGTCCGGACAGTCTGAATATCCTGATTTTCATCACTTAGTCCGATATCGATGGCATTGGGAGAAAGGAAATAGTTATAATGTTCCTTCTCTAGGAGTGTGAGCATGAGTTTCTGAATCTGCCGCTTAAGACCCGGTGCGATTGGTTGGTTGATGATAATGAACAGATTTTGAAAAGCCTTGCTCAATAGTTGGTTTGCAATCCGAACAGAGTATTCAAAATTCACTTTAAAATACTGCAATAAAATCGGTTCAATGACCTCTACTGCGCCTGTCCAGTCCCTTGCGGCAAGCATGTTGTCGGTCCGGAGAATATGCATTTCGTATATCTGATAAAGAGCCCGAACGCCCTTGCTGTCCAATTTTCCGGAAACGTTAATATATGAATGGCTAATTTCGGTGATATAATCATTGAATCCTTTACCGTATGAATTGAACTTATAACTAAAGAATTGCTTGAAAATCTTACTGAATGAGGGATTATTGGATGCATAAAATCTAATAAAACTCTCCATTTCCTGCTTCTGCAGTACAGATAGCAATTCATCAACTCCTACCCTTCTACGTGAGCCGACCGGGGTTAATCGGACAGACTTATTTCTCAGGTAATAAAGTATTCCGGTAATGTGTTTACAACCTTTTTGCTCATTGAATGAAAGGCAGTCGCACTGGAAGTTAAGAATCAGTAATGGTGTTTTATTGATACGAGCATGAATCTGAGGTAAACCGTGATCTGTATAAGTAGCGTTGATG
>JAGFJA010000074.1 GCA_024103005.1 Saprospiraceae bacterium
GTATAGAATCCCTGAGTGTCCTGCTATTGATATGACCCATCATAGGGCTGGTAGTCCTGCTTAGATCAAGCTCATGCCATGCCTGAGCCAGCAGGTCAGTGGAGACCGTATCGCCACTCACTGTCATTTCCAGTGATGCCCAGGGAACAACTCTGTCATACAAGACACCGTGAGGAATAGTTCGTAACAGTAACGGAGCAAAGGATGAATCAAACTTAGTTCTGAATGAATTCGATGAGAGCGATACCTGGCTGCTCATCGTATATGCTAAGCATACAAATAATGTAACAATAGTGATTTTCATGACAATTGCATTTTATTGTTTTATATCAAAGCGCCCATCAGTAAGATGGATTATTTTTCCTGTTTCAGGATTTTGGAGTTGAATATTAAATGTACCCGAAATGATTTGATTGTCATATCTTAACAGTTTCAAATTCCCATTGACTATCTCATTAGTATAATATTCTATCCCTCCTAAGTGAGAATCATCTATTAATTCTGCTCTACCTTTTTCTTGACCTAATATACTTATAGTATAATTTTTACCAAGAGGATTACTTTCATTTGGATAAAATTCAATTTTAATTTCACAAAAAGGGTTTCCACCCACACCAAGAATATATACTTTATGATCGCTAAAAACGCCACTAGATACACCATCAGGTTCAAAAAAAGTCCCTTTTCCTTTTTTATTTACAGGTATACCATCCCAATAGAAACCCATGGTATTTTCTCCTGAGGTGGTGATGGGTACGAGGTCGGGTTCCTGCTCTTTCTCACAGGAGCTAGACGAGATGATGCAAACTGTTAAGAATAGAAAAAATAGTTGTGATAAAGTATTTTTCATGTTTAAACTTTTTTGAGTTGCAAACTTATAGGACATTAATTTGTTAACAACGGAATGTCTTCGAAGTTTCATTTTTTCCAATGCCCTATAACGGTTCTGTGTACACGACGTGCCGACGATAGGAGGCATGTACGTGTACACAATGTTGTCATCTGGTTGATATTTTATCTTTATTCAACTTTTATCATCTGTTGCTGAGAAATTTTATTACCGCATTTAATGATAATGAAGTATATCCCTGACGATAAATCAGCTAGGGGTATATAATATTCCAAATTTCCTTTCTTTACCTGTATTTCTTTTTTTATAACCTGATTCCCATTAATGGTACTAATGTAAACCGTTAAATTACCTTCTACTAATTCTTCAAATTCGCATTGAATACCCTGTGAGAATGGATTTGGATAAAGTATTGGATTTGTTTGATTGTATGATCGTTGATTAATTTCTTCATCTGTAAATTTGTCATCTCCCGGAGGTTTTAAGCAATATTTTTTCCATGTTACTTTCACAGGCATTGAGGGATTTGATGTCAGAGTACAATTTTCATTCCATTGTTTTACTGAATAATACCTGCTCAATTCCGTTTGACCAGTTGGAAATGATGGGGGACTCAGATTAATAGATTGTGTTGTTGCCCCGGTATTCCATCTATTGTTAGTTGCATTGTTGCTAGTCAATGTGTAAGTGCTTACAGACTCAGCACATAGTGTTGTGTCTTTTGAAGGATTAATTATCGGAGCAGAACTTAAAGCAGGAATATTGCCGGAAAATAATGGTTTTATAAATGCATAGTCATCCAATGGTTGGATTTTTGATTGGTCAATCACATATTGAACTCCATTCTTAGCTTCTGTTCCCCATTGGTTGAGGTTTTCACGATTTGTTGCAGAAACAAAAGATTCTTGGGAAGAAAAATACATTAGGCTCTTAAGATCATTTTCATATTGAACATCATGGTCGATGTTCAATACATGCCCGAGTTCGTGCAATAGTGTACTAATGAAATCATAGTACCCTGCGGGTTTATCCCCTGTTGGTTTTAACCAAAAACTCTGATTTTTATTTATCGAAATATTAGCGTGATTGCGACGTACAAATATTTTGTCAGGACTATTATCTCCAAGGGAATAATAAGTTGAGGTAATCATAATATCATTTGATTCCCAAGAGTCATTGGAGATAAAATTTCTGAATTGCAGATCCGAATCTTTATTTAGAAATATGTAAGCTCCTAATGTGTTTTTTTCTAATTCTAATCTCATTCCTGTAAAATCCTGCCACTGCTTGAGACAGTATTCTATAGCTTCAATTTGATCGTTCTCACTAATCATGCTACTGTCAAGTGTGAATACAAAACCATTGACACAATACAATTTACTCTGATACAGTGGATGAAATGTAGCACCGTCCTTTATATTGATCTGTGCATACTCGATATGGAGCGTATCATCGCTTATAGCACTGTCTCCTGTCATTGTATATACTTTTACTAAGCCTGATCCTGCACAGCCAGTTGCATCTCCTAAATACCCTTCTTTAATCAATGATGGAACTAACACCTTAATCAAGGTATCCGTCCATATCAAGCGATATTGAGATTCAAGACCTTTGGTATAAACTAAAGATGGGAAATTTGCATCCTTGAAAGCGACATAACCCGGTTGGCCAAAATTATGACCCTTGATTACTAAAGTATCCCCTACTCCGGCTCTTTTGCCTAAAATATTCTTGAAAGATGTGGTAATCTGAGGAAAAGGGCATAAAGTAGGGTTAGGAATAGGCTCAATCGTTACGGTATCATAATTTGTAAAGCTGGAATCAATCGGATGCATATAATGGGTAATAAAATTTACCCGATCCCATTCAGTTGGTTTGAATTCAGGCTTATTATTACACCCTGTCTTGGAAAAAGTGATATTGACTGTATATAGATGAATTTTTGATCCGGCAGGAAGTAGAAGTCCTAAACTGTTAGCAAAGTCGGTAAAAACTAGGGAAACACCAAATACATTATCAGAATCATCGTTACTTAATAAACTATAACTGTTTCCTGCGAATGCAGGAGCTTTGAAAACAGACAGTTTTGAATTTGTCATAATGCTATCACCAAATACATCGGAATTGTATTCCAGAAACAATAAGGCAGCACCAAAATTTCTATTCTGTTCAGCACTTCCATACACTTTAAACTCAAGGTCATATTGATCCATGCCAGATGAATAAAATTCCATGTCGTCAATGGAATAGGTAAAATCGTCGGCATCTCTTAATTTTATATTTTGTGTTGCAGTACGCAGCCATCCCTTATCACGAAGATACTCCTCAATCTTTTGCCCGGTGACAGGGATGGCGTCTGACTTTTTTGATGGTGACTTAGGTCTTTGTTTTATATCTTCAATGTCTTTAGGTAAATTGTCAACAGTTGTCGGTATTTTTGTTTCAACTAATTAACCTTTTTGAATGAATATTTCAAATATTTCTTTTTTTGTGTAATAATTAGTTTGACATCTATTATCATAAAATTTTGAAGCTCCATTTATCCATTCAAAACCCTGATAATCAGTATTGCATGGTGTATAATAGGTAAATCCATTTATAACAATTGGCTTAATAAACGCAATACTATAATATTTAGGGCCAAAGATTCCAACGCGACATTCATGCTTACTATAAGGTGGCTGCACCTTATTATAATTGTACCTTGGCATCAGAACATAAATCGTATCGCCTTTGACATCACCTCTATAAACATAGGATAGGGCATAAGGTAAAACATCATAAATTTCTTTGTTAGAAACTATCAAAGATGGATATTCATCTATATCATTTCTGATTATACCTGATTGTGTTCTCCCTTCTACAATTATCGGAGCATTACGCCAGATGTCTTCTTTGGTCTTAAATGCCGATAGCGCAGGATTAGACTCAAAGCCGTAATCTGGATAGGGTCCATCTGATCCGTATATCAGAATTCCATCACCCGGATCGTAAGGTATTGGTTCGTTTTCGGGCAAAAAAATCAGAGAATCTAAGTGCGGAGGCTTCTGTGCAAATGAAAAGCATGGAAGTAAAATGATTGATGAGAATACCAACCATGAAAAAAGTAAAATTTTAAAATTTGGTTTCATAACACTTGGTTTTTTATAATTAATAACAATTTTAATCGCTGTCATGTTTTTTCTTTTCAATCGATGACAACGGTTAAGTGTACACGACATGCCGACGCTTAGGAGGGATGTGCGTGTACACCATGTTATCTTGGGTTGTCATCTCTCTATTACTACAAATGGAAAGTAATTGTTTGCATCGACTTCATCTCCGGCCTTTGCGCTCTTGTATCGTTCATTTCCCCAAGCTCTTAATATTTCAAAGTTTTTATGAGGAACATCCCATTCGATAATCATACTTCCATAGATTCCATTGATCTTTGGTATAAGGTCATAATCAGATTGGAAAAAATATGTGCCTGTCATTTTTAAAATATGTTTTACCTTATGAACAAATGGGTATGTTTCGCTAAATATATTCTTTCCTAAATCACCTTTTTCAACTATTATTTCTGAATAGTTGTTTAGTAAATCTATACCATTTAGTTGATTAGTATCAATTCTCATTAATCCATATCCACCTGAATTATTTTCAAAAGAAACGATTTTTTCCCAAGTCGTATCGTATGGTGTGAACTCATTAATTCTGAAACTATAATCAGGAATAATAATTGTAAGAGTCAGGGTGTCTCCCACATACATGGTATCACTGGTATTTGAAAATTGCCCTAAGACATAGATGCTTGTACTCTTTTTATCGAATTCTTCTTGCCTACAGTCTGTTGCAGTAGTGATGATCCACAGGATGCATAAACCTAATATTTGATATGATTTCATTGCCAACAGATTAAAAAATGACCTCTTTGCGACCCATCATCAAGAACTATATGATCCACCATTTGGAACAATTGATTCCAAATAAGGTGTACACGATTTACTTCTGCTAAGTCGTAATATGTGTACACCTTTGATAATTATCTTTCAATGACTACAAATGGAAAATAATTGTAAATATCCGCTTCATCATTTGCTATAAAATCTTCAACTGTGCAATTTTGGCATGAAGACTCGCGACCTCGGAGCAATTCAAAATTTTTAATTGACACATTCCATTCCAAAACAGCTCCTCTCATATAGGATTCACCATTTAGATTATATCCATTATCATAAGCCGTTTGAAAAAAATAGATACCCGGTGTATTAAATACTATTTTATATCTAAATCTATAGGGGTATTCTGTCGTAAATGTAGTGCGGTCTATATAGCTGCCGCCTTCACTTTTGATAATTGTAACTTTTGGAAAGTCTGCTTTAACAGCTTCGGCATTGGACCCCAAAAAATACAAAGCATAATCCATAGCCTGTTCATGGAAATTAACTACATTGTGCCACACAGTGTCCCCATTTCGATTAAACTCATATACTCTTTCCGGCACCTGAGCACTCAATTCTAATGTATCTCCTACATACATAGTGTCATTGCTATTTGATACATTAATATAGACATACATAGGAGGACATAGTCCTATTTCACAATTAGTCGGTATCTCCTCCCTGCAAGTTGTACTATAAAAAGTCAACCCAATTAATACAACTATTAATAATGATATGTTTTTCATTGCCCAAAATTAAGATGAGTGCAATATGTGAACCGTCATTTTAATGTCGTAAATTTCACCATATTGCACCCTTATTTGCTCATCTTTCTTTTACTAAAAATGGGAAAAAATTATAAAAATCAGCATCATCCCTTGATTTTAAATCTTCTATTGTACAATTTTGACATGTACCTTCTAAATCTTTAAGTAGTTCAAAATTTTTCGAAGGCACATTCCATTCCAGAACAGCTCCTCTCATATAGGATTCACCATTTAAGTTATATCCATTATCATAGGCTGTTTGAAAGAAGTATGTCCCAATAGAATGGAAAACTATTTTGTATTTAAATCTATATGGATAAGTAGAAGAAAAAGTCGATCTATCTTCATAACTTCCACCTTCTTCTTTAATAATAGTTACCTTAGGAGAAGCTGCTTTAACCGCTCCATTTATAGAATCCAAAAAATACAATGCATAATCCATCGCCTGTTCTTGAAATTGAACTACTTCATGCCAGACAGTATCGCCATTTGTACTAAATTCATATACTCTGTCTGGAACTTGAGCACTTAATTCCAATGTATCTCCTACATACATTGTATCATTACTATTGGACACATTTATATAGATATACATAGGAGGGCATAGACCTATTTCACAATTAGTCGGTATCTCCTCTCTGCAAGTTGTTCCATAAAAAATCAACGCAAATAATACTCCTGTTAATATTGATGTATTTTTCATTGCCAGCAAGTTAAATCGTGTCCATTAGGATCTTCTACCATTTGAAACAACTGGTTCCATGTTCCATTTTGAATGCAGATGGGTGCAATTCTAGCTCCGATGTACTGACATAAGGATCGATCTTTAAAACCAAGCAAAAAATATAATTGTTGAAAAGTAAAGCCGCCGATATTGTCAAATTGTTCTACTTCAACACTTGGATTATCTGTCAGATCGAAGAATATGCCATAGGCATGATACCTACAGTTGTTAAAACGCTCTCCATCTTGATTGTTAAATGTTGTTCCGCCAGCTCTGGTTTCTATAAAAGGGCGTATCACTCCATTGAACATTCTTTTATGCCCTCTTGTAGGATCATAGTAACGACATGCATGTCGATCACCCATATACTCTGCCCAAGATTCCGCTATTTGTGCCATATCACCTGCGAAAGTATTAGGAGCAGGATAACCACCACACCCGACAGGTTCTAATGTCTCTGCTTCAATTAAATCCGTCCACCATTCTTTTCCAACTTGATTATAGTGGGTATAATGACCCAACTCATGAAACATGGTATGAAAAATTCTTGATGAATAATGATTGGTATCATTCGCAATGGTAGTTTGAAATACAAGATCGGGCAAGAATCCCATAAAATGACTCTCCATATTGGTTCCGATGTGTGGCAAATCAGGTATCAAAAATTGCAGAAAATCAAGAATATCTACTGTTCCGCTTGACTGCCCAAACATAGGGCATGACATGGCTACACTACCACTGTTTTTCCATATTGCATAAGAGGTCAGTTTGTCAGTCAGCAAAAATCCATCTTGTGCCATATAATTTCTGTTTAAGCTACTGGCAGTAATTATCATTGCCCACCACCTGTATTTATTATGCTCGTTGAAACATATATCCACATTGTCTAAGTCCCTTTTTCGATACCATCCATCATTATACTTTGGCCCAAAGATCCACTCCAGTATTGTCATGCCAATATTGCCTATGTTATTTAGGCTTAATGGTTTTACGGCTATCTCTTTATTTATCGCTTCCGTCCCCACTAATGTACCAAAAAGAAATCCTGTCGGTATTCTGAACCAGCCTTCATTGTTGGTATAAGCAGTAACAGGGATACCAAATTTTATTGCCCACACCTTTATGCGTATGACAGGAGAACAACCCACTGCTCTATTTTCAACTCCACCGGAACTAAAGCCTCCACCAGGTGTTCCACCCTGATCGGGGTCATTGTATCTGATATATCCTTCAGGCGCTTCCGGTCTTAATGACAAAGCTAACTGCGAAGAAATAAATCCACTAAATACGAGCAACTCCTTTTCCTGTGCTGTATCTGTAACCATTAGCAGGGTGTCTCTTACTACATGACTTACCTTGCCCTTAAAATAGGCATCATAAGTAGGTAATGGTAAGGATGCATGAAGCTTTCCATCTTTGAATGCATTTAAATTAAACTCGCCATCAATGTCCGGATTGAAAGCAGCAAGAATTGGGCTTGATATATCAAAATCGTAAAAGCTTACCAAACTGTCTTTCACTACAGTAGCATACCACGATGGATTGATATCAGAAGAATCCATCGTGACATTAACATACCAATCACCCGCAACGGTAGTCTGAACCAATCCCTTTCCGGTATAGGAACCGACCTTACTGTTTATGTAACCCCTCACATACTTTATTGAATTGGGCAAGTAAGGCAAGATGTTGGGTTTAACTTCTGACTCATTTGTACGCATTTCAAGTTCATTAGAATGTTCTATTTCTTTCTGGCAAGAAAAAGTGATACCGAGAATAACAAACATCATAAAAATAACATAAATTTTAGATTTCATGATAACATAATTTAACCGTTAATTAATTTAATCCGAGATAACGGTCGAGTGTATATGCCGTAAGGGACTTTGGAGCAATTCTATGCCCTCTGGCACACTATAAAGTGCGAGCTACGATGCACGAATACTCAACACAGCCCTTATGGCATATACACT
>JAGFJA010000052.1 GCA_024103005.1 Saprospiraceae bacterium
CGGATGCAAAGATACAACTACTTTCTTTACCTCCAAATATTTCTTTATATTTTTTTTACCGCTTTTTTAAATAACCTCTCAACACACTGATAACCACATAATTATACCTACACCTTAAATGAAAAAATTTTTTGACAAACAAAATATTGTTTTAAAAAATGTGTCGCATCGACTAAAAATCTCCAACCTTGTGTCTATCCAGGTGTTTTTTCACAATTTAACAATATAATATTTGGCTTGTGGATAATTTTTAAATCAAATCCACAATTTCTTTTATGGTATCATAGCCCTTATTTCTTGCATAATATACCTGTAGGTCATTATGAAACTGATCCTTTGTATATAATTCTGGATTTTCCTTGTGTTTTGTCAACAATTCTTTTCCGAATTTTGGTCTGGCACCCCAAGTACTTATCACTTCATATTCGTTATTCATGATAATGACAACAGGAATAGATTTGGCACCATTTGTGAGATAATCATCTATTAAAGATGACTCCTGATCCCTATAAGTTATCCTTACATTCTGATCCTGAAAAAACTTAGTCAGAACCGGAACCACCTGACTGGCGTCTCCACACCATGGTTCTGAAATAATCAGAATTTTACCGTCAAACTTTTTTTGATTGAGTATTGCTTTATGCTCTTCTGCCGGAACATATCGTTCCATCATTCTCTCCATCCGCTGGATACCGAGCTTATAATACTCTTTCATTTCCGAATCCTTTTCATCCGTCATTTCTGCCAGATCGGATTTTGCCTTTTCTAAGTACCGGGCAAAGGATACACCCGCATCCCAAAACTTCTTTAACTTCTTCATTTTAATGGTTATATTTAATGTGGTATTTTTTTTTGAAGGTTTTCATGACCGAGATAGTGACTTTGGAACACTTATTGTTTGTATAAAGTTGTGCTTGGGTTGAGTTTTTACCTTTTTATGTTAATTCGCAAAAAATAGACATATTTGATTTTATTATAGCCATTGACTTGCTTGAAGAATATTTTTAAATAATTTGTTACATTTTATTTTTTATTATGACAAATTAGATTATTTTCGTTTAAGTTTTATTTCTTCCCAGTCACTTAGTATTAAAAAAACTAGTGATAAAATACTACCTAACATCCATACAATAAAAATGAAATAAAACTATGACTACATTTTAAGTTGTTTAATTTTTAAATTTTCTGTTATGGATAAGCGTTTATTTATTAAAAGTTTACTTTTTCTTTTTTCTTTCTTATTTTGTACCTGGGAGTTCAATTCTGTTTATTGTCAGGATTTTAATTTATCATCCATCCGACCTGTTCCAAAAAATTTAATGAATCAATACGGCAGTGGTCAATATTTTGCCGAATTTGAACCATTTAAAGCTACTTCTTTAGGTAATGAATCAATCAACACCTCAGTTTTATCTGAAAAACATTATGTAACAATCAATTCGGAAGACCTCAAGTCTATCGTAAATAGTCGTTCTCAGAACATCAAATTAGCTATTCCATTCGGTAATCAAAAGCTATCCTTACTATTAACCAAAGCAGATGTTTTATCATCAGACTTCAAAGTTAGCGTGTCCGGAAAAATTGATTTGAATCATGTATATACTCCGGGTACGTATTTCAGAGGGATGATAGAGGGTGATTATAATTCTTTAGTCGCACTTAGTTTTTTTGACGATAATATTGTAGGAATGATTTCCACTTCACAAAAAGGAAATATCATTATTGCAAAAACAGATCAAAGGAATACTTATCTACTATATTCAGATAGAGACCTTCAAGTTAAAAAACCTGCTGACTGTAAAACAGTAGAACCGGAAGGTTACGCGGAAGAAGTAGCCAAATATCTTGCTGAATCTTTAGAGACGCGTGATGCCAAGTGCTTTAAGCAATATCTGGAATGTGACTATGCTCTTTTTACTGACAAGGGTTCGGTCGATGCCACCGTTGACTGGGTAACGGCAGTGTATAATAATGTTGCTGCTCTTTATGCAAATGAAAATTTATCTACCCAGATTTCTGAAGTTTATGTGTGGACTACTTCTGATCCTTATAGCCAAACGAGTAGTTATTCGGCATTAAAGAAATTTAGGGAAACAAGGCCTTCATTTAACGGTGATCTTGCTCAGTTAGTAGCTTTAGGGGGTAATAACATTGGAGGAATTGCCTGGATTAACTCCCTCTGCACTCCTTTTCATTATAGTTATGCCAATGTATATTCAAATTATGATAATGTTCCGGTTTATTCATGGACCGTTGAGGTAATGACCCACGAAATCGGTCATAATCTTGGCTCTCCACATACGCATAGTTGTACGTGGCCGGGTGGACCAATAGATAATTGTTATTATGTAGAAGGAAATTGTAATCCCGGGCCACCGCCTACCAATGGTGGCACTATTATGAGTTACTGTCATCTGACTGATTATGGAATTAACTTCAATAACGGATTTGGTCCGCTTCCGGGAGATTTAATAAGATCAAAAGTAAACGATGCTTCATGTTTGGGATATTGTGACGATGACGGAGATCCGGTATGCAATCCTCCTGAAAATATCACTATTAGCAACATAACCAACAATTCAGCACTTGTATCATGGAGCAATGCACTGAATGGAACATCCTATGTAGTCGAATATAAAATTTCAACGAGTGATACCTGGATAGCTCTTCCACCGGTGACGGGAACAAGCCAACTTCTGACTAATCTAACAGCTGGGACAACTTATCATGTAAGGATAAAAACAAACTGCGGCGATATTATATCTGAATATTCTCCGGTGTACGCATTTACAACCGGAAATTCGTGTGATATCCCATCCGGTTTAGTCGTTACTGAAATAACTCAGAATTCTGCAAAAGTATCATGGAACCCGGTTTCCGGTGCAACGTCATATGATTTTCGATACAAATTATCTTCCAGTGGCACCTGGAATACCTTTAATATAACCGGTACTACGGTTACTTTCAGTGGCTTAACAGCAAACACCTCCTATGATGTATGTGTCAGGGCCAAATGCGGTACAGTAAACAGTGATTATTGCCCCGTGGTCACCTTTGTCACGTTGGGAGATGAAGGAGGTGATGGGTATTGTTCCTCCTATGGTATTAATTCTGCTCAGGAATGGATTGACAAAGTTGAATTTGCAGGATATAGTAACCAAAGCGGCAACAATGGTGGCTATGGGATGTATTTAAAAGAACTTATTCAAGTACACCAGAATACTTACTATATATTTACCGGTCAGGCTGGCCTTGCTGTCAACAATAATAATCTTGAATACTGGACTGTCTGGATAGATTATAATCAAAATGGAAGTATGAACGATGCCGGTGAAAAAGTATTACAATTTATTACTAAGGGTACCTATCCCGGTTCTCATAAATTTTTAATTCCTAGTTCTGCACCTCAGGGTTATACCTGGATGAGGGTTCAAATGAAACGCGGTTCATTTTCCGGATCTTGCGAAGTTTTTCCTTATGGAGAAGTAGAAGAGTACACAATTGAAATACTACCATCATTGACGGGTGGTGGCACATCCAATATGCGCAGTTTTTTCATTTACCCTAATCCTTTTACGGATGTTTTCTCCTTAGATTTTGAATCTGAAAAATCAGCTCCAGCACAAATAAGTATTTCGGATGTTAGTGGAAAGACATTATATTCTAATACAATCGAAGTTCAAAAGGGTGAAAATACGATCCGGCTTGATGCTGCATCCGGTTTATGTGATGGCGTATATATTGTAAAGGTCATAGGTGCAGACTTTACAGAAACACATAAAATAATTAAAACGTCAGGCAGATAGTATTTTTGTCCTGCAAATTATTGTTAAAAAACAGGCGTTACCTTCCCGGATAACGCCTGTTTTTTTAACAAGACATCAATCATATAGTAAGTTTGAGTATGAACCAATGAACATGTCAAGGAAAGTTCAAATACTACTAATTTTTGATATAAACAAACCACACGAATATTGCAACACACAAAACAACCGTCATGTACCACCACCATCCAAAATTAGGCCATGCTAGCTTCCCCTCTATCTTTCTGATCGCAATGATACTTCCAATCCCAACCAAAGACATAAGAATAAGTAACATATAGAGTGGCATCATATCTTTCATTAGTAATAATCCAAATAAAAGAGAAGATGCTGTCAGTGCTGCTCTATATGAGGAAGGTTTTAAATCTGTCATTATTTATTGTTTTAGATATTTATAACAATACCCATTTACAGGGCAATTTCACACAAACTAAGATTTATTTTTTAATTTTGGGGTATAATTAATCCTAGCTTAATCAATCGACAATAAAATTTATTATTGCTTTTATACTACGAAATTTTGTTCAAACTTTCATTCGGCGTTCTATACTTCAAAGATTGGTGTAGCCCTCTTTCATTGTAAAACTCCGACACCGACTTTCAACCCTGGTATGCAGATAGAATTTTATTTCTGAATATTCGTGGTTGGTTAGCTTCTTATTATCTTAGGAACTTACATCAAAGGATGACTTCCGCGTTCCTGATAATAGGCCATTTTCATCTGAAACATTTCAGACATTTTTTCCGCTCGCCATAACGCTTCATCTGCCCGCTCCCCATAAAATAAATCCTCTATGGTTTCATTGAATAGCAGTACCCACCGATCAAAATGTCGTTTTTCGACAGGAAGAGTGGCATGAGGCGGAAAAGGTGCTCCCTGATATGTATGATCATCCAAGAGGACGGTTTGCCAGAAACAGACCATTTTTTCGAGGTGTGCCGGCCATCTGTCCTGAATTCTTTCGTCAAAAACAGGTCCAAGCAACTCATCTTTTCTGACTTTATCATAAAAGGTATAGACCAATTCTTTTATATCCTCTATGGCTTCTATTTTTTTCATTCTTGTTTAAATATCGGATTTGTAATAAAGTTTATATCTGATAGGCTTTTTAAAAAACTAATTAAATCGTTTCTCTCCTGATCGGTCAATTGAAATCCCAGTATGAGCGGGCTCTTTGTAGGATAAGGAAAGCCTCCTTTTTCATACATCCTGACAACCTCCTCCAACGTGGGAATACTCCCGTCATGCATATACGGAGCCGTATATTCAACATTTCTCAGTGTGGGAACTTTAAATTTACCCATATCCTCATCTTTTAATGTTATCCTGTACCTGCCATCTTCAGGATTATGGCTATACAGTCCATTGTTCTGAAAGGTATAATTTGTCAGATTCACACCGGAATGACATTCAGAACATCCGCATCGCTGACTGTTAAACAATTTCATGCCACGAAGGGCTTCTGCAGAAAGATCAGACTCATCCTGATTGGACAAATATTTATCATATTCACTCTGCGTGCTGAGAAGACTACGCTCAAAACATGCCAAGGCTCTTGTAACTACATACGCATCCGGTTTTCTGCCATAAGCATCCATAGCCATTTGTATATATTCCGAATTTTGATTGACTCGTTTTACGATCCCCGGCATATTAAAGTTCAACTCATTGTGCTCCTGTATCGGAACAAGAATCTGCATCTCAATGGTAGGAACCCCGCCAGCACCCGTGTAATATGGTTGATAGGCAAGATTAATTAACGGTGGAACATTAAGCGTAGTTTTCTGACTATTTACTCCTTCTGAAAAGGCAACTCGATCACTAAATGAAAAATTCTGATGATGACAAGATGCACAACTCTTCGTACTATCATAAGAAAACAGTGGATCATAAAAGAGTTTTTTTCCAAGTGTCCACCTTTTAAGGGTAAAGGTATTGTCTTCCGGTTGTGGCACCGAACCGAAATGCGCCGGCACTTCCATTAGTTCCGGATAAGTGGTGACTTTCATTTCTTCTTTTGAGCAAGAAAAAACAATGGTGATCAGAAAGCAAATAAATATGGCAGGAGCAAATTTAATAGATAACAAGTTTTTGTGTTATTGAGGATAATCCTTTCCGGTTTATTGAAATAAAATAAATGCCTGCTTCCAGCCCGTTGAGTTGAAGTACGGTGCCATTTTGTGCGTTCTTCTCAGATCTTATAAGCTTTCCGCTGCTATCGGAAATATGGATGTCAAAATTTCCTTCATCAAAAGACTTAATCTTCACGGTTGCTGAACCGGCCTGTGCTATATTTGGCAATAATTGAAAACTGGTTTTTTTCTCGATTTGATGTGTAGTAGAAACAGCTTCATCCCTCGAAAAAACATAGCTCGCAAAGTTGTCGGCAAGTTTAATTCCAAATTTTGCAGGGCCATGATAAAAAATACCGACAGAGGCGTCCAAGGTACGCATCGCCATGTCATAGTCTCCACGGATTGGGATGTTTAATTGTCCGTTTTCTGCATAAATATCCAAATCTATTTTGACTTCTTTGTAGTTTTCATTGCCTAAGGTATGAATCTGAAATGCTTTGTCCAATTGATTTCCACCTAATCCTTCCAGGGCAATAAAGTTATAACCGGCCGCCCAGCCCCAGTGCATTGCAGGAACCTTTAATGCCAATGGATGACCTTCCGGATATACGGCCGGATCTCCGTTATTATGGTCCGGATCTACACCTATGTGAAAAACGACACTTTCGAGATGCTGAATATCAAATTTCCCCAGTTCATAGGAACCTCGCTTGAAAATATCGGTAAGTATCCAGAATTCTTTTACCGGAGTCACAATTCCACCATCATGAATCAAAGAGATTTCGGAAATATAATATTCCAAACGGGTTATTTTAAAGGGTGTATTGATATCATTATTCCCTACATTATCCTTTGTAAATGGCTTATTTCCCAAAAAGTGATTCAGGTTAAAATAAACAGTTGTCTGAGCATAAATAGTTGAACTCAAAAAAACAATGGCTATGAATAGTAGTATTTTTTTCATTTTGAACAAGTTATTCTCAGCAAAATTAATACTTATTTATCTTAATAATACCAATCTTCTGAATTTATTTGGCCTGGTTGTTTATTGATGGACTAAAACTATCCACTTTCAAGAATATATAAATGAAAAATATATAATAAATGATCCGGGCAAAAAGATATTCTTAACTTTGTCATTGGATATGTACAAAGGGAACGGATTTTACCTGACCGTTCGTTTATTTTGAATTGCCTGTTTAATTTTAATATTGTAAATATCATGTCTTCAATAAAAGAGTTTAATGACTATCGCAGTCGAATGAATGACCGGATTATAGCTCAGGACAACAAGGTCATCAAAAGATTCTGGAGTCTGGATAATCAGACCTATCAGGCAGAAGCCCTTGATGTAAAGACCAAGGAAATGCTTGGTCTGGTAGCATCTATGGTTCTTAGGTGTGATGATTGTATCAAGTATCATCTTCAAAGGTGTCATGAGGAGGGAATCACAACAGAAGAAATCTTTGAAGTGCTTTCTGTCGCCATCATCGTAGGTGGTTCTATTTGTATTCCTCACACCCGCCGGGCAGTGGAGTTCTGGGATGAATTATCAAACAATCAATAAACTATGAAAACTATTTCTTTTTTGGACGAACTGAATGAAGTACAATATAAGGCTGTAACTACCATCGACGGGCCTGTTATGGTTATAGCCGGACCGGGTTCGGGAAAGACCCGTGTTTTGACCTACCGCATTGCGTATATGATGGAACAGGGGATTAATCCGCATAATATTCTCACTCTTACCTTTACCAATAAAGCTGCCCGTGAAATGAAAGAACGCCTTGAAAAAGTCGTCGGGCCATCTTCTAAATTTGTATGGGCAGGAACATTTCACTCCATTTTTGCAAAAATTTTACGCATTGAAGCAGAAAAAATAGGATTTCCTTCCTCTTTTACCATTTATGATACGGATGATGCAAAATCGATGTTAAGCCATATAATCAATGAACTCAACCTTGATAATAAGATTTATTCAACTAATCTTGTCTATAACAGAATTTCCTCTGCCAAGAGTCTTTTAATCAGCCCTACTGCCTATCTGCAGGACACCAGCCTGATGGAGCAGGATAAGTATAAGAGGGTACCGTACATAGGTCAGATATACAGTCTTTATGCACAACGATGTAAAAATGCCGGAGCAATGGACTTTGACGATCTATTGTTTAATACTTTCATTTTATTTCATCGCAATCCGGATAATGTTTTGGAAAAGTATCAACAGAAATTTAAATACCTGTTGGTAGATGAGTTTCAGGATACCAATTTTATGCAATATGCTATTTTGAAAAAACTCATCACCTTTCCCGGCAGCCAAATCAATCTGTGTATCGTGGGAGATGATGCTCAGAGTATTTATGCATTCCGAGGAGCTACGATCGAAAATATTCTGGATTTTAGTAAGGATTTTCCCCATTTAAAGACTTTTAAACTTGAACAAAATTACCGTTCAGGAAAGTTTATCGTCAATGCTGCCAATAACGTCATAAATTACAACATCCGTCAGATCAAAAAAGAAATATGGACAGATCAGTCAGATTCTCCTAAAATAGGGGTTGTCCGGGCATTGACTGATTCTGAAGAGAGCCGAAAAGTGGTTGATGCCATCTTCGAACATAAAAACAGAAAACACATCACCAACAGTGAAATTGCCATTCTATACAGAACCAATGCGCAGAGCAGAAGTTTTGAAGAACAATTGCGCCGCGCCAACATACCTTATAAGGTTTATGGAGGGATGTCGTTTTTCCAGCGAAAGGAAATAAAGGATATGCTTGCTTATTTCCGGCTTGTCGTCAACCAGAAAGATGAAGAAGCCTTCAGGCGTATCGTTAATTTTCCTAAACGGGGCATCGGTGATATGTCCATTGATAAACTTCTAACTCATGCCCTCGACACCGGAAAAACATTCTGGGAAGCCATAGATGATCAGATACTTTCCGGGAAAGCACAGTCTTCTCTGGTTGATTTTAAAAAGCTGATTTCAGCACTTCACCAGTATTCATTAAACAATGATGCTGATGCCGTGGCAGATATGGTATATCAGAAATCCGGATTAAGCAGTCATTTCAAAGGCGACAAGTCTGTTGAAGGCGTGGGCAGGCTTGAAAATGTCGAAGCACTTATGGATGCTATCCGCGATTATGTCGAAAATGATGAAGTGGTCATGGATGAAGATGGCGAGATGATCATAGAAAAGAGCCGGACCATGGTAGATTATCTGCAGAATATTTCTCTCCTTACTGATTTTGACAATGAGAATGGTGATGGTGATCACGTCAATCTGATGTCTGTTCACTCTGCCAAGGGTCTGGAATTTGACAGTGTCTTTGTCGTGGGCCTTGAAGAAAAACTGTTTCCATCTTTCTTGTCTCTTCAGAGTGAAGAACAGATCAATGAAGAAAGGCGGTTATTTTATGTGGCCATTACCAGAGCGCGGAAATTACTGACACTCACATATGCGACGAGCAGGATGCAATATGGTAAGGTGGTGTATAATAAGCCTAGCCGGTTTTTGGAAGAAGTAGGAGAAGAAAACATCGCCAATCCGGTCAACCAGCCGAGAAATCTTATGATGGACTCTGATCCCAGAGCCCGGGTACTCGGATCTTTTACCAAAAGTCCAAAAGTAAATACAGCGCAGTCATTATATGAAATTGTACCCAGTCCGCCATCTGCCTTTAAAGTCGGATCACAGGTTCTTCATCCACGCTTCGGTCACGGTGTAATTAAGTCTATTGACGGAGCTGCCGGCAATCTGATTGCCATCGTTCATTTTGACTCTTTCAGGGAGGATGACAAACGCATTATGTTGAAATTTGCCAAAATGCAGGTCTTGAATTAATGTTTAAAAAATATCTTTCTTCTTCAAAACACAGAAAAAATAAAATGTTTGATGTAAAAATTAAAGTATCAAAAGAAAGAAAGGTAATAGGTAAGAGGACTTGCCTTAATCTGAAAAGCTACAATGTATCTGAATTATGGAAAAGCTTTTTACCGCTCAGAAAAGATATTGCAAATACTGTATCTGATGATCTGTTTTCTATATCTGTCTATGACGAATCTTATTTCATTGAATTTAGTCCTTTAAAAACATTTGAAAAATGGGCTGCTATTGAAGTAGATTCATTTGATAAAATTCCTTCCGGGCTGGAAGTATTTACGATTGCAGGAGGTACTTATGCCGTATTTTTCTATAAGGGTCTGAATACAGATTTTTCCGTTTTCCAATATATTTACAATACATGGCTACCCACTTCCGGTTATTTCCTAGACAATCGTCCTCATTTTGAAATCCTGGGCAAGAAATATAAAAACAATGATCCTTCCTCTGAAGAAGAAATCTGGATTCCGATAAAACCGGTTAAAAATTAAAACCACTTCATTGTTCCACGTGAAACATTTTTATATATTTAAAAGTAATATATATCCTGAATATTCTTTATTTTTAAAAGATATAATAAAATACTTTCATATTTGCCATACAAATCATTTGCAATGAAAGTATTAAAATTCGGAGGATCATCATTAGCAACCGGTGAAAGAATCAAAAATGTAGCCAGGATTATCCTGGCTGACAAAGCTCCTGTCATCGTCGTCGTATCAGCCTTTGGGGGCATCACAGACCAACTTCTGGAATGCGGCAATCTTGCACAATCAGGCAATCAAACATATAAACAGAATTACAACTTAATTCAAAACAGATGTAACCAGATAATCACTGAAATTTTTACTAAGAAAACAGACCGTACGGCTTTCAATAAGATTATACAACCGGTGCTAAATGAATTGTCCGGATTAGTCGATGGCATATTTTTATTGAGAGAATTATCACCCCGGTCACAGGCCCTGCTATTATCTTTCGGAGAAAGGATATCGGCCTTGACCGTGAATTATTATATCCATACGTGCGGTCACGCCTCACAATTTGTAGATGCCCGAAGTTTAATAAAAACAAATGATTCCTTCCTTAAAGGTTCAGTAGATTTCCTTGCTACCAATCACCTGCTTCAAGCTTTTTTTAAAGCTAAAAAAGATATTTCCATTGTTACCGGATTTATTGCATCTACTCATGAAGGAACTACAACTGTTTTGGGTCGGGGCGGGTCAGACTATACGGCTTCTATTATTGGTGCTGCGTTGTCAGCCAAACAGGTAGAAATCTGGACTGATGTCAACGGCGTTATGAGTGCAGACCCAAGAAAAGTAAAAGACTCTTTTACGATACCTAAAATGACTTACGAAGAAGCTTCCGAAATAAGCCATTTCGGGGCTAAAGTAATATATCCGCCTTCCATAATTCCAGCTAAACTAAGGCAGATTCCTCTAGTTATTAAAAACTCCTTCCAGCCCAACCATCCGGGAACCCTTATCTGCCAACGATCAGGTGATGATAATCATGTCCTGAAGGGAGTTACATCCATACCTAATGTTTCGCTTGTAACTCTTGCCGGTGGCGGTCTCGTAGGTGCACCTGGAAGTGCTGCAAAATTATTTCTGACTCTCTCGCAACAAAATATCAATATTATTCTCATTTCTCAGGGTTCTTCAGAAAATTCTATTTCATATGTGATTTCGTCAGGAGAGGTTGATAGTGCAGTAAAAGCACAAAATAAAGCATTTGAAAAAGAAATCAAAGCAGGTCTGATTGAAGAGGCAAGGGTCGAAAATAATCTATGTATTATTTCGATTGTCGGCCAAAATATGTATCGCACTCCGGGGATAGCCGGAAAAATGTTTAGGACATTAGGATCCAATGGTATCAACGTCTTTGCTATAGCACAGGGTTCAAGTGAATTGAATATTTCATCTGTCGTGCATATAGATAATGAAGTCAAGAGTCTGCAACTGCTTCACGAAATGTTCTTCCTTTCAAAAACAATCCGGATTAATCTTTTCCTGGCAGGTACAGGCCTCATTTCTTCCACCTTACTGAAACAACTAGATACACAATATCAATATCTAAAACAACATAAGAATATTGAAATAAAACTTATAGGACTGACCAATTCTTCACGGATGTTATTCAATACAGAAGGCATAAAACTGAATAGCTGGAAAGGAGAATTAGAGAATAAAGGTGAGTCAGCCGACAATCAAAAATTTATTGATTTATGTATTGGTGCAAATCTCCCCAACGCTGTTTTTGTTGACTGTACTGCTTCCGGAGAAATACCCGCTTTTTATAAAATATTGCTAAACCATAGTATTTCTGTTAGTACTCCCAATAAAATATCTGTTTCTGGGGAAATGGATATTTATCGGGAATTAAAGGATACAGCTCATAAAAACAACGTCTTTTTTTGTCACGAAACTACCGTCGGTGCCGGTCTTCCTATACTGACAACCTTACACAACTTGTTGGAGAGCGGTGATAAAATCCTGTCTATCGAAGGTGTATTCAGTGGTTCTGTGTCTTATATTTTCAATACTTTTACCGCAAAGTCAAATTTTTCGGATATTGTACAGGAGGCAGCCACCAAAGGGTTTACTGAACCGGATCCGCGCATAGATCTAAATGGAATAGATGTTAATCGTAAACTGATTATCCTAAGCAGGGAAGCCGGATTTGGATTGAAGAAAAAAGATTTTAAAATAAAAACATTCCTGCCAAACGCTGTGCAGGAGGCAAAAGATATCACAACATTTTGGAAGGAACTTAAAGGTTCCGACGGATATTTTAAAAAGCTTGCCATCAATGCAAAAAAAAATAAAACAAAACTCAGATTCATAGGTTCTATTACTCCTGAGGGAGCCCATCTGAGCCTAAAAACCGTGAATAAAAACAGTCCTTTTTACCATTTAAATGGAAGTGATAATATGATTGTATTTACGACTGAAAGATATAAAGACAGACCTTTGGTTATACAAGGTCCGGGTGCCGGAGCAGAAGTGACTGCATCGGGTATATTTGCTGAAATACTTTCAATCATTTCTATGCTAAAAGATTAATTATGTCTTCAGGAATAAAAGTGTTTGCACCTGCCAGTACATCTAATCTTGCCTGCGGATTTGATTCCTTGGGTATTGCACTGCAGAAGCCGGGTGATGAAATAATATTAAAAAGAACGGATAAAAAGGGCCTATCCATTAGTAAAATTATTGGAGCCGACAGGAAATTGCCTACTGATATCCATCTCAATACAGCCGGCGTGGCAGCTTTATCTCTATTGAAACATGTTGAAATGGAGGATTGCGGATTCGAAATGGAAATACACAAAAAAATGCCGTCTGGTAGTGGCCTGGGTTCCAGTGCAGCTAGTGCAGCTGCTGCTGTTTTTGGGATTAATACCTTATTAAAACTAGGTATGACCAAAAGAGAGTTGCTACCTTTTGCACTTGAAGGTGAAAAAGTAGCATCCGGAAGTTTACATGCTGATAATGTAGCTCCTTCTTTACTTGGGGGAATGATTTTTATTAGAAATAGTGCTAAAAGTGATGTTTTTAAACTACCTCCTATACACGGATTATACTTAGCAATGGTCCACCCCAATCTCACAATAATGACAAAGACAGCCAGGGAAATACTTTCTCCAATGGTCAGCCTACAACAGCATATCGAACAATCTGCCAACCTTGCATCATTTATTCTTGCGACTTATACTTCAGACATTGATTTATTAGCAAGATGTGTAAGAGATGTAATTATCGAACCTCAGCGAGCACAACTCATTCCTCATTTTTACGAAGTAAAGGAGGAGGCTATGAAAAAGGGAGCATTGGGATGCAGCATCAGCGGAGCAGGACCGTCTCTTTTTGCATTATGTTCAAACAGCCTGATAGCAGAAGAAGTAGCATTAGCGATGCAAAGGAAGTTTGAAAAAAACAAAATAAAAGCACAATCTTTTATATCTCCTATAAATCATGAAGGAGCAATTATACTATAAAAACGATTTTCATGAAATATATCAGTACCAGAAATAATAAGGTTCTTTACAATTTTGAAGAAATAATGCGCCAGGGAATACCGGATGATGGCGGACTATTCGTTCCCCTGGACATTCCAAAATTATCAAAAGAGTATTTCGATCAAATTCAAAGTAAAAAGTTTGACGAAATAGCATTTGATGTTTCAAGGCTTTACATCGGTCAGGAAGTTATAGAGGACGAAGAGCTTAAAAAAATTATTGACAACTCACTAAATATCGACTTACCTTTAAAGGTAATTGATACCGATCTGGGAATTTTTGAGCTTTTTCACGGACCTACAAGTGCTTTTAAAGATTTTGGAGCACAATTTATGGCTCAGTGTCTAGGGTATTTACAGACCAAGCACAACAAGAAAGTAACCATTGTAACGGCAACATCCGGAGATACCGGAGCTGCTGTAGCATCGGCATTTCACGGAGTAAAAAACATAGAAGTATTTATCCTGTATCCAAAAGACAGAGTAAGCAAGTTCCAGGAAAAGCAAATAGCCGGATTAGGTGATAATATTCATGCTCTTGAAATAGAAGGAACCTTTGATGATTGTCAAAATATTGTAAAAAAATGTTTTGCCGATAAGAAGTTTAAAACAGACTTTAATCTGACATCTTCCAATAGTGTAAATTTTTCAAGATTGATTCCCCAGATTATTTATTACTTCGAGGCATATAAACAGGCATTATATTTGGGTCAAAATAAAATCACCATCATTGTTCCAAGCGGCAATTTTGGAAATCTGACAGGCGGTATTTATGCATATAAGATGGGTCTTCCACTAAAAAAACTGGTTGCAGCTACCAATGAAAATGATGTTTTTCCAAACTATTTAGAAAATGGCATATACAGCCCTGCTCAGGTGAGTAAAAAAACTATCAGCAATGCTATGGATGTGGCTAATCCATCCAATATGGAAAGAATTTTCTATATCTATCGTTCCACGTGGAACAATATTGCTAAAGACATCAACAGTTATTCTATTGATGACCACAATACTAAACTTTGTATCGAAAACTTTTATAAAAAACATAATTACCTTCCCGATCCGCATACAGCAGTCGGAATTACCAGTTATTACCTTGAAAATATGCACCACAGCAAAACTTTCTATATTGTATTTGCTACCGCACACCCTTATAAGTTCCAGGATGTTATTTATAAAATATCCAAAGACATTGTCATCCCGACAAATAAATATATCAATGAATTTGAAAATGTAACTATTAAAAAGACAACCTTTAAGCCGGACTTAGAAAAAATAAAAACATTGATAAGGGAAATTGCTTAATTTGAATGGCGACTTAAAAAGTCACCCAGAATTGCATTAAATTCATCCGGCAATTCCATCATGGGACTATGTCCGCATTCGTCCAGAAAATACAATTCAGAATTTTTTATTAATTCATGAAATTTATCTGCAACAAACGGCGGTGTAATAGTGTCATTTTTGCCCCAAATAAGACATGTCGGTGCAACAATATTATGTAACTGATTTTCTAAATTGTGACGAACTGCTGACTTAGCAGTCGCAACTATCCGAATACCCTTACCCCGATCATTTACAATTCCGTAAACTTCATCCACCAACTCTTTGGTGGCGACCTCCGGACGGTAAAAAGTTGCTTCCGTTTTCTTCTTTATAAAATTATAATCTCCTCTCCTCGGATAAGTATTTCCCATTGCACTCTCAAACAAGCCACTGCTTCCGGTCAAAATAATAGACGAAATTCTTTCAGGTCTCTTTAACGCATATAAAATGGCTATGTGACCACCTAGTGAATTTCCTAATACATGAACTTTATCAAAACCCATATATTCAACAAATTCATCTATAAAATCTACCAAACCTGATACGGAAACCTTTAATATCGGCAATTCATAAATAGGCAAAACAGGTATAACTACCCTGTGACTATCTTTAAAATGATTGAACAAATCGTTGAAATTGCTTAACCCACCAAACAGACCGTGCAACAATAATATCACCTCTCCATCCTCGCGCGATTGTTTAAATTTAAACTTATCAGCAGTTATTATTGGATAATTCATATATCGATATTAAAGTTATTTACAAATTTAAATTATTTTTATTAAAACGGACACATTCACCCAACCTATATTAAATATTCCGGCTTTTTATAAAATGTTATTTATTTCCTCTCACAAACCTAAAATTCATATACAGAAGAGCACTAATGATACCAACTGCCCCCAACTGATGTACAACACCAAGGAAAACAGGTAAACTGCCCTTACAGTTCATTACGGTTAAAATTCCCATTAAAACCTGAAAACATAAGGCTCCTATAAAAATAATTACTGCATTAAACAACAGATTCTTTCCTTTTAAAAATCCTGTCCAACGGAAAAAAATAACAAAGCCCAAAATAAAAATTAAATATGCAATGTTCCTGTGAAAAAACTGAAAAAAGGCAGCTGCAAAGGCATGACTATCATAGTGTATAAAATTATCCAGACTCCAGTTTTTACCTATCAATAAATCATAAGGAACATAGGTGCCATTCATCAAAGGCCAGGTTGGATATGCTAATCCGGCTTTCATCCCGGATACAACTCCACCCAAAATCAACTGGACTATAAGTAGCAAATTGATTAATTTCAAAATATTGATTCCACTCCCTATCACTCCTGCCTTTCTCTCCGGAAAAGTAACCTTCAAGGTAGTCCAGAATAAATAAGCATAAACTAAAAAGGCAAGATTCAGATGAAGCGTCAACTTATAAGCATTGACCCAAGGACGGTTTATCAATCCGCTTGCAACCATAATCCAGCCAAAGATACCTACAACACCTCCCAGTAAAACGATGATTATCAAATCACGCATCAGAGACCTCTTAATCTGCTTTTTATACAGAAACCAGCAAAAAGGTATGATAAAAACAAATCCTAAAGACCTTGCCCACAAACGGTGAAAGTATTCCCAAAAATAAATAAACTTAAAATCAGACATACTCATCCCTTTATTAATCTTGTGGTATTGAGGTGTCTGCTTGTAAAGATCAAAAGCCTCATCCCAGGCTTTATGATTTAAAGGCGGAATAGTCCCGATGGCTATTTCCCATTTCGTTATGGATAGTCCTGATCCCGTTAATCGCGTAATACCGCCAATCATCACCTGAATGGTTATCATAAAAACACCAATCCACAACCAGTTCCTGACAGCATTCGAGTGACAGTGAGAAGCTTCATTCTGCAGATTAGCGATACTTAATTCCACTTTAATTTAATTTCAGAATAATCAATGCCAAAAATAATATTTTAAAAAGAAAAGTAAATTACCTTTTTACACACAATCATTAATAATAATAATATAATTAAAATATATAAATAAAAAGATTGTTGTTATTGAATACTGTGAATTTGTGGAAAAGTATTTTTATGAAATTTGTATAATTCATTATACACATTCTCTTTAATTAATACACAATTTACTAACTATATAATTAATTGAATATTAATATTTTATAATAGTTATACACATATACACAATTCATATTTAATTTATTTTTGTATATAAATTTTTTAATGCAATAAAGTTAGTTTGATTCATTAATTTAAATATCGAAATGGTAATAAACATAGTAATATAGAATTTTTTTATATATATTATTATTAAATTTTATTTATTCACACTTTTAGAAAATTTATTCACATTTCTTTTTAACATATAAAAGATATTATTTAATCATAAGTAATACATTTGTATTTTATAACATAGCTTGATTTTCTTTCATGTTATTAACTCAAAATTTTTCTGTTTGAGAGCTATAATTCAGAGAGTGTTAAATGCATCCGTCACCATAGATGGGAAAAAGGAAGATTCCATTGGAAAAGGTCTGCTTGTTTTGCTGGGAATTACCGACAATGATTCAGTAGAAGATGTTTGTTATCTGGCTCAGAAAATTGCCAATATGCGTATTTTTAGTGACCAGGATGATAAAATGAACCTCAGCGTTTTGGATACGGATGGCGAAATCATGGTTGTCAGTCAATTTACACTTTTTGCTCAGACCAGAAAAGGTAATCGCCCATCCTTTATTGCAGCAGCCAGACCGGAAATGGCTATACCTTTATACGAGAATTTTCTTTCTGAGTTAGAAACTTTTTTGAATAAACGGATAGCCCGTGGGGTGTTTGGGGCGGATATGAAAGTAGCTTTGGTCAACGATGGTCCGGTAACAATATTTATGGACTCTAAAAATAAAGAATAATGACATTTACAGAATACGGCATCCGGGTAGATCAATGGATAAAGCAGCATGGTGTAAGATATTTTGACGAGATGACCAATAGTCTTCTTTTGGTGGAAGAGGTAGGAGAATGGTCGAGACTTGTCGCCCGCATGTATGGTGAACAATCTTTCAAATCTTCTGAGGAGGAGAAAAATTCAAAAGAACAACTGGCAGATGAATGGGCTGACATCCTTTTTGTGATGACCTGCCTTGCCAATCAGACCGGGATAAATATCGAAGAGGCTATACGAAGGAATTTTGAAAAAAAAACAGGCAGGGACCATAAGCGTCACCACTCCAATAACAAACTGAAAAATAAATAGGCTTATACTAATATTCATCAAACTAATTGTAAATGTGGAATTTTATTAAACAATCACTCGTCAGAAGGCGGGCTAAAAGGCATACCAGGACTTATGATACTTTCGTAGATACCTTTGAAATCGACGGTATCGGAAAAATCCTGTTTGCCAACTGGACCAATCCTCTGGTAGAAAAAAAGGTAATATGGAAGGAACAGATAGATTTTTTCAAAAAGTTTCTCCATCCGGGCGACCTGGCCATTGATATAGGTGGAAATGTCGGACACATGACGATACCGATGGCTTTGGCTGTAGGTAAAGAAGGTAAGATAGTTACCTTTGATCCCAATCCATATGTCTTTGATATTCTTAAGAAAAATTCGGCTATCAATCCCCAATCGACCAATATAGACCCGTATCCTTACGCCATCACGGATCATCCGGGAGAATTTTTCTATAACTCCTCCGAAGCATCCTTTAATAATGGCGGTATCTCAGAGCAAGAGAAAAGCCGACATGGCAAATACAGCCTTGGCCACAAGGTGCAGGGAATTGAACTGGAATCATTTCTGGATGAAAAGTACAGCAACAGGCTGGATAAGTTAAAGCTTATTAAAATTGACACGGAAGGCTATGATAAGGAAATAATTCGTTCTATTCTTCCGATTATAAGGAAGTATCGTCCGACCATCATCACAGAATGTTTTAAGAAAAATGACTCTGCCGCACGAAGTGAGCAATATCACATACTGGCAGACAACGGATATAAACTCTATTATTTCTCGGATTTTTCCACTGAAGCAAAGACAGAACGTATTTCTGATGCGAAAGATATGATGAAATGGCAGCACTTTGATTTATATGCTATCACCGACTAATATAGAGATTCCATACCCGAATGTCTTTCATTAAAAGGTGACAGAACTGAGAATGAATCAAATTATTCTTCTTTTTTCTTCTTTTTAAATTTACCGGATTTCCAAGCCTCAAGGAATTGTTTCCATGCCATAACATTCATGAGCTGGATGGGCTTAGTCTGTCCTTGATAATAGTATGTAGCTGCATTTTGG
Source organism: Saprospiraceae bacterium (assembly GCA_024103005.1). Lineage (GTDB taxonomy): Bacteria > Bacteroidota > Bacteroidia > Chitinophagales > Saprospiraceae > Parvibacillus. Next base: position 19,452 of record JAGFJA010000052.1, read on the forward strand.
CGCATGTAGGACTGAGTAGATTCATTTCCGTCCACCGGCACCTTATCATATAGGGATGCCATGACTCTTTTGCTAAGATTTTCTTGAATACGGTTACTGATATCGCTGTTGACATCCATTGCAAGAAATTCGGCGTGATAGTTATCCTTGTCAGGCCATGGGTAAATCACTGTTTCAGGCAATAATATATTGTCAAAGGTCATTATCTGAAAAATGGAATACCTGTTGGTGGACAAGGTATCCGGAACGATGTATTTTACTGTTTTATAACCGACATAAGAAAAAACAAGGGTCTCACCTCTTTCAACAACAATGGAAAAAAAACCATCCCAATTGGTATAAGTGCCTCTGGATGTACCCTCCACGGCAATGGTAACATAGGGCATTTTAACCGGTTGTCCTTTTTCCTGGGTGATGACCATCCCGCTCAGCTGGATAGGTCCTGAATAATCTCTCTGAGCCTTAACACTAAGTGTTGTCAGACATAGAAAAAGAAAAACGATAAACTTTACAGGCATATAAAAAACAGTATTGGCACTTTAACTAATAATCAAAACTAATAACGTTTTAAAATTGAAAAAGGTGAAATAATATTATACCGAAAACGAAAGATAATGGTAAAATACCATATAGCGGTTAATTTTAAATCAGATTTAACACAAAAACCCCCGGAAAACGAATCAAAGGTAATGCTTCTTTTCAAAAATGATTAAATACCTGATAAGTTGACTTTTTGAAGCAAAGGTCAGTAAATCGGGAGATAACAAGATATAAGGGATGGGGAATCATTGGCGAATAATCCTTTTAATAGTTTAGTAGGCTTGAGAATATGATTCTTTTTAATCCGGAAATAAAAATTGATGAAAAAAGTAAAATAAAAGCACAGAAATAAGAATATTGTATATTTGCTAACTTTTTAAGGAAAAAGCATAAGGAACAATAATTTTTTGAGAATTAAACAATTAGCTGTATTTTTGTGCGCTCTTTTGTAAAACATACGCAGTATAGATGAAGTTATTCAAATTTTTCACACAAGAACTGGCCATAGACTTAGGTACAGCAAATACTCTCATCATACAAAACGATCAAATTGTAGTGGACGAACCATCCATAGTAGCAATCAATCGTAAAACAGGAGAAACTATAGCAGTCGGAAATCGTGCCATGCAGATGCACGAAAAAACGCATGAAAGCATAAAGACTATTCGTCCTCTGAAAGACGGTGTTATAGCGGACTTTCAGGCTGCTGAAAGTATGATAGAAGGTCTGATCAACATGATTGAAAGCAGACGTACATTTTTCGGACATCTCAAAATGGTTATTTGTATTCCTTCCGGTATTACAGAGGTTGAAAAGCGTGCAGTATTTGATTCTGCTGACCATGTGGATTCCAAGGAAACATATTTAATCCATGAGCCTATGGCAGCGGCCTTGGGAATAGGATTGGATGTTCAGGAACCAATCGGAAATATGGTAATTGATATTGGGGGTGGAACTACTGAAATCGCCGTTATTGCCCTTTCAGGCATAGTCTGTGATCAGTCTATCAGGATAGCGGGAGATGAATTTTCTTCTGACATCATGAATTATATGAAGCGCCAGCACAATATTTTGATTGGAGAGCGTACGGCAGAACAGATTAAGATACAGGTCGGATCGGCATTACAGGTATTGGATAATCCGCCGGATGATTGTTATGTCAACGGAAGGGACCTGATGACCGGAATACCAAAGCAAATATCTGTCTCATATCAAGAGATAGCCCACGCACTTGATAAATCAATAGCAAAGATAGAAGAGGCTATAATCCGTGCACTGGAAACAACACCGCCTGAACTTGCATCAGATATTTTTCAGACAGGACTTTACCTTACGGGAGGTGGAGCCTTACTGAGAGGTCTTGATAAGCGAATAGCCCAAAAGACCAAGTTGAATGTCCATGTAGCAGATGACCCACTAAGAGCTGTGGTAAGAGGAACAGGTATTGCTCTGAAAAATACGGATAAATTTTCATTTTTGATCGATAGGAAAAGTATATAAGTCCTAAGATCGGGAAACACTGACAAATGCATAATTTATTTCAGTTTTTTGCTCGATTTGGTACCACCATACTCTTTATTATCCTAGAAATTATTTGCTTTGTCCTGATCGTACAATACAATTCCGGACAAAAGGAAGTCTTTCTCAACTCGAGTAGTTTCTATTCCGGATTATTAATGGAAAAATATTCCGATGCTACCAGATTCTATAGGCTATCAGGTGTAGCTGACAGTATAGCCAAAGATAATGCCCGACTTCGGGCAGAGTTGCGCTTTGCGACGATCGATGCATCTTTTCGCCATGATACCGTGATAGATACGATATACAGACAGCGCTATTCTTTTATTTCTGCTCAAGTAGTCGGTAATTCAGTCAATCAGATAGACAATTATATTACCATCAATAAAGGGTCAGCCATGAAAGTCAAGCCGGGTATGGGCGTGATAAATGATGCAGGTCTGGTCGGCATAGTCCGTCAAACATCTGCCAACTATGCCACGGTTGCTTCCATGCTCAGTAGTCAGACGCGTATCAGTGCCGCTATTAAAAGAAATGGATTTTTTGGATCTCTTGTATGGAACAGTAATTCTTCTGAGTATATGCACCTGACGGACATCCCGAAACATGCGGATATTGTTAAGGGAGACAGTGTCATCACCAGCGGCTATAGTTCGACCTTTCCAAAAGGAATTTTTATTGGAAGGGTAGAGTCCATCGGATATGAATCAGGAAGTAGTTTTTATGATCTGAAGGTGAAGCTGTCCACTGACTTCAACAATCTCAGTTATGTATATGTCGTCCTGGACAAGACTAAGCCGCAATTGGATTCATTGGCAAATGCAATAATAAGATAGGGTGATGGGAAATTTAATATTGAGGAATTTTTTGCGCTTTGTCTTTATCTTTTTATTACAGGTATTGGTCCTGTTTAATCTGGTTTTGGATTATCCTGTATTAAATAAAATCAATATAATTATCTATCCTCTGATAATTCTTTTGCTGCCTATGAGGATTGTAAATTCATTGACCCTTGTGTTAGGATTTATATTGGGAGTCTTGGTAGATATGTTTTACAATACACCCGGAATTCATGCAGCTGCAACCGTATTGACAGCCTATATCAGGCCTTACGTATTGAACTGGATTGAACCCAGGGGCGGATATTCCGTAGAGTCTTCACCCACTATGAACCAATACGGCAGCCGATGGTTTATAACTTATGCTGCTATCATTTTATTGGTGCACTTATTTGTTTTGTTTTCAATACAAGCCTTTACTTTTGTATATATAGCAGACATTTTACTGAAGACAGTAATGAGTTTTATTGCTTCGATGGTATTTATTTTAGTTTATATGTATTTGTTTAATCCCAGGGAATAATGGTTGTAAAGACTGAATACCGGATCAGAACGATACAACTGGTATTTATACTATGTGCTTTTGTGCTGGTAATCAAGGCAGCTCAGATTCAGTTGTTTGATACGTCATTCCGGATTAGAGCTGATGCTACAGCAATCGAAAAACATATCATTTATCCGGCACGTGGCATTATTTATGATCGTAATGGAAAGTTACTGGTCAATAATGATCCGATGTATGACTTGATGGTTACGTACAATGCCATTGATCCAAAGATGGATACGGCCAAGTTTTGTAAGTTATTGGGAATAGATAAGAAGACATTTATTGAAAACCTTGATAAAGACTGGAAAAGCAAGAGATTTTCAAAGGCGATTCCATTTCCTTTTTTAAAGAAGATATCTACCTATACATACGCCCGGTTTCAGGAATCATTGTGGGAATTCCCGGGTTTTTTCCCACAGCTGAGAATAGCAAGAGTCTATCCGCACCACAATGGTGCCAATGTCCTGGGATACATCCGAGAGGTCGATCAACAGCAGATAGATAAGAGTAACGGATTGTATGGTCTGGGTGACTATATAGGGATTACCGGTCTGGAAGGCGAATATGAACACTTTCTGATGGGTCGCAAAGGAATTCAGTATATCATGAAGGATAATATGGGCAGACCGGTAGGTCCCTACAGAGGAGGAGCACAGGATTCTATTCCTATTTCAGGCTTTGATATGGTTTCTTCCATCGATTTAGACCTGCAAAAGTATGCTGAGGATATCATGAAGGGTAAGAGAGGCTCTGTCGTTGCCATAGAGCCCAAGACAGGTGAAATTCTGGCAGCCGTCAGTTCGCCCACCTATGATCCCAATCTCCTTACGGTCAATCAGGGTCGTGGAAAAGCTTTTGCTGCACTGTTGCAGGATTACGATAAGCCCTTATATAACCGTATTGCACAAGCTAAATATCCGCCGGGATCCATATTTAAGACGGTAGTTGGCCTGGCAGCGATGCAGATGGGCGTTCTTACGCCCAACAGATCTATACATTGTCCCGGAGCATATTATTATAGAGGTGGAAAGATAAAATGTCATCATCACCCACCATCTATTAATGTTTCCCATGCATTGCAATATTCGTGTAACACGTATTTTATCACGGTTTTGAGGGATGCTGTGGATAAATATGGATTTACCAGGCCGTCGAAGGGATTGCAAGAGTTGGATAATCATTTGTTTGATTTCGGACTTGGACACCCCCTGGGTGTAGATATGATGCATGAGACACGAGGCAATATACCCACCCCGGAATACTATGAAAAAAAATACGGTAAGGGCTGGAGATCGACTTATATGATGTTTATTGGGATTGGGCAGGGAGAGATTCAGTTGTCAACATTACAGATTGCCAATCTTGCTGCAATTATTGCCAATAGAGGCTACTATTATGTTCCTCACCTTATAAAGGGATTTAAAAATAAGAAAGTATTGATTCCAAAAACTTTTCGTGAGAAACATTATTCGGGAGTCGATACAAAGTATTTTACACCTGTTATAGAAGGAATGGATGCAGCCGTGGCCAGCAAATGGTGTGGATGGAGCACACCGATACCGGGCATTACCATGTGTGGTAAGACAGGTACATCACAGAATCCGCCATATCGGGATCATGCAGTGTTTATGGCATTTGCGCCTAAGGAGGATCCGAAAATAGCCATTGCCGTCCTGATAGAAAATGCCGGTTTTGGAGCCCAATCTGCCGCTCCTATAGCATCCCTGATCGTTGAAAAATATCTCAGGGGATATATCGAAGCGCCATACAGACAAGAAAGAGAAAAAGAGATGACCCGGCTTAACCTTTTAGGTCCGCCACAAAGAGATAAAAAATGATAATATCTGCAATCGTTGCCGTTGCTGAAAACGGAGTCATGGGAAACCATGGGGAGATACCATGGCACCTGAGCTCTGATTTTAAATTTTTTAAAAAAACGACCCTCCATCATCCGGTTATCATGGGACGCTCTACTTTTTTATCCATCGGGAGACCTCTGCCTAAGAGAGATAATATCATCATTACAAGAGACTGGTTTTATCTTGTTTCCGGAGCTATGGTAGTACATTCCATTGAAGAAGCCTTGCGCCTGGCTGAAAGTACCGGAACGGATGAAGCCTTTATCATCGGTGGAGGCAATATATTCAGACAAACCATTGATCTGTGGGATAAATTATATTATACCGAAATTCATCTCTTGCCTGAGGGAGACACCTATTTCCCCGAAATAAACTGGAGCGACTGGAACCTCATTGAGCGCAGATATCAACCTCAGCTGAAAGGCGATGACTGTGACTGCACATTTAAGATATTTCAGCGAAAAACAGAAAGTCACCGGGTTACTGACATATAGAGGTTATCTTTTAAAGAAAATAATTATTGTGTAATTAAGGAATTTATACAGTCAATACCACTGTAAACCAGACCTTCATAACGGACAGAGTCGGGATGATAATAGGACAAAATCTCCTGATTTAGATTCATGCGTCCCTCTCCTTCTATCAGGAGGTTTCCACGTACTTTAAAATTTAATTGCCTTCGTTGATTTGTTTTGGATGAATCACTCAAATACTTAGTATAGAGAATATCTTCCTTGATATAACCTGAAAATGTTGCATTGACCACATTTTTGTCAAAATATTTATAAATCATATTCCCCTTGATCCTGCCATTTTGAAGGCTCAGGTGAATGTCGTAAGTGTCTCGATGAATCATATAACGGTAACAATACACGCCGTCCTTCATTACCGAAACACTGTCAACAGATGTCTGGGGCAGATTAATGTCATTTGGGCTTGCAGTTGACTCATTTGATGACAGGTGTCTGCAACTGACAATAGATAAGGAAAAACACAAGTAAAGAATGGGATTCATAAATACCCGGAAAGGAAAAATCCTTGTTTTCCTGTAACTTGTCATACCAACATATTGTCTATCAGCCTGACATCTCCCCACCAGACAGCTATAAGAATGATTGTGGGAATATCAGGGTTATAATGAGAAATGGGTTTGAGGCTGTCTGCATCACAGATAGCCATATATTCCAGCCGGCATTCATACTTTTTGAGCTCCTGAGATGCATCATCCACGACTATCTTCAAATCTGTTCCCCGTCGGATTGCTTCAGCAGAAAGGAAGAGTATTTTATAAATGACTGCAGAATCGTGACGTTGTTCGGCCGTGAGACGCGTATTTCGGCTGCTCATAGCCAGCCCCGATGGTTCCCGGAGAATAGGCATGGCTTTGAGTTGAACCGGCAAATCCATGGCTTCTATCATTTTTCGGACGATGAGCTGTTGTTGGTAATCCTTAAGCCCCATGAATAAATAGTCCGGCCGGACAGCCTGCAACAAGAGATAGACTATCTGAACGACACCGTCGAAATGACCGGGTCTGAACTCGCCTTCCAATATTCGGTCGAGACCCTGCAAGTCAGGATGAATGGGGGTAGTGTTATTGTACATTTCTTCGGTATCCGGCACAAACAGGACATCACAACCAGCCTCTTTGAGTAAAAGAGTATCCGCTTCAATGGTGCGGGGATATTTTTTAAAATCTTCGGAATCGTTGAATTGAGTGGGATTGACGAAAATACTACACACCGTCAGGTCGCATTGTTCACGACTGTATTGAATCAGTGAAAGGTGACCTGCATGCAGAGCCCCCATAGTAGGCACGAATCCTATGGATTGATTTTTGTGACGATGCTTATTCAGAAAGAGTTTTAATTGAGACTTGGTAGCTATAACTTTCACTATATGTGCTTAAAATCAATGGTTCAAAGGATAAGTGGTCGATCAGGCAACCGGTTTTTTATATACAGGTACCGTACTGCAGGGCTCACCAAACATAATAGAAGATGCAATAGGCAGAAGTCTGGCAGTAATAGTGGCGTATGCAGAAGGTGGGATGGGATTATTGCTGCATCCTTTGATGATCATCTTTTTGTTTTCATAGGGACTAAGGTCTATGGCATTGATGGCTTCTGTCCATTTTTCAGATCGGTAGTCCTGTTCACTTTTGTGATAGATATTGGCAGTGAAAGGAGAGGCGCTGATGGTTATCAGCATATATGCCCACATCGGAATGATGGCATCATTGGAACAAAAGACCAGCAAGTCCATATCTTTAAATACAGACCAGTCGAAATCTTTTAAACTTTGTCTGAAATCTTTCTCACGCAGGAGAAGTCCCTGAAAAAGGTAGTCTTTAATATCAAATATTTTATAATTCCATTTAGGGGCATAAGGCTCCATGTCGAGAGTGATAAGAGGACTGTTGGCGATTCTGTTGATTAATTCTTTTTCCATTAGTTTGTTTTATGGACATATAACATTCTGGTGGCAAAGAGGTTTATTCCTCTTCAGTTATTGGATTGCCGATGGTTTCTGCCGGTGGTTCGAATTCTTTTAGTTTAGGAAGGTCGTTTAGGTTATTGAGACCGAAGTGTTCTAAGAAGGCATCTCCGGCAGCATATAAAAGGGGTCGTCCGGCATCTTCACTGCGTCCAATAATTTTTATGAGACCTTTTTCAAGTAATTTCTGAAGGGCATAGTCGCTGTTGACACCTCTGATACTTTCTATAACGGCTTTTGTGACGGGTTGCTTATATACGACGACGGAAAGTGTTTCGAGAGAGGCAGTAGATAGTTTTTTCTTATTGAGATTGCTCTGGACGTGTGAAATAACCGGATCAAAGGTTTTTTTAGTCAGCAACTGAAATCCGCCGGCTATTTCATAAATATCAAAAATCATATTGCTTTCATGATACCGGTTTCTGATATTCCGGATATAGTTTATGACCTGATCGGCCGTAATGGTATTGCTGTGAATCTGGCTCAGCATTTCACTTATAAACTCGGCACTGACGGGAGCAGTAGAGGTAAATATAATTACTTCAATATGTTGTTCTATGAGAGACATCAGAAGAGAAAGCCGTTTTGATCGTTGAAAAATTCTTTGGTATGTTGAAAATCGGGTTGAAGGGTTCTGTCCTGATCGACGAAGGTAACATATTGCCGGTATCTTTCAAGAAAGTCTTTCAGGCGAGGACTGATTTCATATTTTTTCATTTCAACAGCCTGACATGCAGCCATCCATTCGATGGCAAGGATGGTATGTACATTGTTGACGATGGTCCATAGTTTGACTCCTGCATTGGCTGCCATGCTCACATGATCTTCCTGACCATTGCTGGATACGATACTGTCGATGCTGGATGGTGAGGCAAGTTGTTTATTCATGCTGACAATCGCAGCCGCAGTATATTGTGCTATCATAAACCCTGACTGGAGCCCCGGTGAAGTCGTCAAAAACGCTTCCAGTCCTCGTTGGCCGGAGATGAGCAGATATAGCCGCCTCTCTGAAATATTGCCGAGTTCAGCCGTAGCTATGGCGAGATAATCGCTTGACAAAGCAAGTGGCTGTGCATGGAAATTCCCGCCGGATATGATGAGGTCGAGGTTTGAGAAAACATTGGGATTGTCGGTGACGCTGTTCCTTTCGCCTTCAATGACGCTGCCTATATGGCGAATTGCGTTGGCGGTGGCGCCATGTACCTGTGGGATGCATCGGAAAGAATACGGATCCTGTACATAAATCCTAGGCAAAGACATGTGTGGGCTATCGTTTAAAAGATGACGAATAGTCGTGGCTATTTCCGGCTGACCATTGAATCTTCGTACGTCATGGATAGCCGGATGAAAGGGGTCTAACCTGCAGTCAAATGCTTCCATAGACATCGCAGCAGTAGTATTGGCAATGCTCAGAAGCTGGTCAGCAAGATGATGAGAAGCTTGTAAATAAGCAAGAGAAAACTGGGTTCCGTTGATAAGAGCAAGACCTTCCTTCGCTTTAAGAGAGTAGGGCGGTTTATTTATCTTTTCGAGGTATTCGGCACCGGAAATGAAATTGCTTTTATATACAACCAAACCTTCTCCGATGAGGGGTAGAGAAAGGTGAGCCAATGGAGCAAGGTCACCACTTGCTCCCAGTGACCCCTGTTCGTACATAACCGGAATAGCGTCATCATTATACATTTCAATGAGACGCTGCACCAGTTCCGCTGATACACCGGAATGACCAAAAGAAAGGCTTCTTATTTTCAGAAAAAGAATGAGCCTGCTGATATTCAACGGAACGATATTACCGGCACCACAAGCATGGGAGCGGATGAGATTGACCTGAAGTTGTGATATTTTATCATCTTCTATTGCCACGTTGCAAAGACTACCAAATCCTGTATTGATGCCATAAAACAACTGATTGGAATCGTGGATCTTTTTTTGCAAATATTCATGACATTCGGCTACCTTTTGCAGATGGCCTGCATCCAAGGATAAGGAAGCCTCACCGGACAGGATGGCTGTAATATGTGCGTGTGATAGATCGGGGTTTAAAACTTCAATAGGTGTACTCATGAACAGTCAATGCTTTAAATAAATCGGGAGATGAAACTGCACAAATATAGGATAAATGTAGGCATTGAACCAAAAAACATGGTAACATTACAAATCGGGTATAATGAAAGGGATTTCACCTGGGTGCGGCAAGGTCCATAACCCAATATTTCCCCTTTTTGGCCACTCCTATGTTTTGATATTTTGGATTCATGATATTGATACAGTGACCAGGACTTGCCATCCAGTCAGTTATCACCTGTCGGATAGACCGCTGTCCAAAGGCAATGTTTTCAGCAACACTTGACCAGTCATACCCTTGTGCACTAATCCTTCCTGCTATGGTACGACCGTCCCGGCTGATGTGACTAAAATAATTCAGGGCTTCCATATCAATAGCGTGCCCGGCAGCCGAACGGGCTAAGGCATTATCCCAGGTGAGCGGTGAAATGGCCGGCATCCATCGCCCACCGCAGTTACAACCGGATGTTCTGAATGCATTGATTTCCCTCAGCATCTCAGCCTTGAATACTTCATAATCTCCGGATGAAAAGGGTGTATAAATTAAAAAAAATAAAAGAATAGCTGCCATAGTGGGATAAATATCAAACTTGTTCAACTGACATACGTCAACATATCAGAAGAACAGTGCCAATGTCAAAACAGAAAATAAAAGATATTAAAAATTCACCAACTACTTAATACAACGCAGATCGAATGAAAATATTGAGAGCATTAAACCAATTTATTTTTAGTTAAGTATAGTCGCCCCATAAAACAATAAACCCGCTATGATCATAAATACGATATATGAAAGATGGCGCCCACGGGCTATAATCAGTGAAATCAGCCCTGAAAGAATAGCCGATCCGGCAATAAGACGAAGAGCCACCACCGGCGTGAGCTTATTAAGGCCGAGAAACAAAAGCAGTACGGCAAGAGTCAACCACGCTACTGATGTTAAATGCCATGCAAAACGTATGGTGTCACCGGTAAAAACCTTACTGCCTTTAATGGAGGGCAGATTTTCTTTTTTACTTAGGAGTCGGGCGATGATATATCGTTCCCCGAGATAGGAATGTGCTATGGCCGTGAAAATAAACAAAGATGCAGCAGAATGAACGATTGGCGTAAGTAACATAAAATCCGTATTGGAAAAATTTCGATAAATATAGAAATTTATCATAAAATGAAGAGATACAAAAAGGAAATTTGAAAAATTTTTAAATCAATCATTGACACAGTTTGGTAAGCAGTTAAAAAGGGCATTTTATTATTTTACACAATTCTGATAAGTTGTAAAAATTTTATTAAACTTGCATAACCACAGGTATTCAACTCCAAGGTGAAAGGATAGGTGGATAAAAAAAGAATAGTTTTATGTTAAAAGTGTTTATACTCCCCATTTTGTTTTTATTAGGTCATCTTTTATATACTAAGGAGGACGCTTCATGCAGGAAAAAGTGGAAGCCTCTTTTTGACGGGGTCTCTACCCGAGGATGGCACAAATACGGCGGTGGCGATGTAGGTTCGGCCTGGAAGGTAAAGGATGGTACCCTCATGCTTGATATGTCAGAAAAAGACGGGTGGAAGACAAAGAGCGGCGGCGACATCGTCACAGACGAAGAGTATGAAAATTTTCACCTGCGTCTTGATTGGAAAATCTCCAAGGGCGGTAACAGTGGCATCATGTTTTATGTACACGAAGATCCCAAAGTTTATCCCAATTCTTATGAGACCGGACCGGAGATGCAGGTTCTGGACAATGAAGGTCATCCTGATGCTAAGATTATCAAGCATCGGGCCGGCGATTTATACGATTTGATATCTTGTCGTAAAGAAGTTGTCAAACCGTATGGACAATGGAATAAGGCTGAGATCATAGCAGATCACGGTAAGCTTACATTTAAATTAAATGGCATTGTTGTCGTACAGACGATGATGTGGGATGCTGGCTGGGAGAAAATGGTCGCTGAAAGTAAATTTAAGCAGTGGCCGGGATTCGGCACCTACAAAAAGGGACGAATATGCCTTCAGGATCATGGCAATACGGTTTGGTATCGGAATATAGAGATTAAGGAGTTGTAAAATTTTGTAGCCGGAAAATATTTGGTAAAATCCGGCCATATCGGTCACAACCCCGCGCTGAAAAATATCCGTTACCTACATAATGCGAGCGCCGACAGGAAATATTTACATATTCCTTATTTCTATTTACTTTATGCCCTATACAGACAAAACTTCAAGTTATACTTTCAAGAATTGCCATGCAACAATGATTAAAACACTGAGCAACCTTTTTAAAGAGAGATTCTTTCAAGACTCCCTGTTTTAGACGTTTACAAGTAAATGCCAATCCGGATAAATAGAGTTTGAGTTGCAACGCTTTCCATAGTCTGTCTTTCAAGTCATGTGCTCATTACAGCTTAATAAAACGGGTGGCATATAATACAGAGTCACCCACACCTTTTATTTTGAGCCAATATACGCCCTGAGTAAAACCATGCAAGTCGAGCTGTAAGGACGCCCCTGTATATTTTTCCTGGTGCAGTATATTGCCACGTAGATCATAAACCTCCACAATTCCCGGTGTGATGAGCTGTTTTATGGTGATATGGTCGGTAGAAGGATTGGGGAATACAGTAATCTTGCTCTTGTGTGTATAATCATGAGAGGTTGTGTTAACGTATTCGTATGCGCCGATGTCCACACCGCTGCCCTGTGGCCGGATTACTCCTTCCAGATCTGCTCCGGGAGCATTTTCAGACGAACCGGCATCAATCAATTCACTACCTTCTTTCAACTTAAAATCAAAGTGGACATAATCCGAAAAATTCGCATCATAAGCATCATAAGTGTTCATTTCCACGTTATTGTACGTTTCCGCAATGGTATGAAAAGTATTGGCGACATTATTTGCCACGACGCAGCCTTCACTGGGCCTTCCGTCCTTATGATTGTCTATCATAATCCAGGAGCCTCCCGGTGTGATATCGGGTGTGGGATCGAGTACAGTATTGTTTCGGATGACACAATTACGTGCACCTAACAGCGTGATACCGTGCCAATGATTGACAACAACCAAATTGTTTTCGATTAACCAATTGTCATAGAACCCGTCAAAACACCCAATCCCCTGAAGTGCGCCAAGTAATTTCTGGTTTTTATCGACATAATTCAGGATAATATTTGAACGGATGATATTGTTTTTAAACACACCGTCACCGATAATAAAGGATTGAATACCGTCGTCGTGATTATCATCGACGGCATAACAATTCATAATCGTATTGCCTTCGAAAATGACATCAGAACCTTGCATCCGCATCCCATCGGCTGAAAAATTTTCTATTACATTATTTCTTGCCAGGATGTGATCTCCCGAGGCAGAGATGCCCATCGACACATTTTTCAGATAATTATTTTCAATAAGCATTGAGTCTCCTTCAATGATGATGCCGTCACTGACATTGGAAAGCCAATCCTCCGCTGTTTCCCAGGGTTTTTCTCCACTGAATATCTCACAATCTTGAATACTGATGTTAGAGGTAGGGCCATGCCAGCCATGTGTCTCCAAAAAAATCAATCTGTAGTTGAGATAACTGCCATAAGGTTCGGAGCTGACTGTGATGTTTTTAAATCTCCAATTTTTGCAAGCCTGCAGTCGGATCTGTTCCAGTATCGGCTTCTGACCCTCTTCTGCTATAATGGTGATGAATTTAGGGTTGATATATCCCCTCAGAAAAAGTATCCCATGTTTACCACTTCTCAGAACCAGCGTATCGCCCGGTTTTACAGGGGCATTTTCATTTTTTATGATTAGATAGCTACTGTCCGGATTATAAGGTAAGGGGGCGTATGAATATGATTGAATATACTGTGCATCTGCCACTTCTTCCAGAGTACGCCAAGGATAATTGTACGATCCGTCATTGCCCATACTTCCATTTATCGGGTCGATATAAAACGAGCGGGCCGACATCTGGAGAGAACAAAAACAAAATAGAATGAATAAATATCTGAACACACGATAATTAATAGGTATAGTAATAAAGGATTGCCTCTTTTTCATATTCATTCAATTTGAGAGCTTGTATTATAATGAAGGGGTAGCGACCATAATAGGGTGAATGATAAAAGTAATAATTATATTGGAAGTGTTTGATAAATAGCCTTAGATTTAACAAATAAATGCAACAAATTCTTTCAATTGATTTTTAAAAAAGCAGTGCATTTATTTTTCCTTGCAAGGTGTAAAAATAATCCGTATTTAAAAGATAGTATTGGTATCTTGTGGCTTTAAGATGATAAAATATGGATGCTGAAAATGAATTCGTAAACATAAACCGCAGATCCTGGAATGCAAGAGTAGAACCGCATCTGAACTCTGCTTTTTATGATGTCTCCGGATTTCTTGCCGGGAAGACCTCTTTACAGGAGATTGAGCTGGGCATCCTTGGAGATATCCGGGACAAGAGAATCCTACACTTACAGTGTCATTTCGGACAAGACACCATTTCCCTTGCCCGTATGGGAGCCCGGGTGACAGGTGTAGATCTTTCTGACACAGCGATAGAAGCCGCAAATAATCTTGCAGAAAGAGCGGGTGCCAAAGCGGATTTCATTTGTTGTAATATCTATGATCTGCCTCAATTTCTGGACGATACTTTTGACCTTGTTTTTACAAGTTACGGAACCATTGGCTGGCTCCCGGATTTGGATCGGTGGGCAGGAATTATCTCCCGGTATCTGAAGCCCGGAGGAAAATTTGTCTTTGTAGAATTCCATCCGGTAATCTGGATGTTTGATGATGAAATAAAACAAATCGGTTATGACTACTTCAATACCGGACCTATTATAGAGACTAATGAGGGAACGTATGCTGACCGGGAAGCCGATATTTCCCTTCAGTGTGTGATGTGGAATCATTCACTGGGCGAGGTCGTCAACAGCTTAATAGAATCCGGATTGAGTCTTGACTCTCTGGAAGAATATGATTATTCACCTTATAATATCTTTGTCAATCCGGTCGAAATAAAACCCGGCAGGTATCGTGTAGGTCACATCGACCATTTGATACCGATGGTGTATTCCATTGTAGCGACGAAAACAGCAGATTGAACAAATTACTGTATGTCTGCAGTTATGTTCCGGTATTTATACGGATCAGAATTATTTTACTCCAAGTACAGCCGGATTTATTCCCATGCTGGAGAAACCTCCGTCATGGAAGAGGTTCTGCATGGTCACGTACCTTGTCAGGTCACTGAATAGCGTGATGCAATAGTCAGCAAAAGCATCAGCACCTGCATTGCCAAGTGGGGACATGGTATCTGCGTAGGAGAAAAAGTCGAGGAATCCCTTTACTCCACTACCGGCTGTCGTCTTGGTTGGAGATTGTGAAATGGTATTTATCCGTACCTTATTTCTTGTACCGAAATGATATCCGAAGTTGCGTGAAATAGATTCCAACAGGGCTTTTGCGTCAGCCATCTCATTATAGTCAGGGAAGATTCTTTGTGCTGCTATATAGGTAAGTGCAACGATGGATCCCCAGTCATTAACAGCATCTTTCGTATATAATTCATGCAGGATACGGTGAAATGATATAGCGGATATGTCGAGTGTTTTGTGCATGAAGTCGTAATTAAGATCAGTATAATGCTTCTCTTTACGCATATTGAGCGACATACCGATGGAGTGGAGTACAAAGTCAAATTTTCCTCCGAAGTGCTCCATACTTTTATCTATGAGGGTCGCAATTTCCTCATTGGAGGTGGCATCAGCCGGAATTACGGGTGCATTGATTTTTTCTGAAAGTGCATTTATTTGTCCAAAACGAAGTGCTACAGGTGCATTTGTCAATACTATGGAAGCGCCTTCTTCATGAGCTTTCTCGGCGACTTTCCAGGCCAGCGAATGCTCGTCCAGTGCACCGAAAATGATCCCCTTTTTACCCTTTAATAATCCGTTTGACATAACTTATAATTTTACATTTAACTAATTAATCATTTATTGAGCAGCTCTTTTGCATTTTCTATAGCTGCTTTGCTGGGTGGCTTGGTAGAAAGCATAATGGCAATATTTTCTATTCTTTCATCCAAAGATAATTCCTTAATCTGAGTTATTGTTTTATCTCCGGTATTTTCTTTATAGACAAATAAATGTTTATCCGCTTTAGAAGCCAGTTGGGGAGAATGTGTGATGGCGATCAACTGGTGTTCTGCGGCCATTTTTTGCATGATACCCGCCATTTTAAGTGCAATCTCGCCGCCCAGTCCTGTATCTACCTCGTCAAAAATCAGTGAAGGTAGTGGAATAGCCGCTGCTACCAGCGATTTGACGGAAAGAGTCAGACGAGATATTTCTCCTCCGGAGGCAACATCACGGATAGGCGATGGCTTGGTGCCTTTATTCGCTGTGAATAAAAACTGAAGTTGGTCGCGCCCTGTCGGAGTGATGTCTGATGCTTGTTCAATTGCAACCACAAAAGTGGC
Source organism: Saprospiraceae bacterium (assembly GCA_024103005.1). Taxonomy (GTDB): domain Bacteria; phylum Bacteroidota; class Bacteroidia; order Chitinophagales; family Saprospiraceae; genus Parvibacillus. The sequence continues at coordinate 35,791 of JAGFJA010000052.1, forward strand.
ATAGGGCATTCCAAGTTCATGAAGCAGGTCCGTCATGGTATCGACAAAAGGAGTAATGTGCTTTTTTCTTTCAGTTGTCAGGGAGTCAGCCAGACTGTTGAGTTCCTGCTCATATTGTTTCAGCTCCTTACTGACTCGGATAATGTCATCATCTACCTGTGAGAATTCGCCCATTTTACTTTCGATATCTTCCCGAAGCTGCAAGAGCCCCGATACGGAGGTTACCTGATGTTTACTTTGGAGTGAATACAGAGCATCAAGCGTATCTCTTATTTCAGCGGCACGAGCTTCTTCTATAAAGGTATTTTCTGCCATTCGATTGATATCTTCCGCCAGTTCACGGAGTTCGATTTTGGAGGATTGCAGCCTTTCAAAAACTTCTTTTAGAGAGGACGATACTTGTGCAAGGGGCTTAAAACCATTTATGATATCTTCTAATGCGGAAACAATACTACGTTCATCTTCATATATACCCTTGTAGGCTGCGTCCGCGGTTATTTTTATAGCTTCGGCGTGCCGGATCATATTGAGCTCACCTTCAAGAGCTTCCTGATCAATGTCGTGAAGGTCTAATCCAGAAAGTTCATTGAGCTGATAAGCCAGATAATCTTTCTCTCTGATAGACTGACGCCTTGATTCTTCCAGTTCCTCCAACTCTTTGGACAGACCGGTAAATTTTCGGAACATCGTGCTGTATCGCTGTACCAGTGATTTATTGCCGCAGAAGGCATCAAAGAGGTTGAGTTGATAGGCAGGTTTTTGAATGTCGTATAAACTAAACTGTTGGTGGATATCGACAAGGCGACCGGTGAGCTCTTGCAGCTGGGTCAGATTAACGGGGGTATCATTGATAAACACCCTGTTTTTGCCTGCCGGTTGAATTTCGCGACGGATAAGTGTGTGATCCTCATAGTCGAGGTCATTGTCTGCAAACCATGATTGAAGGTCATAACTGCCTATTTCAAAGGCTGCTTCAATGATGCATTTTTCTGTTGAATTAAAAAAAGTTTTACTGTCTGCTCTATTGCCGAGAATAAGACCTAAGGCTCCCAACAAGATGGATTTTCCGGCTCCGGTTTCACCGGTTATGATGTTAAAATGCGGATCAAAGTCTATGCTGACTTCATCGATGATGGCATAATTCTTGACCCGGATGTGTTTAAGCATAAAATTTCAGATGCTGATTGTCGGGCGAAGTTAATGAAAAGTATCGTCAACCAATACCATATAGATTATGATTGCTTTTTCTCTTAGGTAAGTGCTGAATTGAAGGAAATTTTTTGGACATACGAGTAATTAAGCCTTCGAA
>JAGFJA010000002.1 GCA_024103005.1 Saprospiraceae bacterium
AGCAGCGGCCCCTGCAACTGATCTATGTATGTAAAAGTACTTGCTTGCTTATATCCTTCGGGGTTTTGCTGAGGTGTATCCATGTATCTTTCGCCGTACATAACTTCATACATATTCCAGTCGGTAACAGGTCCGCCGGCGACGGCAGCATAAAATTTACCCGGCTGGCGGGTCATCAGACTGATGGTCATAAATCCGCCAAAGCTCCATCCGTGAACACCTATATGGGCGGCATCGACATAGGGCTTGTTTTTGATAAATTCGTAACCCACCATCTGATCCTGAATCTCAGAGTTTCCCAGGTTCCTGTGGATAACTTTTTCAAATTCCATGCCGCGATTGGATGAACCTCTGTTGTCCAGTGTGAAAATAATAAAGCCTTCATTGGCCATGGTAAACATCCACAAGGGTGCCTGCGCATTACGGCTATTGCTGATCATCTGTGCGTGAGGGCCACCATAGACATAAATCACGACCGGATACTTTTTGGCCGGATCAAAATTGTAGGGGAAGATCGTCCTTGTAAACAACTTGTCACCTCCGGCAGAATAGAGTGTGTCAAGTTTGATATTTCCCAGGTTATAGTTGTCCAATGGTTCTGCAAGAGTATTGAGGGTGCGCACCTTGTTCTTACCCAGTTCTCGGCAGGTATAGGAAATATTACTGTGGAGGGCGTTGTTGGTTTCGAAGGCATATTTTCCGTCAAAGGATATAATGGCAGTGTGCTGACCGGGAGTATTGGTATGTTGCGTTACCTTAGCAGTTGCCAAATCGCAGGAAAAATACTGCCCATCTATAGAATTGGGCAGGATGCCCTGAAAATAAGCTGTCTTGTTTTTCTTGTCAAAACCAAGTAAACCTGTAACCTCAATTCCTTTGGTCAGCTTACGTACCAGCTCACCTTCATGGGTATAGAGGTAGAGTGAATTCCAGCCGTCACGCTTACTCTGAGCGATAAATAGATCATTCTGACCCGGAACAAAGGTAAAGGGGACTAAGGGTTCGGTATATTGCAGGCTTTGTTCTTCGTAGAGTGTCCTGATTTTATTGCCTCTGTCGGGGTTATAGGCGTTGAAAGTGGTGTGATTCTGGTCGCGGTTGATCTCAGCGATATAGATTTCAGACTCGTCGGGTGCCCAGCAGATATTGGTCAGGTAGTGTTCAGGATCTCCGCCGGTCTCCAGATAAATGGTCTTTTCGGTCTTCAGGTCAAAAATCCCCACGGTAACGTGATGACTTTTGCGACCTGCCATCGGGTAGTAGATGTCATTGACTTTAGCGGGTGTGACGGACCAGTCAGGGATGGGATATTTTTCAACCATCGACTGATCCATGCGATAGAAGGCCAGTTTATTGCCTTTGGGGCTCCAGAAAGTACCCTTGCTGATGCCGAATTCGTCGCGGTGGACAGAAGTGCCATAAAGGATGGAATCGCTGCCCTGAGCTATCATAACAACATTTCCGTCGGGCTTCTGTACATAAAGCGCCTGATTACGTGAAAATGAAAAAGCATTGCCGGTACCATCAAGCATATCTGCATCATCCGGGGTCGTAACGACCTTAGTCAGCTTCTTATCCTTCATATTAAAGGAAAGTCGATCCCTTCCGCTGCTAAACTCAAACTCATCCATGTCGCCCAGTTTAAACCTTGGTGCGGATTTCAGCTCATCGTATCCGGCTGCTTTAAGTGCCGGATTGAGGAGGGCGACGATATCCACAGAATCGGTCGTATTCTTTTTGGCATCGTATTGATATATAAAATTTCCACTGCGGGTATAGTAGAGTGTGTTGGATAGGTGTGACCACTGTGTATTTGACCAGGTGGCAAGTCGCATATCCTTGCTGCCCAGAATAGCCTTGTCGAGGGTTAATACTTCTTTTTGGGCTTGAAGGTTTTGACATAAAAAACAAATAAATAAAAACAGAAAAACAGACCTGAACATTTTTAAATTTTTTTCAAAAATAGATTAAAATCCTCATATTTCTAAATATAGAATTGATTGTATAATTTATTTGCCAGTGCGGATTAACCTAAATCACATCTAATAAAATACATCAACCAGATACTCAAAATCAGGATTCATTAGCCAGAAATAAATTTATTTTATTGAAATCATTCACAAATAAAGTTTTCAAGATATAATGCCAGGATGTACCCATGTTACTTTAAACATGCTAAAATATGAGACTGTTAGTTTGATATCCATATATTTGAATAAAATTTCTATGATATGTCAAATGAAGTAACCTTGTATGAAAATAAAAAACAGGACATATCTATTCATATATTTGGGCCTTACGATAGATTTAATTTCGGAGATTTATTATTTCCTATAGTTCTTGAACACTACTTAAAAGTAAATATAAGCCAAGCAAATTGTTGCTTTTTTGGAACATTCAATTTCGATCTGACAAAAAGAGGTGGATATCACGGTAGAGGGTATACAGAATTAATCAAATCACTTAGTAAACAAAAAAATAGAATTGTGATAGTTGCGGGTGGAGAAGTTCTTGGTGCCTCATGGCATATATTATATTTTTATAAAAGCCAATGGTATTCATTTTTATGTTCAAATAAATTCTTCAAAAAGTTATTGATAAAATTAAATATATCTAGAATTCTTAATAAATCGAGGACAAACATGCCCTTCAATATAAATAAAAATGATTTTCCAATAAATACATTAGCTATTTATAATTCTGTTGGAGGAATATATTTAGACGACTTCAGTGAATTCAAAAATCAATCTTTCATAAACTTATTAGGTGTCAGAGATAATCTAACATTTAAAAAAGCAAAAACAGCTGAAATTGATAATGTAGGATTATATCCGGATTCCGCAATAATGATATCCAGTATTATAACAGATCAAAGGCTCGATAACGATAAAAATATACGACCCTTCATAAGAGAATTTCAAAACAATCAATTCTGTGTTTTTCAAATTTCAGATCACCATGCTAAAGAACTTGTCGACAAAATCTCTGAACAATTGACATACATTGCCGATACTTTGAATGTCCGCATTTTACTTTGTCCCTTCGCTAAATTGGCAGGGCATTCCAATCAAATACCATTAAAGCAAATTTTAAAGAAATCAAAGGGGAAATTTATATACATTAATAGCCCATCTTTATCAGAGATTGTTTTCTTGATAAGGCACTGCAAGTTTTTCATAGGGTCTAGTCTTCATGGCATTATTGTATCTATGAGTTACTCAAAGCCTTATTTTGCAATAGGTAAAAACCACACGAAGTTACAAGAGTACTTAAAAACATGGGGCCAACATGAATATAGTGAAGTTAGTAATCCTGAGAATTTTGCACAAAAAGTTGTAAATTCTGACTTAGAAGAAACAAAAACGAATTTACTAAATGAAACAGCTAATCAAAAGCAATTATACCTGGAATTCATTAAGAAAATCAGCAAACTTATCCTAGATACTGCCAACCATGAAAAATAATGTTGTAACGATTATAGTTACCTATAATGGTGCGTCTTATATACAAAAGTGTATTCAAAGCGTTTTAGCATCGGACACCAAGACAGAAATAATAATAGTTGACAATTGCTCGACTGATCAAACTTGTGAAATAATATATGAAAATTATCCTCAAGTCAAATTGATTAGATTGAATAAAAATCATGGATTTGGTTATGCTAATAATATCGGAATAAAACATGCTTTTGAAACCGAAAAGTATTCATATTATTTTTTATTAAATCAAGACACTGAAGTATTTAAAGACTCTATCGGAAAGCTATTGAAAGCTTCTAAAAGCAATAGCGATTACTGGATATTATCGCCGATTCATCTATCTGAAAATGGTAAGACAGATAAGAGATTTGAAAAATATATAAGTTCAAATAATGAATTAAAAATAAACTCAAACAATCCAGCTGATGATAAGATTTATGAAGTGCCATTTGTAAATGCTGCTGCCTGGTTTGTTAAAGAAGTGTGTATCAGAAAGATTGGAGGGTTCGATTTCGGGCTGTTTTTTCATTATGGAGAAGATGAAAATTATTGTCTGCGTGTTTTATATAATCACAAAAAAATTGGCATCATTACGAATACATCGATAATCCATTTCCGGAGTAATGAAGTAACAAAACGGGATGAAGTCCATGACCTTAAACAAGTGTTACTTTCAGCTAAGGTGGCTATGTCCAACATAATGATTTCAGACAAACAAGCCTACGGGCTTTATAATAATCATATTTACAAAGTAATATTAGTTTTCCTGAAAAGCATTATTTTATTCAAATGGCAAAAGACAAGATTCCTATTCAATGAACTTCTCAATGGTAATATCTTTTTCAAAAACAGATTGAAAAATAGCCGAAAGATAAACTCTCAAGAGGGATTAAATCACTTGAGCTTTGATTTACCTTATAATGACGAGTTTACCCCATCCTGAGGTAAAATATTGGTCAATATCTTTTGATATTTCCAATTTCTCGTAATCTTTTTTATTCTGATCCTTGATATAAAACTTATAGAGATAGACCCCATTGGCCAGTCGGTCGCCAAATTGGTCGGTTCCGTCCCAAACGAAATCAGTCAGATGCTTACCAATTTTCAGCGGGCCTAATTCATCCTGAGATATTTCTCTTACTACTTTTCCACTCATTGTCATGATTCTTATACCATAATAAGTAGGAAGCTCATATCCGGTCAAAGTATATACAAATCGTGTTGCAGTAGAGAATGGATTGGGGTAATTAAACACTTGTGAAACAGATTTTTTATTAATAATTTTAAATCGTTTTTCGAAATCGTATTTCCCGGATTGGTTTCCTGCTTTGTCTGTAGCTGTAATACGTAAGGTATATTCACCATCCTGATTATAATCAGAAGGATAACTCAAAAAATCAGGCGAAAATTCTATGACAGCTTCATTTTTTTGGTTCAGGTTGCTAGTCTGCGCAGGGAAAAATTTGATAGATTCTGAGTTCATTGGAATCAAAGTGTCTTGTTGGAAACTATTAAGGAGAAACACGTTGAATAAGTCAGGATTATCTAATGGGAAATACTTATTTTCGTCTCTGATTGTAATTTTAATTTTGGGTTTTGAGGAAACGATATCTCCATTAAATATGTGCTGCCCATCAAAGGTAACATCAACCAAAGGATTTTCTGAATCACGCAAAACATGAATATTTTTTAAAAAAACATTATTACCATGATATGATTCAGGTTGGTCATCATTTGGATTCATTTCAACAATTAAACTGCAATCACCACTAAGTGTTTTTGTGTCAAAATCTGTGGCATAGTGTGCTATTGAGTCAACAGGTAATTTGTTGAATCTGATACTCTGTATTTCACCATTAGCCGTCAGGTTAAGAATAGAGAATGAGACCAACATACTATCCATCGGGAGTCGCCCTATATTTTTTGAATTTATGGATAACTCGATAGGCTCTCCCTGATTTATACTATCTTTGTTGAGCCTAAAACTATTAGAAAGCAATGTAGCTTCCGGTATTTCATCGGCAGTGAGTCTGAAAAAATCAAACCCATCCATTATCCCTCTATAAAGTCTCGAATCCTTGACATAGATTTTCAATCTCACATGAGGATATTCTCTTGCATTAATAGAGCTGATATCCTGCGTTATTAAATCTTCCTGCAAGGTAGTTATATCTGATACGACATAATTAAGTGCAGGATCTGATTGATGGATTGCGGTAATCTCAACTTTCACTGTATCCTTTTGTTCCAACAAACTTTTGGGGAGAAGTTCAAAATTATACCATTTGCCTGCCGGTCCGAAGGTTTGAATGATTGTCGCTTCATCACTATGGCAAAGTGTTGTAACATTATTGTTTATAACTTCAAAATTTTCTGAAAGCTCTTCACTTTGCAACCCATCCTTTTTACTAAAAACCAAAGTATATGGACGATCACCCAGCGTCAGTAATCTGCGAATTTTTCCGGCTCCATACTTTTCAAGGGTGTTAAACAAATTGACCCCATTATGAGATAAAGAGTCGTTTTGCCAAAGTGGAAGCCCCAGATCACTATCCTCCTTGTTCATATATGTAAAAAAGGTAATCAGGTCACCATCACCGGCAACGTTTTCTATGAAATTGATTAACGAACTGCGACTATCGGCATCGAAGGGGTCAAACATCAGATAATTCCGTCCGGAAGCACCCGGAACAGGCATAGAACCGTATGGATTAGTATCTATAGGATAACTTCGGAACATCGAATCTTGTATATACCATAATACACCAACAAGCCCGGTAGGATAATTACTGAAAACATTGAAAGGTCTGCCTGAATTGACTGCCGCTCCTTCTCTTATCAGACCCATCACATTTTTATCTTTTTCGACGATACCGTTTCCATAAGAAAAAATCATGGTGCGAGTTCCAAACTGCAGGTTGTTACCACTTCCTACAACCCTCAGGTTCCTTAACACATCTTCTCTGAACTGTCCATTATGCGACTGTGAAAATCCTCTCTTGTCCGCAATATAAATAAAACTGGAAGTAGAAGATAAGGCCGGTTCCTCTGGTGACAGACTATCACGGGATACCCGCCAGTAATAAACCGTATTTGCTTTTAAATGAATATTCGGATTCCATTCCAGATGACCAACCGGATACACTTCTGAATGGGTCAACAGTATAGGAGAATTAAAGTCTGCTGTTGTATCTATGGCCCATTGGATGTGTTGTTTGTCTGATTTAATCACATTGCCAAAGGCTGAAAGGGTGACTACCGGAGTATCTATAATGGCATACCTGTATGGATACACAGGATCCAACAGGGAAGACTTGATGTAAAATTTATAACCTTTGCTGCCGCCGGGATTGATATAATCATTGTTCAATTCCGCTATCGGAGCCGGTGATTCGGAGATTTTGTTTTTTGGATCAAGGGTGATGTAGATGGTGTTTTCGCCG
>JAGFJA010000040.1 GCA_024103005.1 Saprospiraceae bacterium
CTCCGGTTCCACCTCCCTTCACGTAATCTCTTGTAAATATACATAAAGTTTTCGTCCTTGCAAATTTATCAAAAAACAGGTTTATAAGGCTTTCCGGGAGGAATAATTTACCGGAAGGTGGAGGGGGATAAGGAGCCGGTGGAGGGGTTTGGAGAGGTAATACCTCAAATTTTGGGAGTATTATATAAATCATCTTGGTATAAAATGAGCGTAAGCCGGAACATTTTATCTCTTCTATTGTGAATTGAATTTAAAAGGAATAGCAGGTAGGAAGACCGGAGCTTTATTTTGTAAAAATGTATTATTTACCGGAATCAGGCCTTAATTCTCTCTTAATAATTGTCACCTTAAAATGTCTGATATAGCAATAATGCAGGATATTTGTTTTTAGAAATTATTGTTACAGCCATTTTAAATAAGTTATATGTTTTGTTTGAAGCCACTTACGCTATTCTCTTTAGCCTGAAATAATGACTTTATCCATAGCCACTACAATATTGTTGCGGATTAATTGGACGATGTATATTCCACCGGGAAGGTGGCTTACTGAAAGTGTGGCTGTACGACCTTCGACATTTTTTATCTCCTGTACTTTCCGGCCAAGAATATCGTACATGAGAATGGTTGCATCGCTCATGGTTTCACTAATCTGTATGGTAGTCTGAGATGAAAATGGATTTGGAAAGATTTTCAGTGTCACTTTTTCTTCATTTACCTCCTTATTTCCTGCAGTCGGTGTTGCCCTCATCTCGATTAAGTTGGCTGTATATGGCGGCAAGACAAATATTCCGCTTGTCCATGGATGTGGTGTCTGCCCGTTGTCCGTATCCGTGATCTGATACTGATTGATATAAGGATAGGTACTTGTTGTCAGGTCGACATGATCCAGTGTCAGATTGAGGTGAATGGTATTGGGAGAAGGATTGGATATAAGAATTGCCTTATTGCCCTTGTCATCCTCGCCGGCCAGCGACCAGATAATGCTTCCGCCGGATGCCGTGCTAAAGACAGGTGTCACAAGCTTTTTGTTGTAAATGGTTTGCATGGCTGAACAAAGTTTAAATCCATAAGCAGCCGGTTTGTAAGTGCCGGCAACATCACTATAAAACAAGCCCATAACTGCATCGCTTACGCCGGAGCCCAGTTCGCCACCTCGGTAAATATAAGCTCTTTCGATGTCTGCCTGCTGAAAGGCTATGAATGCACCGACATGGTGTGCTGCACCTCGCTGCTTATTGAAAAGAGAATCTCTGACTTCCGGTGAGAGTGTTTTGTCATTGTCGAATCCCCAGGCATCACAGATGAGTTCTACGCCATAGAAAAAACTATTGTCTCCGGATCCCCATACCGATGAATAGACATTGGCGAAGGGAGGCTCTGCCCGCAATAATTTACGGAATGCAACAGCTGCCTTATAATAATCACTTATTTCATTACTAAAAACATGAAAGCCGATCCAGTCTGGCTTAAGATCCCTGTTCTTCAGTTCTCTCAGAAACAAGTCAACATGGGTATTGATCTTTGGGACTGGAGTTTTCCCAAGCTGGATAGAAACGGAAGAATTAAAACCCGGTCCGCCGATTTTCAAGTCAGGGAAGTTGTGTTTTAAGGAGTCAAATGCATTACACCAAAAGTTGTTAAACGACAAGGAATCCCTGTCCCAGAAGTTTTTTTGAGGATATTCAGTCCAGATATTCAGATAGCCTTGAAGTGTATTCTCATTTCCTCCAAATTTGTTATACCTATCGGTAACCTTAATACTCGCGGAAATCCAATTGTCTTCCTCCTCACTTCGTGGTCCCTTGTAGTCGTGAGGACGAATGGGGTGGGCAAATTCACCGCCCAGTCTGAAAAAGGGTAAAAATCCGCCATCCAGCCAGTTTTGAAACTGAATGTCGCTTTCTTCAAAATGATAATTGGCGGCATCTGCGGGGTTGCAGTCCCATTGAGGATACCTTGGTGTGAAGGTGTTGATTGGATAAGTGCCGCAGAAAAACATTCTTTCCATGTCAAGACGGTCATCGAAGTAATCATTGTTTCTGATAGTGGTTACGCCTATATCCCGGTAGCTCTGTGTCAGGTCAGGTGCGTCAGAGTTATAGTTGGGCAGGGGACCGGCTATCACTCCGAGCATGTGAGGCTTGATGAGGGAGTCGGTCTTGTCAGGAGAGCTGATATCAATGGTGAGGTTTTCTATAGATTGTCCGTAGATTTCAGGAAATAGGACAACAGTTAGGAGAATAAGTAGAAGTGTCTTTTTCATATCAAAATAATTTTCACGTGATTTGACGCCAAAGATTGGATTTAGTTTAACCGAAAATAGCAGGAAATGTGGACAGGCGGGAGATTTCTTTTTTCAATATCGGCTTTAGACGTCCGGTATCCGATACGTTTCGGGGAGAGGTTCAATCAATTCCATTTCTTGTACTTCTTCTTTCCAATAGAATAGTATCGCGCCACCTGCCTTTCATTTTACCGATGCGTTCTCTGTAACCAACCTTTCTGAATCCCAGTTTTTCATGAATCGTCAAACTTGCGATGTTTTCCGGGAAAATTCCGGCCTGGAGCGTCCAGACACCTTCATTTTCGCTTTCTTCGATTAATTTTTCCAATAGCCGGTATCCCAATTTCTGTCCCCGAAATTTATCTGCTACATAGACACTGACCTCCGCCACTCCTGCATATACACACCGCCCGGACACCGGTGTCGGAGCTGCCCAACCGGCAATTTCATTTTCTATCTGACAGACTATCCTGCATTTTTGCAAATGTGCAGCATCCCAGTCATCATAATCCGGAACGACCTCCTGAAAGGTAGCATTTCCTGTTTCAATTCCCTGCCTGTAAATGTCGGCAATGTGAGACCGGTCGTTTGCTTTCATCGGTCTGAAGGATATTGTCATAGATGGATTAGGTTTTATGATTGGGGTTGTGGTGAGAGGCAGGAAGGATTATAATGATGGAGGGCAATGTTCCAATAATCCTTTCTATGTCGTTATTTCGTTTGCTATCATTTCTGCTTGTTTTAGAACGGTCTCCGTCGCCAGCATTTGCATGTCGGGCGGATAGCCGTATTTTCTCAAAATTCTTTTTACTGCAACCTTCAATCTGGCCTTTACACTTTCCTTAATAGTCCAGTCGATAGAGGCATTTTGCCTGATGGTTTCCGTCAACACGACTGCCAATTCTCTTAGTTTGTCCTGTTGCATGAGTTCCCGTGCACTGTCGTTGTTGGCTACCGCCGTGTAAAATGCATATTCAAAGTCTGTCAGGCCCATGTGTTTGGCTTCATTGTCCATTTCAACGATTTCTTTGCTGAGGCTGATGAGCTCTTCGATCACTTCGGCTGCAGTCAGAATCTTGTTGTGGTATTTCTTGATGGAATTTTCCAGCATTTCTAAAAATGTTCTGCTCTGAACCAAATTCTTTTTAGCCCTTGATTTTATTTCATCATTCAAGAGTTTTTTCAATACTTCCAGGGCCACATTTTTATGTTCCATCCCTTTTAGCTCCATCAGAAACTCTTCTGAAAGTATTGAAATGTCCGGTTTCTTTATTCCTGCGGCATCAAAGACATCTATTACTTGTTCGGAAATCAAGGCCTTGTCAATGACTTGACGAATAGTCGTTTCAATTTCTTCGTCAGTTCTGCCTGAACCTGTACTGTCAAACTTTGCCAGCCTCGCTTTGACTGCCTGGAAAAACGAAACTTCATCTTTTGCATCCATCGCCTGATCATGCGGGATGGCGATGGCAAAGGCTTTTGACAATGCTGTTACTTCATTGATGTATCTTTTCTTTCCATCTTCCAATCCTAAAATATGTTCTTCGGCGGCAAGAATCATGGATAGTTTTTTTGAAGTGTCGGCATCAAAATAGTTTTCATATTCAAAGCCGTGATACATTTGAGAAACGACTTCTAATTTCTCCAACATCAATTGAACGGCCTGTTCCTGTAAAATAGTCGGGTCGCCCTTTCCACCGGCATCCGAATAAAATGCCAATGCCTTTTTCAAATCGGATGCTATACCCAGATAATCCACAATCAAACCACCCGGCTTGTCTTTGTAAACACGGTTTACCCTTGCAATGGCTTGCATCAAGTTGTGTCCTTTCATGGGCTTGTCAATGTAAAGGGTGTGCATACTTGGTGCATCAAAACCGGTAAGCCACATATCCCTGACAATGACCAATTGTAATTCGTCATCAGGGTTTTTCATTCTTTCGGCGAGTGTTCTTCTTTGCTCTTTGGTGGTGTGATGCTTTGAAATTTTCGGACCATCAGAAGATGCGGAAGTCATCACGACTTTTATTACGCCTTTATTCAAATCATCTGAATGCCACTCGGGTTTTAAGTCTATGATTGCCTGATACAGGTCGGCTGCGATCCGGCGGCTCATACACACAATCATTCCCTTCCCTTCGAAGACTTCCTGACGTTGTCTAAAATGAGCAACTATGTCCCTGGCTATATTTTTAATGCGGTTTTCACTTCCTACCAGGGCTTCCAACTGTGTCCACTTTGCTTTTGCTTTTTGAGATGCATTATCTTGCACCTGTATATTCTCTTCCTGTTCCAGTTCATCGTCAAGGTCGTCAACCAATTGCCTTCCTTCTTCGCTTAAATTCACCTTAGCCAAGCGGCTTTCGTAAAAAATCCGAACCGTTGCTCCGTCTTCAACTGCTTGTGCTATATCATAAATATCCACATAATTACCGAATACCGCCGGTGTGTTTACGTCTGTGCTTTCGATGGGAGTTCCGGTAAAGCCTAAATAGGTCGCATTGGGCAGGGCATCCCGCATATATTTGGCAAAACCGTAAACGATTTTCTTGCCAACGACATTTCCATGCTGGTCTTTTGCATCAATGGTTTTGGCTCTGAATCCGTATTGGGTCCGGTGTGCCTCGTCTGCTATGACGACAATATTTTTTCGGTCAGAGAGCAATTCATATACATTGCCTTCATTGGGTTGGAATTTCTGAATGGTAGTAAATATCACGCCTCCGGATGCCACTTTCAACAATTCTTTGAGCCGGTTTCGGTCTTCTGCCTGGACGGGTTCTTGCCTTAGCAATTGCTTTGATGCAGCAAAGGTGTCAAACAACTGGTCATCCAGATCATTCCGGTCGGTAATGACCAAAATAGTCGGATTGTCCAATGTCAGCACGATTTTACCTGTATAGAAAACCATTGACAATGATTTCCCGCTTCCCTGGGTATGCCAGACCACGCCACCTTTTCTATCTCCGACGGGTTGTTTTTTTACGCCGGGAAGTCCGTAGCTCTCCGGTGACTCAGCAACCAGATTGATAGAGTTATCGGTTGAGGAGTATGACCCTAAGGCTGCACTATACCCCGCCGCTCTAAGGGTGGACGCTACCGCCCTGTTGACTGCGTAGTATTGATGATAGGCTGCCAGTTTTTTTATTGTGGTGATACTGGTTATACCGGTTTCCGGGTCTTCTCGTTTTGATTTTTCAAAAACGATGAAATGACGGATTAAGTCCAGCAGGGTTTCCTTGTTCAGCATGCCTTGAATCAATGTTTCCAGCTGACTTACCAGATGAGATGCTTCTTTCTTGCCATCTGCGGTACGCCAGGCCATATATCGGCTAAAACCCGCAGAAATACTGCCTGCTCTGGCTTCAAGGCCGTCAGAAATAACTACAAAGCCATTGTAGGTAAACAAACCCGGAATAATGGCTTTATAGGTTTCTATTTGTTTGAAGGCTGAATGTATGGTTGTGTTTTCGTCGGCAGCATTTTTTAATTCTATCACCACCAATGGAATGCCATTGATAAAGAGAATAATATCCGGGCGCTTGTTGTTGCCGTTTTCTATGATGGTGAATTGATTGGTTACTACAAACTCGTTGTTGTAGATATCAGTAAAATCTATCAGCCGGACCCGATCGCCGCGTTCTTCGCCATCTATGCGTTTTATTGCGGGAATGCCTTCTGTCAATAAACGATGAAAGGCCTCGTTGTTGCTCAGTAATTCCGGCGATGCAATGCGCTGAATCTCTTTGATGGCTTCTGCCTGTGTGTCGGCGGGGATGTCGGGATTGATTCTCTTTACAGCGTTTTGCAGGCGATTCAACAACAATACCTGTTCGAAATTGTCGCGTTCTGCGTGTTCTGCATCGGGTGCTATGTCGGGTGCATAGATGTAGCTGTAGCCCAGAGATTGGAGCTGTTCGATGGCAAAGGTTTCTATGGTGTTTTCGTTGATACGCGTCATTTGTCTGAACTATGATTTTTTTGATTCATTTGATTGAATGTATCAACGTTCCATTTTAATGGATTATTGATGATGTATTCCGAAATGTTTTGATATGATTGTTTGTCGCGGATAATGCGGTCGTGAAAACGCGATTGCCATGCAAAATCGGGTTGAATGATACGGCATTTTTGGTTACCCCGATTTTAAATCCACGGATGATGGATGCCAAATTTTTGGATTGGGGGCCGAATTGGTTTTTGGGTTTGTTTAATTCGGTTGGTGATAATTGTGGTGACATTTGGTCCATCGTTGCGTCCATCATCAATTTTATCAATGATAATAATACCATGTACATGATTTGGCATTACGATAAATGCATCCAATTTTACAAACGGAAAATGTTCTACAATTTCAATCCAACATTTTTGGGCAATTTCCCCAAT
>JAGFJA010000033.1 GCA_024103005.1 Saprospiraceae bacterium
ATTTTGAAAAAGAATCTGACTTTCCCGCTGGAGAGGTGACCAGTCATCATTGTTGAGACGATACTGAAAACTCAGATTGTGATAGAGTAAACTATCCACCGGCACGCTAAAGTAAAGGCTAAGCGTGCGTTGCTCATTGGCAAGTTTTATTTTGTCCTCAAATGAGGTAAACAACCTATTGCCCACCTTCATACTGTCAATGGAGACATCTCCCGGAGGGTTTGTCGGCTTGTATTTAAAGGGATTGTGGCTGACGATGCCATCGACCGTCACCAGCCAATAATTCCCATCTTTTGAGCGAAGAAAGCAGTTTTGTTCGATTAGTCCTGCTGTATAATTTTCATTTTTCGTGTTAAATGCACCACGAAGCGGGCAGGTTTGTGGATTGGTATAAAATTTATTCAGGTCAATTAAAAAGTACCCCTTCATATAGCCGACTAATAGAGTGGAGTCATCGACTAATTCTAGTTCATCTATTACATTTATTTCATTTTTCTCAAAAATCTCCTCTCCCACTTTAATGCATTCTTTGCGCATATCCCGGATGGTTTTGATGTCAGGCCGGTTTTTAAGGAAGTATAATCCTGACATGCCTCCAAACCATAGATTCCCCCTCTTATCTTCAGCAATGGATGTGGCACCTATATCTTTCTTTTTATCTCTGATTAGCCAATTGATTACTGTATCTTTCCCGGGATCATACACTGCTATTCCCTGCGAGCCCCTGCCCATCCAGTATCTGCCATATCTGTCCTGAACAGCAGAAATCACGACATCCAGTTTTAATCCCTTTTTCTTGTCGATGACCTTGTACAGATTGTCAGAGGTCAATTCTTTATCATCCTTAAAGATATACAGACCATCATAAAATGTCCCGACCATCAACCTGCCATGGCGGTCCCGGTCAAAGTAAATCCCCAATTTTTTATCCATCAGCCACTTCCATTTTTGATCTTTGACAGCCAGGACACCCGTTGTAAGAAACTTAGAAGAGTGCACATTGAATAGCATGGTCCCGTCATCTATCCGGATGGTAGAATTGGCTAACTGAGCCTTACTTAAATCGTTAAAATTTCCGGGTGGTCTCCTGAATTTATACCCATCAAAAATAGTCAGACCTTCACCATAGCTTCCCAGCCAAAGATTGCTATCAGAAGATTGTTGGATAGTCCAGACAGAGTTTAGTAGTCCCATCGTGCCTAATGGGATGAAATACTGATAACATAAAATTTTCTGAACGGCGCGTTCCGTACCTATCCAAAAGTTACCGGCAACATCTTTGGTAACAAAATTGGGTTTGTACTTTGACTGGAAACGTAATGTATTCAGCGGCTTGAAAGACGAAGTTTCATATTCCTGCAACAAATAATCATTGACCCCTATTTTCCAGATTAAATACAGATGTTTATATCGGTCATCAAAGCTGAATGTAACATACTCAGCATTTACTTTAGTGGCAGGGCCATAAGGAGAGGTATAAAAATGAGGTTTTAAACTCAGCTTTTTATTTCCATCCATAATAAACGGTTCCACCTCACCCCAATACAGCCATTTGAAAAATATTTTTACGTCTCGTTGATAATCCAGATAAAACACACGATTCTTCGGATTATTCAGTGGTTGCGGTGGAGGTATTGAAATAAACTCACCATTTCTACTCAACTTCCAGGGTAGGTGACTTCCGGGAGGTGGAGTACAAATGAAATTATTGCTACATTGAACAGATGTTGTAAAATAACCTTTTGGAAGTTCTTTCCAAGGGATTGATTCCGGTTGCTTATAATTAAATTTAGCAGTTGCATAGATACCATCTTGTAATGATATTAATGAAATCGTACCATCATCATTCAAATAAAAGTCCTGAATATTATTTTCAAAATAATAATTGAAGACTTTGTCGTTGACTATTCTACTTAAATATTTTCGATTGGAGTAGAGTAACCAAATATTACCAAATTTGTCTTCTTTCAGGTAATATATTACTAAAGAGATTAATCCATCCTGTATGCCAAAGCACTTCCATTCCCGGCCATCATATCGCGAAACACCACCTGCCGATGAGACCCAGATCCTGCCTATGTGATCTCTGATAATACAGGTAGTATTATAATTACACACTCCCTGCTCAGGAGTATAGGTTATGACCGTATTCCCCTGAGCCTTCAAATCATAACGGGGCAATCCTGCAAAGATGCATAGGAGAGTAAAAACAACGGTATGAGCAAGGAATCTTAACACGAGATTCTTTAAAATATTCAGGTGACAATATAATCCATTTTGGCTGAAATAATGTCCGGTATGAGGACGAAAAGGGTATTTTCGGACGCATAAGCCCACTTTTAAGCCATGAAACAGAAAAGTGTCAGGATGTATTTTGTCAATATGACACTTCTTAATTTTTTATTGAGAAAAGAGTAACTACTGCAATTAATATGGAGTTGGCTGATATTTCAAAGTTTATTTTTCATCCACCTATACCCAGATCAATGGTACTAAAAAAACTATGTAACTCCCTCTCCTTCTCCGAAATTGTTACAAATCGCGTCTCTTTGACATATCATGGCTTTCGTGATTGCAACGCCATATGAGGCAAATCATTACCATTCATAGCACAAATTTACAAGACCATACAATTTCATATAGGGCTTTTTTTTACTAACCGATTTTAGAAGTATATTCCGTTCAACACAATTTTTTTTATCTAAATTTTGGGCTCAACTGCAAATTTTTGCTTTACTTAATTTTATTTAATTATATTTGCGTCTACTTTATTACTACCTTTTATTATCTGATGCATAAATGTCTATCGACTTCTCTGAATAGACATTATTCCTTTTATCATACTGCATCGACAATCAGGTCGTAATAATGGGTTTGTTAGACTCTTTTATTATTGATATATAAATACTATTTTCATGAAACATTTTCTACTTTTAAACACAAAAGTGCTTACTTACCTGATTGCCGCTTTGATTACCATTGGTGGAACAGGTGAAATGTTAGCTGATGGGAGTAAAGATCTATTCACTCCTACAACGTCAGGGTACAGACAATACCTCAATGTTACCAATACCCTGG
>JAGFJA010000044.1 GCA_024103005.1 Saprospiraceae bacterium
TGTTGAACTAAACCTTCGGTAGCTCCTTCCCACCACAATCTTTTGTAAATGTACTCAAAATTTTCTTTCTTAAATGTTCACTAAATAAATTTATTATCATGACATTTAAAAAAGAAAATTATTACACGACGGTACAACAGGCCAAGGATTTGGTTCCGGGATTTCGTGAAGCTTATGCACTCTTTGAAGAACGTGTGGTGCTGGATCAGTGCAGCAAAAGTCTTATCACCAATTATGGTCGTAATGTATGCCACCTGGCACTGCATTTCGGCAGGCTTCCTCATGAGATCTCTGTGGAAGAAATCAACAGCTACCTGTATCGTCTTTCTACTCACGAAGGGTATTCTGAAAGTTATTTTAAACAGACCGTTTTTGGAATGAAGTACTGGCTCAAGGTCTTTGGCATGGAAGATAAGGTGCTGAAGCTGCCTATGATCAAAAAAATAAGTCACTTCCGGTTATCTTGTCCAAGGAAGAATGCAAAAAACTCTTTGCAGCGCCAAGATCACTGAAACACCGCTTTCTCCTCGCTTTTGCCTACTCTGCAGGGCTTAGAATGAACGAGTTGCGACACCTTCGCATTGCCGATGTGGATACGGACAGAAAGCAGATCAGGATACGTCAAGGTAAGGGCAAGAAAGACCGCTACGTCATCCTTTCAAAATTGATTGCCGACCGATTACCGAAGTATTTGGAACAAGTAAAGCCTGCCGAATACCTGTTTGAAGGTCAGACACCCGGCATGGTCATGGGTGAAAGGTCCATCCAATACATCATCAAGGAGGCACTGATGAAAACCGACATTCAGAAGTCGGTGTCCATGCATACCCTGCGGCATAGCTACGCTACCCATCTGCTTGAAGATGGTGTAGATATCTATACAATACAACATCTGTTGGGACATAGCCAGCTAAGTACGACGATCATTTACCTGCACATTGCCCAGGTCGTACCCCGTGTGGGCAAAAGTCCCCTGGATACATTGTACGGCTTCTGAGGCAATCTGCTATGAGACCTACTTTGGAAGTCGCCGATATACTAAGGGTGTATAGCGAAAGCTTTACCCTTGTCTGCAATCCACTCAAATATCACCGCAAAGTACTCAGTGTCCTGCTGAAATGCAGAACACAGGCCTTGGGTGGACATATAGAGCGGTGTAGTGATTGCTCCTTTGAAAGGATTGCTTATAACTCCTGTCGCAACAGGCACTGCCCCAAGTGCCAGCGTGCCAACACCGACAGGTGGATTGATGCACGCAAGGACAGCCTTCCGGATTGCCAATACTTTCATTGTGTATTTACATTGCCCGAGGTACTGAACATCTTTTGTCTGAATTATCCTGAAGCGCTGTATAATATACTCTTTCAGGCGAGCAAAGATACTATAGAGACTCTGGGCAAAGACCCCGGGCATTTGGGAGCTCGTACAGGTGCCATATCGGTTTTACATACCTGGGGTCAGAACCTTCAGCTACACCCGCACGTGCATATAATCGTGCCGGGCGGTGGCGTTGACACAAACGGACGATGGTTGAATAGCCGCAGCAATGGCAGATACCTGTTCCCTGTCCACATCATGAGCCGTGTATTCCGGGGAAAATTTATGCAAGCATTCGACACATTCATGGAATCGTTGGGAATGTATATAACTCCGGAACTGAAAAAGGAGCTGTATGCCAAGGCATGGGTCGTTTATGCCAAAAGACCCTTTGGAGGAGTCGATCAGGTGATTGAATATCTGGGCAGATACACCCACAAAATAGCAATCAGCAATCACAGGCTCAAGAGTATCGCAGACGGCAAGGTGACCTTTTCGTACAAAGACTATCGCCATGGAGGTAGCACAAAGGAGATGACACTGTGTGCCCATGAGTTTCTGCGCCGGCTTTGCCTGCATATCCTGCCAAGAGGTTTTAGAAAAATACGCCATTATGGTATTCTGGCTTCGCGCAACAGACAACTGCTACAAGGACTGACCGCCAAACCACCCCAAACAGAAGGCGAACCGATGGTACCAATCATCCCGGACAAGATATTACGTCCGACATCCAATCCCGAATATCACCGATGTCCTTGCTGTCAGTCCGGTCACATGATACGCATCCGTGCATTCGATGCCAATGGCCCACCGATGATGCGACCACAACCTGAACTTCTGACCCTCTAAATCATCGATCCCGGTTATCGACAGGGCAGACTATGCTCTAGAATGTAAAAAATAGGTGAATAATCGTTTAAATCCGGCACAAATCGAACCGAAATATCCAATTAAATCCAATAAAATCCAATAAAATCCAATAAAATGGAATACTTCTAGTCCAAATTTTAAAAAACATCTTACAAAAACCTTCCTAAAAGACTGCCTTCACCTATTAAAAGCCCATAGTATTATACAGGTCGCTCCCAAAGCCTCCCTTCAACCGAGGTTTAAATCGCAACTCCGCTTCGCTGCGAGCGTTTAAACCTTATTTGTTGGATGCTGCCCTTTTCAGTAGTCTGTTTGTCTTTTGTTGCGGTGCGATGTCGTGCATTGATTGTCTTTGTCTGTTTATGAAGTTGATATGACATATTTAAAAAGATGTTGTTTTCGTGTAGTTTGGACTAGTAGAACTTGGATTAGTAGAGCATTTTGATAAAATTTAAACACACCTTACAAACCCTTTCAAGTCGGATGATTTATCTAAAAAAGCAACAATCCCCACAACTATTTGCAGGGATTGTCGTCTATTAGTAATAAATATTCGGTTTAAAGTTCCAAAGAAGCAATATCAATACCCAGTGCTTTAGCTATACCTGTTCCATAGGCAGGGTCTGCCTTGTAGCAGTTTTTGATATGGCGTTCTTGGATAAATTTTTCGGCTCCGCCCACTTCCGCTGCCGTATTACTAAACAAAATTTCCTGCTGTTCAAAAGTCATCAGACGGAAGAGATTTCCTGGTTGGGTGTAATAATCTTCATCTTCTCTGTGGTCGTAATGGAAAGCATCACCATCCAAAGCCAAAGGTGGTTCTGTAAATTCTTTACTTTCTGCCCATTGACCGTAGCTGTTGGGTTCGTAATGTATGGTTGAACCCTCATTGCCATCCACTCGCATTGCTCCATCTCGGTGGAAATTGTGGAACGGACACTTCGGTTTGTTTACAGGAATTTGGTAATGATTTACGCCAAGACGATAACGCTGTGCATCTCCATAAGAAAATAATCTTCCCTGTAACATTCTGTCGGGCGAAAAACCAATACCCGGCACTACATTAGCCGGGTTGAAAGCCGCCTGCTCCACATCTGCAAAATAATTTTCGGGATTGCGGTTTAGCTCCATAACACCCACATCAATTAGCGGATAATCTCCGTGTGGCCATACTTTTGTCAAATCAAAAGGGTCGAAACGGTATGTTTTAGCATCCGCTTCGGGCATTATTTGCACCTTTAATTTCCATTTAGGAAAATTACCATTTTCGATAGCATCAAACAAATCTCTCTGATGGCTTTCTCTGTCATTTCCTATAATTTCTTTGGCTTCTTCGTTACTTAGATTTTCAATGCCCTGCTCCGATTTGAAATGGAATTTCACCCAAAATCGTTCGTTTTTATCATTCAAAAAACTGAATGTATGACTGCCAAATCCGTGCATTGTACGATACGATTTAGGAATACCTCTATCGCTCATTACGATGGTGATTTGATGTAATGCCTCGGGTAAAAGTGTCCAGAAATCCCAGTTGTGGTTGGCACTACGCAGATTGGTTTTAGGGTCTCTTTTTACAGCTTTGTTCAGGTCGGGGAATTTGTATGGGTCTTTCATAAAAAACACAGGTGTATTGTTGCCTGCCAAGTCCCAGTTTCCTTCTTCGGTATAGAATTTTACCGCAAATCCGCGAATATCTCTTTCTGCATCGGCAGCACCTCTTTCGCCAGCTACGGTAGAAAAACGAACGAAGACATCTGTCTTTTTACCTACTTCTGAAAATATTTTTGCTTTGGTGTATTGGGTAATGTCGTTCGTTACGGTAAATGTTCCGAACGCTCCCGAACCTTTGGCGTGCATCCGTCTTTCGGGAATTACCTCACGGTCGAAGTGGGCAAGTTTTTCCAGAAACCAAAAATCTTCGAGCATCATTCCACCGTGCTTTCCGGCAGTTTTTACGTTTTGGTTTTCAGCAATCGGTCTGCCCGATACCGATGTGAGTTTTTTCTTTTGTTCTGACATAATTTATATTATTTAAGTGTTTATAAAATTGTGTACTGTTTTTATTTATTTTTAAAAGTTCCTGTAATGTGCAGTTGAAAGTCTTTTATTTTAAATCCTTTTATCTTCTTGCTATCAAAAAAATCACGTAATAAAGTGTCTAATTCTTCATTCTGATAATCTTCTATACGGTTAGAGTCTGCACAGAACAAATGATGATGATGCTCCATAAACGCATCATAGCGCATTACTTCGTTTTCGGTTTTGACCTTTCTCACAATACCTTTTTCGACAAATACATCTAGTACTTTATATACAGTAGCCACAGAAATATTAGGATGCCGTTCTTTTATAAAAACAATAATTTCTTCTGCCGTAGGGTGGGTTTTTAGTGTATATATCGCTTCAAACACCACCAATCGCTGAGGCGTAATTTTTAGCTCTTTTTCTTTAAGAATTTGTTCAAAATTCATTACAAATGATATTTATTATGTAAAGATAATAATTCTCGTTTAGAAGTCATCATTTATTGATAAAAATTTTCTATATGCAGTAATAAAATGATTATATCTCAATCCATTGAAATGGTGTGACAGCTTGTGAGTTGACAAAGGCTCTTTTAATTTTCCGAAGCATTGACTTTTTTCGCTTTTCTGCCTGTCCGTTGATGTTAGTACGGTCGTCCAATAGGGTTGCATCCAACACAAAGGAATATTGATACCCCTCCACCATCTGTTCGATTCAACCCATATTTTCGGTATCAATATTTTAGCTGAAAGTCCCGAACTTGTTTCGGGATTGGACGAGGCGGTGATGCTATAGGGGAAAATCAAAACTCCTTCGCGCTTATTATGATGTACAAGATAATTAATTTGTAATTTCCGGGAGCCTTTTATTCAGGCTCTGCCCAATTTAAAAAAAGTAAGCAGTCATACCTTAAACTTAATTATCTCTTACAAAAACCTTCCTAAAAGACTGCCTTCACCTATTAAAAGCCCATAGTATTATACAGGTCGCTCCCAAAGCCACCCTTCAACCGAGGTTTAAATCGCAACTCCGATGCGCTTCGAGCGTTTAAACCTTATTTGTTAGCGGTAGTTTTTATTCTTCGAGTTTGTAAACTACAATTTCTTCTTTTGTACTTTTCGTGAAATAGATGTTAGAATGTTGATTTGTTTTTGCTTTGAAACTAAAATTTTTAATAAACTCAAAATTTCTGTCCCATAATAACAGATGTTTTCCTCTGTCGTGTTCTGTGAGAAAAAAACCTCCATTTTCTAAAAAGAAAATATCAGTTATTTCATTTCCTCTATTTTTAAGAAAGGTTTCTTTGCCCAACTGCACTAATTCTATTGTAGATTCGTTTCGATTGTTTTCAAATGATATTACTTCTATTGGTGGAATCAGTTCTTTTCTTTCAAGTTTTGGCAATGTCCACGCTACATATTTACCGTGATACGCACCTCCAATTAAATATTGATTATCTGGTGAAAATTTGGCTCTTTCCATTCCGAAATTGTGATGTATATCATTATACATTCTTTCCTTATAATCTTTTATATAAGTAGGATGTGCCCAAAGAGTTTCTTTTTTTCCGCTTTCTAAATTGAAAAATTGTGATTTAACAGCATAAAAAAAGCAAACTAAATATCTGAAATCATTAGAAAAGTTATAATAAAAATTTCCATTTGAATACTCAAATGAATTGATAACCTCTCCGTTGAAGTCTAAAATAAATAATTCTTTGTCTTTTTTTTGAGTAACAATCCATTGTTTTTCAGGAAAAATTCGACCGTAATAATTCCTATACTCCTTGTATTCAATAATTAAATCATTTTCTAAAATACCATTTTTGTTATAGGTTAAAAAATGATTTTCATAAAGAATTAAATACTTTTCCTTTTTCGAATCATAAGCTAAATCGAAGATGTTTGATTTTTGCGTTTTTTTCCTTTTTTCTTTGGGTAGTTCTAATTCAATTAGTTCTGTATTATTTCTAATGATATAATTATTAACAAAAAATTCATTGGTATATTCAATAACACCTGTCTTAAATGTTCCAAATCGTTCAAATCCTTTTCTTGGTTGTATTTCTTTTTCAAAAAGAATAACTCCGTTTTTATTTAAAATAAATATTGTTTTGGTTTCTAATAAGTTGTCGGAAATCACTAAAATGTTTCCAAATTTATCTATGTGATGCGAAGCAATTTTAAATTGTGAAATATTTATTCTTAAAGATTCTTTATACTTTGATTTTTCTGTGAAATCTATATTTTCATTGCAATTTGGAACTACTTTAATGCTTCTTGAAAAAGGGTTTGAAAGCTCTATATTTAATAACTTTTTAGCTAAACCGATAAAAAAATTAAGGTCTTCTATATTACGACTGGCTTCTGCCTCAGAGATTTTAAGTTTCTCTTCTATTTCAGTTATTTGTCTTTTGTAATTTCTGTGAAAGTAATCAATAACTAATTCATTCGAAATGTTCCCATATAATAAAAGAAGAAAATGTCTTATGGAATTAGGGTGTTCTCTTGATTCAAAAAGGTTTGCAATATTTGATTTGTTTTCTAAATCTTTGACTATTTCAGGAAGTTTATCAGAAATAAGTTGTTCAATTTCAATTACATTTTCATTATTTCCACCTCCACCTAATGCCACAGTTACAGCATTTTTAAAGATTTGGGATTTTGAAGGTTCATAAAAGTCTTCGTTTTTGAAATCTTCAAAAGTAAGCGGTATCCGTGTCTGAAATGATGATGTATAATAAAGCCTTTGTAAATGTTTTTCTACATTTTCGCTGTACCATTTTTCATAATTCGGGATTTCAATTTCTCCACTAACTCTAAAATGTAAAAAAAGTTTTTCGGTCTCGTCAATATACTGAATAGGGGAATTTGATTGATATAAATGGACGATTTGATGAAATATTCCATATTTTTTTACAAATTGACCTTTTGATTTATAATACTTGTACCCTTTTTTTTCTAATGTTTCATTAAGTATGTCGGCTACTTTTTGATAAATTAGGTTTTTTATTGATTCAGTTTTTATCATTTGTAAATTTCTGTTTGTCAAAATGACCGCCAACACAAAGGAATATTGATACCCCTCCACCGCCTTTCCCATTCAACTCAAATCTCCGGTATCAATATTTTAGCTGCAAGTCCCGAACTTGTTTCGGGATTGGACGAGGCGGTGATGCAATAGTGAGAATCAAAACTCCTTCGCGCTTTATTTTGATGCACAAGATAATTAATTTGTATTTTCCGGTACTCTTTTGTGCCTGTTAATTTTGCTGCGGATGTTGATATTGATGTATTGCCTTCGTTGTCTTAATAAAAGGATGACCTCTCCTTATGGCTTGTTTGGTGTGTCGGCGAATAAGGCCTATTTTTTAAGCAGGAAAATGAGAAATAGTTACAAATGCTCAGATTAAAGAACTTTGTAATAACGAAAATCCGGTTTTTGAAAATTTTCCCGAAAATGTTTTCATACAATTATTGTACCAGTCACTCTGCCTTAAGTATCATCTGCCTGCTTTTTTTCTTCGTAAAAACTTCCGAATCATACGCACACATTCCTTCTTATTCCATGGCACCCGGCAAATCCTTCCTGTAGATAGCATATTCTTTATACTGCCTGTATCCTTCAAGACGCTCAATCTCTCTCCTCATCTTGATATTGTCCTTCATAATCAAGTGACTGTCCATCTCCTTGAAACCCAGATCAAGCGCCGAACGAATGAGGCTCACTGCAAGCATGGCATCCAAACCCTTATTCTGCAACTCATTCTTTACCGCACCCAGCAATAAAACAAGCCGCTTCGACTTCCTGGAAGACTTCCAGATATGATACCATCCAAATGGCAAGAGTCTGCCCCTCGCCCTTCTGATGCCGCCGCTTAAATCCGGCATGCCAATTACAAAGGCTACGACATTATCATCTTCATCTGTAATTAACTTTATAAGCCGGGGATTGAGCAGTGGAATAAAGCGCCTGGCAAATTCCTCCGCTTCCTTTTCCGTCGTCTCCGAAAATCCGTAAATCTTATTATAAGTCGTGTTGATCAACTTAAATACCCGCTGAACAAACGGCTTGACCTGGCTGCTCCGGGTGAATTCGTGCAACCGTACCTTCAAATTATTCCGGACACGCTCAGCCAATGGTGTGTATCGCCTGATAATCTGCTCCGATAATGGTACATCATACTGGCATAACCTTACAAAAGCATCGAAATTATGCTGCTCCAGAAAATTTACCATGTAAGCGAAGTTACAATTGGTCACAATCATCGTCTTTTCGTCAAAACCCATTGTAACAAAGCCCTGTGGTTCCTTATCCGAAAACCCCAATGGTCCCACCAATTGGTCACATCCATGACCAATCGCCCATTTCTCTACCTCATTGAGCAATGCATCGAAGACCTCCTTATCCTCATAACACTCAAAATAACTAAACCGGGCATTATTTACCTGATTCGTTTGATTAAAACCCGCTGGTATGACACCCATGATCCTGCCCACGACCGTATCGTTCTTATATGCAAGAAACAGGATGGTTTTATTGTGATGAAAAGCCGGATTTTTATCCGGATTAAAAAATGCCTCTTCGTCCAGATAGAGCGGAAAGACCCAATTACCGTGATTTTGGTGGATTTTCTCCGGGAGATAAATAAATGTTTTAAAATCATCTTTCGACCTTACCTGTCGGACTGTGACTGACATACCGCTTACTGTTTTAACTTTTATAAATTATTTTCAGTTGATTTGAGTTCAATACTATCGCTTTTATACCATTTACGGAATAATCCGTATGATTTTTGTATTAAAAAATACACTATTGGCGCTGAACAAAAACCGGCAATGACATCAACCGCATAGTGCGCCTTGATATATACAGTCGCCGGAATCAGGCACAGCAATGCAGGCACAAAGTATATGGCAAACCGCCTGAGATGCCGCCAAACCCACCAAAAAATAATAAGCGAAATTCCTACATGTGAACTTGGGAATGCACCGGTAGGCACCTCACCGTTATGTTGTATTATCTTGATAATTCTGCCAAAAATACCCCGGGCCTCCGTAACATGGTTCGGCGGCTCAAAATAAAACTGTGGACCCACGGCCGGAAAAAGGATAAAAACCAGATAATAAATCAAAAATGAAGAAATCAAAATCAGTCCGAATTCTTCGATTTTTTCCGGGAAATACTTATAAACAAGATAGATGACAATCAATGGCACGAGGTAATAAGAAAAATAACCGAAAAACATGAGTTCGCTGAACCAAGCGGCATTCCATTTCTGTGTAAATTCAATGGCAGGCTGAAATCCGAATAGTACCTGATCCCAATTCATCAAAATCGGGTCAGCTACCGGATAAAATAACTTGTTCAGTTCGGCCGTCTCTTTATATAGCAATGTCATGGCTGCATACGACAAAAATAAGATACATAATGACCTTGTTTTTGAAGAAAGCACCGGTAAAAAATTGAAACCGAAAATGACGAGAAATACCAGCCTGGCAGTCCACAGCTCGTTCGAAAAATACAGTTCGCCACTCTTAAAAAGCAAAATAAGCTCGACGCAGATAAAATAAATGAAAATGCTTAACCAATAAGCAGGTACCTTCTCAAGTGCACTTTTTAAATGTTGCATAAGATGCTTGTAATGCGACAAATTTAACAGAAAATTTAACAGAAAATAATCTTCCGTTTTTTTCGACTGATTTTGCTTGAAAGGAAAATAAAATTTAATTTATTAAGGTGAATTTGAAAATAAATTTAAACTACAAAAATATTTTCTGCAAATTTCTGGCTTACTGTCGAATTCTTGTGATTTACTCTGATTTCAACACTTCCATCGAATTCCTGACGATTGACCACTTCAATGACACTGCTCAGTCCAAGACCTAACTTGACGACATACTGAAGGAAAATGGCACTGCTATCTTTGACGGCTACGAGTTTGCATTTATTGCCTACCGGAACTTCTGCCAAGGTTTTTCGCTTCATCAGCTTCAGTTCACCCCGGGCATTGGGTATGGGATCACCGTGCGGATCCAGTTCAGGATAACCCAGAAATTTTTCAAGCTGCTCCACCAGCTTTTTTGACTTGATGTGTTCAAGTTGTTCGGCGACTTCATGTACTTCATCCCAGCTAAACTCCAATTTGTCATATAGAAATGTCTCCCACAGTCTGTGCTTTCGGATAACTTCGACGGCGTATTCGCGTCCTTTAGGCGTAAGGGTAATCTTTCTGTATTTTTCGTATGAAACGAGGTCTTTTTCCTTCAGTTTTTTGAGCATATCATTGGCAGTTGCCGGCTTTACTTCGAGATAAGAAGCCAGTTCATTGGTGCCCGCCTCTGTTTTACCTGCCGTCTCGTTGGTCAGGTAAAACAAAGCTTTCAGATAATTTTCTTCCGCTTGTGATACCATCCTTCAAAGGTAAGGGATTTTGGCACAGTATTTAAAGGCGAATTTTAGGAAACAAAATTTTTTCACACAAATCATTCTTTCCTTTATAAATTCCGGACCGCCTACCCGAAATAAAATTTATGACATCTATGCCAAAACTGACGGAATAAACACAGAATGTTATATAACCGATTAATATTTTACCCAATTCATAAATCACCGTACAAAACTCCCCTATTGAATGTTTTACAGTGTTTTGCCAATTATTTATTTTCATAATATAAATAAAGGTTGTCAAGTTGACATTCCAAATAAATGTTTAATGTTTCTTTTTTTTTCAAAATAATAGAAATATTTAACCAACTATTGTTTACTTTTAGCAGGAAAAGAAATTCAATATCATCTTCCTGACAGGTCTTCTGACTACGTAAAATAATTATTCGTGTACTCAAAAATTGTATATCTATGGTAAATACTCCTAAAAACATCAGAAATATCGTCTTGCTTGGACACTCGGGTAGTGGTAAAACGACATTGGTTGAAAATATGCTGTTTGAGGCAAATGCTATCAACAGAATAGGTTCAGTCGATGACAATACCACTGTCTCGGACTATATCGATATCGAAAAAGAAAGACATAGCTCAGTGTTTTCTTCTCTAATGAATGTAACATGGAAAGATAGTAAGATCAACATCATCGACACTCCCGGTTCGGATGATTTGGTGGGAGAGAGTATTTCCTCTATGAAAGTAGCCGACACTGCCGTCATCCTTATCAATGCTAAATACGGTGTGGAAGTGGGTACCGAACTGATCTGGGAATATGTGGATGCATTCCACCTACCCACCGTTTTTGCCATCAACCACCTGGACAATCCACAGGCGGACTACGATATGTCAGTCGCTCAAGCGAAGGAAAGATTCGGCAATAAGGTTATCGAAGTACAATATCCTATCGACGCGGGTGCGCAATTTTCTACCATCGTGGATGCCCTGCGCATGGTCGTATATAAATTCCCGGCAAAGGGAGGCAAGCCGATAAAAGAAGAAATCCCTGCCTCTGAAATGGCACGGGCTAAGGCCTTGCACAATGCTCTGGTAGAAATAGCTGCCGAAAATGAAGAAGGCCTGATGGAACGTTACTTTGAAGAAGGAACGTTGAGTGAAGAAGACCTCGCCAAAGGTCTGACCATTGCCCTCGCCAACCAGCAATTTTTCCCGATTTTCTGCATCTGCAGCGCACGCAATATGGGAAGTGGTCGCTTGATGGGCTTCCTCAACGACATCGGACCTTCTCCGGCTGACCGGCCTGCCGCCAAACTTAAAAACGGTGACAGACTGCCTTGCGACCCATCAAAAGAAACCACCGTTTTCATTTACAAGACCATCTCAGAACCCAATGTGGGTAACGTCAGCTACTTTAAAGTATATAGCGGAAAATTAAAAGTAGGTGACGAATTGACCAATGTGGCCAATGATACCGTGGAAAGATTTAATCATATCTATACGACAAACGGTAAAACCCGCACCGAGGTCAACGAGCTGATAGCCGGTGACATCGGCGTCACCGTCAAACTCAAGAATTCACATACAAACAACACCCTCAATACCAAAGGAGTTACCAGAGAAATCGAACCCATCATGTTCCCTTCACCACGATTCAGAACAGCCCTGGTTCCACCTGACAAGAATGCTCTTGAAAAAGTCGCACGCGCCCTTTCCATCATCCACGAAGAAGATCCAACCCTCGTCGTCGAGCAATCCGTCGAACTCAAACAAACCATTCTTCACGGTCAGGGACAGCTCCACCTCGACATCGTTAAATCAAGGATAGAATCTACCTTTGGTCAGAAAATTGAATTTACCAAACCAAAAATTCCCTACCGGGAGACCATACGCTCAGGTGTCGATGAGATTTACCGTCACAAAAAGCAGAGCGGAGGTGCCGGCCAATTCGCTGAAATCCACATGCGCATCGAACCGTACTATGAAGGGATGCCTGCACCGGCCGGACTTTCTGTCAGACAGACAGAAGAAGAAACACTTCCCTGGGGTGGTAAACTCGTGTACCTGTGGTGTATCGTCGGTGGTACCATTGACGCCAGATTTTCCAATGCAATTAAGAAAGGTATCCTGATGAAGATGGAAGAGGGTCCCCTCACCGGATCACGATGCCGGGATATCAGAGTGTCCATCTATGACGGTAAGATGCACCCGGTTGACAGCAATGATATGGCTTTCCAGATAGCATCTACCATGGCGTTCAAAACGGCTTTCAAAAAAGCTAATCCAAAGGTGCTGGAACCTATCTTCGACCTCGAAGTCCTCGCCCCCGAAGATATGGTGGGTGAAGTTATGGGTGACCTACAGACCAGAAGAGCCATCATTACAGGAATGGACAGCGATGGACATTACCAGAAAATCAGTGCCAAGATACCACTGTCTGAATTGTATGGATATTCATCTACCCTGCGATCGCTTACTCAGGGGCGAGCCAAATTTAAAAATGAATTTGCCGAATATACCGAAACACCGCCAGACGTCCAGAAAGCACTGATAGACGCACACGTTGATCACGATGACAATGAGAGCTGATGTGTTGCCATAAATTGATATGAAAGAGGGGCGATTCTCAAGGAATCGCCTTTTTTTTGAAGATTTAACCGGAAAATTTGCAACATGATAAATGCAAACAATGCCGCCGGCTATTTTGTCTGAAGGCAGCTGAGCGTAATGTATATTATTCAAAATAATTTTATATTTGCTACTATTAAACAACAGACTAAATAATTAACACGTGGATCATCGATCATTTAAAAGACAAGACTCTGTCTATTCAAGTAAGATTAAGGCAGGTAAACGAAGAACTTACTTTATAGATGTCAAACAGACTAAGGGTAACGACTATTACATAACCCTCACTGAAAGCACTAAAAAGTTTAATTCCGAATCACCCGAACGCCACAAAATATTTCTGTACAAAGAAGATATAAACCGATTCCTGAGTGCCTTGCAAGAGACCATAGACCATGTGAAAAATAATCTTATGCCTGATTATGACTTCGATGAATTTGCAAAGCGTCAGGAAGAGCTTGAACGGGAATACAACGCTCGTCACGAACACGATGATGACAGAGACAATATTGACTGGTAAGCTATTCCGATAATTGCCTTTAGCTGCCGGTGCAATCCCTGATGTGAAAATTACAGATGACCGCACGATCGGACAGACATGATTGATTTTGGCTATAATTTTTTATTCTACAAATTCACAGTGAAAGGCAAATAATTGTCCCTGTGATTGATTTGAAATGATAGACCTGACGGCAAATTATTTGAAGGTTCGATTTATTCATTTATCCATTGATCTTGATTCATGAGAAGTATTGTCTTTCTATTCCTCACCCTCTTCACCATCCAGGCCTTAGCCCAAAAACAGGTGGATACCACACAGAAAATAATTCCTGGTCGGTTTAATTCCGAAGAGGCAAAAAAACAACCATACGTCATCCTCATTTCTGCTGATGGCTTCAGGTATGACTATGCTGAAAAGTATCATGCTAATTATCTCCTCAGCCTGGCACACAACGGTATCTGGGCAAAGGATGGAATGTACCCGTCCTACCCCTCCATTACCTTTCCCAATCATTACAGCATCGCCACCGGCCTGTATCCTGCGCATCATGGCATCGTAGATAATGTCTTTTATGATCCTGCCCGGAAAGAAAAATACATCATCGGCACTCCTTCGATTCTCGATGGAAGCTGGTACGGTGGTGAACCCCTCTGGTCACTCGCCGAGAAACAGGGAATGCTGGCAGCAAGCCTTTTTTGGGTAGGTTCGGAAAGCGATGCGGGAGGCATGAGACCTACTTACTATTACGCTTACCATGAAAAATTTTCAGGGGCAGACAAGGCACAGATCATAAAAAATTGGCTATCCCTGCCTGAAGACCGAAGACCTCACTTCATTACGCTCTATTTTCCGGAGGTGGACCATAAGGGGCATAGCTTTGGCCCGGATGCCAGACAGACCGAATACGCTGTTCAATATATCGATTCCTCTATTCAGAAACTTACAGAAGCCCTTACCCCGCTCAACTTACCCATCAACTATATTTTCCTTTCTGATCACGGCATGATTGCCGTCGAGCAAAAAGACTATATTCCCATGCCTCCTATAGACAAAGACAAGTTTGTGGTAGTCAACAGTGGTACATTTGCACGAATCACCGCCCTTGACCCCAAAGACATTGATCCGTTGTATAAGGCATTGTGTAACGGGAACCACGATAATTATAAAATTTACCTTGCAAAGGATTTCCCCCGAAAGCTTCATTACAGTAGCAGGGAGGATCACACCAGAAGGATAGGTGACATCATTCTTGTTCCGAATGGTTCCAAAATTTTGGTAGATGTCGGCAGAAAGACATCTATCGGAAAACACGGATTCGATCCGCATGAAATACCTGAAATGAAGGCGACTTATATCGCATGGGGCCCGGCTTTCAAGACATCAAAAGAGATCAGGCCTTTTTCCAATGTCAACGTATATCCATTGATTGCACACATCCTGAACCTGAATATTACGCAACCGATTGACGGGAAATTCAGGAAGTTGAAAAAAACACTGAAGAGGTAGCTATCTTACGTCTCCGATGTAAGTCGTCACATTCAGGCGACGCAACTCATCCTTGATCTGTTCGCTGACATCCAACTCATCTACGAAGTGTGCCAAATCTTCACGGCTGATGGCCGTCTTGCCCCGGGTCAGTGATTTGAGTACCTCATACGCTCCTTCATAGTGCTCCCTGCGCAGGATAGTCTGTATCGCCTCCGCCAGGACAATACTGTTATTTTCAAGTTCTTCTCTGATCCTGTTTTCATTGACGATAAGCTTGGACCAGCCCTTCTGAATACTCTTCAATGCCAGTAAGGTATGTGCATAAGGTACTCCGATATTACGCAAAACGGTACTATCCGTCAGATCCCGCTGCAACCGGCTGACAGGCAACTTACCCGCAAGAAAATTATAAAGCGCATTGGCAAGACCAAGATTACCTTCCGCATTTTCAAAGTCTATCGGATTGACTTTGTGGGGCATAGCTGACGAACCAACTTCATCTTTTTTCATCTTTTGGGTAAAATACTCATAACTGATATACGTCCAGATATCACGACAAAGGTCTGTAAGAATTGTATTGATTCTGGTAAGAGCCTGAAAATGCGCAGCCAGCATATCGTAGTGCTCGATCTGTGTCGTCCTGCGTTGCCGCTTCAACCCTATACTATCCAGGAAGCCATCCGCCCACGCGTGCCAGTCAAACCGACCAAAGGCGACGTGGTGGGCATTCATATTACCTACCGCTCCGCCAAATTTACCCTGCCATGGAATATGCTTCATCAGCATCAGCTGCTCTTCCAGCCTCTCCGAAAAAACGAGCAATTCCTTACCCAAAGTGGTCGGAGATGCCGGCTGCCCATGCGTCCTCGAAAGCATCGGAATATGAATCAAGGCCTTTCCGGTTGACTCTACCATCTTAACAACTTCAGTCATGGCGGGCAACAACACGTCATTCCACGCATCTTTAATCATCAGCGGAAAAGCAGTATTATTTATATCCTGAGATGTCAGTCCGAAATGAACCCATTCCCGGATGGAAGAGAGACCTGCGGCATCCAGCTTTTCCTTGATGAAATATTCTACCGACTTGATGTCATGATTGGTCACCGCTTCCAGTTCCTTTATTCGCAGGCTGTCGGCATCGGAAAACTGATCACCGATATTTCTAATAAACCGGATATCTTCTTCGCTCAGATTAAAACTACCGACGGGGCTGTCCTGTAAAGCCAGCAAATACCTGATCTCAACCCATACCCGGTATCTGAACAGGGCGTGTTCGGAAAAATATTGACTCAGAGCTTCTGTCTGTTTAAAATACCTACCATCTATCGGTGAGACAGCTTTTAATTGCGACATATCAAATTTTTTATAAACTACATTTCTCATCATAAACAGAAATTGCTCAATCTTCCTGCTGGAACAACAATTCTTCTCTGCGCTTGATAAAATAATAGGATTCTATCTGTGACCTGTTGGGAAAGTCTCCATCATTCTTTACATATTCATTGGAATGCTTATACTTCAGTTTGCGTGCCTTGGTATTGTCACCCCATTGTATCATCATCAGCCGGTGGATATCATTTTTAATATCCGGATTAAATATCGGGAAGGCAGTCTCCACTCTATGGCTGAGATTACGCTCCATCCAGTCAGCTGAAGAAAGGAAGATTCTTTCCTTGCCTGCATTATGAAAAATAAAGACCCTTGCATGCTCCAGATTGTGATCTACGATGCTGATCCCTTCAATGTTGTCACTGACATGCGGAACGCCGGGAACAAGCGAACAAATTCCTCTTATGATCATCCTTATTTTAACACCCTGCTGGGAGGCATAATAAAGCAGGTCAATCATCTCCTTATCCTGAAGACTGTTCATTTTGATAAAAATACTTGCAGGACGCTTATTTTGGGCCTCCTTAATCTCAAAGTTAATCAGTTCCTTAAGTCCGTCTCTCAGATTAAACTGACCGACCAGCATGTGTTCAAAGACAGATTTCGGCTTTTTACCCGTCTCAATATAATTGAACACTTTCATAATATCGCCGGTGTACCTCATATCTGCCGTAAAAAGACCAAAGTCGGTATAAAGTTTCGCCGTGTCTTCATTGAAGTTACCCGTACCCAAATAACTGTAAAAATTAGGTTTATCATCCTCAATGCGTCTTATCAGGGCAAGCTTGGCGTGAACCTTAATACCGGGAAGACTGTAATGGACCTTAATGCCTGCCTTTGCAAGCTTCTCGCCCCAGCGCAAATTAGCCTCTTCGTCAAATCTCGCCTTTATTTCGATAAACACGGAAACCTGAGTCCCGTTTTCAGCTGCCTCAATGAGATATTCCATTATTTTCGAATCCTCTGCTACCCGATATTGAATCAGCTTGATGTGTGTCACATCCGGATCACGGGCTGCCAGCTCAAACATCTTTATAACAGTATCATAAGAATTGTAAGGAAAAAAAAGTAAACAATCTCTCGCTTTTATTTCATCCCAGAAAGTGCTCTCTTCCTCCAATCTTTTAAACCGAACGGCTTCCATCTTTGTCATTACAATATCCTTAATGCCAAAGTCTGGAAATTTGAAAAAATCTTTCTTATTGTGATACCTGCCTTCCGGGAAAAGATCGATACTTTCAAGCTCAAATACACCTTTTAAATAATTGCGAAGCTTTACCGGCATTTTTTCATCATAAACCAACCGTGCAGCAGGACCTACATTCCGCTTATTCAGACTTGCCTTAATCTTAGATGCCAGATCACCGGAATATTCATCATCGATATACAATTCGGCATCTCTGGTCAACTTAATGCTGTATGTATCGTGAATCTTGTACCCGGGAAACAACCACGAGATACTATGCCGTACGATATCATCAATAAAAATCACGTCATGCTGACCCTGAATACTCGGCGGAAGTTCGATAAAGCGGGGAAGATGGTCTGAAGGAATCTTCACGATGGCATATTGATCAGAAGTATTGGTACTGCCGTTTAACTGCATGTGGATAGCAAGATAAAGGGCAGAATTGTTAAGAAAAGGTCTTACCCGATCTTCTACCAACAATACAGGCTGCACGAAAGGCAACATGTTGTCCCTGAAATAATCCTCAATAAATTCAATCTGGACATCATTGAGATCAAGACGCCTGAGAATATTGATTCCGTGATTCTTAAGCTCAGGGATTATTTCGTTGAGAAAGGTATGGTTGAGCTCTATCTGCTGCTTATTCACGACTCGGAGAATATCCTTCATTATCTGCTTGGAGTCAAAGTCCAGCGCCTTTTGCTCTTTTTTCCCCAATCTGATAATATTGCGGTGATGCGCCACCCTGACCCTGTAAAACTCATCTCTGTTGGATGAAAAAATTGCAATAAACTTAAGACGCTCCATGAGCGGATTGGAAGGGTCCCGCGCCTCCTGCAAGACACGATAATTAAATTCAAGCCAGGAGATATCCCGCTCTATATATGGCAACTTCGGTAAATCAGACTTATTCATATCTTAAAACGATATGGCACAAAGGTAAATGAAATTCGATACATCTCTATATACTTTCATCAGCGGTTCCTTGCTTTTTAAGAAAGAATTGTCTATAAAAGTGGACTTATTTTACGTCCAGAGGCAAATATCTCTCCCTGATAATATTGAAATGATGACGCTGGTGGCCGATTATGTTGAATCCCATTGCCAAAACCTGCATGCGGTTGTCGCTGAATGCACAATCTGATAGTAGAATTTCCTGATTGAAGGATTGAAACATTGCACAGGTGGCTAACCGCACAGCCCGCAATTCGCCGAGCAGTTGATCTATCGGAAGTTCATCAGCATTTGAATTGCCCGCCATGAGGTTATGATCCAGGCCCACAGGCACATTTCCTTCCCTGCGAACATTTACAAGAGTGCGATAACACCAGATACGCTCCCAGTCACATACATGCTGAATGATTTGGTGAATGGACCATTTTCCTTCGGCATAGGTTTGGGTACCTATTCTTTTGAGTTGCTCCATGTCAACCCGGTCTATTTGCCGGATACTTTGTTCAAAGGCCTCAGATAATTCCACGTCGTCGTTTAAATGGATATAATAAGCGTAATATTCAGGTACTTCTTTTATATCTGATTTTCTCATAAGTCAATTTTTTGTTTAGATTGACAACAGATTAAGGCCGGTAAAAAGCTATAAATTTATAGAACTGACTCTATATTTCAAAATTCCCGGAAAAGATTGGTCGATCAATTGCAAAAACCAATTAGTTGACTCTTGACCGGAGTGGCGCAATTTGTTTTTCACCCTTTTATCTTTACTTTTACCTGAAGTCTGTGTGTACTTTGTAATTTTGCAGGCTTTAATACGTAATGAATGTATGTTTATACCCAAAATGCATTTTGTCTTTTACCTGGCTGTACTTAGTATAGCGGGCTTTTTAGCTACGGATATGTATTTGCCTGCTTTTGACATCATGCATACAGACCTCATGACGACCAGGGGGAATATCGGTGCCAGTCTGAGCATCTTTTTGGGTGGTTTTGCCGTTGGTCAGATAATATGGGGTCGGTTGGCGGACCGGTATGGAAAGCCGGAAGCCTTGCTGCTGGGTCTGACATTGTTTACATTTTCTTCTGTAATATTGTTTTTTACTCAAAATATTTACCTTTTTCTTGGATGGCGTCTGGTTCAGGCACTGGGAATATGCTCTGCGGCAGTTTGCTGGCAGGCTCTTGTGATCGACAGTTATCCGGAGGCAGAAACAAAGAAAATTTTTGCTTCGATCATGCCACTGGTTGCCTTGTCTCCGGCGCTGTCACCTTTGCTGGGAGTCGTTATTCTGGAGACCTGGTCATGGCGGTATATCTTCCTTGTGCTTGCCGGCGTGGGAGCAATACTGATGATATATACCCGGACACTATGGGGCAAGTATCCTCGAAAAGCAGAAGTATCGGACAGGGGCGGATTTGGTGCATTTTTCAGGTCGCGATATTTTATGGGCAATGTGCTGATATACGGCTTTTGTTCGGCGGGATTTTTTGCATGGCTGACCGGAGCACCGTTTTTTTTGAAAACTCTTGGTTACAGTGAGAGTGAAATAGGGTGGAGCTTTGTTCCCCAGACCATTGCATTTATTGTGGGCGGCTATGGCTATCGGCTTATATCCGGCCGGATAGATGGGAAAAAGTTAATCCCCTACCTGCTGACCATTTATGCACTCAGTATGTTTAGCCTCTTTTTTATGAGTCTTTTCACTACGCCCGACCTTTTACGGCTACTCATTCCCTTCAGTGCTATGGCTTTTGCCAACGGAGCCTGTTATCCCATTGTCGTCGCCGAAGCGCTGCGCCCCTTTGCACATCAGTCAGGCCAGGCATCATCCCTCCAGAATACAATCCAACTTGGCATAAGTTTCCTTGCAAGCGTGGTGGTATCAGCGTTTTCAAAAAATGCGCTGATTGCTACAGGCAGTGTGATGGCAGTTACTGCATTACTTGCAGGTTATGGTTATTTGTTGACGAAAACCCCATACAGGCGGGCTTAAAGTCATTTCGTCCCGGATCCGTTAAACATTTGGTTTAGGAAAAAGGGAGCTGTCTAAAAACTAAAAAAGCAAAATTATTTACAGAATAGGCATATTCCTGTAAAATGCCCTGGTTCAGACGATTCAGGGCTTTTTGCAAATTATATTCCTGTGATTATCCTTTAAAATGAATAAGATTATCTTTAAAATGATTAATTTAGACATGCAAACCAATCATAAAAGGGGCATTCCGGTGCTTTTTAGTCTATGTTTAAATGAAATCTCATCCGATTTGAACAAAAATCATTTAAGTTGCAGGGAAATTTGTAGAAAATAAATCCAACCATTACCTTTGCATATCAGTATGAAATACAACGATATTACAATTTATAAAAATATATATATGTTTCTGAGATTCGGTTGTGCTTTTCTGTTGTTGTGTTGCTTCTTTCCGGCTATTGCTCAGATGACGGACAACGGAGTGACAAAGTATGGAAATGAATGGGTAAAAGAAGGCATAGATTACTATAAAATTAAAGTCAGTCACGATGGCTTTTATCGTATAGATTACCAGACTTTGCAGAATGCAGGTCTGTCCGGCGACATAACCGGAGGAGCTATTCATTTGTATAAAAATGGCGTAGAATTACCCATCTACGTCAGTAATTCAGGCATCTGGACCAATGACGACTTTCTGACCTTTCATGGTTATTACAATAAATCTGAAATTGACAAATATGCCTTTCCCAATGGTGTTGACGACATCGTCAATCCAAAAGCCAGCCTATATTCGGACACAGCGGCATATTTCCTGGCATTGGATCCGTCAGGCGCCGGCCTCAGAGTGCAATCCATTGAAAACAACCTTACCAATCTACCGGCTCCCGAACTATATATCATTAGAATATCAGAAAGAGACTTTAAGGATATAGCCAATTCAAAAACGGAATATGCAGGTCAGCATCCATATATCAAGACTCCCTTTTATTCCGGCAAAGGTATGGTCTCCGGTGATGAGAATGCAACTTACAACCTTGCCTGTCCTAACTTGCTTCCTGATTCAAAGTTTCCCATTTTCAGATATCGGGGAGTGACCAATGCAGGTAATGTCGGTATCAATCTGGGGCATGACCTGAATTTCAATATGAATGGCCAAGCCATGTACCGTGCTTTCTCACCTAGTCCCCGGGTAATGTACGTCAATTTTTCGTACGTTGATTCCAGCAGAGTTATCACTGCCGGCTACAACGAGTATAGTGTTACCGGAGGTCACAATCTTGACAAGATTAGGACAGGATATATTGCCATAGAATATCCGGCTGAGACGACTGTGGATGCTTCTCAGACAATGAGATTCTATCTGGAAGGCAATACTTCTGACCGCTACCTCGAGCTGGCATTCACCGGCAATCCACCTTCTTCACCCTACCTGTCAGATTCATTGGGTAGCTGGAGAATAGCCGGCGTCGTGGAAGGTAATTTAATTCGGTTTCGTATCCCAGCCTCATCAGTTACTGCGCAGTATATATACCGCCCCGGCGACCTGACAGAAGTGGTAACGACACTTCAAAAAGTAAAAATCAATACATTCAGCGACTTCCGTCATCGATATGTCATCCTGTCTCATTCCTTATTGCTCCGCAATGACAATGGTCCGTCTGCCGTAGAGCAGTATGCCGACTATCGCCGTTCTACGGCAGGAGGCAGCTATGATGTAGTCGTTGTGGACGTCGCAGACTTATATAATTCATTCGGATATGGGTTGGATTTTAATCCCATGGCAGTAAAGAATTTTGTTAATTATCTTGGAACAACCGGCTCGACAGACTTCCTTTTTATAATAGGGCGTGGTCGGGACTATAAAGAATTACGCGGACCGGGCCAGTTGGCCACTGCCATCAGCCGTGGGTATGGCGTGCCTACCTTTGGCGACTTTGGATCGGATAATCTCATGGTCTCCCAATCCTTTCATAAGCTGGATATGGTTTTGTCCGTAGGGCGACTTCCGGCAGTCACTCAGGACGAAGTGCTGACCTATCTCAATAAAATACGGGTGAGCGACGCTGCCTATAATGCACCGGGAGACAATGAATCCAGACAGTGGACCAAGACCATCGTCCAGGTCAATGGGGGCAACATAGGGAAGTCGGATCAGGCTGCCATCGCCGATGCTCAAAAAGAAGCTGAAGCATTGATCAAATCCTCTAAAATTGCCGGATATGTCGAAACCTTTGTCAAGGGCAGCAATGAAACCATAGGTAAGGCATCCGATGACTTTTTTAAATTAGTCAACAGTGGAGTTGCCGTGGTGGATTACTTTGGCCACGGAGCCTTGTCAACACTTGAATACCCCATCGACCTGCCCTCCAAATACAACAACAGCCCTCGCTTTCCGATCCTGATTATCAAAGGATGTAAGACAGGCAACTGCCAGAGAGATGGCTCTTCATACCCATCCAGGCTATTATATGAGGACGCCTACAAAACTACAGGCTACAGAGCTGTGATCGGGAGCATCGCCGACAGTGAACTGTATTCGCTCAGCTCCCTTGCCCGCCAGTTCTATACCCTATGGGGTGGTGACATGTACGGAAAATCATTCGGAGAATTATTCCGTGCCACCTTCAATTCTGCCGGTCTCAATACCACAGACGAAGGAATCCAACAATTGTATATAGGCGATCCCGCACTGACCATTCCACCCTTCCCCGGCCCGGATTATACCGTACCTCCCGGTGATGTCAAAACCATACCTGAGTCTATTACGTCTGCCGATAATAGATTTACGGTACAGTTTGATATCAAAAACCTGGGAACAACTGCAGATGCTCAGGACACCCTATATTACAAGGTAGTCTATGAAAATGGAGATAAGAGGACTGTTGCCTCGGATTCGTCTTTTATTGTTAATCCGAAATCAAAAAATACTGTTTATGTTGAGTTTGAAATAGACAAGACCTCTACAACAGGCGAAAACACTATCTACATACAACTGGATCCAAACAATAAAATAGAGGAATCTCCCTCACCTGCTGCCGAGTTCAACAACGAATATATCAATACTGCAGGAGGTAAAGGCTATCGGTTTTTTATCCAATCTTCCCTCCTCCAGCAAGTCTATCCCTTTAGATTTGCCATCATAGATACCAATAAGGTAAC
The DNA here is from genome assembly GCA_024103005.1 of Saprospiraceae bacterium. Classification (GTDB taxonomy): domain Bacteria; phylum Bacteroidota; class Bacteroidia; order Chitinophagales; family Saprospiraceae; genus Parvibacillus. Next base: position 23,897 of record JAGFJA010000044.1, read on the forward strand.
ATTATCAGGATATAGTACCTCATTACAACCGATCGAACATGAGTTGCATTGGGCTCTGGATACATCAGCTTCTTTTGATTCACCAATTGCTTTGAAATATTCAGGTATGTATCACTCCGGCCACATTGAATGGTCTCCTAATCTTTTACTCAATGAAAATACTGTATATTATTGGCGATTGTCAAGAGATAGTATTTCACCAATTGAACCTGCTTTATCTTCAGTTTCCAGTTTCATTTATCTGCCAGACAAAAGAGGATTTTCTCAATCTCATAATGATCAATTCCGGGAAGACATACTTCAAAATCTTAAAGTTGAAGGTGGAGGTAATAATATAAAATTTGGAAGTAAAAAACTAAATGTCAAATACACGAATGGCTTTGTGAATGCTCAGAACTATGAGAAAATATCTTGTTTAGTCAACGGTACCAGTTTTCGAAGTTTTCAATCCCAAAAAGACTTTGGAAATTATCATGATGGGTTGATAGGTGTGTCTTGGTTCAAACGAGATTCTTTTTTCAAAGCTTATTATGCAGGTGAAGCTCCATTTGGCTCAATACCTGTACCAAATGTCAATGTTCACTTTTACCTGATGTATGAGGCAAATAACGCAGATGCCAGAAAGGCACTGGTTAATTATATTGAGAATGTAATTCCTCAGGAAGATATTATTATGTTGTTTACCCATGTCAAGGAAGACTATCCTACCCTACACGAGCAGGAATGGGCAGCAGACTCCATTACCAATGGAGGCAAGAATATTTTCAATGTACTGGAAAAATATGGCGCCACAAAGATTAGGCAATTACTGACACTGGGTAGCAAGCCTTATACAATTTTCTTTGATAAAAAAAATGGTCTGTTAGGTGAGGATATTGTTTTGGATGATGGTATTTCTACTGTTGAGGCAGATTTCCCTGCGCATTCTAATTATGGATCCATAACGCAGACATTTGGCCCTGCAAGAAAATGGGATTATTTTGAATACAATCCTAAAGAGCCCCAAGGCCCTCCGGATACGCTTATATATACTTTAACTGCAATACATTTTGACAATCCGGGACTTAATTATGTTATTGCGAATAATAAACTGGATGAGAACCAATACCAGAAAATTTCACTTAATGAGATAAATGCTGATGAGTTTCCATATATCAGAATATCTGTCCGAAATGCGGAAGCGGTATCTTATGATGCTAAAATGGATGGCTTTGAATATTTCAGATTGGTGGGGGATGAAATGCCTGAGGCAACTCTTTTGGATAATACTGTCCAGTCGGCAAGAGATACTATAAATCAGGGAAACCGTTGGACCTTTAAAATAAAAGCAAAAAATATTAGTAAGGTCAGTATGGACAGTATGTTGGTTGCATTCTCGTTTAGAAGTCAAAACGGAAATTCCTCGTATGAAAACATTCGCTTTGATAGCTTGCGGTATTCTGGTGAAGATTCCTATTCAATTGACTTTGATACAAAGAACCTGAGAGGCAATTACACTTTTGTGTGCGAAATGAATCCAGAAGAGGATCAACCTGAGGCATACCACGGCAACAACATTTATACCAAGAAAGTTTTTATTAAAGGTGATGTTGAAAACCCACTGGTGGATGTTACCTTCGATGGCAGGCGTATCATCAACGGTGATATAGTCTCCACAAAGCCATTGATTAAAATTTTCATCCGAGATGAGAATCAACTTTTTCCTTTAGATGATCCTGGGCTTTTTAATGTCTTCCTTGTCAATACTTTCGGTCAGGATACTTTGATACCAATGACTTCATCTGATATAAAATTCATTCCTCCAAACCCTTCCCAACAGCCGTTTGAAAATAAAGCAGTCATTGAATATAATCCTGATTTTCAGAAATATCCCGACGGATATAACCAGGATGGTGAATATACCTTACGGATTACTGCCACGGACAAGGCAGGAAATCAGTCCGGGAAATACGACTTTGAAAAGAGCTTTAGAATCATACAAAAAAAATCTGTATCCGATGTCTTTAACTATCCGAATCCCTTCAGTAATGCTACCCGTTTTGTCTTTACCCTCACAGGCTATGAATTGCCGACTTATTACGCCATTCAGATCATGACGGTGAGCGGCAAGATGATCCGGGAAATTACTCAGGATGAACTAGGTCCCCTCCGTATCGGAAAACAAATGACAGAGTATATTTGGGATGGAACAGACCAATATGGCGATAAGTTGGCAAATGGCGTATATCTATACCGTTTTGTCGTCAAGGATCAGGATAAGAAGGATTACGAAAAATTGGAGGAGGGACAACAAACCGGTCAATATTTCGATGGTCAATGGGGCAAACTGGTCATCATAAGGTAATCTTACCTAATTATATCATGGCACACTCCAACAAAAAATATCTGTCCCTGTCCTTGATAATTATCTGGTCAGTGCTTGCAACTTGCATGGGGGTGTTGATTCTTGCGGCTTTTTGGTGGCCAATAGACCTCAGAGGTGTGGAATCCAATGTTTTGCACATAATTCAATTGATCCATACAGATCGTTCGAGTTTATATAGCAATCCGGAAAAAATTCCTTTCAATATCACTCAATACACCCCATTTTATTATATATTGTCCAATGAAATTTGGCATCTTCTTCCTGATAGTGTCTCGCTAATAATTTTGACTAGAACAATATCACTAGTTGGTTTTATTCTTGTTTTATCCTTCGTTTATAAAATTTTAAAAAAGATTGCAACACCCATTAATTTCAATATTTTGGCTTTAGCTTCGATAGCGATCTTCACTTTTCCGTGGTATCAACTTGCTCGTCCGGACGCCTTCGAATGTGCCTTTATTTTCGGAGCGCTTTATCTGTATTTATTCCCCCCTCTAAAAAATCAAATTGGAAATATTTTACTTCTTAGCCTATCAGTAGCAGGTGCAATATTTTCTAAACAAGGTTCCACAATTTTCATTGTGGCATTCTTTATATTTTATTTGATGGAAAAAGAGTGGAAAAAAGGCCTCTTTTTCTTGGCTTCGACATTCCTACTACTCGCTTTATTTTTCTATGGCATTGATTTATTGGGTTATGATATTTCATTTATTATACAGAATATAATTATGGGAATAGATAATGGAATTGACATAACACGGGCAATAGAAATTACATATTCAAAATATATCAGTTACTTTTTTTTCTTTACACTTACGTTAATCATTTTTTACTTATTATATTTTAATCAGCACAGTAAAAATTCTATAGAAAGAAAATTGTTTTATCTCAATTTATTTGTATTTTTTATTTCTTTCATACTTGCACTAAAAGCAGGATCTGCCATTAACTATTTCAATGTATCAATTATATTACAAGTTATACTGTTATCAGCAATATTTGCAAAATCATCACAAAATTTAAGGAAGGCTTCAGAATATTTGATATTGGCAGCCGGTATTTCTGTATCTCTACAACTACTCGTCCTCTATATTCCACGAATAAAATACCTTTCTAACAAGAATCAAGCTAATCAAAAAAGTATCGAAAATATAGTCCACTTTTTAAGTGATCATCCTGAACATAAGTATTTTTATACTGAAGAGAGAAACGTCGCCTTATCATTACCAAACAGAACTGCCTTTTACTCCATGGATATTCATAATCTAAATTTTGAGAGAAATGTTTATAATTACGAACAGATGATTTCGTCTTTTAAAAAAGGCGAAATCTATTATTTGATAATAAACAAAGCCAACACAAATAAAACATTATTTAATTTTAAAATAAATGAATTTTATGATATTTTATTTGAAGCAGGAGATAATTTGATTTACGCTTTTAAGAAGGAAAATTCAACTAATCTTAATAAATAAATTGAAGTATTAATATCTTATTGATTCTGGAAATTTCCTTAATATACCCATACTATGTCAGCAAATTAAATTTCAATCGCAAATGACTTTCAGTATTTTATGTTTTTAAGATTAAGGGGGATTGACAAGTCAAGAAATTACTATTCTAAAAGAAGATATCGCTTAAAGCTTTATTTTTAGTACGCCTCTCCATTCAGATTGGCTTGATTCTTTTATTGTATAATTTTATACGATCTAAAATTGATACTATTGTTACACATCCCAAAATCACAATTATCCATTCAACCGGAATCCTCAGTCTGGAACCTCCAGAACCAAAAATAAATGGGGGTAACAAAAATATTGACAAAAGATAAAATATCAGTAAAAGAAGTATCCAATCCTGTTTTCTTATTATCCGATAGATTCCAAAAGCTGCCAGAATATAAAGAATTATATACCCTACTGCATATATTAGAAATGTAATATGCATAAAGGCAGAATATTTAAGGCCTTCTTCTTCCCTCCAATTATAGTTAAAATAATTTCCCACCGGATTAATCAGACCATTATCAAATAGTGTATTTTTTATATTGCTGATGATTACCTTAATAAAGGAAAACGGATACTTCTCTATTATTCGTATTACTGTCTCGTTTTGCCATTTCATTCGATCTGTGTAATCTTCAATTCGATATTGCTGACGGTACAACGAATCAAAGATTTCATTTTTCCCTTCCTTCCTTAATATATCCCGACTAACATGATTGATATAATTGGCATTTAGTACTATCGTTGGTTTAAAAAAACCATAATTCATATAATTTCGATACGAAGATATATTGACAATGGCCCAAACCAGTATGGTTGTCAATATACTGAATTTCCATAGTTTACTTTTGGAAACAAACACTTTGTATTTTTTGTCAAGAAAAAATACCATCATCAGATGCGCCGGATAATAATACATTAATGATGGTCTGATCAATGACGAAATAAGAATAGTGATGAAATACAGGATAAGAAATGTAGCTTTCCGGTGATTCTCAAAATATTTTATGAGAAAGAAAATAGCCGCCAAAAAAAATACCATAAAAACCAAATCAGTCCCAATAAAAATCATTCGACCGAAATACAATCCGGAAAACAGTGATATTATCAAAGAAATTCTCGCTGTCTTCCGATTTATAAGCTTTTCGGTTATAGAATAAATCAAAGGATAAATTATTGGAATAATAATACAATGAAGAAAGTATGCATAATAAATCCAGTTATTTTTAAAAATCTTTATCAATATCGCCAGGAAAGCAGGGTACCCTACGGTCCGCAATGGATCGGGATTAGTGCCGTTGCCAAATACACCCGTTTCAAGAAAATTTTTTGCAGGTCTGTAATAAGTCAGGTAATCCGAATGAAACCAGATATTATTCTTGTATTGCCCGACCGGCAATTGAAGATTGGCAAATGTAGTCTCAGAATGATAGTAAAGAAAGAAATAAAATAACAAGCCTGATACCGCCGGGACCAGGTATTGGCACCATTTGACATCAATCCAAATCTTTCTGTTCATATTAATATTCCGAAAAACCTATTACAAATGTACAAATTACGCACTCGCATTACCAACACTATATCCGAGCAGATGGTAATTATTAATTGTGTATTATTATCTTTACAATCTGTAATCTGTAAATTTATCATCTATGCAAAAATTTTTCGGAATTCTTTCCTTCCTATTTCTGTTCTTGTCTGCCAATGGCCAAAAAAGCCAGCTCACCCTCGATAAAGCCATTCTGGGTGATAAGGATATGCGACTATCCACCTGGTCTTCCATTCAGTGGTCCCACACATCCAATGTCCTTTTCTACAGTAAGAAGAACAATTTTATATACAGATATGATGCAAAAAAGCAGAAAACGGATTCTCTTGACTTCATCGCCCTTGTCAATCCTACCCTGACTGCAGGTAATTACGAGGCATTGAAATCCACACCGTCTTTTGATCTCAGCGACAGCGATGACATCCTCTTTGACAGTGGTTCTGACAGGCTGTCATTCAATTTACAATCAGGCCGACTGACTCGAGTTTCCACTGCTCCTAAAGATGCCGACCTATTGGATGGAAACGGCAAGGCTTATGCTTTTACTAAAAAGCAGGCATTAAACGTCCAAAAACCCGATGGTAAGGTCGTTATGATAGCTCAGGGAAGCGATTCCATACTTTATGGCACCTCCGTCCACCGAGATGAATTCGGTATCAGCAAGGGTACATTTTGGAGTCCCAAGGGCAATAAACTGGCCTTTTATCGAATGGACCAATCCATGGTCGAACGCTATCCAATCCCTGACTGGTCGGTTACTCCTGCCACAGTCAATTACATTTATTATCCGATGACCGGCCGCAAGAGCCATCATGTCACTGTAGGCATATTTGATCTTGCCACAGAAAGCACCATCTACCTGGAAACAGGAGGCGATCCGGAACACTACCTGACCAATATATGTTGGTCACCGGACGAAAGTGAGATCTATATCGCCGAAATCAACCGCGACCAAAACCATACCACTTTCAATGCCTATAATCCTGTAAGGGGAAATAAGATTAGAACACTCTATGAGGAGCAAAGCCTCCAATACACCGAGCCCTTAGTGCCCTTTACCTTCGTGCCCGGCCAAAATGACCTCTTCATCGCCCAAAGCAAAAGAGACGGCTGGAACAGCCTCTACCTTTATACCCACGAAGGCGAACTCGTACGCCAACTGACGCACAACATAGAGGTGACTCAACTACTCGGTTTCGATGCCAAAAACAAGACAGTTTACTTTCAGGGCATTCTGCCTGACGCCATCGATGAACATTATTTCAGTTGTGAACTGTCTTCAGCCAAGGTTGTCCGCCACTCGGATACTCCCGGACTGCACTTTGCCCGTATCTCACAAGACGGCAGGTATGCCTTTGAAACCAACAACGCATTAAATCAAAACTTATCTTATACGTGCCGTGATCTGAAAAAAAACAAGATAAGCACCTTGTACAATATACCTGAACCATTGGATCAGTATAACCTGGGTAGAGTGGATTTGGATACACTTTATGCTTCGGATGGAACTAAACTGTTTGCCAGGTCAATCTTTCCATTCGATTTTGACCCATCCAAAAAGTACCCTGTCGTCATATACGTCTATGGAGGGCCCCATGCCCAGATGATCAGGAATAGCCGCAATGCTCAGGCTCCCCTTTGGATGTACACCATGGCCAATGAAGGATTTATAATTTTTACATTGGACAATCGCGGTTCATCCAACCGGGGTATGGACTTTGAAAAGGTCATTCATCGCAACCTGGGTGAGACTGAAATCAAGGATCAGATGGTAGGCTATGACTTTATCAAAAGTCGGGCCTATGTGGATCCAAACCGCATAGGCGTCCACGGGTGGAGCTTTGGCGGCTTCATGACCATCAGCCTGATGACACGCCAGCCCGGAAAGTTCTATGCAGCAGTGGCAGGAGGACCGGTAACCGACTGGAATATGTATGAAGTCATGTATGGCGAGAGATACATGGACACACCGCAACAAAATCCCGAAGGCTACAAGAAGGCCAGCACCTTTACCTATATAGATCAACTACAAGGCCCATTGCTTATCATCCATGGAGCCTTGGACGACGTGGTTATATGGCAACAAAGCATGAAGTATATCGAAAGATGCATCAAAAAAGGCAAACAGGTGGATTATTTCGTGTACCCAAGCCACAAGCACAATGTATTGGGCAAGGACAGGGTGCATCTGATACGGAAGGTCATTGATTATTTTGAGTCTCATTAATAAGCGAAAAGTATTAAATATTGTTAGGCAAGTCCTTCAAATATCTTAAATACTTTAAGGGTCTTGTGGGAAATCACCTTTTTACTTCAATTCTCTTATCAGTATTAATCACGCTGTCAGACAGTATAGGGATTGGATTTCTTGTTTCTATACTACAACAGGCTTCAAATTCAAATGGAGCTGACACATCGGCTCCTTTCAGTTTGTCAAAAGTATATTACACCCTGTTTCAGCATGACCCCGCAATTTATACACTGATTATAATTGCTATTATCTTCTTCCTGTTAAAAGGCCTGCTTACATTTATACTTTATGCTATTCAGGCAAAAATGACAACAGGAATCATCAGTAAGACGCGTATAAATATCTTAAATGGTGTCATTCACCTAAAATATCGCGCTTACACAACAACAGATACAGGGACAATATTAAATATTTCGACCGCAGAAGTAAGTAAATTAAATTACGCTCTTCAAAATTACCTTAATGCCAGCCAATACATCATCATGTCTGTTGCTTATATCTGTATTGCCTTATTCGTCGATCCTCCCTTTTCAATAATCATCATACTATTATCATTGTTCTTTTTATTCTTTTATAGTCATGTTGTTCGATATTTTAAAAAGCTGTCACAAGAAATTGTTAGGACGGGCAATCAGTATAACAGTTTTCTAAGTCAAATACTCAATAATTTCAAGTACCTTAAGACGACCAATATCATTTATGATTATAGTCGACGAATAAAGGAAAAAATAGACCATACTGAAAAACTTAACTACAGGTTCCTACAAATCAATGCAATCACCAATAGTGCAAGGGAGCCTATAGTGCTGATATTGCTAAGTACTGTAATTCTCTTAAGATACTTCAGTACCGGCACAATAGGAATATCAATGGTATTTACCATGTTGTTGTTTTATCGGACACTGAACTATTTCCTGCTAACACAGTCCAACTGGCAAAGTTTTCAACAAAATTCAGGCAGTGTCGATAAAATCATTTCCATCCAAGATGATTTTTTAAAGGATCGGGAAAAAATGAAGGGGAACCAGCCCTTTGAATTAAGAAAAAGAATTTGCTTGAGTAACATCCGGGTTGAACTGAATGGTCAATCCATTTTATCTGATATCAATCTATCTATCAATAAAAACACTACGGTTGCCTTTGCCGGTCCAAGTGGAGCCGGAAAAACAACGTTGGCATCCGTTATATCAGGTTTGATTTCCCCTGATGGAGGTGTCATTACTATTGATGACGTACCGTTCGGAAATTTCGATTTGGATAATTTCAGAACGAAAATTGGGTTCGTCTCACAAGATCCTACGATCTTCAGCGACACTATTTTCAATAATATAACCCTTTGGAGTGAAAAATCAAGAAAGAATATTGAGAAATTCAGTTCCATTTGTAGGATGACACATTTGGATGAATGGATCAATGGACTCAGCGAAAAGGAGGATAGTTTGACTGGTGATTTTGGGATTTCACTTTCCGGAGGTCAAAAACAAAGAATCTGCATCGCACGTGAATTATACCGTGAGGTTGAACTCCTCGTTTTTGATGAGGCCACGTCATCTCTTGACGCCATTACGGAGCAGATCATTCAGGAGAACATTAACAGCATCAAGGGCAAGATGACTATTATCATCATCGCACACCGATTATCGACCATAAAGTATGCCGATACGATATTCCTGCTAGAAAACGGCCGTATCGCCCACTCTGGTACCTACGCCCAACTTTTGGCTTCTTCGGCTATCTTTCAAAAAATGGTATCGCTTCAATCCGATTAGTTATGGATCAAATGACTATTACCGCCATCATACCTGTATTCAATGCCGAAAACACGCTGCATCGGGCGGTTGACAGCCTGCTTAAGCAAACCAGAAAGCCCGAAGAAATTATTCTGGTGGACAACAACAGCAGTGATGGAAGTCTAGACATCATGACTGGTTATAAAGAAAAATATCCCAATTTGATAAATATTCTTACCGAAAAAAAGCCCGGTGCCAATGCGGCGAGGAATGCCGGAATACGCATAGCTAAAGGTGTATGGATACAATTGCTGGATGCAGACGATGAATTGATGCCTGAAAAACTCCAACACCAAACAAAAATGATTTCTACCTATCCGGACGCCGACCTTATCATAGCTCCTGCAAAAGTACTTTCCGGTATTGACTATACTTTTGTAAAAACCATTAAAACTAATCCGGATTTTTTCATCGGCCTTATAAATTCGCAAATGGGTATTACAAGTTCCAATCTTTGGCGGCATTCTGCACTAACAGAAATTGGGAACTGGGATGAAATCCGCACTTCAAGCCAGGAATATTTCACAATGCTGGAATTTGTCAAAAAAGGAAAGAACATCATCATTGATACTTCGCTCCATACCATCGTGTATGAATATCCTGAAAGTGTGTCCAAAAGCAAGCTTCCGGAAAGGGAATGGTCAATCACTCGAAGCAAATTAATCTATTTTGAAAAGCTGCAGGAATTTTTTAAAGAAAATAGCAAAACATCTATGTTGCCAAAAATGTCAGAAAAGATATATCAAAATCTCTATGCCTATCTAATCAATCATGGTCCCGATCAGGAGGGAGAATTGAAGAAATTCCTAAATGATCACCATCAAAAGTTGAATCCGAAACTTTTTGTGGTAACTTATCTGCATCAAGTATATGCTGAAAAAGTGTCCAACAAAAAAAAATTCACCAAATATTTCAAATTCTTTTATGAGGCAATTAAAGGATTAAATAGATTATATTCAAGCTATCAATACCTTCAATCAGCCCGCTAAAACATTCAAAATTTTCTCCACAAATACATCATCCGCAACTTCACGATACGAAGTAGAGTATACAATCCGCCAATCAGCTTCACCTTCTTGAAGATCAACTCACGAGCTATATCCCGATAACCACATGCTAAGGCGACATAAGATTTCTTGATATAAAAGTCATTGAGTGCTGCCGACTTCGGATAAGCCTTGCCATAATCATCGCTGATCTCATCATATAGGGTATCCATGGCACGCAACTCGATGGCCATCGTATGTCGGAAATCATCCTCCGTGTAAATCTTGGAAGTGATGTAATAATGATATGACGGCTTGCTGGTAAATACGAAGTCAACGTTCTCTCCCACCAAGCCCAGCCACAGCTTGTCTTCCCAGTAGTCATACCGGAAGGGTAATTCAAGAAAATATTCCCGCTTCGCTGCAAATGTAATATTGCCCTCATTGGCAGCATAGCGCAGTCGATTACCGTCGAACAATGAAGCCTTTTTCCAATGACTTTTCCTGCCGTCCTCCATCTTCATGATATCGGAAATAGCGATACATTCCGGCTTTCGGCTGAATATTTCTTCAAAGGCCGACAAATAACCCGGAGCAAGCGCATCGTCTGCATCCAGAAAGGTGATAAAATCTCCTGAACTTTGCAAGATGCCGTGATTTCTGGCTTCACTCCGATCTGGAAAAGTGCCGCGATAGATCTTTATACGCGCATCACCGGAATATGCTGCCATCGATACATCGAAGGCCTCATCTCCACCATTGTCCACAATGATCATCTCCCAGTCCTCATAGCTCTGGTTGATGACGGAATCCACCGCACGACCAATGGTGGGAGCCATCCTGTACACCGGAGTTATTATGGAAAACTTCATTCGAATCTCATTTCGGCTTAAAACCTTTGGAATAGTAATTGCAATATTATTAAAATTTTGACTTCCAAAGGTTTTTGTTTAACCGTGCTTGCGAAGCAGGGATTAGAAGATCATATTCTATGTCAGCCAAGGAAATCATCCATCAAATTTCCCTTCTCCTTATGATTCGGACACAGAGATATATCCACTGAGTTGCGACAAAAAAAGGTGGTTTTGCCGGGATGGTGACTTAGATCATTTTTCTATCAAAACCACCTTTCCTAAGAAATAAGTATTGCCGGCGACATCCACACCCGTTATCAGGTAAACGCCACCCGGAGCATTTACATTCAATTCCAACCTTTCAGCATCTATCTTTTCGGCTTTTACGGCAACCCTGCTTCCAAGGATGTCTGTCATAAAAACTTTACTAAGGTTAATCTGTGGAGGGATGGTCATGTAAAAATGATTGGATGCCGGATTGGGACTTATGGTCACGCCTTCCAGGGAAGATATCTTTTTATTTGTAAGCAGGCTGTCGAGGTTGATGTCATGACCCCAGGTGTCATCACCATAATCGATAAATACGGGCAGATTGTAATCGAATTCGACAAAACCCGCACAGTCCCAATACGTTGCAAAACCTCTGTTAAATCCATAATAATCACATTGGTCGGTAGCCATAGGTACACAGTTATCATCGTCAGGCGGACCAAAGAAAAAGGAAGACTTTTGGCGTGATTTGTTCATGAGAATATACCTATAAGTATTGTTTATATCATTCAGTGGAAAAAAAGTGTCAACCGGCTTATTGATTAGGATGGAGTCAAAGTCAATCACCTCGACCTTGACCGAGGTATCACTCTGCCATTTTTGTTCTGTATAAGAATAAGAAACATCAATAATCTGAACCCTTCGAGTAACTTTATTTGGAACATCCGAAAGTATTTCAAGACACTTAACTTTTTTATAATCAGGATATTGAACACCTATGCCGTACTTGGATTCAGCAGTATAGCCCTGCCCCGCCTTCATATCATACATATCCCGTGCACTAGGGTCAAATACCGGGAAGCCGGGACCGCCCGCCAATTCGACGGTATCCCACTCAAAGGGAAAATAACGCAAATCGGGAAAAGAAAGAATACCGTGTTGCTTACTTACTACTATATCACCTGTTGACCATTGAATCTTGCTATTTGACCCTACATATTGAAGTTGGATGACCTTGATACTATCATCAATAATTCCTCTCCAGGATGCTTGTTTTACAGAGACGATGGTTGCCATAATGCTATCATTGCTGGCTGCCATCCATTGATAGCCCGGACCTTTGGAATAATTAAGGAGGAGTTCATGTGTCTGTAAAGGGAAGTCCTTATCATAAACATTTTGATAAGAAAAGGTGGCTGTACCTTCACCATCATTCACCGATATCCGTTTTCCCATCCAGCTGTGATGTAATTTGAATAAACAATTTGGAGTACCATTATCTGTAACAACCAAGGTGTTATAAGGATAAAAATCGCGACTTTGTCCATTATTTATGACAGAGTCAATGGTTCCTCTCAAATACGTACTAGTTAAATCATAGTATTTTTTTGACGTTTCGAAGATGTATGGAGGTAAATTTTCTCTCAATGGTGAGTAATCTTGAGCTGTCACGCCCAAGGCATACATCATAGATAGAATAATCCAAATGTAAAGTCGAATGTTATGAATTGCTTTCATGACAAATATTTTTATAGTTTAATCCACTTAAGTGAACCTAATAATTTATGTTTTGAGTAAAATGAAATAATGTAATTTCCAGGAATAAGATTATCAACTTTAACTTCAATAGTTTCATCTAAGCTATTTTTACCATGTATTACTTTTTCTCCAAAAGAATTATAAATGATGTAATCAGTCCAGATCAATGCATCATCATTTTTTCTGATTTGCAGATAATTTTTTGCAGGGATAGGGAATATGGTAATTGGAATGGTTTTGGGTATATCGAATATTAAAGTTGATAATACATAATCGATTACAGATGTATCACAGTTATAGCCGGGACAGCCATTTGGACCTATCTTAATCATCCATGTTTTTGATTTGATGGTTGAATCTTGAATTGTTTCATCTATTACGAATCTACCAGCCATACCAAATGATATCAGATTGCCAGATGGTAATTCGTGGCTAGAAAAAAGCTCGGCTGATCTCGTTGCTAAACTTATAGAGTCAGTGTATTTTCTGTCCCAAATAATATCACCATCGGGGCCTAAACGAATAAGCCATCCCATCAAAGTTTCTAAACTGACAGAAATATAATTTCCAGTAATGAGTATATCACCATTTGCCAGAGTAAAAACCCGTAGAAAATTTGATTCGGCTTTATTTCTAAATTTTTTCTCCCAAATAATATTACATGAAGTATCAATCACATAAATAGTGGGAATATCAGGAAAAGTAAAATATTCTAAATTTTCTTTAGATGAGTAGGTGGTTACAGCGATATTTTTGTTTTTTAGAAGTGACATATTAATTGAGAATCCATTTGGTATACCTTTATACATTTTGGGTAGTTCCTTATACCATTTTTGATTGAAGGAGGTGTCAAATTTCATGACTGCAGGCCACCTTTCATACTCACTACCGGGTTTTATATCATGCATAAACAACCCGAAATAAAATGAATCATTAAAATGATACATACTATGCAAATACCCTTTATAAGGTAATTTTATGTCAATTTCTCTTAATATTTCTAAATCTGTATTTATTTCTGTGATATGTATATTCTTATTGTATCTATCCTTTTGCTGTTGAAAAAAGTAAATTTTGTTATTTAACACAAAAAGTCCCTCAGTTACCTCAAAAGTATCAACATAAGTAGGAATAGTTTTAAGTTGAATACTCCCATACAGAGGGTTATATTTTATCAATGTTATACTGTCTTCATATTTTCCGTTTTCCTTATAATTGTGAGCGATGGTAAATATTTTCTCCTGAAAAGAAACTATTCCGTACATAATCCGAGTAGCAATATTCTTCTTTGTGTAAATTAAAGATTCATGGCCACTTGTATCAACCTTAATTAAGTTCATACCATATTTTCCGTTTCTGACATATCCCGCAGAGCAATAAAAAGTGTCATTCAAAAAAACGGAAAAAAAGTTACCTTCAGCTGTATCGCGATTGAAATCAAATGACTTAGCAAAAAAGGTTTGACCAAAGGCATAATTAAATATGAATAATATTGATATTGTTAAAATAAATTTCATGATAGTTAAATTTATGAGGTTGTCTAAAAAAATAGACAACCTCAATTGATTTTTTAAAGTTTAATGAATTTAATTACTCTGACATTATTATCAGAATTGAATTTTAAAATATATAAACCACTGTTATAATCAGAAATATCAAAAGTTAATTTATTGATACCTTTATGTAAACCTTTATTGTAAAAAGTTTTACTTCCATTCATGCCAATAATTTCAATAACACTCTCGTCATTTGAATCTGAGTTAATTTCTAAATTTATAATATTTGTTACCGGATTTGGATAAATTAGATCATTGAAATTATTGGATTTGCTGTCAATAACTATATTTTGATCGATTTGGGTATAATCATTTGGTTGGAAAGATTTCTCATAGAACAACGCTAATAATCCTTTAGCATATCCTGAAGAAGGATTGGATTTAATATTTTTTAATTCCAACTTTAAACTATCTTCTACCGTAATGCTTTCAATTCCTAATTTGTGAAATTTAATATTTATTTCTTGAATTTCTAGAAAGTCTTGATCATCATCATTGCCTATTTGTATAGAGTTTAAATATTCTTCAGCCTTATTTATTAACCCCTTTTTTAGATATATTCCATATAATGTACGTTTAGAGTGGACACTACCTTCAGCTTCAAGCAATAGTTTTAATTCATTTAATTTATTTTGGTCATATAGTTCATGTGTTAATTTTTTTAATGAATTATAAATTAATTCTGAATTTTCATCATCATTTGCTCCCCCATTATTCAAATAATTAAGTACTTCATTGTAACTTAAAAATTCTTCGCTTACCTTGATACAGCTTTCAATTATGGCACTTGTATAATTTTCATAATAATTATTAGTACCGCCGTCAGTCAAACTACCATTCGGGTCATGGCATGAAATATTATCGTTTAAATAATAATTGAAAGTTGTTGTATTTGATATCGGGGCTACGATATTGATAATATTGGGAGTAAAGCAATTGTCAGCAGGAAAAATACTTGAACCAATAAATCCTCGTACAGATCCAATGGTATTGTTTACTGCTCTAACTAATCTTATGTCAACAGGATTTTCTTGGAATAAATTTTGCAAAAACTGGCATCCCACAGATGGTGATCCATTGGTCCCAGCGAAAAGGATACCGGAATCAAACTCATTGAAAAAAGAATTACAACTTATATAATTATTATAGTTTGAGGTATTTTCAGTTTGAATACCTACTCTGAATTTATCAAATGAGTTTTCGCTGATCAAATAATTACTTTGACCTGAAACAGCTATTCCGTATCCCCCATTATAAAAATTGTTATTGACTATTTGTAAGCCATCTCCAAAGGCAGATGAAGATGAATAAATCATAATCGGTATATCTGTAAAGTAATTTGGAATAGAAGATGAAGATCCAACTTCTAAAACGCTTGAATAAGGAGCAGTTTCATAGGATTCAATCCCTTTATCATATATATTATTAAAACTACATCCATTTATAATTTTAGCTCCAAAATCAATTCCATATATTCCAAATTTATCTAAATTAAAGAATCTTGAATTTTCAACTTTTAATCCATTCGTTTTCCAAATAGTTATTCCTCTACTATTAACACATTTGTTATCCGACTCAAAGAAATCACAATTAACTATTTTTGAAGTTTCAGTACTATCATATTTCATAAACTCAATTGCTCTTTCATTATTTTTAAAATCCATATTTTCACATACTACCAAACCACCAGTATAATCATTCCATTGAGGCCAAGGTTGTCGTAACGGATTAGTTGAAATAGCATTATTAGCCATTTCTATTAATGCATTATTTTTAGCATAAACAACACCTGCTTTATTTGGGGTAAGGATGCCTAGGGGTAAGGGTTGAACTAAAGAGTTGTTACCTTCGACCATAATACCTTCCCACTTTATATTTTTACACATATTAGTGATATATCCGCCATCAATAATCAGTCTTCCGCTTCTTTCCACGTAGAAAAAATTATTTGGTGCCATTCTAACTTCGCAAGTAATTGTTAATTGACCACCTGATTTTATAGTTACATTTTGATTTAGTAGTTTCAAATGATCTCACACTATATTTTCACCATTATTTATAACAATATCATTTGGGTTGAAATCACAAATTGTTATATAATTTGGTTGAACCATATGGAGGGTTTCATATGCTTGAGCCCATTGACAGGGTGTCAGAGATTGCGCTCCCACATTATATCCCATTATGTTATTGCTTCCACTATTCCAATTATCGCATGATCCGATTGTCCCGCAATTACCGGTACCTCCTCCATTATTGCATTCTGCAATAGCATCCAAATCAATTGATGCACAATTTTGAGCCCCATAGAAAGAATGGCAGAGCGATGCAGAATGTAAAAATTCATGAATCGCAACTCTTCCTATCGACCACCATCCAATAGTGCTATCTGATAATATGCAATTTGGGTCTCCATAAACATTTATATAGTTTTGTGTAAGGGCTCCAGGACTAAAGCCATTTTGACATTTACCTGAAGATTGTGATTGAATAATAATATTTAATACATAATCACCATATTCAAATGTAGTTGGACTTGGGTTGTTAGAATGAATCCATACGCCATTATGTAAATCATTGGTATTAGTTGAGTCTGAATATATTTCGAACCTAATTCTGCTGTCACCTATGAAATCTGAAGATTGTATGGGATTATCGTTTAAAGTTTGCATAATATCATTCATTTCTTGTATAATTAACGGGCCGAATTTATTTGCATTTAGTTCATTCCAGTCAGAAACAGCTCCCCAATAAAAATTTGGGTATGTAGATTGATTGTTTACAATATGTACATTAACTCTGATTTTAATTATAGGTAGAGAATCGACTTCTCCTTTCGTTAAATCCAATAGACTACAAGAAAAACTTGGTTTGGCTGTTGTGCCGGTTGAGGGTAAGGTTAAAAATTGACTTGAAAGACAATCAATTGTATCTAATTCTTGGGCATGAATTGTATAATTAATATTTAATGTCAATAACATTAGTAACAAAAAATATCTCCACTTGTGAATTGAATTGAATTGAATTGAATTGAATTGAATTGAATTTTCATATTAAATAAATTTAAGTTAATAAAACGCTAATGTAATTAATAAATTTGAAGAAAACAAATTATTTTTTTTTCACTAAGTAATTTAATTTTTAGAGGAACTAGAACAAGATTTTTGTTTAACTTTGTTTGAGGATTTATAATTTTTTCAATACCTTACATTGAAAAAAAGTACTTCCACTTGTCTTTTACCCCAAAAAAACACTATGAAACAGATTGTTATTCTCCTTGTTATCTCTTTAAACCTTTGCATATCTCCGGCTTCCGCCCAATGGACATTTACCAAAGGTCCTTACGGTTCTACACCTGTCACGGCACTGGTCGCATCCGGCACACAATTGATTTCATCCACTACTTGTGGCAGCTATTATATCCGGGAGGGAAGCGATGTCTGGCAGAATACCGGGATAAAGACTTATTTCAATTTTTACGCGCTCAATGACAGTAAACTATATGTCTGTGGTCAGATACCGGGTATCACTGAGCTTGACCTGTCGGAGCCGGAAAAGGAGCCTTCAATCATATCCTATGAAACTACGAAGATCGTCCTGACAGCCGGAGATAATCTTTTTCGGTTTACTGAATTTAGCGGATTCAGTGAGTCCGAAGATGGGGGTCTTTCTTGGAAGAAATACAATGATGGCCTGCCCCAGGTTCCCGGCATGCCTGCCGGTACGTATGACTTCACTTCGGGTGAGGTGGCAGGAGGCTTTATCCTTTGTGCAGCCAATAACCGAATCTATCGGAACACTCTTACACCGGGGACTTGGAAGGTATCAGACACCGGTCTCCCCACGGGTGATATCAGGTTGATTAAGTATGTGGATGGAAAGCTATTTGCCGCTATAGATCATACTTTATTCAGGAGTGATGACTTTGGCGAACATTGGATTGAAGTACAAAGTATGCCTGCGGGAATCAGTTGTGTGGCCACATTCCAGCAGACTTTGTATGTAGGCACGGATCAGGGCATTTATGTATCCAAGGATGATGGAGGTACCTGGGAGCCGCAGAATGACGGATTGGGAGATCTCCATATTACTGCCCTGACGTTTTGGAAGGATTTGCCGGTTTGTGGAACCGCAGCCGGTGGTGTTAGAGTTTTGGATGGCGAAGTGTGGAAAATTCTTGGCAAAAACCTTAACTGTGAGGTGATTTCTGCTCTTACCTCATCAGGCAGCTTAGCCATCGCAGCTTCGTCGGATCATATATTTTCATTGCAACAAGATGACAGCTGGACGGCTTTATCCAATCCTGTCACGGATGGGCCGCAGTACATCAACCCTAAATATGGAAACGTTCATGTCAAAAATGACACCATCTTGGCTGGTTTTCAGTATTACCACAACACCCAGCTATTCAATTCACTGCTTTATTCTACCGACCTTGGCAATACCTGGCACGGAGTGGGCAACTCGTCCCCGTTTCCTAACGGGCCATTGCATATAGGGTTGGATGGCAACCGAATATATGGCAACGATGGCACGTACTTCGCCTACTCGGATAATCTCGGCCTAACCTGGAAAAGCGCCGGATATCCCAATTGCACAGTTTCCGATGATTTCCTAATCGATAAGGGCAATGTCTTTATTCTTGATTGTGGTGAATCGAAAATATTGAAGTTTAACAATGATCCTAAATACCCAAAATGGTTGCCTTCGGGATACGGCATTCCACAGCAGACCGGATTAACCACACTGTGCAAGACCGATGATGCACTCTATGCCTTTGGAGAAGAGGTCTATGTCAGCAACAATGGCGGCAGTAGCTGGTCAGTCAAGGGAAATCAGCTTCCACTTACCGAAATTCGTGATTGGGTAGCATATGGGGATGTGTTGATAGTGGCCGGGATGGAAGGTATATTCTATACAAAAGATCAAGGCTACAGCTGGTCTTCTATGAATGAAGGCCTAACAGAGCATAGCGTTGTTGCTCTGGACATCCATCAGGACTATCTGTATGCATCTATTGTCGGGCTGGGTGTAGCCAAATATCCTTTGTCCGAATTGTTAACTGCACATCCGGATATAACAGACTCCTACAACAAATTGATCTTATATCCTAACCCCGCCGGAGACTATATTATGATTAGCAATCCATCTGCAAAATCTGCTGTATATCTTGTAACCGATATGCATGGAAGGGTGGTGGCCACCGGCAAAGCAATAGACAAGGAAAGGGTGAATGTAAGCGGACTGCAATCCGGACTCTACACAGTATCCATCATTTCCGGAAATGATCTCAAAAGCGGCAAGTTGGTGATAGTCAGGTAATCTCTAAGTCTGTGGGTATAAAAAAGGTCATTTGATTGCAAATGACCTTTTTTATTTTCTATCCGTTTGTCTGCTCAAAATCTCGCATCAAGTCCACCAGAACCTGGATGCTCGATTGAGGCATTGCGTTGTAGATTGAAGCACGGAATCCGCCGACCGACCTATGCCCTTTGATACCGGATATACCATTGGCCTTGGCGAGATTCATAAAAGCCTCTTCCTTGGAAGGATCTTCCATAACGAAGCATACATTCATTCTTGACCTGTCTTCCACGGCTGTCGTACCTTTAAACAGTGGGTTACGATCTATTTCGTCATAGAGAATCTTGGCCTTTGCCTCATTGATGTCTTCCATCGCTTTGACACCGCCCATCTTTTTGATCCAGCGCATTACCAGCATAGACACATATATCGGGAAGACCGGTGGCGTATTGTACATGGATCCATTGTCGATGTGTGTGCGGTAGTCAATCATCGTCGGTAGAGTACGATTGACATGGCCGAGCATATCCTTTCTGACCACGACCAGGGTAGTACCTGCCGCGCCCATATTTTTCTGTGCTCCGGCATAGATAAGGCCGAATTTTTCCAGAGGGAACTCCCGGCTGAATATATCAGAAGACATATCGCATACCAGAGGCATAGCTACATCAGGCCACCAATGCTGTTGGGTACCGTAAATTGTATTATTGCTGGTGATGTGCATATAACGCGCTTCCGGGTCAATGTTTAAATCCTTTGGGATAAAATTGAAATTAGCCTCGCGTGATGAGCCTGCAATAATGGGATTACCAAAAAATTTGGCTTCTTTTATTGCCCTGCTTGCCCACACGCCTGTCTCTAAATAAAGGGCTTTTTCTCCATCATTGAGGAGATTCATCGGCACCTGAAAAAATTGTGTACTGGCGCCACCTGTAAGGAAAACTACCTTATAATCATCACTCAGACCCATCAATTCATACACCAAGGCATGAGCCTCGTCCATGACATCCTGAAACGGCTTGGATCGATGTGAGATTTCAAGCAGACTCATGCCACCTCCGTTAAATTCGAGGATTGCTCTTGACGCTTCTTCAAATACCTCTGCCGGCATGATGGATGGCCCGGCACTAAAATTGTGCATTTTCATGGAATCTTCTTTTAAATTTTCCATAAAGTTATTGGTTTGCCCCCTAATTTTAAAATTTAATCTAAAGTATTCTGATTTTGATTGATATCAGATAACATGTCAATAAGAGGAACAATATCAATAAACATTAAAATATTTAGGCAGGGAAGGAGTTTTGACAGATTCGGATTTAATGTTTTTTATTCACTTATAGTGTACTGACCGTCCGTAACAGGATATTGTATGGTGTACATCTGTCTATTGATGCGTTTTTGGCGTTTTTTAAGATAGGAAGAAGGCGCGATTGGGTTGTATTTAAGTGGATTGGGCAGAATGGCTGCCAGCATGGCCGCCTCGCTTTTATTGAGCTCGGATGCACTCTTATGATAATAATGCCTGGACGCTGCCTCAATCCCATAAATACCGTCACCGAACTCTATTACATTCAGATAGGTTTCGAGTATTCTATCTTTTGACCAAAACAATTCTATCAAGACAGTGAAATATGCTTCCATCCCCTTGCGTAACCAGGTCCTTCCCGGCCATAAAAATACATTTTTGGCAGTCTGTTGAGTGATGGTACTGGCTCCGATTTTCTTTTTACTTACTTTATTGTGTTCCATCGCTTTCTCAATGGCCTTGAAATCAAAACCATTGTGTTCAAAAAAGTTCTGGTCCTCACTTGCTAACACAGCTATAACGGCATTCTTTGAGATTTTGTCCATCGATACCCAGTCCTTTTCTACCCTAAAGTCACGCTCTTTGTCACCGAGCTGCTCGACACTTCGGATAACCATCAGAGGTGTGATCCATACCGGGACAAATCGCAAGGCAATCACAGATACAAAGCTCAGGCCTACAAAGGTAAATACTGCTGTATATACCCATTTTTTGACCGGTAAATGCTTTATCTTTTCAATCATTTTCACTTTACTGCTGTTTCAAAGTAGGGATGCAATTTTAATACCATTTATACATATTAAATATATTTTTAATATGTATTATCAAATATTATTTGTGTTTAAGTCAATTTTCAGGATAACGACATCAAATTATTGATACTTTTTCGCAATATGTTGACATTGTCGTCGGGTAAAGTCATTTTTCCCGGAATTTCTCTTTGCATTCAATTCAAGGGAAAGCAGTTTAATGCTCTTTAAACCGCATTTCACACTGAAAGATTGGCTTTGGTAGTTGTTCTTAAGTTGATTTCCCCGATTCGGTTGGTAGTGGAACAATTTTGTAGTAAAAAAGGTGCAAAAAAAAAACTGCTTTCCGAACGAAAAGCAGTTTTTATATCTCTTTGGAAGGGATTAACCTTTGGCAAAAGAAGTTTTTTCCTTAATACGTGCAGCTTTTCCAACAAGGTTTCTCAGATAATACAATCGTGCTCTTCTGACACGACCTTTTTTAACTATTCTGATTCCTGCGATGCTTGGAGAAGAGATAGGGAAGATTCTTTCTACACCCACACCGTTGGAAATTTTTCTTACCGTAAACGATTTGGTAAGACCGTGACCTTTAATCTGAATCACGTCTCCGCGGAAAATCTGAATACGTTCCTTTGCCCCTTCAATGATTCTGTAACTTATCTCGACGTTATCTCCCGGAGCAAAATCGATGTTGTTGTTGCTCGCTAAAGTCTGTTCGTTGACAAATTTAATTGCATCCATGACGCTATGTTTTATATGTTCTTTCTTGAAATGAGGCACAAAGGTAAGTAAACCTTATGAATTTACATACACTATCTTAAAAAAGTTTGATTTTTTTATTTGTATCCACGTTTTCAGCCTTTTTATCCGGTTAAACCGGCTTTTCCGGAATATTTTACCTTATTAGTGTCGCCTTACCCACCAGATTTTTTACGACTCCGCGTGGACCTACCAGCCTTACCTTGACGCCATAAACACCATTGGGGAAGTAATTGCCGTTTTTATCCCTTCCATTCCAGCCCTGATTAAAGTTATCCGTCCTGAAAACCTCTTCTCCATAGCGATCATATACGCTCATCCTATATTCTTTTATCCCGAAACCGTTACCCACCGGTCTAAACTCTTCATTATCGCCTGAGGATGCAGGAAGAAAGGCATTGGGCATAAAGATGGTATTGATGGGGATGACGTCTATCCTGTATTCCAGCGTATCCTTGCATCCGAATTGATTGCTGACAACCTGACGGACAGTCACCCATCCGGTATCTCGGAAGACATAATCCGGATTAGCTCCGGTCAGGCTATCGATGTCGCCTATATAATAGGTCCAGGTTATGGCATCTGTGCTTTTATCCGAAAAATGTACGTTGGGTTGAATATTGGACAGATCCTTGGGCATATAGTCAAAGCCTGCTTCCGGGACATCATAGATTCTGACTGCCTTAGGAAAGAATCCGTCATATTCACACCCCACCTGATCTACCACATGTACGGTAATATCGTAATCTCCGGTCCCGGGATAAAAATGGGTTGGTTCGGCAGCCACACTTGTGCTGTCATCGCCAAAGTTCCAGTTATATAGATAGGTTGCGTCCAGATCCGGATGCAGTTTGGGGAATTTAATCAAGGCCGGAACGCAGCCCTTTATTTGATCCAGTTTCAATATTTTATCAGGAACCGGGAAATAAGCCACCGTTTTTATCAAGCTATCAACACATTGATTGGTATCCCTGATGTATAACTTTACCTGGTAATTGTCTGAACCCGGAAAGGTGTAATTTTCCAGAGAATCTTTCCCGAATTCCACACCATCCGCCGACCATGTCAAATCAAGGATTAAGCCTACGTCACTACTTGCCAGGCTGACAAAACTCACACCTTCAGCCTTACAGGTGTCATAATGATAGGTGAAATCTGAAGTAAGCCCCGGAAATTTTGTAAACTTAAACGTGGCTGTATCGCTGCATTGCAAGCCCTTATTTAATATCATATATCCCGAATAGTCGCCATAGCTAAGATTACTGATATCCAGGTCTTTAGTTGTGATTATCGTATCTTGAGTATTATTATGATTGATTTCCCACGTATAATCAAAGATGGAGGCTTCCAGAGTACTTGTATTGGAAATTTTAAGGATGTCATCACCGCAGGCAGTAAATTGTACATCCTTTCCCTTATTCTTATTGACATCCAGTTCTGCCCTAACTGTCTTCTCGCAGTCGGCCACATTAAACTGGAAGTCGCGTATGGACGAGCTGAGTAATTGACCATTGCGGTATTCATCCACCCGGATTCCGACGACAAACTGCCCTACAATATTCGGTGTTCCGGTCAATTGTCCGGTTTGGGAGTTAATGGTCACTCTGGGCGAACCGCCCATTGGATTTTGTCCGGTGAATGGCGGGCGATAAACCACGCTATCATAGGGAGGGAGGCAGTCCGGTTGAGGTGCTACCTGTTCGCAGTTTTGAAAGGTATTCCCCAGTCCTCCTCCATGCAGAGGCGACACCATATAATAGGCGAGACTGTCGCCATCTTTGTCCTCTGCCGAATGGTCGAAAATTAGCTTAAATCCACCACAAATAGCAATGGGTGGAATGGTTTTGAAGGTGGGACTGGAGTTTTTAAGTTTTTGTGCCAGGGGCGTAATTTCCGTATAGTACGTCGCTCCGTATTCTCCGGGATTGATAATGTTGAAGATGGACACATTTCGGCAACACCTCTGATAGATGATGTAATAGCTTCTTACGGTATCGATGGGCAGGTCAATGGTAGCTGAGTACACACCCTCCTGGACGCAAACATCCGGTGGTTTGGCAATACAGGGATTGCTGAACAGGTTGGTCAGGTTGGTGACAGTAGGATTGCCCATTCGGAAATTTTGTCGATAGTAAGTGCCGTCTGATGTTGCAATAGATAGCTCTGCCGGACGGTCAAATCCACCATTGGTCGGGTCGCCGCAATCTCTGAAGATGCGGAGAGTGATCCGGTAGCGGTTCATATTATTTGAGGTGGACAAATATTCGTAGTTGATATATCCGCCGATAATATGTTTGGCTTGTAAAGGTGAGGTAAAAATCGAAGTCAGAATAAACACAACTGTGACTATCCAACTATTTCTCATATTTTAATAAAATAATGCATGAACTAATACTCGTTGATTATAGGAGATTAAAGTTTATAAAAGTCTGCAATTTAAGAATTGTTTTAATATTTATCACCTATGATAAAGAAATATATAGAATGAAGTTTTTTGGCAATTTTAGTTTTGAAAATTCTATTGATGGCAAATAAAATGTGGAATACATGGTTGTTTAATCTTGTGGAACGAACTTATTCTGACGATTTTGTAAGAATAAACATTTATATAAATTTGTAAAAATATTACTTTATAAGTATAAAATTGTATATTTGTGTCAAATATATCTATATAATATTAAAAAATATGATTATGAAAAATTATGTTTTGTTTTGTTTTGTTTTGTTTTGTTTTGTTTTGACATCTTGTAATAAAGATTCTAAATATTTTGTGAATAATATTCCAAGTGGAATCAAAACAAATTCATCAAGTTTAGTTTCGGATGATTCTATAGATTATTATATGTATCCGATTTTCGATTATGTATTTTCTGATAAGATTGACGCGGATACAATTACATTTTACTATAATTTAGAACTGCAAAATCAGGGTAATATTGATTCTAATTATTATCGAATGTTGATAAACCATATTGATTCCGGTACTTTAGGTATTATGCAAGAGGGTTTACATTATATTTATAGTACTTATGGTCAGGATACAGCTACGATTCGAAGACTTCTTGAATTATCTTACTCGAATTATAATAGTCAATTTGAAGTAAGGCTAGATCCATGTGCCGATTATAAAGATTGTATCAATGGAGCTAAGGCAAAAGCTGCCACTGACCAGTTTTTAACTGTGATTGGCGGGATTTTTGCCACAGCTGCATCCGGACCTGCAGGCTTATGGGTATTTGTTTCAGGTACAGCCACTGTTATAGTACACTTTGAAATAGATAAAGGACTTTGTTGTAACACTGCTGCTGTTCAGGCCGGGTGTTGTACTAAGTAATCAATAATTAAATTAATTAATAATCATGTTTGGAAAAATTAAAACTTCATCAGTTGTTATAATTGCCGCCATACTTTTTGCCCTTTGGAAATTTAGGCAAATAGCCCTACCTTATATAACAGGTAAGAGTTTCCCATGGCAAATTATGGCAATTGGACTGCTAATAGGTATTTGTGGTGGCGTATTGTTATATATCAATGAGAAAAAAGAAAAGTATATCAAACATGCAGTGATAGGATTTATTCTCCTTGCATCAATTGGTGCCTTTGCATATATTTACTCGGTTTGATTTTTGTTTGATGAATTATCGATTATTCCCTTAATTCGGGGGTATGTATATTTTCAACTCCAAAAAACGGACGCAAATTAAAGATATTGGGCCAAAGACAAAATTGGCACATGATAATTGGTTATTTTAGTAGTGGGTATGACGGAGAGTTGCCAAAATATAGAGAATGAAAATTACGTAGAACGTTCTTAGAAGCTTTGATGCCGGACGTTACTTTTTTGAGTGAGTCATGGCCGAATAAGGGTTAAGAGTTTCACATATCATTGATTTTGTGTTTTTTATCAGGAAAAAGTAAATAATATCACATAGTAATCCAATGTGGGATTAATCCAAGGCAATTTTCCGATATATATGATGTTCTTTCTTGGAGACTCCCTACAAAAGTGAACTCCATTCTCCTGAAACGCCCAATCTGCATAGAATTGCATCTACAAAAGCGCAACTTGAATCAAAATATGTTTATGCCAATTTTCCGTGGTCCCGCAATATTTCAATCACTTCTTCCTGTGTCAACTGAGTTATATTGCTCAATATGGCAACGTCAAGACCATTGTCATAGCCGTTGAGTATAACACTGGACTTACTCTTTTTTGTACCTTCTTCTCTAC
>JAGFJA010000054.1 GCA_024103005.1 Saprospiraceae bacterium
TTTAATCAGACCATATTGGAATTGAAATACATACGAACCTTCCCCATGTCTTCATTTCGTCAATGCTTTAATCAGACCATATTGGAATTGAAATTTTCCAAAAACTACCTGCGTGTCAGGTCTTAACGTTGCTTTAATCAGACCATATTGGAATTGAAATACATACGAACCTTCCCCATGTATTCATTTCGTCAATGCTTTAATCAGACCATATAGTAATTGAAATTTGGAAGCTATCCGCATGATCATGTTATGCCGCTACGCTTTAATCAGACCATATTGGAATTTAAATACGACCAGTGTATTGTTACCAAGATTATCGTTATCGGCTTTAATCAGACCATATTGGAATTGAAATATGTAACCGATACAACTGTATTTGGCGCGGCATTTTGCTTTAATCAGACCATATTGGAATTGAAATTTCTTTAATCAGTTGTATAAAATGCTCGTTTACCTGGCTTTAATCAGACCATATTGGAATTGAAATTAGCACCACTACCGCTCGCAGGATGGACAGCATTAAGCTTTAATCAGACCATATTGGAATTGAAATTTGTTATGAAAAATTCTGCCTGTGCAGTTTCGATAGGCTTTAATCAGACCATATTGGAATTGAAATATGTAACCGATACAACTGTATTTGGCGCGGCATTTTGCTTTAATCAGACCATATTGGAATTGAAATTCATTGTGACCGGTTGCCTCTCTGACACCTATCTGTGCTTTAATCAGACCATATTGGAATTGAAATTGAGCCCCATGTGGTCACTTTACTACGCCAATATAGGCTTTAATCAGACCATATTGGAATTGAAATCTGAATCACGAAGTCACGTTCATAACAAGTGTATAGGCTTTAATCAGACCATATTGGAATTGAAATTTATGTGTTATTGAGGATAGTGCTGTTACTATGCCTGCTTTAATCAGACCATATTGGAATTGAAATGGCATGCTCCTCAGTATGCAATTTCTGTACATTAACGCTTTAATCAGACCATATTGGAATTGAAATATGACGTTAAACTGAATAAATTAACGCTGTTACCGTGCTTTAATCAGACCATATTGGAATTGAAATAATGCTTTTAGGATCTTCACTATACGCATTGTGTACGCTTTAATCAGACCATATTGGAATTGAAATTTGAAAAGGGTAGCCGTTTTTTGTTGAAATAAGTTGGCTTTAATCAGACCATATTGGAATTGAAATAGAGAATTTATACCCGTAAAAGAGTTTAATCACAGGCTTTAATCAGACCATATTGGAATTGAAATTGCATAGCCTCCTGACAGGCTGTTATCTGTTATAATGCTTTAATCAGACCATATTGGAATTGAAATTTGACAGGTCATATTCACTGACCATGTTAATATACTTGCTTTAATCAGACCATATTGGAATTGAAATATAATTATAATTGGAATATCCATGTTTCTTTTCATCGCTTTAATCAGACCATATTGGAATTGAAATTGCGCAAACGAATGCGAGGTAATTAATTCGTTTGTCGCTTTAATCAGACCATATTGGAATTGAAATACCTGTGGTGATGGCTCTTTACTTAGTTGCTTCCCTGCTTTAATCAGACCATATTGGAATTGAAAT
This sequence comes from Saprospiraceae bacterium, assembly GCA_024103005.1. Taxonomy (GTDB): domain Bacteria; phylum Bacteroidota; class Bacteroidia; order Chitinophagales; family Saprospiraceae; genus Parvibacillus. Next base: position 1,613 of record JAGFJA010000054.1, read on the forward strand.
TCACGAAACCTACCATATTTACAAGTCCACATTTAGGCTTTAATCAGACCATATTGGAATTGAAATAAGATGAAGCGGTAGCAAAATTGGAAGGTTTCAATAGCTTTAATCAGACCATATTGGAATTGAAATTCAGGTGTAATTATGCACGATGGAATGACATTCCCGCTTTAATCAGACCATATTGGAATTGAAATTCCAAAATGTCTAAATTGTAAAGTTCATCAGGTAAGCTTTAATCAGACCATATTGGAATTGAAATGTACGGTTGACACCGTGACATTTGAATGGAAATACAGCTTTAATCAGACCATATTGGAATTGAAATAAGCTCGTACGGAAACGGCAATACCCTCCTTATTTGGCTTTAATCAGACCATATTGGAATTGAAATACTACAACATTGCAATAAATGCGGCGGATATTGTAGGCTTTAATCAGACCATATTGGAATTGAAATTCGACCGGATAATGTAAGTGGGGTAGAGCTTACTGCGCTTTAATCAGACCATATTGGAATTGAAATTCGGTGTCGAATAGCTTCTCTTGCCGGAGATAAAATGCTTTAATCAGACCATATTGGAATTGAAATTTGTAAAGGCTTCTCCAATTGTAACACTATCTCCCGGGCTTTAATCAGACCATATTGGAATTGAAATATTTTCATAACTAAAAAAAACATAAAACATGACAGAGCTTTAATCAGACCATATTGGAATTGAAATACCGAGGGAGCGGCTCATACTACGCATTACTCAACGAGCTTTAATCAGACCATATTGGAATTGAAATTGTGATAATGATTTTTTCATTTCTTCAATTGCCTTGCTTTAATCAGACCATATTGGAATTGAAATGTGCGTTCATGTATGCGTCCTCGCCTTCCATCTCGTGCTTTAATCAGACCATATTGGAATTGAAATTCTCGGTATAGTGGTCATAGTTCCAGTCGAGGTAAGTGCTTTAATCAGACCATATTGGAATTGAAATTTTCTAGCCTTTCTTCGACCGAGGGCTTGTACTTGGGCTTTAATCAGACCATATTGGAATTGAAATTTTTGAAGGTTTTCTGGTGGATTTCTACCAGGCTTTGCTTTAATCAGACCATATTGGAATTGAAATAGTGTTACATGATCAGTATGCTTTTTTCCCCATATAGCTTTAATCAGACCATATTGGAATTGAAATTTTATCCCCATATGTCCTTAATGTCTTTAGGTAAATGCTTTAATCAGACCATATTGGAATTGAAATTCGTAACGAAGTAGCGGCGTATCTCCTCGCCCTTTTGCTTTAATCAGACCATATTGGAATTGAAATCGACCTGACTAATGGGGTACATATATAGACACATAGGCTTTAATCAGACCATATTGGAATTGAAATTTCTTCGGCACTTTCATCTTCCCCTTATAATCACGCAGCTTTAATCAGACCATATTGGAATTGAAATAAAATGGTACGCCATGCAGGCGACATGTGCCAAAGGGCTTTAATCAGACCATATTGGAATTGAAATGTGGCCTTTGAGCTTGAACTTCCCGATCCCTGAATCGGCTTTAATCAGACCATATTGGAATTGAAATTCAATGGCTTAAGCCTTGATATATATTCTTCTAACAAGCTTTAATCAGACCATATTGGAATTGAAATGAGAAATACCGCAACGATGAAGCAGAAAGCATTTGGGCTTTAATCAGACCATATTGGAATTGAAATCCGTAACATTTATAAGGTGAAATGAAAGGAATTAAAGCTTTAATCAGACCATATTGGAATTGAAATTTCATCAACTCATGTCCTTTACTGATTCCGATCTCAGCTTTAATCAGACCATATTGGAATTGAAATTACGTTGGTAGCCTTCAACACGTAATCCGTTCCGACGCTTTAATCAGACCATATTGGAATTGAAATCTCCGACGTGATCTGTGGATGGAATTTCCACTTCCGGGCTTTAATCAGACCATATTGGAATTGAAATTCAGACTGACGACCTTTTGAATATCGAACTTATTCCGCTTTAATCAGACCATATTGGAATTGAAATTTCAGAGGCCTTCTTGTGGATTTCATACCATTCAGGCTTTAATCAGACCATATTGGAATTGAAATTCGGTACGCTCGATCTTGATATGAATGCAGCCTCATGCTTTAATCAGACCATATTGGAATTGAAATTTCAGCCAGATAAAGAAAACTTTGCTTTTCTGCAAACGCTTTAATCAGACCATATTGGAATTGAAATTCGCATGATAGACGAAAGAGCTTGCAAACTGTATGCGCTTTAATCAGACCATATTGGAATTGAAATTCCAGGATAGCGTCATTGATCGGAGACAATCCAATCGCTTTAATCAGACCATATTGGAATTGAAATCAGATAAAGTGTGTGGATCAGTCAGGCAATCTGTTAGCTTTAATCAGACCATATTGGAATTGAAATATCACCTGTGTTATCTTGAAACTGTATTTTGTCAGTTGCTTTAATCAGACCATATTGGAATTGAAATCGCATGGTAGGCGGTATAGTTACGGTCAACTATATTGCTTTAATCAGACCATATTGGAATTGAAATCGCATAGAGGACATAATCACGCACACGTTTTTCTGAGCTTTAATCAGACCATATTGGAATTGAAATTATCCACGGCCTGCGCCTTTGTCGATGAATATACCATGCTTTAATCAGACCATATTGGAATTGAAATTCAGTCTCAGCCAATGCAAGCGCTTTGTCGAGACAAGCTTTAATCAGACCATATTGGAATTGAAATCAAGTCATTACATATCCTTGACGGTAAATCACCATAGCTTTAATCAGACCATATTGGAATTGAAATAAGACCAATGCTTTATACCATTTTTCAACTGAACCTCGCTTTAATCAGACCATATTGGAATTGAAATTAAATATATGGTTCTGCATGACTATTACTGTTCACTGCTTTAATCAGACCATATTGGAATTGAAATTTTATCAAAGGCTTTCTGTGTATTATTGGCTATATAGCTTTAATCAGACCATATTGGAATTGAAATATGGCACCACCAAACAATCCAATAAGCGGAATAAGTGCTTTAATCAGACCATATTGGAATTGAAATAATGGTAAATCAATTAAAAGAAAAGTTACCAAGTAGCTTTAATCAGACCATATTGGAATTGAAATTAATGAATTAAAGGAAATCGTATGCCTATCTGCCCAGCTTTAATCAGACCATATTGGAATTGAAATCAACAGACGCCCAACATTGTATTTATGCAATATGGGGCTTTAATCAGACCATATTGGAATTGAAATTCGCTTTTGTCAAAAGCCGCTCTAAGAATATCCAGCGCTTTAATCAGACCATATTGGAATTGAAATTCGCTTTAGCGTGGGTGGGTAGTTTACTTCAAGTAAGCTTTAATCAGACCATATTGGAATTGAAATATCGTCTGCTGCTCGCATTCTGTTTCGCTTTGCGCAGCTTTAATCAGACCATATTGGAATTGAAATGAAATTTATGATATGATTGTATGATGCCGCTACCGGGCTTTAATCAGACCATATTGGAATTGAAATAGCCGTGAAAGACCGTTGTCCGCTATAATAAGATTTGCTTTAATCAGACCATATTGGAATTGAAATACTTATTGTCAAATTGGTCTCTATCAAAACCAGCATCGCTTTAATCAGACCATATTGGAATTGAAATGCAACGACATTCATAGAATTTACAGTAACGGTCGATGCTTTAATCAGACCATATTGGAATTGAAATTAGCAGGTGCGTTATTGTCAAATCCATGGTCAGAGCTTTAATCAGACCATATTGGAATTGAAATTCAGAAGTAACGGCGATATCGGTGAGACCGTAATAGCTTTAATCAGACCATATTGGAATTGAAATTACAACCCAATACCGTTTTTTATATGCAAAATAGATTGCTTTAATCAGACCATATTGGAATTGAAATACACATAAAGCGTGTATTGTCGGAAAGATAGATATGGGCTTTAATCAGACCATATTGGAATTGAAATTTGGTTTACAAATTGCCAGTAATAGAAATATAACTATGCTTTAATCAGACCATATTGGAATTGAAATTTTAGTGCTATATGTGCATAAAATAATATGTTAATATGCTTTAATCAGACCATATTGGAATTGAAATTTGGCAGTAATGCTAAATACCGACCGAGCTAAATAAGCTTTAATCAGACCATATTGGAATTGAAATTCGTAAATATTCGATGTTGAGTTTGTACGTATTCTTGCTTTAATCAGACCATATTGGAATTGAAATAATTTCATATTTATCCGCCTCCATCGCCTCCTGAACCGCTTTAATCAGACCATATTGGAATTGAAATTCCGCATCATACAACTCTCGGAGCTTTTTTATTTCTGCTTTAATCAGACCATATTGGAATTGAAATGTTGGAGTAACGCTTATAGTAGCACTTTTAATTGTTGCTTTAATCAGACCATATTGGAATTGAAATACGCATTCCGCAAGGTTTTTTTGTCGGTTACGCCTGTGCTTTAATCAGACCATATTGGAATTGAAATTCAGAAGTAACGGCGATATCGGTGAGACCGTAATATGCTTTAATCAGACCATATTGGAATTGAAATATGCACAAACGCACTACACCAAGCATAGCCCTTGCCGCTTTAATCAGACCATATTGGAATTGAAATGAGCAAACAGTTGAAGTATGGTTATTACTACCTAATGCTTTAATCAGACCATATTGGAATTGAAATTCTGTAAATTCGTGTATCACAAGCAATTCGCACAATGCTTTAATCAGACCATATTGGAATTGAAATACAAAAGCCTCGTTCCGTTTTTCGACAAATGGCAAGCTTTAATCAGACCATATTGGAATTGAAATAACATACGGAAATATTACACCCGGATCACCATCAACGCTTTAATCAGACCATATTGGAATTGAAATAAACGTATAAAGATGGTTGGCGAGTTGCTTTATTACGCTTTAATCAGACCATATTGGAATTGAAATTGTTATGCTGTCGTTTTACTTTTTCTTTTTTGAGCGGCTTTAATCAGACCATATTGGAATTGAAATTACGTTCCTCTTTTTCTGCAACTTGCTTTACTTGTTCGCTTTAATCAGACCATATTGGAATTGAAATTTCGGTAAACACTTATGTGCAAAAAGAAGTAGAAAGCTTTAATCAGACCATATTGGAATTGAAATTGATGATGATGTGCCTGAATCCGAACCAACCATGCCGGCTTTAATCAGACCATATTGGAATTGAAATCTTCCTGCACTTTTTGCCAATGCCGTTCTCATCTGGCTTTAATCAGACCATATTGGAATTGAAATAGACCAAAGCCAAGCTCGAAACTTGTCAAGCCGTAAAGCTTTAATCAGACCATATTGGAATTGAAATGCGGAATTAAAAGCGAATTATGTAAATAACCTTTTAGCTTTAATCAGACCATATTGGAATTGAAATAACAGCATTTGTTGCGTAGATGAGCCAATAGCGTGGGCTTTAATCAGACCATATTGGAATTGAAATGACATTACATTGATGGATGTCCTGAAAGGCACGGCACGCTTTAATCAGACCATATTGGAATTGAAATTGAACGGACAATGGCAGGGTACAGATGCAGCCAAGAGCTTTAATCAGACCATATTGGAATTGAAATTTTAGTGCTATATGTGCATAAAATAATATGTTAATATGCTTTAATCAGACCATATTGGAATTGAAATTACCATATATCGATCTTACAGTCTTATTCTTGTGCGTGCTTTAATCAGACCATATTGGAATTGAAATAGTGAAGATTTGCCTGCACAAGTATGGAATGCAAACGCTTTAATCAGACCATATTGGAATTGAAATTAATAATTCATTTTTAAAATTAGACTTATAATGCACGCTTTAATCAGACCATATTGGAATTGAAATCAGCTTTTTCTCTTTCTTGATTGTGTGCAAATCAAGGCTTTAATCAGACCATATTGGAATTGAAATCCACATAGGCGACAGAAACAACAAGTCTTTTAAGTGGCTTTAATCAGACCATATTGGAATTGAAATAGATATTTTGAATACACACCAGCTGTTGCTGATATGCTTTAATCAGACCATATTGGAATTGAAATCCATTTGAATTCTATTACCATGATTATTTATTTTTGTGCTTTAATCAGACCATATTGGAATTGAAATAACTGATCTGATCATTATCCACCTGCACATTGGCCGGCTTTAATCAGACCATATTGGAATTGAAATCAGTGTGTGACCTGGACGGCTTTCCACAGACCGTGTGCTTTAATCAGACCATATTGGAATTGAAATAACATCAGCCAGGCGAATGATATACCGTTCCGGATCAGCTTTAATCAGACCATATTGGAATTGAAATGGGAACAATCAATTCACTTCTGCGAAAACAACAGATGCTTTAATCAGACCATATTGGAATTGAAATAGCGCGATCCGCGTTATTCCTTTCGTGATGCACAGCGCTTTAATCAGACCATATTGGAATTGAAATATCTGGGGAGCATCCTGGGAGTCGTGCTCAGTGTTGCTTTAATCAGACCATATTGGAATTGAAATCAACTCCAGAAAATCACCGGCCTACAACCTGAGCAAGCTTTAATCAGACCATATTGGAATTGAAATTACGTTGGTAGCCTTCAACACGTAATCCGTTCCGACGCTTTAATCAGACCATATTGGAATTGAAATAATGAGATAAAAAATGGACGTGTAGAGCATGCCTATGCTTTAATCAGACCATATTGGAATTGAAATATAGAGATATTCTGTCCTATATCGGATGATAGTGTGCTTTAATCAGACCATATTGGAATTGAAATATTTCCCTGCCTTCTGCAATGCCTCAACGTTATCGGGCTTTAATCAGACCATATTGGAATTGAAATCAGCTCCGAGTCCTGCAATACCGGCGCGGACGGTCTGCTTTAATCAGACCATATTGGAATTGAAATATGTCGAGTAAGTCGGCATATATTCGATTCTCGTGAGCTTTAATCAGACCATATTGGAATTGAAATTCAACAGCTCAAAGTGATTGATCTTGACGATATCGTGCTTTAATCAGACCATATTGGAATTGAAATAATGATGGAAGTGTCGGAGCCTTTTTAATGAGGTTGGCTTTAATCAGACCATATTGGAATTGAAATATGATAATCCAACTATACAATCTATTGGAAGTGATACGCTTTAATCAGACCATATTGGAATTGAAATGAAGGAAGGACGAATCATTTCCGCGATCGCAAAGTGGCTTTAATCAGACCATATTGGAATTGAAATAGCATCTGTAACGCTTTTTTCATTACTACAATTAAGGCTTTAATCAGACCATATTGGAATTGAAATATACGGTGTCCTTTCGTCTCCTGGCTCTAATAAAGAGCTTTAATCAGACCATATTGGAATTGAAATTAATATATCAGCTTTATTTTATTTCCTGACCTTCTTTGCTTTAATCAGACCATATTGGAATTGAAATAGTATCACCGGGCAATACTTCTTCACAAAGTATAGGGCTTTAATCAGACCATATTGGAATTGACATAGATATGCCGAATACAAATTTATAAATTCACGAGTTGCTTTAATCAGACCATATTGGAATTGAAATGTCAGAATCCTCATCTTCCCTCCATTCAATAATATCGCTTTAATCAGACCATATTGGAATTGAAATCAAATTTTGCAACGTTATGTGAATGGTCAAGCAATTGCTTTAATCAGACCATATTGGAATTGAAATGTCAGAATCCTCATCTTCCCTCCATTCAATAATATCGCTTTAATCAGACCATATTGGAATTGAAATGTAGGGATAGGTGTTGAATCAGCAGAAACTGACCATAGCTTTAATCAGACCATATTGGAATTGAAATGAAATTCGACTGTTAAGTTAAATCTGAATTCAGCAAGCTTTAATCAGACCATATTGGAATTGAAATCATGTCACTACTACTTTAATATCTATATTACCTGACGCTTTAATCAGACCATATTGGAATTGAAATTTGCAATTCAATTCCACCTTGTAATTCCCGTCACCAGCTTTAATCAGACCATATTGGAATTGAAATAAAGGAATGGTAACAATTGCGCCCAACGTCCTGCCCGCTTTAATCAGACCATATTGGAATTGAAATTTCGATGAGGTATTAGATTATGGGGGACATTATGAAGCTTTAATCAGACCATATTGGAATTGAAATTGTTACACCATTGTCCTCGCTATATTCTGTAGTCACAGCTTTAATCAGACCATATTGGAATTGAAATGAAGATCTTGTAATGTGGTAGGCGTGTCAAGTCCTTTACTTTAATCAGACCATATTGGAATTGAAATTCAGTTGAAGAATTATATTTCATTGCTCCCTCATCACGCTTTAATCAGACCATATTGGAATTGAAATAGAGAAACTATTGACGCTTTTGATTTTACTGTTTCAAGCTTTAATCAGACCATATTGGAATTGAAATTGCGGTGAGGATAACACACAGACAATCAATACCGTAGCTTTAATCAGACCATATTGGAATTGAAATAAGGAAGTATTGTTTTGACTGCATCGCAACCATTTAGCTTTAATCAGACCATATTGGAATTGAAATTAATTTGTAAGTTATATTCGTTACTTTGTCCACTCGCTTTAATCAGACCATATTGGAATTGAAATTAATACGGAGAAGGATTGTAGATGCTTGTGGCAATAGCTTTAATCAGACCATATTGGAATTGAAATGACACAGTTGCAGTTAATACGGACCCGGATACAGATGCTTTAATCAGACCATATTGGAATTGAAATAGTATTACCCGGCTGAAAAGCGCACCCGCAATTATTAGCTTTAATCAGACCATATTGGAATTGAAATGTAGGGATAGGTGTTGAATCAGCAGAAACTGACCATGCTTTAATCAGACCATATTGGAATTGAAATATTAGGACAATATATTCAATATCAAGATGGGAATAGGCTTTAATCAGACCATATTGGAATTGAAATTTCAAAAACATCCTCCAGTTTACCTTTGGCCGATATGCTTTAATCAGACCATATTGGAATTGAAATATGATATTGAATTATCTAATGATATTAATTTAACTGGCTTTAATCAGACCATATTGGAATTGAAATCATTGAAAGAAAATTGGAGGCGTGAGTGGTCAGAAAGCTTTAATCAGACCATATTGGAATTGAAATTATACAAACCGTTATATGAAATGTGCCGCCCACGCTGCTTTAATCAGACCATATTGGAATTGAAATATCAATGGGATAGATGGAATGGATCAGCTTGGGTATGCTTTAATCAGACCATATTGGAATTGAAATAATATTTATGAGGAATATCATGAAAGAGTAAAGGTCGCTTTAATCAGACCATATTGGAATTGAAATGACTATGATTTTGTTGAAGGTTACACGGATAATAGGGCTTTAATCAGACCATATTGGAATTGAAATATAGGCACCTTAATTAAGAAAGTCAAATTTACATATAGCTTTAATCAGACCATATTGGAATTGAAATACTTTTGCGCATTCATTTCTAACGAATAATTTAAAAGCTTTAATCAGACCATATTGGAATTGAAATAAGGAGCAGAAAGCGGAGTAAATTTTATTACCGCTAGCTTTAATCAGACCATATTGGAATTGAAATATTCAGGATCAATAAAACCATATATACTTAATTCAGGCTTTAATCAGACCATATTGGAATTGAAATTGAAAATAACTCGCTTCAGGCATTACTGAAAGATTTAGCTTTAATCAGACCATATTGGAATTGAAATTTATTCGCTGAACTCTGGGTGTTACAGAAAGGTTTTGCTTTAATCAGACCATATTGGAATTGAAATTGATACATAGAGAACTTAATATAAGCAATCATGGGGCGCTTTAATCAGACCATATTGGAATTGAAATTCAACGATGAACCCCTTCACAAGTAATTGTAATACTGCTTTAATCAGACCATATTGGAATTGAAATACATGTATGTGCCATCTCTGCAGGCAACCTATTCCAGGCTTTAATCAGACCATATTGGAATTGAAATGAAATTCGACTGTTAAGTTAAATCTGAATTCAGCAAGCTTTAATCAGACCATATTGGAATTGAAATCTACATCCACTTGGAGTTGCTGTTAATGTACTGCCTGGCTTTAATCAGACCATATTGGAATTGAAATTTAGGTGTTAAATTGACCTGGCCAACCATACCTGCCGCTTTAATCAGACCATATTGGAATTGAAATACGCAACAATGCTACCTGCCTTCGCAGGTATCGTTCGCTTTAATCAGACCATATTGGAATTGAAATAAACCAATTCGGCTGCCTCTTGTATGTCTGAACAGTCGCTTTAATCAGACCATATTGGAATTGAAATATGAAAATCGGTGTATCAAACCATATAAATAGTTAGTGCTTTAATCAGACCATATTGGAATTGAAATAGGTCAAGAAGAGGTAATAATAACACTTACTGCAAAGCTTTAATCAGACCATATTGGAATTGAAATCTGAAAAAGGCATTACACACCAAGAAATAGCTGACGCTTTAATCAGACCATATTGGAATTGAAATTGAGCTTATTGAGTTTGGACAGCATCCGGCAATTGATGCTTTAATCAGACCATATTGGAATTGAAATCAACATATGGATAAAATGGTCAGAGCGACAGCGGAGCTTTAATCAGACCATATTGGAATTGAAATTTCATGATAATATCCCTTTTAATTGCTCACGTACGCTTTAATCAGACCATATTGGAATTGAAATCTTACAGTAGCCCCCAAAAGGAAGTTATTATTCCGGCTTTAATCAGACCATATTGGAATTGAAATTGAGCTTATTGAGTTTGGACAGCATCCGGCAATTGAGCTTTAATCAGACCATATTGGAATTGAAATCAGGAGCAAAGTCTTTTGACCTACATACCAACAAGCTTTAATCAGACCATATTGGAATTGAAATAACTTCGTCCACGGTCTTATCGCATTACTCAATAGTGCTTTAATCAGACCATATTGGAATTGAAATTTGACTCCTGAACCTTTGCGGACGGCTTCATTAGAAGCTTTAATCTGACCATATTGGAATTGAAATCATATTTGCCGGACATGATGAAACTTTTATCTTAAAGGCTTTAATCTGACCATATTGGAATTGAAATAATGCACAACAATTTCAAGGTTTATTAAAATTGCGGCTTTAATCAGACCATATTGGAATTGAAATTCAACAAAACAATCTCTAAATCTTGGATATTGTTCAGCTTTAATCAGACCATATTGGAATTGAAATCTGGGATACTCGGGAACGTCGCCAAGCTGCCATCTCGCTTTAATCAGACCATATTGGAATTGAAATGATTTTACCGGCTGTACTGACGCATAAGCGTCTAATGCTTTAATCAGACCATATTGGAATTGAAATATCTTTAATGTTTATTCGGCATATCACCATTCTTCTGCTTTAATCAGACCATATTGGAATTGAAATGAGCCAAAACACACTGCTCAACGCGCTTAAATTAGTAGCTTTAATCAGACCATATTGGAATTGAAATGATTTTACCGGCTGTACTGACGCATAAGCGTCTAATGCTTTAATCAGACCATATTGGAATTGAAATGTAGCCTGCTGCTCGCTTTCTGTTTCGCTTTCCGGAGCTTTAATCAGACCATATTGGAATTGAAATGTCAATGATGGCACTTTGACCTTAGTTACGTCCGGCGCTTTAATCAGACCATATTGGAATTGAAATAACGTCCGCCCCTGTTTCGTCAAATAATCTCTCAATATTGCTTTAATCAGACCATATTGGAATTGAAATCAACTCCAGAAGGTCTTCGAATGCTTCTACTGACTGGCTTTAATCAGACCATATTGGAATTGAAATACAGTTAACAAACCGGTAAACCACCTGATTAACCTTGCTTTAATCTGACCATATTGGAATTGAAATCGTCATCACAGGCACGATAGTGTTATTACAAGGATAGCTTTAATCTGACCATATTGGAATTGAAATACAGGAGCAGTTGATGCGACTAATTGCCGCAGGGAGCTTTAATCTGACCATATTGGAATTGAAATATCAGCACGTTTCGTTTTACGAGCTGCAACGGTACTGCTTTAATCAGACCATATTGGAATTGAAATATAATTATATTTGTTATTTATAAATTAATAAAAGATGCTTTAATCAGACCATATTGGAATTGAAATACCGTTACCGCACAGTTAAGGGTAGGAGGCACAACGGCTTTAATCAGACCATATTGGAATTGAAACCAGATTAATCAACAAATTATGGAAGATCTATGCGACTTCTTTTTGTTGGTATTTTCATCCTTAGGTGTTGACTGGGAGTTGTTTATGTCTCGTCTCATCGGACTGCATGATAATATTCTTAACATCGACATGAAACACCTTGGTTGAATATTTGACCTTAAACAACAAGCAGCCTGGCCATTTTTTTAATATTTTTGCTCCGAAACTTTGATTAGGTAACACAATAATAGAAAAATGAAGCTGAACGAAATTACACACTACCTGGAATCCATAGCCCCTTTGGAGTATCAGGAAGGTTATGACAATAGCGGTCTGATAGCCGGCGATCCGGAAATGGACATCAGCGGAGCCATCATTAGCCTGGATGCGACAGAAGAAGTGGTAGATGAAGCTATTCGTGAAGGTTTTAATCTCATCATAGCCCATCATCCCATAGTCTTTTCAGGACTGAAACGATTCACAGGCCAAAACTATGTCCAGCGAACTATTGTCAAAGCCATCCGCCATAATATCGCTATATACGCCATCCATACCAATCTGGACAATGTATTGCAAAATGGTGTGAATAATACAATAGCCCTTCAATTGGGGCTGACTCGATGTGAAGCACTTTTGACTTATTCCGGATCTCTTATTGAAAATTGTCCGAGAGGCTCCGGACTGATAGGATGGACAGATCGTCCAATACCATGGCTTGATTTTTTGAATGAATTAAAACAAAAAATGCAGGCAAGTGTTGTAAAATATACCCGACCGGTCGGCGAAACCATCCATAAGGTGGCTGTATGCGGAGGTTCAGGATCTTTTTTGCTGAATCAGGCAATAACACAGAAATGCGACATTTTTATTACGGCTGATTTTAAGTATCACGAATATTTTGATGCCAATGACAGAATAATGATTGCAGACATTGGACATTATGAGAGTGAACAATTTACGATTATTTTAATTAAAGACTTGATAATCAAAAAATTTAGTAATTTTGCGGTTCGTTCGACAAAAATTATAACAAATCCAATTAATTATTTATAAAAATTATGGCTAAAAAGGAATTATCGGTTAATGAAAAGCTAAGATTGTTATATGATCTTCAACAAATAGACTCACAAATTGATGAAATTCGAATATTAAAAGGTGAGTTGCCTATGGAAGTCAGCGACCTGGAAGATGAGGTTGCCGGCCTCGATACCCGAGTCAACAAAATAGATACAGCGATCAAGACCATGGAGTCTGATATCAAAAACTATCAGAATCACATCAAGGAATGTGAGGCGATGATCGTTAAGTACGAAAAACAGCTGGAAAAAGTAAAGAATAATAGGGAATTCGATGCTGTAAATAAGGAAATCGAACTGCAACGCCTCGATATCCAGTTGGCAGAAAAAAGAATTAAAGAACTGCGCCTTTCCAAAGAAGGTAAAAATGAAGCCCTGGCTGCAGCTCAGGAACGCAGAGAGAATAAACAGGCCGACCTGGAAAAGAAATTGGTTGAACTGAAAGAAATCATAAGCAAAACGGAAAAAGATGAAGAAAAGCTCATCGCCGTCTCCGAAAAACAACAGAAGAAAATAGAAGACCGTCTGCTTAAAGCTTACCAGAAAATAAGAAATACATACCGCAATGGTCTGGCTGTTGTTTCTGTAGAGCGTAATGCCTGCGGTGGCTGTTTCAATGCCATTCCGCCACAACTACAGATGGAAATCAGCCTGTCAAAGAAAATTCTCGTGTGTGAACACTGCGGAAGAATCCTGGTAGATAAGGCAACCATCCTGGAAGAAGAACCAACAGAAGCATAAAATTGTATTTTTATATGAGAAAGCCTCAAATATGGTAAAATATGTTTGAGGCTTTTTTGTTTAGAAAAAATAACCAACTGTAAGTCGGATTGAAAAACTCAAGTTTATTTATAATCGTATTGATGTGTGGGTATTCCCTGTTTACCTCACCGATATATGGTCATAAAAAGACGATTGAGTTTACTCCAAAAGCCAGACAGGCATACTCACTTATAATGCAGTTGAGGCTTGATGAGGCTGGAGAATCTATCCGACAACTTCGCTTAAGGGAACCTGATAACTATGTATCTTATTTTCTTGACAATTATATTGACTTTTTTAAGGTTTTTATAGGAGAAAGAGAAGAAGACCTAAAGCGGATGAAAGACAATAAAACCACCCGTCTTTCGATGATAGCAAAGACAGACCCTGCCTCACCATATCTTTTGTATTGTAAGGCTGAAATGCAGCTTCAATGGGCATTGGCAAGGTTAAAATTTGAAGAATACACCCGTGCCTTTTTTGAGATTAAGTCAGCTTACAGTGATCTGCAGGACAACACAAAGCGCTTCCCGGATTTTGTTGCCAATAAAAAGAGTTTGGGCGTCCTTCATGCAGCGATAGGGACGATACCGGATGAGTATAAATGGGGAGTCTCCTGGCTGGGAGGCATGAGCGGTACGATAGATCAGGGCGTGAGGGAACTGGAATCGGTTATCCGGTATGGTAATAATCATAGCTTCCTTTTCAGGGATGAAGCCGTGGTTATGTATGCCTTTGTGATGCTTCACCTCAACAATGATGCCGAACGTGCCTGGAAGATAGTATCCGATTCGGATCTTGACCCGACATCAAGTCCTCTTGCGTGTTTTGCCCTGAGCAATATTGCCATGCGTACCGGAAGGAATGATATCGCCATCAGCTATCTGGCAAATCGTCCAACCGGAAGTAAATTCTATACGTTTCATTACCTCAATTTTATGCTGGGAGTGGCTAAACTGCACAGGCTGGACACGGATGCAGATCTCTACCTTCAGTCGTTTATTAAGACATTTAAAGGTAGAAACTATATCAAAGAAGCCTATCAGAAATTGGCATGGGCACAACTTATTGAAGGAAATATCAGTGGCTATCTGATGAATAATGCCAATATTCTGAAATATGGCAGAGCCTTGGTAGATGAAGACAAAGCGGCTCTGAAAGAAGCTAAATCCGCCGAAATTCCGGATGTCACGCTTCTGAAAGCCCGACTATTGTTTGATGGCGGATACTTCAGCCGCTCCTATCAGGTGCTGACCGGCACCAGTGAAGCCTCATTTAAAAATATCAAACAAAAACTTGAATATAATTACAGACTCGGTAGAGTGCTGCACTCTATGTCCAATGAAAATGCAGCACTAAAATATTATCTCATTACCATTCAGAAAGGGAAGAATAATCCGGCATACTTTGCCTGTAATGCCGCTTTGAATACCGGCCTTATCTATGAAGAGAGAAATAACTACAGTCTGGCACGAAAGTATTACAATCTGTGTCTCTCCTTGTCTCCTTCAGAATATAAATCAAGCCTTCATCAGAAAGCAAAGGCCGGACTCAGCAGACTCTGACAAACCGGGAAGCAATTATTTTTTTTCGAAAAGAATAAACAGTTCAGACCCGGCCCTCGCCGGAATACTGTTGTAACAAGGCTCCAGTTTTTTTATATTGAAATAGGTTCCGAATAAAGTCCGATAAGTATCCGCATTTCCGCCAAAAGGAGGTCCATCCTTTCCAAAATCCACACCAAAAAGAACCCCGGCCAGCATACCTCCGTCATTTAAAAGCGCTGCTATTTGAGATACGTACTCCTGTCTTCTTTCTATGACCTGGGCGCAGAAAAAAGTTTGTTCCAGCACGAGGTCATACCTGCCCTGATGTCTGAAAAAGTCGCCATTCATTACTTTGATTTGGGGAGTGTTTATAAATTTTTCCCTAAGTCGTAAAACCAGTTCTTCCGAGATATCTATCAAGGTAATATCCGAGAAGCCCATTGCTGCCAATTTTTCGGCTTCATACGCATTGCCGCAACCGGGAATGAGGATAGACGCTTTTTTATCGGGATATTGCATCATAAAAGAGATAATTGGCGGTGAAGCATAACCAATATCCCATCCCGTTTGCCCGCTCTTCCAGCGTTGATTCCAGAAGTCTGCATTCAATTCATGGTCATATTCGGCAGGATTTTTTTCGTTCATGACAAAGTATTTATTCTTCCTAACATAAAAGGATCAAAACGGTTTCAAAACCATCAATATGATAATTGCCAGAAAAATTATATTTTCAATGCGCTCATAAAAAAAAAGTTTTTCCGCCATCTTATAATATTCAGCAGGAATCTCTTCGCCGGTATGTTGTTTCAGAAAGGTCTTTATCGGTCTGGAAAGGGGAGAAAGGACAACCGGTCCAAATGCCAGGGCAACGAGAAATAGAATCAGACTGGTAACATACCATCCCATATGAAACAGATATGGCCGTAGCAGTCCCATCGTCAATCCCGACAAGAGCAGGAGTGTACCTCCGACCATTACAAAAATGTGAAGTCTGTTGCGAATAAGGTAAGCATGCCTTAATTCAATCATATTTCCTGCCTTGGTAACGATATATATCATGACAAATCCCGGACCTAGACCGAGGATTGCGGACAAAATATGTATAACTAAAATAATATTGTACAGCATAATAATTTTTCAAAAGTCGGGAAACATCATAATTTTCGGGAATTTTATAAAAAATTTATTAATCTGTTCCCGAAGGCTAATTTACCATATTTCATACTTACTGCAACAAATCAGGACAAAATAGTCGGAATTTTATTTTCTTTGAGATAAACGAAGGTCAAATATGACAAACATTGTATGTGGTTTGACTGTTGTAGTTTCAAATGTTATTTATTTTAAACATGATCAATCATGAAATTGCGTATTGAATCAGACAATTTAGAGGACTATCTCAAGGCCATACCCCCGGTTATACAATTTGATACACCCCTGGTAAAAAATAAGATTGCTGAAATAAAAACTGCTGCCGGAACAGCTGAAGAACGTGCAAGACTTGCCTTTGAAATAGCAAGAGACAGTGTTTCACATTCGTTTGATAGCGGAAATCAGGTTATCAGCATCAGTGCAGAAGACGCCTTGATGAATGGTGACGGAATTTGCTTTGCCAAAGCCCATTTACTTGCAGCTTTGCTGAGAGGGATGGGTATTCCGGCGGGATTTTGTTATCAGCGGGTTTTGAAAAAGGGAACAGTGGAGTCGGGCTATGCCCTGCATGGTCTGAATGCACTTTATCTTGAAGGTATTGGCTGGTTTAGGGTTGATCCGAGAGGCAATAAAGCCGGAATTGATTCACAGTTTAATTATGCCACCGAACAGTTGGCTTACCCTATTCGTACAGAGCTGGGGGAGGTGGATTATCCCGACGTATTGGTGGCACCCTTGCCATCTGTAATAGAGTCGATGCGTACCTCCGATAATTGCCGCGTGCTCTTTGACAAGAGGCCGGAGTCACTGAATGTTGCCGGATGATGTACTAGTTGGAATTAAATTAAAAAAATAGCAACGATAAAGATGAAGATTAATATCAGAAGAATAGATGACGACTTTCAGATGGAAGCGGTCAATGCTGAAGGAAACAAGGTGATAATGGATGGAAGTCTGTCCATAGGCGGGCACAACAGAGGAATGCGCCCAATGCAGTTGTTGTTGACGGCTATAGGCGGGTGCAGCTCCATCGATGTCATCAATATCTTGAAAAAACAAAAACAGGAAATTTCTGATTTTGAAGTGGAAGTAGAAGGACTTTCTGTCCCGGTGGAAGAGTATTCCAGATTCAGCGAGATTGTCGTACACTTCAAAATTAGGGGGAAGGTGGATCCTAAAAAGGCGGAGAAGGCGGCACAATTGTCTTTTCAGAAATATTGTTCAGTTTCTAAAGCACTTGAACCGACATCCGACATCCGATTTAAGGTCTCTGTAAATGAATGAAACAAAAAAATCCGAAGAATTATTTCTTGACGCTTAGCCGGTAATCATCCAGCACCATATCCATGATATAATCTTCGCCTCTGACATAACCGTCTTTCAGGTGATAGCCGTAAAAACGTCCGGTAGTATTGTAATAAAATGCCGTCCAGGTACCCTTGATTCCCTTTATAACATCGTAAAACGGTTCATTAAGCTCTTTTTCTATCATTTTCGTAAGAATTAGACCCTGTGTCCGTGTTAATTTTTTTAAAGGCTCTTCAAACTGGTCTTCAAGTTCTTTTTCAAGGGTCTTCATATATTTTTTACGCTCCCTCCTGGTCATACTTCGGGTAGCCTCGTTTGATTCGTGATATATACGCATAGCCTCCAGAGCGTAGGGATATACGATGGCAGCATAACGACGGTATCGCATGTAACGATCATATTCGTCCTTGCTTCCAAACTGCTGCTTGCTGGAAACCGACACCTCTCTGAGTTGATCCAAATAAGCGGTATCTCCCTTTTCGGTGATAATCCGTATCATTTTTTTTCCGCCAAAGATGACAGTATCCACTTGCTGATGCTGTGCATATAATGCCGATGAAGACACCCAAATCAGGAAAAATAAAAGGAATTTATTCATGGTTCACTCTTTTCAACAAAAGAACGCAAATTTGTATCAATTGATTTGAATTGTGTTCAAATAATTTGACAAAATAACACTATGGCAACATTTTAAGAGTTTTTATTTAATTTTCATTTTAGTTGTCAATTATCTTTCTTTTAAAATTAAAAAAACAAATTCCCTGATTTCGATAGTTCAGACTGTACAAATCAGGCATATTGATTGGGCTTAAGGCAGGTGCTAAGCGGTCGGGGTGAAGATGTTCATTTGCAGTACATATTATTTTATTCGTATATTCGTTTAATAATTAATTATATTTTCACATAAATGGACGACAAAAATCCTCAGATTAGGTCGATAGTCAGAAAAATGTGGATAGGGCTCGGATGTGCGGTGCTTTTATTCGCAGGCTACATTTTTTATCTTTCACTTTCCGGCTTACCCACCTTCGAAGAGCTGGAAAACCCGAAATATGATTTTGCCAGTCAGATTCTTGCCTCTGATCATACGACACTAGGTCGGCTTTATATCGAAAATCGCGTTCCGGTCAAATACAGAGACATCTCACCCAATGTAATCAAAGCCCTTATTGCTACGGAGGATGTGCGGTTTGAAAAACATAGTGGCGTAGATGCCGAAGCTGTGGCGAGAGTAGCTGCAAAGACCGTTCTTCTGGCTAACCGTGGCTCAGGCGGTGGCAGTACCATCACTCAGCAATTGGCCAAACTTCTGTATTCAGACAGAGATTTCGGGGATATGGGAAGATTGCGAAGGACTCTGGCTCTGATTAATATCAAGCTCAAAGAGTGGATTACGGCCATTCGTTTGGAAAGAAGCTATACAAAGGAGGAGATTCTGACGATGTATCTGAATAAGTTTAATTTTATCTATGGTGCCTACGGTATTCAGGCGGCGGCAGAGACCTATTTTTCCAAAAGCAATAGTGAACTGACTGTACCTGAAGCAGCCGTTTTGGTTGGAATGCTAAAAAATCCGTCCCTCTATAATCCTGTCCGCAGAAGAGAACAAGCGACAAAACGGCGCAATACCGTGCTCAAAAGGATGTATTCCAATGGTGACCTTTCTGAGGCAGAGTATGAAAAATATATAGCCGAACCCATTAAGATACAGTTTAAACCGAAGTCACACATTGATGGAGATGCCACCTATTTCAGGATGGAAGTAGGAAAAGAGGTCAGTCAGATTATCCGGAAAATGGATTTGCGGAAGTCGGATGGTTCTCTTTATGACATGTACCGGGATGGCTTGAAAATTTACACTTCCATCGACATCGACATGCAGCAGATAGCAGAGAAAACGATGTTACAGCACATGAATAATGTTCAGAAGAATTTGTGGCGAGAATGGAAGGGGAAGGATCCTTGGACCTATCATGCGGATGCCACCCAAAAAGCAATAAGGGAGGCGTCTATGAAAAACCTCGTAAGATCTTCCGACAGGTATATTACGATGAGGCAAAATGAGTTTGAGCAGGATCTGGATGAACTGGAAAGTAAATTTCCCGAATTAAACTTTACGGACATAGAATTTGATATCTGGACGGCAGCAGAAAGAAATGGCCTGGATAAAACAGCCAAAAGATACAGAATTACAGACGATCAGAAGGAAATATATGCTAAAGTAATGGCTGATCCCGAGTATAAAATTGCAGTCGCTAAATGGCAACAATTCAGAAAAAATGTTCGCACCGAATTTGCTAAGAAGGTTAAAATGAAAGTCTTTGCCTATAATGCAATGGGAGAGAAAGATACCGTCATGACGCCTTATGACAGCATCAGGTATCATCGTATGTTTTTACAGACAGGTATCGTCGCCATAGACCCTGCGACCGGTCAAGTCAAAGTTTGGGTAGGAGGCATCAATCACAAATATTTTAAGTTTGATCACATCCGCACAAAGCGACAGGTAGGATCGACCTTCAAGCCCTTTGTTTATGCTTCTGCCATAACCTTCCTTGGCATCAGTCCCTGTATGCGGGTTACGGACCAGCAATATACCATCTCTCCGGGGGAGGGCCAGTTTGGCCTTATTAAATCCTGGTCTCCCGGGAATGCGGAAGGTAGGTTTAGCGGCAAGAGTATGACGCTGTATGAAGGGCTTAAAGAGTCTCGCAACTCCGTTTCAGTATATCTGATGAAGCAGTTAAAATCAACCCGTACCGTCCTCGAATTGGTCAATAATATGGGGATTGATAAGTCAAAAGTGCCCGCTCAGCCATCTATTTGTCTGGGTGCTGCCGACCTGACTGTGCTGGAGATGACGGGTGCCTATGCCTCATTTGCCAATAATGGTACCTATATAGAACCGTCATTTATTCAAAAGATTGAAGATAAAAACGGCAAGATTATTTACAAGAAAACCTCAGATGAAAAACAAGCGCTCTCTCCCGACATCAATTATGTTATGGTGGACATGCTGAAATATGCAGTTCGCGGAGCTGCAGGCTTTGGTGGCATCAAGAGTGAAATCGGCGGAAAGACAGGAACAACCAACGACTATGTGGATGGGTGGTTTATGGGAATAACTCCAAGTCTGGTCGTAGGCACCTGGGTAGGGGGTGATGATCGCTGGATTCATTTTAACAGCCTTACCTATGGACAGGGAAGCAAGATGGCAAGACCGTTTTTCTCTGAATTTATCCGTCAGCTAGAACTTCAGAAAGTATCGGATTATGACCCGAATGCGAGATTTCCGATTCCTCCCGGACCACAAACTATTGTTACCGATTGCAGCCAGTACCAACGTAGCGACGTCATTACACAGCCGAAAGATACGATTAAGAAGAAAGAGGGTGAAGACGATTTCTTCCAGTAGAATCTTGGAATCAATTTAGTAAAATTACTAAAAAGAAATTTACATCCGCTGAATACGGATGGCATTGCCTACTGCGAGTAGGGCGACGCCGACATCTGCGAAGACAGCTTCCCACATGGTAGCATGACCGGAGGCACCTAAAAGCAACACGACACCTTTGACGACAAAGGCCAATAGAATATTTTGCCACACAATTTGCTTTGTTTTTTTACCCAGGAAGATGGCTTTAGGGATTTTCATGATGTCATCATCCTGGATGACGACATCGGCACTTTCAATGGTCATGTCACTACCCAGTCCTCCCATGGCTATGCCAACATCACTTGTGACCAGAACAGGAGCATCATTCAGACCGTCACCGATAAAGGCTACAGGGGCATCATTCTTTTGTATGGCTTTCAGTCTGTTTACCTTATCTTCCGGCAGGAGACTGCCAAATGCGGAATTTATACCTATTTCTCCGGCTACTGCCGCCACCACCTTATTACTGTCTCCACTCAGCATCGTCAGACCTATATTCATTTCCTTGAGCTTTTGGACGACCTCTTTAGCATTATTTTTGATGACATCAGCTATGGTAATACATCCTGCATAGCTATGATTCATACAAATGGCTACCAGTGTATAGCTGATCTGATCCAATTCAGCAGGATAGATGATATTTCTTTCTTTTAGCAGGGCGAGGTTGCCAGCTAAGACAGGTACGCCATTGATGAGTCCGGACATGCCCTTACCGGCAAATTCCTTTACATCGGTCACTTCGATATGGCTCACATCTTCCGGCACATATCGGCTGATGGCTCCTGCGATGGGGTGAGTGGAGAAGGCCTGCAGTGCTTTCAGAGTTGTAAGAATATGGTTTCTTTCTGCCGGGTCAGGGATGAATACATCTTTTACCTCAAAATTGCCCATCGTCATAGTCCCGGTCTTATCTACCACTACGTGTTTCAGTGCTGCCAGCGTATCAAGGAAATTACCTCCCTTGACGAGTATTCCGTTCCGGCTACAAGCACCTATTCCACCTAAATATCCCAGTGGAATACTAATGACCAGGGCACATGGGCAGGAAATTACCAGGAAGATAAGTGCACGGTAAAGCCATTCCTTGAAATGATAATCTGCGACAATAAAATAAGGGATGATGCAGATGGTAACAGCCAGAAACACTACGACAGGCGTGTATGCACGGGCAAATTTACGGATAAACAATTCCGTAGGTGCTTTTCGGGCAGAGGCCTCCTGAACCATCTCAAGAATGTGTGACAACTTACTGTCCTGATAGAGTCGCGTAACCTGCATCTTACATGAGGTGTGCAGACTAATCATACCGGCCAGAATTTCATCATTTCTCACTTTGCGGATGGGGACACTCTCTCCGGTCAATGCTGCTGTGTTAAAGTCTGCTTCTTCAGACAAGAGGATGCCGTCCAGGCCAGCTTTTTCGCCTGGATTTAATTGGATAATTGTACCGATTGCGACGTCAGCTGCAGCTACAGTACGCGTCTGATTACCCTCAACAATACTTACTACATCAGGACGTTGATCGAGCATGTTTTTGATGTTGGCTTTGACTCGTCTTACAGCAAGTGTCTGAAGGGATTCTCCGGTCATATAAAACAGCATGACGGCAACGGCTTCTGGATATTCACCGATGGCCATAGCGCTGATGGTGGCAAGGCTCATCAGAAAAAATTCAGAAAATATCTCACCCTCCTGTATGCCCTTCCAGGCGTATTTTACTACGGGCCAGCCCACCGGAAAAAAGGCTATGATATATAAAACGGTTCGGAGGTATTGATTATAAAATGCAGGATGAAAGTGGTCTAATGAAATACCCACTATCAATAGTAAAAAACTGATGACAACAGGCCTGAAAAGACTCCAGATACTCAGAGGATGACCGAAACTATCTCCATGGTCATGGTCATGTTCTGAATCATGTGCATGGTCATGATGGCCAGCCTCTCCCGGATGATGGACATGCTTTTTTCGTTTAGGCGATAATTCAACATGGGTCCTTTCGGCTATTTTCTTTTCTAATGTGCAACACAGTTGATTGCCATCAGCGTCATATATGTGGGTATGTTTTTCCATATTCAGCCAACACAGGTCGAGATAAATGTTATATTGTTAACAAAGGTACGACCATTCTGAATAGGAATAGTTTAATTCTAACCCTAAAACATCAGAAGAGAAAAACGCTTTTGGGCACAATAACCGTAGTGGGTTTTTAAGAAAAAATTTTTCCGGTTCCTAACAGTTAAGGATGAGCTACAAAGTAATAATTGAGTTTTTTATAATACTGACGGCTAAACTCCTCTGAAATCAACGGTTGAACACGATTTAAAAAATTTTCCATCAGGGATATTTTCATATCCATTTGATGGAAATAGTCATAAATCATTTCCGGAGTAGTCCCGTAATGATTAGATGCCCCCATACCATGTTCAAAGATTATCGTCGGACGATATTTTTTGACCAGATTTTTGGCACCATTTAAAACCAGCATTTCCGCACCTTCCACGTCAATTTTTATCAGGTGAATGGGAATATCCGGTGGTATGAGCTTATCCAGCGGTTCAGTCCTTACCTGAATGGTGGTTGCTGCTTCATAAGATCTGTCATAATCTCTTTCTTTTAGTCCGCTATAGGGGGGATTGGAGGCGACATAGTTGAATGATGATCTTCCTGACTGTTCAGCAGCAGCCACGTTAAACAGGGTACAATTGGAGTAGTTTTTGTATTTCATGCTAAGAGCATCAAATTGCATCGGAATGGGTTCTACTCCGTAATGTTGCCCCTGTGGAGCTGCTTCCAGCATCAGATCAAGAATTTCACCTTTATAACAGCCGACATCGATGCAGTTGCTGTTCCGGCTGATCCGACGGATAATTTTCCGGGTCAGTAAATCGTATTTGTGATTTTTAGTCAGGGGGATAGGGCTGAGTTTTATCAAATTTTTTATAAAGTCCTTTATCATTAATCGTCAGTATGTTTTGGCTAACAGAAAATTTTCCTTGTTTGACTAAATCCCACCCTGTGGCAAATATCCAATAAATACAAATAAAACAATCTCTGCTGATGAGTTGCAAATATAACACCTTCGTCCTTAAAAAGAATATGCCTCCCGGCAAACTCCATTCTCATTGAAAAAAGCTATTCCTGAATTTTACGAAGACATCGTAATATCATGTGCATGGCGCGGTCAATCGTTGATTTCTTTGTGCGGAAGGCAAGGATGGCTATACGGATGACATATCGCCCATCAATGACGGAAGAACTGAGAAAGACGTCGCCATCTGAGTGTATTTGCTGCATCAGGGACTTGTTTTTCTCATCTGCATCTTCCTCAAAAGGATACCAGAAATAACTGACGGACAGATCCGGCTCCGGACCCACCCGGAAGCCATTTCTTACAAGGAGGTACCGAAAATATTGTACCAGAAGCAACTTCTCTTCAAGGCAGGCTATGAAGGGTTGTTTTCCGTGAATCTGCAGAGGTAGCCACATCCGCAGACCCCGGAAGTGCCTGGTGAGCTCGGGAGACAGATTGGAAGGACTCTTTATTAACTCATCCTTATCGGCGTCCTGCATATAGTGGGCCTCATAGCGATTGGAATGTAGTACGGTAGAACTGTCTTTTATTAGTACAGCACCCAGACCGTATGGCAAAAACATCCCCTTATGCGGATCTACAACCAATGAGTCTGCACGTTGAATCCCATCAAACAAGGACTTTCTGGAAGTCAAAATAAAAAATCCGCCATAAGCGGCATCAACGTGAAACCATAGATTATTTTTTTCTGCAATATCGGCCAATTCATTAAGCGGGTCAATAGCCCCGGTGTCGGTTGTGCCGGCAGTTGCAACAACCATAAAAGGCATCAGTCCTGCGCTCTGATCCATCTCTATTTGTTGGGAAAGAATGTCCGGTATCATCCTGTGGTGGTTGTCAAGAGGAATCTGCCTGACAACAACATCTTCCAGACCAAGGATGCGTAAGGCTTTGTGGGCGGAATGGTGAACCTGCTCACTAAGATATACAACACTTTTAACTACTTTTTCGTTTTTGATGGCGTATTTGTCACGGGCAGCATTAAAGGCGATAAGCATTGATATCGAACCGCCCGAAGTGAGATTACCAACGGCATTTTCCGGAAAGGAAAAGATTGACTTTAACCAATTGATTACTTCATTCTCTATGGTCACTGCACCGGGAGAAGCATAGTAAACACCTGCATAAGGATTGGTAATATCTGCGATAAAATCCGCCAACGCAGACACAAAGACACCACCTCCGGGAATATAACCAAGATGTGTTCCGGAAGCCGCATTGATGCCAGTTCCTACAACCTCTTTTTCATAAAGTGCCAGCAGATGACTGAGTGTTGATGGATGATCTCCTATTTCCAGGGATGCCGGTTGCCTTTCATAAAACCCTTTCACGTGGGGCAATTCTTCGATGAAATGATTGGCGTAATCAGCTACCTGACGAATCATTTCTTGTCTTACATCTTTCGGAACATCAAGCGCACTGCTGATTGTATTAAGGTGGTCCAGCTGGCTCAAGATACTTTCTACTTCCATTTACATCTTAATTAAAACATGAATTTACGCTATTTCATGCAAAATGCAAAAAGTCATTATTTTATAAAATTAATCATTTGATTAAAAAAATTGCTTAAAAATAAAAAAATTGTAAGTACCTTTGCGAAGAGATAATGAGTCAGATGGCAAAGAAGAAGTTAAATATAGAAAAAGATACAACGACAGAAGATAGGATAAAGGCTTCTGCCCGTGCAGTATTTCACAGGAAAGGTTTTGCGGCGACACGCACGCGCGACATTGCCGAAGATGCCGGAATCAATATTGCTCTATTGAACTATTATTTTCGCAGTAAAGAGAATCTTTTTCAAATTATTATGCTGGAAACCATGTCGAGATTTTTGCTGATGATGTCCGATTTCCTGAATGATGAGAAAAGTTCGCTTGATAAAAAAGTAGAATTGGTGGCGTCCAACTATATTGATTTTATTATGATTGAGCCGGATATTCCAATATTTATGTTGAATGAAATCAGGAATAATACGGAGAGCTTGTTAAATAAACTTCCCATCAAGGATATTATTCTTAACTCAGCATTTTTTTCTCAACACAGAGAACTGGTTGCAAAAGGTAAGATAAAAGAGCCCAACCCGCTTCACTTTCTGATGAACATGCTAAGTCTGGTTGTTTTTCCCTTTATTGCCCAGCCACTTCTCAAGGCTATCAGCGAAACGGATGATAAGGCTTTTAAAGAATTGATGCAGGAAAGAAAAAAACTGATTCCTATATGGATTAAAGCTATGATGAAGGCCGGGTAAAAATTTTTATTTAAGGATTAATCAAATGTTTGAAATGAAAATTTAAAAATTATGATTAATAGAGTATTGATTATTGTGTTTTCCTTTTTGTCTATGGGCTTGACATTTGCACAAGAGTTGACCATCGAAGACTGCTACAAGGCTGCCAGGGAAAATTATCCTGAGATTAAACAATTATTGCTGATTGAGCAAACAAAAGAGATTTCACTCGACAATGCTGCTAAAGGAATCCTGCCTCAGCTCGTAATGTACGGCCAGGCGACCTATCAGTCTCAGGTGACAGAAATACCCATCGACCTGCCCGCTATCCCAATTCCTGAGATACCAAAGGATCAATATCGCCTCTCTGGCGAAGTAACCCAATCCATCACCGGGTTGATATTAAACAAAGATAATATAAAAGAGATCAGCAACAGGGCAGAAATCGACAAGCAAAAAACGGAGACTGAACTCTACCATTTAAGAGATCGCATTAACAAGATATTTTTCGGCATCCTCCTCATAGATGCAAAAATAGAGCAAATGGAATTCCTGAAGAAAGATATAATGACGGGTGTTGAAAGGATGAATGTCGCTGTCTCAAATGGTATAGCCATAAAGAGTGATGTGGATAAGCTGAAGGCAGAAATACTGAAGGCAGACCAGAATATTATTGAATTAAATGCCTCCAGGAAGGGATTATCGGATATGCTGGCATTGTTTACCGGTATGGTAATTGATGAAAACACGGTATTGAAAACTCCTTCAGAAAAACTTCCTGTCAATACAGTCAACAGACCGGAACTCAGGCTGTTTGACTTACAGTTAAAGTCTGTTGATCTTCATCAGAGAATATTGGACAACAGGAGATTGCCCAATGTCAGTATCTTCCTTCAGGGTGGCTTAGGCCGACCCGGGTTGGACATGCTCGATCCTGATTTTTCCGGGTACTTCATTGGCGGACTTAGGTTTGTCTGGAATCTAAACAGCTATCTGACCCGGCAAAATGACAGTCAAAGGTTAATACTCAACAGGCAGAGCATTGGCATTCAAAAAGAAAATTTTTTATTCAGCAATAACCTGATGCTAAAGCAACAAAATGCAGAAATGGTAAAATACCGTAAACTTATGGAGACAGATCAGGATATTATCCGACTGCACGAAAATATAAAGCAAACTACGGAAGTGCAACTTGAAAATGGAACAGCTACTTCAAATGATTATCTGACAGCCGTCACCGCCGTCAGCCGGGCTAAGCAAGACATGGTGCTTCATCGTTTACAATTGCTTCAGGCAGAATACAACATCTTATTTACAGAAGGAAATAATTAACCCGAAAAGGCAAAGAAATACTCTGCATAGCATTCATCATCAGATAAAACAACAAAAAATGAAAATTCTCAATGCGATTTTTTTAACTTCATTCCTCCTGCTTTTGTCGTGTAATGAAAAAAAGGATACATTCGATGCCGCGGGAACCTTTGAAGCGGAAGAGACAATCATATCTGCTGAGGTGACCGGGAAAATAAAACAGCTTAACATAGAAGAAGGTCAGACTATTGATTCAGGCAGGATAATCGGTTATATTGACAGCACACAGCTGGTTTTGAAAAAAGAACAACTGTATGCTCAGATAAATGCCCTTGCAAGCCGCAAACCCAATGTCACTACACAACTTGCTACCCTAAAAACTCAATTGGCATCACAAGAAAAAGAGAAAAACCGTATCGAAAAGCTGGTTCAGGGAAATGCAGCCCCGCGCAAGCAACTGGATGATATCAATGCAGCCCTCGAAGTGACACGGAAACAAATTGAAGCACAACATTCCACCCTAAGTATTTCAACTCAAAGTATTCAGAAGGAGCTGCTCCCACTTAAATTTCAAATCTATCAGCTGAATGACCAGCTTAATAAATGCAGGATCATCAACCCGATGCAGGGAACCATCCTGACAAAATATGCAAAAACCAATGAAATCACGACGGTAGGAAAACCCCTTTACAAGATTGCTGACCTGCGACAAATCACCCTGAAAGCTTATATTACTGGCAACCAGCTTGCACAGGCAAAGCTCAATCAGACAGTTCGTGTGCTGACCGATGACGGTAAGGGCGGAATGAAAGAAACGACAGGTACAATTGTCCGGATATCAGATAAGGCGGAATTTACCCCAAAAACAATTCAGACAAAGGACGAAAGAGCAAATCTTGTCTATGCCGTAAAAGTAAAGGTGGAAAATGACGGATTTTATAAAATAGGTATGTACGGGGAAATAAAATTTTAGCTCTTTTGCCATGTATGCAGATTGACAAGTCAGGTAAATATAATAGAGGCCGAGATGGAAGATGTAATGATACATAATCTTGTAAAGACATACAATAAGCAGACAGTCAAGGCGGTCAACGATGTCAGCCTGACGGTGCGGAAGGGCGAATTGTTTGGGCTTATCGGTCCGGATGGCGCCGGTAAGTCAAGTATATTCAGGATCCTTACCACACTTATGCTGCCCGACAGCGGATTGGCGAGCGTCTGTGGCCTTGACATCAGAAAAGACTACAAAAAAATACGACGGATAGCAGGTTATATGCCCGGTAAATTTTCATTGTATCAGGACCTGACAGTAGAAGAGAATCTTCACTTTTTTGCTGCCGTGTTTCTGACCACCGTCCGTGAGAATTACGACCTTGTAAAAGATATTTACGAACAAATCGAACCATTTAAAACCAGAAGGGCTGGGGACTTATCAGGCGGGATGAAACAAAAACTTGCCCTGTGTTGTGCCTTGATACATCGCCCTACAATCCTTTTTTTAGACGAGCCGACGACAGGAGTGGATGCTGTTTCCCGGAAAGAATTTTGGGAAATGCTTAAAAGATTGAAGGAACAGGGAATAACCATCATGGTTTCGACTCCGTATATGGACGAAGCAAAACTTTGTGACAGGATAGGTTTGTTACAGGCCGGCAGCATCATGTCAGTTGACAGCCCGGACCAAATCATCAGGAATTATCCGCACAGGCTATTTGCCGTCAAAGCAGAAGGTATGAGCCGGCTTCAGCAAGTATTGAGACAAAGTATGATAATAAAGAGTTGCTATTCTTTCGGAGACTATCATCATGTTACACTACAGGAAGAAACCCTGAAGACAATTGATGGATCAGAGTTAACTGAAAGATTGACAAATGTCCTGAAACAGTCAGGATTCATCGATGTTGAGGTCAAATCAATCACCCCCGGAATAGAAGATTGCTTTATTGACTTAATGAAACAGTCATGAATGAAGATGTAGTCATCAAAACAGATAAACTCACCAAACGATTTGGTAATTTCATTGCTACGAATGAAATATCGTTTGAAGTATATGCCGGCGAAATTTTCGGCTTCTTAGGTGCCAATGGTGCCGGGAAAACCACAGCTATAAAAATGTTGTGCGGTCTGCTGGCTCCATCTTCAGGACAGGCTACCATAGCAGGATATGATATATACCGTCAAACCGAAAAAATAAAACAGAATATTGGGTACATGAGCCAAAAGTTTTCCCTTTATGAAGATTTGACCGTGATGGAAAATATTCGTTTTTTTGGAGGAATTTACGGGTTGAAAGCCAGAGAACTAAGGGAGAAGAGCATAGAACTGGTGGAAACGCTGGGGCTGGAATCGGAGTCAAATAAACTGGTAGGATCGATACCATTGGGCTGGAAACAAAAATTAGCTTTTTCGGTGGCCATCATCCACCAACCTAAAATTGTATTTCTGGATGAACCCACAGGTGGAGTTGATCCCATCACCCGACGGCAGTTCTGGGATATGATATACCGGGCTGCCGATAGAGGCATTACCATCTTTGTCACCACACATTATATGGATGAAGCTGAATATTGCAACCGCATTTCAATCATGGTGGATGGCAGCATCAGAGCACTGGATACGCCATATAAACTCAAGCAACAGTTCGCCGCCCAATCGATGGATGAAGTATTTTTTGAGCTTGCCCGGGGCGGAAAGAAAGCTGAATGACAAAAAAAGATATCCGGTACAAAAAAGGAGTATAAAAAAACAGATTTTATAGAAAATGAAACAGTTCAAAGCCTTTGTTCAAAAAGAATTCTTGCATGTATTCCGGGATCCGAAGACGTTGCTGATGTTGTTTGGTGTGCCGGTCATGTTGATTCTATTGTTTGGCTTTGCACTGACTAATGAATTGAAGAATTCAAAAATTGTGATCTGTGATTTTGCTCATGATGAAGCCAGCAGGGATATAACAGAACGACTCAGTGCCGGTGGAATTTTTATAGTCGGGCAAACGATTTCTGATTACACAAAAATTGAAGAAACCTTTAAAGCAGGCAATATAAAACTAGCCATCCTCTTTCCTGCCGGGTTATACGACAATCTGATGCACCAACACAAGGCACAGGTACGAATCATCGCCGATGCTTCCGACCCCAACTCCGCCGCCACCCTCACCGGATATGCTACGAATATTATCATGGAATATCAGCGCGACTTATTAAAGGAGGCGGAGATGCCGATGCAGATTATTCCGGAAATTCGGATGCTGTATAATCCCGAATTAAAGGGAGCGACAAACTTTGTTCCCGGAGTCATGGCACTGGTGCTGATGCTGATATGTGTCCTGATGACTTCCGTATCTATCGTCAGGGAAAAAGAGTTGGGCACGATGGATATCCTGCTGGCATCGCCTGTAAATCCATTTTTGGTGATAATTTCCAAGGCAATCCCCTACCTCTTTCTTTCCATAATCAACCTCATCGCAATCTTACTGTTGAGTACAACCCTGCTTGACATGCCAATCCGGGGCAGCATCCTGTTACTTCTCGGTGAGAGCATCCTGCTGATTATTACTGCCCTATCCCTGGGATTGCTGATATCCAATGTTGTACAATCCCAGCAGGCGGCTATGCTTACGTCGATGATGGGGATGTTGGTTCCAACTATGCTGTTTACCGGATTTTTATTCCCGATAGAAAACATGCCTGTTGCCTTACAGGTTATTAGCAACATCGTGCCGGCAAAATGGTATTATACCATCGTCAAGGCGATTATGATCAAGGGGCTCGGAATCGCTGCTATCTGGAAGGAGACTATGGTACTTGCAGGGATGACGATACTGTTGCTGCTGATAAGTTTTAAAAAATTCAAAAGAAGACTTGAATAAAATCCTGACCAAAGTAAAATGACGTGAACCATGCGGACACTTAAGTTTTTATTACAGAAAGAATTCAGACAAATATTCAGAAACAAGGCCTTGCTGCCGCTGATAGTCATCGCTCCCATCGTTCAGTTGCTCATCCTTCCCCTTGCTGCCGATTATGAAGTCAGGAATATCAATCTTTCCATCGTAGATCAGGACCATTCTTCCATGTCTAGAGACTTAATATCTAAAGTAACCTCATCCGGATATTTCAAACTTGCCGATTATAGTCCTTCATTTGACAAGGCCTTTCGTCAGGTCGAGGATGACCGATCGGATTTAATTCTTGAAATTCCGCCCGGATTTGAGCGAAATCTGATACGTGAAAACCCACAGCAACTGTTTGTGGCCATAAATGCCGTCAATGGCGTAAAAGCCGGCCTTGGGGGATCTTATCTAAGTCAGATTATACGGGAGTACAACAATAATATCCGACAGCAATGGTTGCCGGCTAATAAAACCACTTCTCTCCCTGCTATTGAGATTACCAATGCCAATTGGTTTAATCCGCACATGAGTTACTATTTATTCATGGTTCCCGGCATACTGGCCATACTGGTGACAATAGTAGGATCATATATGTGTGCCCTGAATATCGTCAAGGAAAAGGAGCTCGGTACCATCGAGCAGATTAATGTAACTCCGGTACGGAAGTATCAGTTTATCCTGGGTAAATTAATTCCCTTTCTGGTTATCGGCATCTTTGTCTTCAGTGCAGGATTATTTGGCGTTGCAAGGCTGGTGTACGGAATCATACCGGTCGGCAACATCCTCTTGTTGTACGGGTTTCTGGTAGTTTATCTGGTGGCGATATTGGGATTAGGTCTGCTCATCTCCACCTTTGCCTCTACTCAACAGCAGGCTATGTCAGTAGCATTTTTCTTTATCATCATCTTTATGCTAATGAGTGGACTCTTTACCCCCCTTGATGGAATGCCTCACTGGGCGTATATCATATCTCAGTGTAATCCCGTTACCTACTTTATTGAAGTAGTAAGGATGATCATCTTAAAGGGTAGCGGTCCGGAAGATATCAAGAAACATTTTCTCATCATGTCCGGCTTCGGCATCCTGCTAAATGTCCTTGCAATATGGAATTACAGAAAAACGGGGTGAGTGGAGAGATGGAGGTTTATTTTGATTTTGAAATAACCAACACAAAATTACTTTCATTTGCAGTTGTGCCGGAGTCTGTGCGAGGGGAACAGACTTCCTGTATATTCTTCCTAATCAATGTCTTTCTCTTCAAGCCCTGATAATATGAGCATCTGTATTGTTAAAGACGGGTTAATAAAGTATCTTTAAAAGCCGATAAAGTTAAATTTACAAGGATTTCCTATGGCATTCTTTGTCCAAAGAAATTTCGGCTATTTTGTCATTGGACGATATCATCAAAGAGAACCCAACAGATAAATTATTCTATGCAGGTATGATTGACGTTCGAAATATAAAAAAGAGCTATGGTCAACAAGAAGCGCTGAAAGGCATCTCTTTTTCCATAAAACAAGGTGAATTTTATAGCCTCCTCGGACCTAATGGCGCCGGAAAGACTACTACAATCTCCATCATGAGCTCCATCCTGAAACCTGATTCCGGTAAAGTCTTTATCGATGGGCACAACATATATGACAAACCCTTTGATACAAAAAAATCATAGGTGTCGTTCCACAGGAGATTGCCCTGTATGAGGATCTGACAGCTTATGAAAACCTTTTATTCTGGGGAGGATTGTATGATGTACCAAAGAATAGTCTGGTATCCGCAATAGACGAAGTGCTGGCACTCTTCGGTCTGTATGACAGGCGTTCGGATAAGGTCAAGACCTATTCAGGCGGGATGAAAAGAAGAATCAACATCGCCGTAGCCCTGTTACATAAGCCCAAGATTCTGTTTATGGACGAACCGACTGTTGGCATTGACCCGCAAAGCCGGAATATGATATTTGAAGTCGTTGAAAAACTTCATCATGACGGAATGACCATTGTTTATACCACGCACTATATGGAAGAAGCGGAAAGATTTTGTGACCGTATTTGAATCATCGACCATGGCCAGATAATCGCAGAGGGGACGCTTGATGAATTGAGAAAAAGCAGTCATGCAAAGGAAGGTATAGCCGTTACTTTTCAAGGGCTGAATGAGGATATAGCTAAAGAACTAACTGATTTTTGGGAAGATTCGTTAAGGACCGATGACGACATTTTATTTATGACAACAGATTTAAAGTTTGATTTGTCAAAGATTATTTCAAAGTGTAATGCTATCGGAGCCGAAATCAATAATATAGAAATACAGAAAATCAACCTTGAAACCATATTTTTAAATCTGACCGGAAGGCAATTAAGAGACTAAAATGATAAAGCTGGCGATAAAGGATCTTTAGCTGTTTTTTAAAGACAGAAGGTCCATGTTACTCACTTTTGCAATCCCCATTGCACTTATTACTTTATTTGCATTTGCTTTTGGTGGTGCAGGTTCCGACGACACGGAGACAAAGATATCGATGCAGGTGAGTGATTTAGACAACACACAGGCCTCACAAGATGCTCTTCTGCTGCTGGACTCTCTGAAAAATGCCAGAATCATCCCTTCCCTCTTGACACAGGCTCAGGAAAAGATAAAAAAAGGAGAAGAAGCATGTGTCCTGGTAATCCACAAGGGTTTTGCAGACTCTCTGGCAATGGGAAAAGAACTTCCCCTGGAACTTCAGTATGATGCGGCACGCTCCATTGAGGTCGGCTTGCTCCAGCAGTCTTTAATCCCCACGGTAGCCACGATGCCTTTTAATCTGGGTGACCCGCGAATGATGATGGGCAACAGGTTTGACAGGATGGTTGGAAATGCGGATACTGCTGTCAAAAGTGATATTCACCGGAAATCAGATAACCTGTTTAACGCACTTTCTATAGGTATTTCCAAAAACACGAACAAATCATCCAATGTTGCTTCTGATTTTTTTGGAGGTGAGATCAAGATGTCCAGCATTGTTGCTGATAAGAAAGACAACAATCTGGGTTTGATTCAGGCAGTAGCCGGTACAGCCGTGATGATGTTGCTATTTTCGGTCGTGGGTATTGGGATGGGCATCCTCGATGAAAAACAGGAAGGAACACTGAAACGGTTGTTGTATGCACCATTGAATCCCATTCAAATCCTGCTTGGCAAGATGCTTTCGGCCAACATTATTTCAATTTTTCAGCTAATCATCATGTTTTTGTTTGCAAGTCTTGTTTTTGGGCTGGATATCTTTTCACATTTAAGCGGTTTGATTATTACCATCATAGCCACAGCTTTTGCGTGTTCTGCCTTTGGTGTTTTTTTGGCGTATTTTGCCCGGACAAGGCAACAGGTCCAGGGGCTTTCCACCTTGATTATCCTGGTGATGAGTGCCATAGGTGGAAGTATGATACCCGTTATATTTATGCCGGAAATTATGCAAAAGATTGCTGTTTTGTCAGTTAATTACTGGAGTATTCAGAGTTTTTATGATTTATTCTGGCGGAATATTCCTATAACCGAATGGAACTATATTTCTAGAGTTTTGATATTGCTGCTCATAGGTATAGTCTTGAATGTTTTAGCAATTGTTATGTTTAAAAGGAATGTATTAAAAACGGCATAAATGCAGCAATGATCACCATTTCGGGATAATTGAGGGCATGATGAATGAGATGAAATTAATACTTCTTCCTTAATAAATACGATTACGATATCAGGTTGTTTTCACCCGGATAACCCAAACATATTTACCGTAATTTTCTGATTTTGCAGGTAAGGTTATCTCTGTTGTACCATTCATGACCTTCCATTTCAATTTCTTATTACTTCCCATAAGGTGAAGAGTCGCATTCTTTGGTGGAATCAGGTTTTTCAATCGGATGGTTTTTGGGGGATAATCAAAAAGAAAAATGTATTGTGTCTTTCCATCCTTACTCTGTGTAAAACGTACTTTTTCTCCTTCCCCAAATACAGAGTACATCCGTGTATTGTATATTGATCCGCTATTGATCTTCATCCAGTCGCCTATTTCACGGAGGCGGGCGTAAGCAACTGAATCCAGCTCTCCGTCAGGTCCTGGACCGATGTTTAACAGAAAATTTCCGCCCTTACTCACGATATCTACCAGCTTTTCAATAAGTTCATCAGCGGGCTTATATACATCATTAGGAACGTAGCTCCAGCTGGTTGCCATTGTCATGCAAGTCTCCCAGGGATAAGGCAGACCAGTATCCGGTATATGCTGTTCTGGAGTCAGATAATTTTGATAGACACCGGGAACAGCCCTGTCAACGACAATCAATCCGGGTTGTTTTGAACGGGCTTCTTTGACCAGGCCGGCCATATCAATATCCTGACTCTGAGGATTGCGTGTCCAGCGGCTGTTTTCATATACATCTGACAGTTCGGCCTTGATTTCATCATCGGTTTTTTTTCTAACCCATCCGCCATCCAACCAAAGAATATCTATCTTGCCATAATCTGACATTAGCTCATCCACCTGATGATGCGTATAATCCACAAATTTCTGCCATTGTTCCGGATATTTCCGGATGGAATAATTGCAGTTGCGGTCAGCAGGAGGGAACTTTTTCCACCAGTAAAAATCGGAATGCCAGTCCGGCTTGGAAAAATAGGCTCCTATCCAGAAATTTTCCTTGCGGAATGCAGAGAAGATTTCCTTCGTGACATTACTCCTTGCATTGGATGAAAAAGGACAATCCTTATCGGTGATTTTATAAGTCGTGTATTTACTGTCAAACATGCAAAATCCATCGTGGTGCTTGGTCGTAAAAACGACATATTTCATCCCGGCTGTTTTAGCGGCAGAAGCCCATTTTTCAGGATTAAAATGCAACGGATTAAAAGTAGATTTGAGATTTTCATAGGCTTTCAAATAATCAAAATAATTGTCGGCGACGCCTTTCTTCCTGGCTCCCGTCGCCCAGCTCAGGTCTTCCGGGCAGATACTCCAGCTCTCTACGATGCCCCAATGACTGTATGTGCCCCAGTGCATTAAAAGCCCGAATTTTAGGTCCTGCCACTCTTCCAGCCGTTGCCGGATGACCGGATCATAATCCGGAAAGTATTCTTTTCCCTGAGCATTTGCATAACAAACACCGGTGAGTAAATACAGTAAAAGCACAATGTTTTGAAAGAAAGTTGACTTCATATAAATATCCAGGCTTTGTGTGTAAATATAATTAGGAAATAGTTTTGTGAAAAATATAAGGCTATAATTATACATTTTAAAAATAATTACACCTCTAATTATATTCAATTAAATATTCGAATAGGCTTGATCCTATGATGGGATGTAATCTTTATAAATAAATAGTTTTTACCTTGAAAGGTCATACCCCCAAATCGTTGATTAAAGTGATATTGGACGGAGTAAGCCAAACAACAACACGCACTTGATATATCGATATTATTGTGAGAAACATTCATGGCAAAAAGAGATATCGCAAAAATTACCGACTATATTAACCAAAGAAACGAGAAGAAAAAAACTTCTTTTTGTAACTTTGTAAAGAGTTATATTTATATGAAATAATTGGTAAACCTGTGAAAACAACACCGGAACACGATCAACGAATTGCAAAGATGATATTTGCATCCGTATATCCGCATTATGTGACCAAGGTCGTGAGTAAGGGGCGGACGGTGGACGAACTGCATAAAGTTATCGAATGGCTAACTGGATATGATGAGGTTACTTTGGAAAAACTTATTAAGGACAAAGTGACTTTTGAAACGTTTTTTGAAAAAGCAAGTCTGAATCCCCTGGCCTCCTTGATAACAGGCACTATTTGCGGTTACAGGATTGAAGAAATCGAAACACCGCTGACCCGACAGGCAAGGTATCTGGATAAATTGGTGGACGAACTGGCGAAAGGAAGGAAGATGGAAAAAATTTTACGAGCAGCCTAAATCTCCAAAAAATTGGCAGAAACCAAGCAACATACAACCAACTATTACAATACATTAATTACCGTATCTGAAGACACTAAGGCGACCACAGGTATTGTTCCGCCTTCAAGGGAAAAGCCAACGGTAGTGGAAATAATGTATGATAAAATCGCAAATCATCCATACCAACTGACTTCCGATGACTTAATATTTTATACGCATACACTAAGAAAGGGAATAAGCCCGAATGAGTTGCGAGCAGAACGGGAGAATTTTTTTTCAAAGGGTCAGGCTTGTCTCCGGTGTTCTGCTCTAACAAGGTCATACGGCTTTGGGATACATTGTGACCAGGAAGGTAAGGTGGCTATATATTCCATGGATTCTGAAGAGTATCAAAGATTGTTAAATGATGAGCATGTAAAAAAATTAAAAGCAATGCGCACCTATAAAAAAAAATAATATGTCAGAAAAAGTACAGTTAACACACCCGCAGGGAAAGAAGCTTGCATCCATAGACAGAGACAAATATGAAGTTATTCGGAATGCTATCCTTAAAAGTCTTGACCTGAAAGATGCTCTTACACACAAGGAATTATATGCTGCCGTAGAAGATTATATCCGGTCCCGACAAATACCCTTCGATGGAAGTATTGAATGGTATATGGAAGGCGTTAAACTGGACCTGGAAGCCAAAGGCATTCTCAACCGTAAGAAAGAAAAGCAGAGGTTATTGTTTGCCCTGAAAGACAGCAAGGCCTAAATTCACGATTAGCCAACAGACAGAACCATAATCAGAATAATCATTTTACAAAAAGGCTTACAATAGCTTAAAGCATTTATAGCCAATAATTTAAGTAAATATATTTATTGGTCCATATTCGTCTGGTTATCTGAAAGGTATCGACTCTCAAACTTCAGTTATTTTTTATTGAAGATGCAAGAATGGTTAACAAAAGAGTCAACAATTTTAAATGTGAGAGTTCCGGATGATATGATACCGAATCTGATTATTTTATGTCAAGGACATACCGGAATCCAAGCCAGGGTTCGGGTCCGGCATAAAATATTCTTTTCTTGTTAGAGGATTGTTTGGCATAGTGCATAAAAGATCCTCCACAGGATACATCTTTAAACAGGGTCATTTCAGCTGCATTTCCCTGGAGCTGGTAAAGGCCGGATTGCGAAGGGAAGTAGCAAATAACATTGACCAAACTCACTCCCTGATACTTCTGAATTATATCATCATTTTTTGTACACCCGCAGTCTTTAAAATTGAGCATGGCACACTGCTTACCATTGATACTGTCAATATTTTCGATTACTTGGGTATATTCTTCTACAGAAGGTAGGCGGATCGTGCCGTTAATTCCTTGTTCATTCCTTAATTTAAGCTGTCGCCAAACACAAAATGCCTTTGCCTGATCGTAAGTGATGCCTACTATCGGGATCTTCAGGACAGAGTATGTATCATTGGGTTTAAATTCTTTTTTAAAGCGACGCTTCATCTTAAATCCAATGATGTCATCTGACCGATTATCCCGGATAAATTTAAAATATTTCGAACTGTCTTTTTTCAAAAGGTCTTGAAACAGCTTCCTTGTATCACTATTCACCTTTTTCAGATCCGGCATTAATTCAGGGTTAAAGTTCATCTTAACGAAATACAAAACCCACTCATTTACACTTACCTCCGACTCTTTCATATAGACAGAATCATTGATAGGAAACATTTTATAGCCTTTGATCCTTTTATTTAATTTAGTTTTTTTCTGAGCTGATAAATTGCCGTAAATGCCCGGAATCAAAAATACGATTGCAGTTATTTTGAAAATTAAAAATTTCATGTAAAGTTGTTTTTTCAAGATGCTCAAGCCTGTGCAGCGCGCCTCATTTTCATGTATTTCAGCGCGATATAACTAAGACCTGTCAGAATACACATAGCGATTAGAAAATAATTGTAATCGTTGCGCCCGGTAATGTATTCTCCCAAAACATTGAAGGTAGTGAATAAAAGGAATAAGGCAAAAATGCCATTCTTTTCCTTTTCAAAGATTTTTCGCCAATTGAATGTAGCCTCTGGCTTTTGAAAGCCGGATAATTTAGGTATAAAGGCAGGGACGCCGGCAGCCCAGGTCACATACGTTTCACCGAATTTTCTTCTCAAAAACTCTTCTTCCGCATACATAATTCGTTCGTAGTAAACCCAGTACAAAAGACAAAAAGCAATAATAAACCAGAAATTCGCCGTCCAGAGTGCAAGACCGAGCCACATCAGAAAATTACCTACATATAATGGATGCCTAACCAGAGAATAAGCTCCAAGGGTATTGAGGGAGTCGGCTACCTGCCCGGCTGCAGTATTCCTGCCTGAAGTATTCATGGGCGTATATCCGACGGTATAAACCCTAATGGCAAAACCGATTAAACTGACTAAAACAGCAAACATTTCATAAGGATACTCCAGAGACGATTGCTGAAAGAAATAATGATCAGGATTCAATTCTGTTTTAAGGTATAGCCACAATCCAATACCGACAATGATGAGCGGCAAATAACTTCTGTATCTGAAAAGCCAGTTGCCCTGTGATTCTATTTCTTCTCTTAGAGCCATAATGTCGTTTTTGTTTTATACCATGGTCCTTTTTGCCTCATATACATTCTACGCCATCATAAGGCACGTCACATTGTTAAGAACAGAAAAGGTTGCTTCGGCACAAATGTAATGTAAATATGCATTATTAATGATTAATGTTTCGATTATAGCAGAAACTAATGAATATAACCGAATAATTACTTCTCTGTATTTTTATTGAAAAAGGCACTGCAAAATTGTATAAAGAAAAAATTTTTTTATCTTTACCTAGAGACTTAATATCCCGGATTTTTTTAACAATCTTTTGAATACCTCTGATTTCATTGGTTTTCGACCTTGTCCATGCCCGTCTTTTATTAAGCATACCTTAATTCTTAAACTATTAAAAGATAAACCATGGCTAAGACACAAACAAGTTTATTTAGACCTGTAACATTGGCAGTGATGTTTATCGGGTTAATATTATTTACATGTAAGCTGAGCGCACAACCTGTGTTGAAACTGGGCGCACCGGTTATTACGGGATTGACTCAGCCCATGCAGATTATAAATGCCGATGATGGCACCAATCGTTTCTTTGTAATACAAAAAGGCGGATTGATAAAGTGCTATGATCAGAATTTCAACTTTCTGTCTGACTTCCTGACGGTAACAAATATCACATCGTCCGGCGAAAGAGGATTGTTGAGCATGGCCTTCCATCCGGATTATGAGACCAACGGCTTGTTTTATGTATATTATACCGGAAATGAGCCGGGAAAAGAGGGAGCTCTTACCATAGCACGATATAAAGTGGACGCTAATGATCCACAGTTGGCCGACCCTGCTTCAAAGAAGATTGTCCTTGAAATTCTTCATCCGCAAACCAATCACAATGGAGGACAGTTGCATTTTGATCAGGCAGGCTACCTTTTTCTCACAACAGGAGATGGCGGAGGAGGTGGTGACCCGGATGAAAATTCACAGGATCCAACCAAACTACTTGGGAAGCTTCTCCGTATGGAAGTAAACACTTCTGAAACAGCTCCTTTTTATACTATTCCTGCAAGTAATCCATTTGGCAATGAAGTATATTGTCTGGGATTAAGAAACCCATACCGGTGGAGCTTTGACCGACTTAACGGGGATATCTGGATAGGTGATGTAGGCCAAAGCAATTGGGAAGAAATAGACCATGTAATAGCCGCAAATATCAAAGGCACCCATTTTGGTTGGGACTGTTATGAAGGAAATGAGCCTTATGAACTTACAGGATGCTTGCCTGAAGATAATTATAAATTTCCGTTTTATGTGTACACCAAGTCAGGTTCACAGAGTGTTACCGGCGGAGTCGTTTATCGGGGTTCTAAATATCCGACCCTCTATGGATGGTATGTAGGTGCGGAATTTTACAATACTGATTTTCATCGGGTTTATTTTGATGGCAGCACATATACTATCGCCCCCGTACAAACTCTTGGTCCGGGCTCAATAGTCAATTTTGGTGAAGGGGAGGACGGCGAAGTCTATGTCGTATCCCTTTACGAAGGCGAAGTCTATCCCTTAGAGGTCGAAGAAGATCCCCTTTCAGTAAACATGCTGGATGTGGATGCCGACAGAAAGGGAAATCTCGTTAAAGTTAACTGGACCACCTCACAAGAAGAAGATTGCAACCATTTTGAAATTGAATGGAGTGTGGATGGTCGCCATTTTGAGAAAGCAGGAACAGTAAAGGTAAAAAATACACAGGTGATGAATCATTATACTTTTGAACATAATCCTGATGTCGCCGGTACATTGTATTATAGAATCAAAGCAATAGATGTCAGCAATAGTTACAAATATTCTGGGATAGTAATGGTCAGCAATGAGAGAGAGTTCATTGCAAAAGTGTATCCTACTGCTCCGGATGATGACGTTGTAAATATATTATTTTCGGAGATCCATGATAAATGTAACGTGGAAGTTCTTAATAACACGGGAAACAGGGTTTTCAGCACAATTGTTATGCCCGGAGAAAAGAAAAAAACTCTTTCCCTTCATGATAATTATCCCGGAATTTACTTCGTACGGATTATTGCCGGAAAAAATACCGAAACACATAAAATAGTAAAGAATAAGTAAAATTAACGAAAGGATAATAAAATCAACCAAAAGTAAGTGCCGTAAAAGGCTTTGTTTTCCGAGTTTTAAGGTTTTGTCCGGCTATTCAGATGCTCAATTGAATAGCCGGTTTTTGTTTGAAAAACTTTTAGTGTTTGAAATACATCTATCTCAAATCCGAATTTTTAAGTTAATTTTAAATTTATTAATTAAATTACTTCGAAAGAAGAGAAAAATTTATACGATGCTAAAGAAAAATATAGGTATTGCTGCGCTTATTATTTTAATTACTTCATTTATTCTACATCCGGGTAAGGACTTAAAATCAGTCTTCCGGAAAATTAATGAAAATGTTTTGCATCAAGGCAAGGCTTACGAATCTCTAAGAGAGATCACAGAGAAAATAGGTCATCGACTGACCGGCAGTGAAAACGGACATCGTGCAGAAGATTATGCTTTTAACTTGTTTAAAAAATATGGCTATAAAAATGTGACCTTTCAGGAATTTAAGGTTGAAGCATGGTCAAGAATATCGGTTGCACTTAAGATCAGCCTTCAAAACGGAGACAAGTCCATGGATTATCCGGTGGTGTCCCTAGCGCATTCACCGGTTTCATCCCATCTGTCAGGGGAGATTATCGACCTGGGTGATGGATTGAAATCTGATTTTGAAAAAGCAGGTGATGCTGTCCGGGATAAAATAGTTCTTGCCAATATTAATGTCAGAATGCCTGAAAATAAGGGTAAATCTAACCTCCATCGTTCGGAGAAAACAGCTCTTGCCATTCAATACGGAGCAAAGGGTATTATTCTTTCAAATGGTGCAAAAGGCGGCGTCCTGCTGACAGGAACAGCTTCGGTGACGGGAAAGCTGATATCTATTCCGGCAGTATGCATTTCCCTTGAATCGGGGGAAGCCATCAGAAAGCGACTGTCGGAAGAAGGGAAACTGACTGCCCGGATTGATATGGAAAATTCCAGTAAACCAATCACTGCCAGAAATGTCA
Source organism: Saprospiraceae bacterium (assembly GCA_024103005.1). Taxonomy (GTDB): domain Bacteria; phylum Bacteroidota; class Bacteroidia; order Chitinophagales; family Saprospiraceae; genus Parvibacillus. The sequence continues at coordinate 45,366 of JAGFJA010000054.1, forward strand.
TCGCCACCCTGGAAGGAAGCTCCCCACAGCTTAAAGGCGAATCCATCATACTGGGCGGTCACCTTGATTCATGGGATCTTGCTACCGGTGCCATTGACAATGGTGTGGGAGCCTTTTCTGTCTTAGATATAGCCAGGGTGTTTAAAGAGTTAAAACTGAAGACGGATAGGACCATTCATTTTGTGCTCTTTATGGGTGAAGAGCAAGGTCTGCTCGGCTCAAAATATATGGTGAGTCAACTCGAACGACTGAATGAAATAAAAAAAGTCAAACTGATGATTAATCTCGATATGGCCAACAACACAAAAGGCTTCAATGCCGGAGGAGATGAAGATCTGCTGAAACTGATGCAGCAGATTGGCACCGTAATCAAACAGGTAGATACCTCTTATGCCAATGAAAATAAAAGTTCACTTGGCCTTCATAGCGACCACCAGCCGTTTATGCTCGCCGGTGTGCAGGTAGCGTCTGCAGTAGGATCTTTGCCACCGGGTGCATGGGGATGCTATCATGCAGACTGTGATCACTTCAATCTTGTGATAAAAGAGCAGCTCGATAACAATGTACGCTATGTCGCAATGATGCTGTATGCCCTTGCCAATGAGACAAACCTTGCCACCAGATTTCTCAACTCCTTGGAAACCCGGGACCTGATGATCAAACACAATCTGAAGGATGAGTTAATCCTCGGTAATGAATGGGGATGGGATAAATAATGAGGTTTACTAAAAGCTGATAAGAGAAAAATGTAAAACAATGAGAGCTCTTGTGATATCGGGTGGAGGTAGCAGAGGTGCATTTGCGGGAGGAGTGGCTCAATATCTCGTGGAGACAATGGGCTTTCAATACGATATTATGGTTGGGTCTTCCACAGGAAGCCTCCTGATCAGCCACCTGGCTCTTAACAAAATCCGGAAAATAAAACAAGTCTTTACCTCTGTAGATCAGAGTGCCATTTTCAGCATCTGTCCATTTTCCGTGAATACCAAAGGCTCTTCGGAGACGGTTCATATCAATCATGCTAAGGTTGCTGGGCAGTTTCTTAGGGGGAGCAAGACATTTGGTGAAAGTTACAATCTTAGAAAACTCATCTTTGAAACATTTACAGAGGAAGAATTTAATACGCTCAAAAAATCGGGAAAGGATATTGTGGTCACCGTATCCAATCTTTCCCGCAACAGCGTGGAGTACAAATCAATCAAAGATTGCAATTATGCCAATTTCTGTGAATGGATATGGATTTCATGCAATTTTATTCCCTTTATGACTTTGGTTGAAAAAAATGGCTATGAATATGCTGATGGCGGATTCGGGTCAAAGGTTCCCATCGAAGAGGCCGTCAACCGTGGTGCAAAAATTGTAGATGTAATTATCCTTGACAATGAGGTATCCCGGGAGAATCTTCATACGTCAAAAAATGTATTCACCTTGCTGACACACCTGAATATGTATATGGCAGAAAGAATATCGCGGCAGAATATCCGTATAGGTAAGCTGGTGGCAAAAAGTAAAGGAGCCTCTCTCAATTTTTATTATACACCGGTGAGTATAACCTCACATTCTACATCACTTGTATTTGACAGTAAACAGATGACCAAGTGGTGGGAGATGGGATTTCATTATGCCGGACTGAGGAATCAGGCGGCTAATGAGGTTAAATCGGAAAACAAGGAATAAATACGGAATAAACTATCTTTGTGGCTGATCTTGAAGTATGAATTTGACTGTAAGGTTTTTAATATTTGTTTTGTTCTTATTCCTAATAAGCTGTGCGCGTCCGGTTCAGCCGGGCGGCGGGCCCAAAGACACAACTCCCCCGAGGCTTTTAAAGGAAAAAAGTAGTCCCCCTGATCGGTTGAACTTTGTACCACAAACGCTCAATTTTACCTTTGATGAATTTATTGTGTTGGATAAAGCCGACCAGCAGATCCTCATCAGTCCACCCCTTCAGTACAAGCCAACCGTTAAAATCAAAGACAAAACAGTGGTATTTAACTTTGATGAAAAAGAGGTTCTCAAGCCAAATACGACATATATCATCAACTTCGGCGAATCAGTTAAAGATTTTACAGAAGGCAATCCGGTGCCGGATTTCAGATATGTTTTCAGCACCGGCGATGTCATCGATTCCTTACAGCTAAATGCAGAAATTTCGGAAGCAGGCACTGATAAGCCGGCAGATAAGACAGTATTTATGCTTTATTCGGATTTCTCAGATAGTGTTGCATACAAGACCATCCCGGATTATGCAGGTCGCACGGATAAAAACGGAATGGTCACCCTTCGTAATATGAAGCCTGGCAAATATCAGGCTGTTGCGCTGAAGGACGAAAATCTCAATTATAAGTATGATCTGACAAATGAGAAAGCCGGTTTTTATCGGGATACCATTCACTTGCCGTATTCCGGTAAGCCGGTTAAAATAAGGATTTTCGGACGGGAAGTTCCGTCAAAAATTACTGCGGTTGATAGTGCATCCAATCAGAGAATCCGAATCATTACCGACCCTTCTACTGCCGGATTCAGAGTAAGATCACTTGATGACAGCCTGTCATCAAGGATCGTCATAGGTCGCAAATTTATCGATGTCTATTACGAAGATACTACAAGAAGAGTCTATCTTGAAGTGACCAAGCCGGGATTTAAACCGGATACTATTCAGCATAAATTGTCACGCAGGCGGGCAGCAGGAAAGTTAAAAATAGCGGAAGAAATGCCGGAAATAAAGCCTTTCCCTTTTACGCCTGACCGACCTGTCATCTTGCGATTTAATACGATTGTGACCACTTTAGATACGAGCAGGATGAAGCTGACGACACTCAATGACCTAACCGGATTGAACTTTACCGTTTCATCAGATACGGGCGACATCAATGCCCTTGTACTACACAGTAAGTGGATGGTCGATTCCTCATATTTGCTTAGATTAAATTCGGGTGCCATCACGGACTTACTTGGTAACAGGAATGATTCAATGGTGGTCAGATTTAAAATAACGGATCCTTCCACGCTTGGTTCCATTAAAATCAGGATTGACAGTCTGAATCCCGAATTTAATTACATTATTCAACTGAGTAAGTCTAATGATGTCGTGAAGGAGTGGAAAATATCCGGAAAGAAAGATTTTAACGCAGAACTGAATGGCATTCCGGCGGAGACCTATCAGGTAGATATTTTGGAAGACCGCAACAAAAACGGTAAGATAGACAAAGGAAATTTTGCCCTAAAAGAAGACCCGGAAAATATTTTTACCCGAAAATTAGACCAATTAAGACAAAACTGGAGTATAGATGTCGAAATAAATATGAAGGATTTCCAACAGGAAAGTAAGGATTGATGACGCTCGTAGTGCAAAAAAATGGAAATAATTCATTTGGTTAAATTGTACAAAGAGACTTAAAAAAACAAGTTCCTCTATCTTGTCGATTGTGGATCTGCCTGAATGCGACCTGGTAACAAACACTCGCTTATGAGAAAAGTAAAATTCTGAAAACCTCTGAGTCTTTTTTCTTTCTGAAGCAAAATGGTATTACATTTGCAGCCTAACGATGCCAAACCAACTTGATCAGATAAAACAACCGGTAAGGGAAGAACTCAAAGAGTTTGAAAAGCACTTCCGAAACTCCATGAAGAGCAATGTCGCTCTGCTGGATAAGATTATGTTTTACATCATTCAGCGAAAGGGGAAGCAGATCCGACCCATTTTTGTTTTTCTGAGTGCCAAAGCTGCCGGAGGTTGTACAGATACTACTTTCAATGCTGCTTCACTGATAGAGCTTTTGCATACCGCTACCCTGGTACATGATGACGTGGTGGACGAAAGTATGGAGCGGCGTAGTTTTTTTAGCATCAATGCATTGTGGAAAAATAAAGTAGCAGTTCTTGTCGGTGATTACCTGCTGTCACAGGGGTTGTTGCTGGCCGTTAACAACAGTGAGTTCGAATCCCTCCGTATCGTTGCAAAAGCGGTAAAAGATATGAGTGAAGGGGAATTGATGCAGATAGAAAAAGCCAGGAAATTAGATATCAAGGAAGAAATTTATTTTGAAATCATACGCCAGAAGACAGCCTCTCTGATAGCAGCAGCTTGCGAAGCAGGATCCGCATCTGCCGGCGTGGACAAGACCATTTCGGACAGGTTCAGACTGTTTGGTGAGAAGGTGGGGATAGCCTTCCAGATCAAGGATGATTTATTTGATTATGGTACTAAAGATGTAGGTAAGCCGGTAGGTATTGACATTAAAGAGAAGAAAATGACCCTTCCCCTAATCTATGCCTTGCAACAGGCGGATAGACCGGAAAAAAGACACATTATCAACCTGATAAAAAACCACAGTAAAAATCCCAAAGCTGTCAAAGAAGTCATTGATTTTGTGCATAAGTCAGGAGGAATGAATTATGCTGAAAAAAAGATGATGGAATTTTGCGATGAAGCTACAACAATACTTCGCGGTATAGCCGACAATGAAGCCTCTCATGCCTTGGAAAGTCTTATCAAATACGTCATTCAAAGAGAAAAATAATCATCATCATCACCCGGTTACCAATTGTCTGTAAGTGCAAGTGTTGCCACTGAAATGTCCACCTTTGGGGCGACCTGCCGTATGGCATCATAACATATTTCCATGGTAGCTCCGGTAGTCAAGATATCATCGACGATTAAGACATGATTAAAAAGATTGACCTTTGAGTCACATCGGATACTGCCTTCCTGATTTTTAAGTCGGTCCATTCGCCCGTAATGTGTCTGCGTATCTATGTTGGTCAGTCGGCTTAATAAAGGAAGAGTGGGTATTTTTAACGACTCGCCGACACTTTGGGCGATGATCTCACTTTGATTATATCCTCTCCGGGCTTTTTTGATGGGATGTACAGGAACATAACAGATAATGTCGATGTCTCTTCCTGTTTTAGGAATCTGATGCAATGATTTGCCAAGGAAAGAACCGAATTTTTGTGCCAGGTCGGGACGGTTGCCATACTTTATCTTGTAAAATAATCCGGCTATTGGTGCATTTTTTTTATAAAAGAGAGGAGCATAAGCATTTTTTATATTTTGAATACTAATCAATCTGTCTGTCATCTCATTATTCCATCCTGTTTGAAAATTGGTAAACACGGATAATAGGAGACAATCCGGGCAAAATATGGTTTGAGCGTCAGGTACGGAAGCGCCGCAATAAATACAGGTAGAAGGAAAAAATAATTCACCGAGGTAATTGAGCAGTTTCATTTTAAAGTGATTTGGTCATACAAAGATAATAAACTCCTGCCGGATTTGGTCAGAAAAGCCATATAAATTCACGATAAAGACCAAAATGGATGGCTCAAATCAGCAAGTATTCACTTTTTCAAACCGAATATAATTCTAACCACAGTAATAAGAGCAGAGAATAGAAGAATTAAATCGGGCTCTATTGCACTAAATTTATACTTCCACAGGCAGATTTTTCTTTGTGGTTATTTGTTTTGTTGTTGTGATAGTTTCAGCCATGCAGTCAAGGTAAAGCTTATATCCTCCGGCGATATTCCACAGTCTATCATATCCGTTTTGCAGCAATATTCGCTGGGCAAGGTATCCTCTCAGACCTTGCTGACAATATAAAATGAGGTTTTTGTCCAAGGGCAATTCGTTTAACCTGTCACGGATTTCATCCAAAGGAATGTTGACAGCACCCGGGATGGCTCCTGCTTTATATTCTTTTTCAGTCCTCACATCTATCAGGATATCGTCTTCTGACAGTTGTTTAGCCCTTGTCCAGTCTGTCAGGAAAAGTCGTTGATTAAGGATATTATCAGCCACAAAGCCCATCATATTTACAGGATCTTTTGCGGAAGAGAAGGGCGGTGCGTATGCGTGCTCAAATTCCATCAATTCATAGATGTCGCCTTTTCTACGGATGACGGAAGAAAGGATGTCTATTCTTTTATCAACACCGTCTCCACCTATAATTTGAGCACCAAAAAGCCGGCCATCTCCCGGACAGAATGTTATCTGAATAGTCATGGTTTCGGCACCTGGATAGTAGCCGGCATGTGAGCCGCTGTGAATGATGGCAGTTTCATGTTCTATACCGGCGGTTTGCAGATGTTTTGAGGCGACACCTGCCACTGCAACGGTTTTGTCAAAGATTTTAATAATGGCAGTATTAATAGACCCATTATATCGGATTTTATTCTCCTGTGATAAATTGTTTGCACAAATCCTGCCCTGCTTATTGGCAGGTCCTGCAAGATAGGTAGGCATTGATTGGCCGGTTATAGGGTTGACGAATTCAATGGCATCGCCTACAGCAAAGATATTTTCATCAGAGGTTTGCAGGAATTCATTGACCAATATTCCACCGGAACTTCCCAGGTCAAGACCGGCCTCAGAAGCCAGACGTGAATCCGGTCTGACACCGATAGACAAAATTACGATGTCGGCATCGATGAAGTTGTTATCTTTAAAATTAACCCTGATCCGAGAGCCAATTTTTTCAAAACCCGTCACGGTCGTAGCTAAATTCAGGTGAATTCCTTTGCTTCGGATATGCTGCTGTGCCATAGCTGCAATAGGAAAATCTGTAGGTGGCATGATTTGATGCCCCATTTCGATGATATTGACTTCCATACCCAGATGGCGGAGGTTTTCAGCCATCTCCAAACCAATAAAACCGGCACCGATGACGACAGCTTTGTTGCCGGATAGGTTCTTAACGGCTTCTTTTATTCTGTCCGTGTCCGGAATGGTCCTTAGGGTATAGATTCCTTCTGTATCGATACCTTCAAGTGGGGGTTTAATAGGATCTGCTCCCGGTGAAAGCACTAATTTGTCATAAGATTCTTCATAGATAGTGTTGTCCGAAATCCGTTTGATGAGGATGGATTTCGCTTCCCTGTTGATTTTGATGACTTCTTCCTGAGTTCTGACATCTACTTTGAATCTGGTCCGGAAGGCATCTGCTGTCTGGACGAAAAGTTTATTTCTGTCAGTGATGACATCGCCGATATAATAGGGCAGTCCGCAATTGGCATAAGAAATAAAGGCTCCTTTTTCAACCATAATTATTTCGGCATGTTCATCCAGCCTGCGAAGTCGTGCAGCCGTACTGGAACCCCCGGCTACGCCACCTATAATTAAATATTTCATCATGTATTATGTTATATAAACCTATCGATTCGTAAATCCCGGAACCGATAATGTTGCAAATTTCCGAAGGATAGATTGTTTTATTGGTGACTTTTGTTACAAAAGACAAAAAGGTCCTTATTTTTACCCTTAAAACATGAAATAAAGAAAGAAATTTCATTTTTAAAATAGAACGCGAAATTAAATAATAAAAAGATTAGAATATAAGCATAAGGTATTCAGCAATTTATTTAAGCTTGATTCAATTAATCATTTAATTTTAATAACTTTTTAATAAGTTTTATAATTGAAGAAGGTTTGCATCATTTACATTTGTAGTTGATTAACATAAAATTATAAACGAAATTTAAACATACATAACGAGACATGAAACATTTACGATTATTGATATTGTGCTTAATTACCCTTTATGGCGTGAGTTGTACACAAGATGAAGGTGTGGTTGAGCAGAAATTGCCTCAGGTTGCTGATTTTGATTACAAGATCATGAATACCTGGAATGATGCATTTTTGAAGATTGAAAGGTATGCAGAAGGTTATCGTCCGGGACCCGCACCCAGAGGCATTGCTTATCTGGGACTGGCAGCCTACGAGGCTTGCGTTTCCGGTATGCCTGAATACAAGTCATTTAGCGGACAATGGCCGGGCTTTGAGGTTCCGGCTGCAGATCCCAATTTGGAATATAACTGGCCGCTTGTCATTAATGAAACATATCATTATCTGATTCCATTATTTTTTTCTCAGGCGACCCAACAACAGCTGGATAAGGTAAATGATATTTATAATACCAACCTTAAATTGCTTGAAAATAAAACAAATCAGGAAGTTAACGTCCGATCTATAGCGAGAGGCAGGCAAGTCGCCGAGATTGTCTGGAATTGGGCAAAGACAGATAAAATAGGTCATGAACATTATCTTCACAATACTGAAGGTTGGGATTGGCAGGCTCACTTTAAGAAAGATGGCGACTGGAGACCGACTCCACCAGATTTTTCTCTTCCGGTAGGCGGAGTATGGGGACAGGCAAGAACTTTCGCACTTAAATCTGATGCAGAGAGACTCTGTCCGCCACCACTGCCATTCTCTGAAGCTACCAACTCTGAATTATATGCAGAAGCATTAGAAGTGTATTCTCAGAATACTCCTACTATTTCATTTGAAAAAGAATGGGTTGCAGAATTTTGGCATGACGACTTTGTCAACGTAACTTTCAGCCCGGCTTGCCGTTGGGTGAATATTGCCATGCAGGTTTTTGAAAGAGAGAACTCCAACTTGCAGACAGCAGTTGTTACTATAGCTAAAATGGGTATGGCCATGAATGATGCGTCTGTCGCTGCCTGGTACTCTAAGTTCTATTATGATGTAGAGAGACCGGTGACATATATTCAAAGAGTTATAGATCCCAACTGGCAGCCACACCTGTATAATTCAATTACCGGCGAAAGAGGACTTACTCCACCTTTCCCGACATATCCTTCAGGTCACGGTTCAATGGGTTCAGCCGCAGCTGAAATTCTAGGTAGTATCTTTGGTTACAGTTATTCAACGACAGACCATTCACATGAATTCAGGACAGACTTTGCCGGTCAACCACGATCATATTCCAGCTTCTTTGCCATGACATCCGAAAACGCATGGTCAAGAGTCCCTCTGGGCGTTCACTTTCGTATGGATAGTGAAGCTGCCACAAATCTTGGAACAGGTATCGGACGTAAAGTCAATAATCTTCCCTGGAAAAAATAATTAAATGTAAAAGTTTAAATACCCCGATAAAAAGGGGTATTTTTTTTTAATCAAGGAATATGAACAGAATACTTGTAGTAATTTTTTTACCTCTTATGATCCTTGCCTGCGCTAACGAAGCGCCTACAACGGAAGGAATTCAATCCACAGCTGTCGGGAAGTCGCCTTTTTTGAGTAAGGAGCAAGATTTTAAGAACAAGGATGGTAAGGTCACACGCAAAGTAAGGTTTTTAGACAATGGGATAAAGACAGTAACTGATTATTATGCAGGAAGTGATAAAGTGTACACAATCAGGTATTTTAAAAATGACCTTCAGGATGGCAAAACAATAGGCTACCATCCCAATGGAAAGATAAGAGAAGTCCAGTATTTTGACAAGGGAAAGCAGGAAGGAAATGATTCAATATTTTATGAAACAGGAGAACTGCGATATGTCTATTCATTTAAGGATGATAAAAAGAATGGCTGGATGTATCGATATAGTAAAGACGGCCATCAGGAATTTGCTGTAAGGTATGCCGACGATAAAGTAATGGAAGTAATAGACAGTGTCCTTATAAAATCAAAAAATTGACAACCACAAAACCTATGGGTGTTGCTTAGCGAAGTATCATCAAACGAGGTATTGGCAAAGATTAAGCGCTATCTTCGCATTGCCATAGCCTTATGCTTTATAGGCCATGGTATGTGGGGAATTGTCTTTAAACCGGGATGGCTACCTTTTTTCCACTTGTTTGGCATACCTGACCATGTTGCTTGGCCTTTAATGTTTTTGGTTGGTGCCAAGGATATTTTATGCGGAATTTTAATACTCTACAGTGACAATAAATATTTAATTTATTGGATTATTTTCTGGGCGATATTTGTTGCACTTCTCAGGCCATTTCTGGGCATGGGGATGGAAGGTTTTATCGAAAGAGCCGGTAATTATGGGCCGCCCATAGCAATGCTTTATTTCCTGACCTATATCTGGAGAAAAAACCTGTCAGAACACATGCTAAACCAGCGAATTGGCAAATTGGAATGGATCCTGAGGATAAGCTTATTTATGTTGCTTCTCGGACATGGTGGTGTAGCAAATATGCTTACCCAAAATGCAGATTATAAAGTGTTGATTCAAAATCTTGATTTAATAGGCTATCCAACAACTTACGCCGGCATGACAACTCTTGCCGTATTTGAAGTGTGTCTTAGTTTTCTGGTTTTGTTCTGGCCCAGAATTAAGGGGTTGATGTGGTTTGTTTTGTTCTACAAAATTCTGACCGAATCAATTTACCCATTTACTTTTGGTCCCTATTCAATCTTTGAAACAGTGGAGCGTTTTGGAGATTACATGATTCCTTTATTATTGATGGTTATTTACCGACACTGGAGGGCTGAAGATTTAGCCTGACGGATATATTAATAACATCATTGATACAAACTTGCTCTGTTTATAATAATAATGATGACAATTTATTATCTATCGTAATTGAATGATAGATTGAGCAAATTTTAATAATTTTAAATTGGCATTCTTTGTAATTATAACAAGGCTTTAATATAATCGCAGAAAGCGGATTTTCTTATACCGGACTATCAATTATTATAAATTACAAGTATATAAAAGAGGGAAGCGAAATGCCCCTCTGATAGGTTTAAATGACCCATACAATATTTGCCTGAATAAAAGAAACTCAATAAAATTTGATAAATAATCAAATTATTTCCGGTTCTCTGATATATGCAGCTTGCCTTCTTTTAAGATAACGAAAGTGCCGTCGCCTGATTTCAGAGAGATTCCTTTCAGTTCCAGCGTTTTATTTTCTGCCTCAGTTTCTGTAAGCCTTACATCTACCTTATTTGCTTGAATAACTTGTTCGGTATAAATAAACATTGCAATATCGTGTCGCAAACCTCGTGGCACGTATTTTTTTTCAAACAGCAGCTTCCTACTTTTGGAATCAAATATTTGCAAAAGGACAGAGCTCCTCTTCTTTACTGTCGGGGTGGCGGATTGCATATGCTTCATTGTAGAAGAATTGTCATCCCAGGCAATGGGGCTGGATATGTATTTCAAATTAACTACAAGCACTTTATTTTCTGGGTTGAAAAACTGCACCTTTGTATTGGTAAAAGGAATGAATAAAGCGAAAAATGCTGTCAGCATAACGGTTGCAAGGAATGGCCGAGTATGCTTATGGTCCATAATCTGATTATTTTCATTGCTGTTCTCTTCTCGTGAAAACTCCAGTAATTTGTCCGGAGAGTAGGAGTTGAGCGTAAAAAGACGTAAGACAGAGTCATCATACCTTTTTGAAAATATTGGTGGACGTTTGTGCCTTAGACGGTCTATAGCCCAGGTTTTACCCTGACGATAGTAGCAGTCTTCACATCCGAGGAAAGCTACTTTTTCACTGTTATTATCCAGTATCTTTTGAACGTCTTTTGCCATAACGCTCCCAAGGCAAGGAACTGTATATTCTGCGACCTCTAGTTCTTTTGGGTGAGTGACCTGAGGAAAGGAACTGCACGCAAAGACCGTTATCATTTTTTTGGGTGTTTGAGCCAGATTATATTCAGGAAAATCCGGGTGGGTGATGGCGTGATCCGTACATGATCCAATACAAATAGTACAACCAACACATTTGTCCGGAGAAAGTATAGCTTTTCTCTCACCATTGTATATCAACATATCAATAGCACCATAAGGGCAATCATAAGAGCACAGGTTGCAAGCGTTACAAATATCCAAATCAATATGAACCGGAGGGCGATCTTTCTTTCGCAGTACAAAGGGAACAATACACAATATAATCCCCGAACCTATCATTATAGCCCAGTTTTGACCAACGCTGAACACTTTCATTAAATAGAATCCAAAGTAGTAAAACCAGTCAAAGGTTGTATCTAACGGCAAATTGGTAATCTGTGCCGGGGGATCACTTTTTACAGGAAAGAGGATAGCAATAATTCCCAGAGCTATTGTACAATAAAGGATAAGCTTTAGTGGTGGAAAAATCTTAGGATTGGATATACGCAACACATGGATCCAGATAATAATCACCGTAATCAGGGAAAGCGCAATATGCCCAAACAAAGCCACCTTAAAGAAACCACCTACTACGCTAAGGTCATTCATTAAAAAGGCCCCCATGATAGAAGGATCAAAGATGGGCAATCCGGAGAATAGTTTGGCGATAAGATAACCGGTTAGTTTAGCTTTTTGGTCCCATACCAAAATAAACCCGGTAACACCGATAGCAAGGACAACCAAAAAAGAAAATACACCACTGATCCAGGAGAGTAATCTCTTAAACTTGGAAGTAAACAGTGTATGTGCGAGGTGGAGCAGAGTAAAGACAATCAAGAGGTCGGAAGAATACCTGTGAATATTACGCATCCATCCGTTGAAATATCCGGAAGATATGTTTTCAACGGACCTCCATGCCTGGTGAGGATTTATGTTGTAAAAAATAAAGATGTATATTCCGGAAATGCAGGCAATGGTAAACATTATGACAGCGATACCGCCAAGATGATACAAAGGGTTGTGTTCTGTAGAAAATACCCTGCCGGGCCACGATGCCAGTTTTTGGTAAAGCTGGTGACCTTTGTTTTGATTGTTTGGGGATGCAGAAGGAATATTAATCCTGGTCATGAGCTGTCTTGGTAAGAATAAATGTTTTAATAAAAATGGTGGTCATGATAAAAATCATAAAAAAGCCGGCTGAAGTTGAGATAATAAACCGCCAATCAACTTTGTACATTTTTAACAAAGGATCATAGCCAAAGCATCTTAAATAAATTCCCGCAAATAAGCCTGGAGCGGATTTTTCAGCCTGTGCTCCGATTACGGCAAGTTTGATGTCTCTTTTAGAAGGATTGATACCAAATACATACCTTGAAATACGGCCCTCCGGAGTCAATACCACTATCATTGCAGGGTGATTAAACTGGCGAAAAACAGTATCTTTCTCATATTCAAAACCGATAGTGGTAAGCAACAAATCAATATTTTTCTTGTCGGCCGAAATGGTCTTCCAGTGGTCATTATCCATTTCCCATCTTTTTTGATAGTTGTAAAGGTCCGTAGTGGTATCCGTCGTATCAAAAGAAAAGCTGATGACATTATAGTCTTCGCCCAGACCACCAAGACGACTGATGGCGTTACGGGTGCCGTTTATGACCAGTCCGCAATAAGAAGGACATTTGGTATAAATGGGAATGATTAAAAGAGGCTTGTTCCGAAGCAAAGAATATAATTGGATAGGGTGTCCGGATGCATCAAACATGGATATATCCGGCACCTTCTTTCCAAGAAAATTTTTCTCTTCGGGAAATTTAAAGCCGGTTAGGCCCAGCCACATGATAACTCCCCCAAATATATATAGCAATCTAATCATTCGTTAATACCTGTAATGAACTATTCCTCCAAAACAAGGACTTCAATTTTACTTTACATACCAGGTAGCAGCGAGCCATTTCCAGTTAAGGAAGAATAAGGCCAGGAAGACAAGTAAAAAGACGAATGTCAAAACCAGCGTACCGGGTGCTTCAAAACCCTTGTGTGATTTGGCAGGCGGAGCCAGTGGAGAAATAGTCAATTGCATATCCTTTGGTCCGGTCATCTTAGGTCCCCACAATACAGACACGACAACTATTACGATCCAGATTATAACAGATATAAATGCAATACTTCCGCCAAGCATCATAAGTGTCCAGAAGAAATCTACTGCCGGATTAAAATTATAGGTAAATGGGCCGCCTGAGAAAGTAGAATCCCAGTGGCGACGTGGTACACCTAATTGCCCAAGAACGATCATGGATATAGAGAGAAGGGCAAGACCTATAAAGAAAAGCCATGGCTGCCACCTCGCCCAGCCCATACCTATAATTTTTCTTCTGAATATAAGTGGTATAAGATAATATGTTATCCCCATAAAGGTGAGTGTCGTACCTATGACAACAGTCCCTTTAAAATGCCCGGGTATGGCTATGGTATTGTGAACTATGATATTGGTCTGCTCCATGCCGAATATGACTCCTGTCGTTCCTCCTATAAATCCAAATCCAATGATGGCAAGAATGGTGGAGGAGAAGGCCGGGTTGCTCCAGGGAGCCTTTGACAGCCATTCAAACAGTCCCTTATTATAACCCCAACGGCGCTGAGCGGATTCGTAGGATGAAGGTACGGCAAAAGCGTGAATCATGGATGCCAGTACGGCCAGATACATGGCATAGCTCGTATTCCATACCTTCCACGCACTGCTTACACCCGGATCGGTAAGCAAGTGGTGTGCAGAAGCAAGACAAATAAATAAAATGTACAATACAAACGCAGTCCTTGAAACTTTTTCATTTATGGATGTCCCGCCGACTGACAAAAATGAAACCATATACCAGATAGAAACCATCGCTGCTACGTTTATCTGCTGGGAAGAATGCCCCAATCCCCACCATATCAGCTTGTACATAGCCGGATCAATATTGTCTATCAAGCCCAGCGACCATAAAAACGTAGGAATATAAATCAATGCTCCGCTGGCAAGCGTGATGACGGCAATTATAGCGGCTGTCATAAGACCATAAGTAAATAATGGCAAGGAATCACCATAGGTATTTTCTCTTCGGGCTATCATGAGGTTTCCAAAGAAGAGAACAACACCAAGTAAAGCACCGACAGCAAATAGTATGATGCCCAGATAATAGAGAGGATGTGCCTTTAAGGGAGTGTAAGACGTCAGCATGACATCCGCCTGACCGATTAATATGATGTAGTTGGAAATAATCAACCCCAGAACCATCAACCCAAAACTTATCCATCCCAAGCGTGGAGCGCAAAAGCGCGTATTCAAGATTACCGTAGAGCCGAAGTATAATCCGGCAATTTCAAAGAAAATTATCCAAAAAATGAGTGCATTCAAGCCATGAAAAGTAACCAGACGGTAGTACCATTCTGCACTCAGTAAATGTATGGGCTGATATCTGGTGAATACCAATAAAATAGCCGCTGTTACAGCAAGTAAAAGTGACACCACCGCCGCTACGGCATTGGCTCGGATCAATTTTTCCGAACTTAAATCTACCTTAAAACCGGTAATATCACACACTCTGTGAAGAAATCCGGTTTGCTCCTGTGGAGATTCTGTGTATTCTATATCTCCATGTATAATATTTGACATAATAGTTATACTTTATTTGTTTAAAGATTTGATAAAAGCCGTGATGTATTCAATCTCATCGTCTTTCATAGGCATTTTCGGCATTATAGTTTTTTCAAACCCTACGGTAATTTTTTTTGACGGTTCCAGTATGGACTCTCTGATGTATTCTTCATCGACGAGCACAGTCGCCGGCTTGCCATCAACTTTGACCTTTTCTTCCTTACCATACAGACCCTTCCAGGTCGGACCAATAGGCGAAGTACCGTCAGTCTTATGACATGCGCCACATCCCTTGAGGGTATATATTTGCTCTCCCATGATAACTTTTTCTGCTTCAGAGTACTCCCTACCTTCTTCAGCTATAATGGGAACAGGTGCTTTTTTGAAATTTTCATATCCATATTTTTTAAGATCTTCATCCTTTTCAATGACGACTATTTTGCCGATCATTCCGGCATGCCCTATACCGCAAAATTCATTGCATATAACCTTATACTCTCCCGGTTCTGTGGGTTTGAATTCTAGAAGATAATCATAGGACGGATATACCTGAAAATTCATATTGACAGGCTGTATGGATAATCCGTGAACGACATCCTTAGAAGATATGTGCAATTTGTAGGATTGGTTGACTTCCATGATTAACACCGGACTCCAGCGCCACATCTCACCCATTACAAAAACGTCACTGTTGGGATTGGGTCGGACCACAGGAATACCATTGTCCACTCCCACCATATTTTTTTTAATAAAAGCTTCCGTGAGTTCAGCAAACTCAACAGTACTTGTCTTATATGTGGTGCTTGAGGGATTTTGTTTTCCGTAAACGTGCCACATGACCATCCAGACAAAAAGCATGATGCAGAGGATCAAAGCAATAATCATCCACATTTTTTCATCTTTGGACACTTTTTTATAATACCAACCTTCGGCAGGACTAAGCAAACTCATAACTTTATGATTTTAAAGGTTTGAATAATTATTTGAGCAGTGATTTTTTTATTTCATCCGGAATCGCCGGCAAATTGGACAGCTCCATCACTCCCCACAAAAGGTAAAATATGACGTAAATGGTGGTTCCCAAAAATAACAATAGCATGAAATCATCCATAATCATGCGGTAAAATGGAACTCTCTCCGGGCTTTTCTTAGGTTTTGTATCCATCTCGTTCTAATTTTGGTTAATTAATAATATCCTGCTGACAAATCTAATTTGAGATAGAAGGAAAAGAAAAGAATGTAGAAACTAAATATCCAAAAAGTACGTTTTTGTACTTTTCAGGGTGTTATTTTGTAATAGGTCGAAGCGTGTTCTGTTTTATGCATCTTCAGTCATCCTGCCCAGTGCAACCAGATCAATAAAATAAAACCACTTGCCCGAATATTTCAGGATGCCTTCACGAGCAAATTCCTTTAAAGTAGCAGAAACCTGTTCCTTTGTAGTACCGGTTAAGTTGGCGATATCTTGCCTGGAAAAATCGATGGTAAAACTTTTGCGGGTCTTTGGATAATTGTATATATCTGCGATTAAGAGAATAGCGTCAGCTATTTTTTCACGCACATTTTTGTAAGCCAGATCGACTGATTTTTGTTCCAGCATGGTCAGATCCCTCAGATGTTCTTCCATAATCTGACTCTCCAAATCGGAAGAATTCAGTATGATTTCATTAAGTGACTCAGCCGGAATGAAGCAGGTAACGACGTCGGAAAGGGCTGTTGCCGAATAGTTGCGAATATATTGATTGGTTCGTTCACGATGCCCTATGATGCCGCCTCTACCTCCTATCTTGACAATAAACGGTCTGCCTGAAGATGAAATTCGCTCCAGCTTAACGACCCCTGACTTAATAAAGTGAACACATAGAAAAGGATCCCCTACCTGAAAGATAAATTCTCCTTTTTTAAAAAAGACCTTGGTTTTGTGCCTGCTAATCGCATTCAGAGTTGCATCTCCGCATGGCTTCAATATCGAAAATTGCCGAACCTTACAGGTAAGACAAGATTCACATAGATTTGTCAAATTTCCATCCGGTCGTTTAAACATACACTTTTAAGTCTTTACCTATTCAGAAAATGATAGGCAGTTTTCCAGATCGTAAATAGTGTATAAATATAACTACCTTTCTTGAATTATTCAACTTTCACATTGTTTTTCTTGTGTTTATGAACTATATGAAATTAAAGAAGTTTCCATGCATAATGTTTTAACTAAAAATTAAGTTATAATAAAGAATTTTTTACCGTATTTTTACGTTATCAATTTATATACAGCATTTAAAAGAATGAAACAATTGACCAAAGCTGAAGAGGAAATCATGCAGTATATCTGGGATAGAGGAAAGAGTTCTGTTACTGACATTATTGAATTGATGCCGGAGCCTCGGCCACCGCATTCCTCTGTCTCGACTATAGTGAGAATATTGGAGAAAAAGGGATTTGTAGATCATCAGGCCAATGGCCGGACCTTTGAGTATTTTCCGCTGATATCTAAGGAAGAATATTCAGGCCGATCAATCAATAAGCTCGTCAATGACTATTTTGACGGGTCTTACTCAGGACTTGTTTCTTTTATTGCAAAACAACAAGATATAGACCTGAAAGAATTTGCCGATCTCATGAATATCCTGGATAAAAATAAGTAAGGATGACTATCTTAACAGGATCAATTGTCGCCATACTCACATGGATAGTACTTTTGATACCCTATTGGCCGGGGCTCAGAAGGACTTCTTTTTACGGTCTCCAGCGATTATATCTGTTGTCATCTCTGTTGATTGGAATCATATTCGGTTTTCAAAAAGCTATCGGAACAGGGATATTTAATGATGATCTTTCTCTTTTTTCATTTATTGATACAGAGAGCTATAAGGTTATAGCTGATCGCTTACACACCCTTTCTTTGCCAGTCACTACCTCATTGTTTGACTTTCATTCCGGTACAATTGTCGCGATTTACTACATCGTCAGTACTTGTTTTGCCGGATTGCTGCTATACAAGCTCCTTGAGATGGTATATGTAGTTCGGGGCAATTCTTCTACCCTTATCGGGGGAATGTATGTATTCCAGTCTCCTTTTTTCAATACGCCATTTACTTTTTTTAACCGTATATTTTTAAATCAGGATACAGATCTACACGATAGTTCTACCCGGATTATTATCAAGCACGAGGCAGTGCATGCCCGGCAATGGCATACCGTTGACTTGTTGTTGACAGAGTTTTTACTGCTTTTTACCTGGTTTTTCCCCATTGTACTTTTATATAAAAAAGAATTGACTTTATTACACGAGTACCAGGCGGATGCCCATGTTCTTAAGTTTATGCCTGTTAAAGATTATGGTGTGCTTTTATTGTCGCAGAGAATGGGCAGTGCCCTGTCAATGGTCCATCACTTAGCGAATTCTGATTTGAAAAAAAGGTTTTTAAAAATGGTACAGCCTGCATCAGCTGCCTGGAAAAAGTGGAGCTTTGCGGCTATGGTGCCGGCCACGGCATTGGTAATAGGCTTAATCTCCCTGTTGGACTTTAATCGCCTTCAGCCAGTCGTATCTCAAAAAAAGGAAGTCTCCGGCAGTAATTACCTGACAAGAGAAATTTATATCAATCCCGAAGGACAATGGAGGGTCGTCAAGGGAAAAAATGAAGGCAGTCAGTATGTACCTTCATATCCGGGGGGGCGGCAGGCCCTTACGGATTACTTAGTCAGGCACCTGAATATAGATGAATACTACAAAAAACAGGCAGGTGATATATTGATCAGGCTTAACCTTGATGCTCAGGGAAGGGTGGAGCTCGTTACTTTTTTAAAACCCGTTGGACCTGAAATGGAAAAGGCACTTACAGAAACCTTTATAAATATGCCCCAATGGATTGCCCCCAAATATCAGGGTAAGGATGTCAGGTCAGTGATTGAAATTCCAATCAGGTTTGTCCGATAGTGCCACCCGACTTAGGTGAATACTGTTTTATAATCAGACTAATGTTTTGGCTTTTACCCCTGTTATCATTTCTTCATAATAGTTGATGTATAGTGGCAGGATGTTATTGATATCAAATTTTTGAGCTTGCCGGAAGGCATTTTGCCTGAACTGCTGCAGTATTTCCGGATTTTCCAGCAGGTATAGGGCGTTTTTTGCCATGTCGTCCACATCACCAATATTGCTCAGATAACCTGTTATGCCGTGAATATTTACCTCCGGAATTCCACCGGCATTGGAGCTGATTACCGGCACTTCGCAAGCCATGGCTTCTAAGGCAGCCAGCCCGAAACTTTCTTTTTCGGAAGGCATGAGAAAGAGGTCACTGATTGCCAGAATCTCTTCTACAGCATCTTGTTTTCCCAAAAACCGGATATTTTCAAATTGAGGGCATTTTCTGGCTCTTTCTTCCAGTTCACTTCGCATAGGTCCATCTCCGATGAGGAGTAGCTTGGCAGGAAGGACATTGGTAATTCTTCTGAAGACGTCAATGACATCACCCACTCTTTTGACGGGACGGAAGTTGGAAGTGTGAACAATGATTTTCTCACCATTGGGTGCAATGGCTTTTTTAAAATGGTCTTTATTACTTTTTTTAAATCGGTTGAGGTTGATAAAATTGTGGATGACGCGAATATCGTGTTTGATATTAAAATTCTCCTTTGTCTGTCGGCTCAGGTCATTGGAGACCGCCGTTACACCATCACTTGCATCGATACTGAATTCTATAATGGGCGTAAAAGTTTTATTTATACCTACTAAGGTAATATCTGTTCCATGTAAGGTAGTGATTACGGGAATATGTATTCCTTCACGTGCTAATATTTTTTTTGCGAGAAAAGCAACAGTAGCATGAGGGATTGCATAGTGGACGTGGAGGATGTCGAGTTTCTCATATTTGACGACATCGACCATTTTGGAAGCAAGGGCAGACTCGTAGGGCGCATATTCAAAAAGCGGATAGTCCACGGATTCGACTTCGTGGAAATATATGTTTTGATGAAAGGCATTTAACCTGACCGGTTTTTGGTAGGTAATAAAGTGTACCTCATAACCTTTATCGGAAAGGCCGATGCCGAGCTCTGTCGCTAACACCCCGCTACCGCCGTAGGTAGGATAACACACAATGCCTATTTTCATTATTTCATTGATTAAGTTAAAAAAGAGATTTTTCAGAATTGTTAACGGGCGCGATGTTGAAATCCTGTTTCTAAACAATTTGAGCCTCACAATGTTTCACCTCAAAATGAACTATTTTTTGTGGGACTGTATTCGATAAAAGATCTTTCACAACTGACCTCGATCAAGTCACATACCATTCGTATGTGGGAGAAGAGGTATAATTTACTGCACCCCGGACGGACAGAAGACAATAAAAGATACTATTGTCAGTCCGATGTTAAACTTTTGACCAATCTTGCATTCTTGGTTCATAACGGATATAAAATAGGCAAGCTTACTCCGCTGTCGGAAGCCGAACTTAGCCAATTGGTCGATAAAATCATCAGAGAAAAACCGCCGGAAGATGGAATTGACCACATCACACAGGCGATAATACTGTTTGATACGCCCTTTATCGAAGAATATATCCTTGGATCATTTCAACGCGATGGTATGTATGAAACTTTTATAAAGACCATATTACCACTATCTGCCAAATTGAACTTACTGGCACTCATGGGTAAGATTACCCAATCACAAATAGGGTATTTTCTCAATCTGATTCAGAAAATATTTATTGTCGAATCGTCTAAATATCCCCACAACAAAAATTGCCGGGCACTTCACCTTGTTTTATATCCACTTGCCAGTAAGCGGCAATATATCAGCACGGCCGCAATCAATTGCGGATTGCGTGCCAATCAGATCAGATGTACGGAATTGGGCAAAGATTGTCCTGTAGATGACCTCTCTGTCGTATATACCATCCTTAAGCCGGATGGATTTGTGACGCCTGTGCCGGAGGATACGCCTCTGCCTAAATTTTACAATACTCTTATGAATATGGTAAAGCAGATAGGTAATTCCAACTTATACATCATATCAGCCGGTAACGTTGAGGATGTTCCTAGCTTTCCGCGAAACGTCAGGATTTTCCCCGATGTGATTACATTTATGAAATATACCGATAAACTGAAGACCCTTAAATCTACCGAAAATCGTTGAAAAATATAGACCTCTCATTTGGGGAATGAACAAATTAATTTAACTTTACTTTCTCTTTAACTTTATTCTTAAAATAAATTCACAGAGATGATGCGATCTCATACGGTTCTTATTTTATTGACACTTGGCTTTAGTTTCTGGAGCTGTAAGCAGAATACAGCAGATAAGGCAGCAGCTCCTGCCAGAGATTCTATAATTGTCGAACAAACTATTCCACCTATTGACAGCAATGCAGGCAAAGAAGTAATCATTGATTCAGTCTCAGGGGTATTCAAGATCGAAAGTCCCAGTACGGTCAATTGGACTGCAAGTGACCCCACTTCTACCCATGTCGGGACGGTCGATATCAGCAGCGGAAGTATTGAGATTAAATCAGGGAAAATTGTCAGCGGCAGTTTTATGGTGGATATGAAGACCATTCACTCTACAGACCTGAGTTCTGACAATGGTAAGGAAAAGCTGGAACGGCAACTTGCATCACCTGATTTTTTTGATGTGGATAAATACCCGGATGCAAAATTTATCATTACCAAGTCCGTTATCATCAGAGGAAGTGATAAAACGCGGCACCACATTAAGGGAGATCTGACCATTAAAGATAAAACCCTGCCTATCGAATGTGATGCTTACATAATTGTCTCCAACAATGGAAACTTGCTGACTGCCACTACACCGTCTTTTGAAATAAACAGAATTGATTACGGGATAAAATATCGAAGCGGACTAATTGGCACAGTTAAAGACAAAATTATTTCAGATAAAATAGGCATGGTTGTCAATATCCGGGCTAAAAAATAATAACTTCTGACATGACCAGAATCTTTAAGCCTGAAATAAAAGAATTTGGCATTACCTGTAAGCGGCATTAAGGCAAATCTGTAAGAGCATATTGTAAAATATAGGCTACAGAATGATTACTCGTCGCCTGTTGACGTGATTTTATAGAAAATATTTGAAACTCACCTCAGACTATTTTATTATTGTTCCAAAATTCCAAGTATGTATAGGTGGTCTCTCATAGTATTTACCTGTTTTTTTCTTCAGTTAAGTCTTTCAGGACAAGAAAGTTGGTCTTTGGAGCGATGTGTTACTGAAGCAGTAAAAAATAATATTCAGATAGCACAGTCTGATATAATCGTAATTAGGGATAAAATAAGTCTCCGGACAGCAAAAGCTGGCAGATTTCCCAATCTCAACGGAAATACTTCATACTTCGAAAGTTTCGGCAGGCAAATCGACCCTACAACCAACAGTTTTAACAGCCAGAATTTTGGAAATCAATCCTACAACCTGAGTTCGGGAGTAACCCTCTTTAATTTCAACAGGATCAACAACAGTATAAAGCAATCCCGACTCAATATGAATGCCTCAGAAGCAGACAAACAGCAGATGATCAGAGATATTTCCCTTGAAGTGGCACAGGCATATTTAATCGTTCTCGTGGCTAAAGAGAACCTGACAATTGCCCAAAAAAGCCTGGAACAGACCACTGAGCAGCTAAATGTTACGGATAAACTTATCGCTGCAGGTTCCAAAAACCGCAATTCCAGGCTGGAAATTGTAGCCCAACAAGCCAATAACGAATCTCAGGTCATCAAAGCAGAAAACGACATCCGTATCGGCTTGCTTAACCTGAAGCAGTTAATGAATGTTGACCCTGCAAAAGAAATCGATATTGAAGTGCCGGCAATTCCGGTACCTGTGGAAAACCCCGACTCCATCGATTACGAATCACTTGTCCTAAATAGCATTAAAAGTCAACCTCAGTTTGAATCCTTTGCGTACAAGCTGCAGGGTGCCCTAATTGCTGAAAAAATAGCTAAGGCTCAGGGATTGCCTTCTTTGCAGATGCAGGCTTCTGCAGGAACAAGTTACTCTACACTAAGCAGGCGTATTGATGGTACGACACTTGAACGTCAGCAAATTCCCGGCGCTCAGTTGAATGGCCAACCTGTTAGCCTTTCATTTCTCAATCCATCGGTTATCACCGGGAAGAACCCATATTTCTCCCAGCTCAACCAAAACCTTGGCTTCGGTGTCGGAGTCGGTATAAATATTCCGATATTCAATGGATTACAGATTAGGTCAGCAGTTCAAAATGCAAAATTAAATACAGAAAACATCAAGTTGCAGAATACACAGGCTCTCCAGCAGCTGAGGAGCGACATCCTTCGTTCTCTGACTGATGCCAGAGCAGCCCGACAGCAGATGCAGGCCGCCCAGAAAACATTCGATGCCCAGAAGGGAGCATACGCAGATGCTCAAAAAAGATATGAAATCGGAACTGCCAACTCATTTGAGCTTATCACCTCAAAGAATACACTCGATAATGCACAGCGAAATCTCGTCATTGCTCGTTATGATTATACATTTAAGATGAAAGTCCTGGATTATTATGCAGGCAAACAAATTTCATTCAAGTGATTAAAATAAATTTTCAATATGAAAAATAATAAAAGAAAATGGTGGTTGATAGGCCTCAGCGCTCTTGTCCTCGTCCTGATTGGCTACTCCATATACAAGGGTAAAAATCGACCCAAAGGCATAGCAGTATCTACGGAGGTAGCAGATACACGTGACATCCGGGAAGTGGTGTCTGCTTCAGGAAAAATCTTCCCGGAAAATGAGGTTAAAATCAGTTCTGATGTCTCCGGCGAGATAATAGGCCTCTATGTCAAAGAAGGTGATACCGTGAAGGCAGGTCAGCTCCTGGCAAAGATCAACCCTGACAGCTACAAGCCTTCCGTACGAAGAGGCCAGGCTACCGTGAAAAGCTCCAAAGCTCAAGAAACAGCCAGCGAAGCACAAATTAAGGTGGCTAAAGCCCAACTGGAAGAAGTTAATGCAAGGCTAGAAAATGCCAGACAGACCCATAAAAGAAATAAACAACTTTATACGGATGGCGTCATAAGTAAGGCTGATCTGGAGGCATCCCAGGCCAATCTGGATGGACTCATCGCTTCCGAAAAATCAGCGACAGCAGCACTGAAACAAGCCCAAAGCAATGCTACCTCATCCAAATTCGGAACACAAAGCGCCAGCGCCAGCTTAGACGAACTCAAAACAAGCCTTAATAAAACATTTATCTATGCTCCGGTTGACGGTATCATCAGTTCTTTAAAGGTGGAAAAAGGAGAACGTGTCGTCGGTACCATTCAGATGTCAGGCACCGAAATGATGACAATCGCCAATCTGAGTGCTATAGAAGCTCAGGTGGAAGTATCGGAGAATGATATTGTACGGGTGCACAAAGGAGATTCGGCTAAAGTCGAAATAGATGCATTTTATGGTCAGAAGTTTACCGGAGTCGTCACGGAGATAGCCAATAGTTCGACCACAGTGAGCAGCTCATCTTCCTCGGCAGCAACTGCACTTAATACAGACCAGGTGACCAACTTTATCGTCAAGGTGCGTCTGGATTATCATTCTTATAAATCACTTATCAAAGAGGGAGAACCCTTTCCTTTCAGACCCGGAATGTCTGTGTCGGTTGAGATAAATACCAATACACAGAGAAATGTATTGTCTATCCCGATACAATCTGTGACCACGAGAGAAAACCCTGCCTTTCCTAAAGAACAAATTAAAAAGGGTAAAAAAGCCGATTTAATTGAAGTGGTGTTTGTTCAGCACGGAGACAGCGTGAATATGGTACCCGTAAAAACTGGAATTCAGGATGATGAATATATTTATATCAAAGACGGATTGAAAAAAGGTGATCGCGTAGTTTCAGGACCTTACAGTGCCATTTCAAGGACATTGAAGCAGGGAGATAAAATTCATGAAGAGAAAAAAGACAAGTTTAACCCGGAGGATAATGAAAAGTAATCCATTACGGATAAAGAAAAGAGAACAGCATAGACCAGGCAGTTAATTCATGCCATAATTCTGATTGTAAGCAATTATCCGGCCGAATAAAGGTGCCATAGATTTTCCGGTAGGTATATGCTTAGTCGTCCTAAGAAAAAAAACACCCTTATCTTATTGTTCAACAGGCTGATTCAACGGATTAAGGTAATAAAACTTGCATGGTTTTCATAACTATTACTGCTTTAAAATACAGTATATCAATTTGTAGTTGTAATCTTTGGGGCTGACCACCTTAAATATCAAGTCCTAAGTATCTGTCGAAATATCATCCCAATCCTCGCCATAATATGTCACCCAATTGATTGCATAATGCCGCTCTGCCACCACACTCCGTTCCATCCTGCATGGTTCCGGTCGCCGGTGGAGCAATGCGTCCCTGACCGCCCAGTGTATGCGATAAATCAAATCAGAATAATCCAATATCTGACTGACCGGCCGGATGGTGGCTGCATCCAGATATGGCCTCGGATCTTTGAAAAACTCCGGCAGCAAAGGTACTATGGCTGTAATTTCCTGCTGATAGGTGGGCAACTCTATTTTTTCCATTTTGCCGGCTATCCACAACAACATCCAAATAGCCTCTGTACGCCATGAAATGTTGATAAATTCCTGAGTACTCAGAGTTTCTTTTTTAAACAATTTCTTTTCCTCTTCGGAGACAAAGGTCCATAAGCCAAATTCTTTCAAAAATTCAATGATACGATTGCCATCCTTTGGTGATTCAGATTTATATATCAGATAGGATAGAATAATAATCCTTCCAGCAACCTCTGACGCTGTCCGTATCCTGGCTTGTGATTCCTCCTCAATCGCCGGCAGATCGGTATTATATGGAATTCCAAGGGAGGACAAGTAGCTTTCGTTTTCCGCCTTTCGGGTTGCTGCTGACTTGAAGGAGGTGTTTTTTTTATTTCGTTGTAACCATTTCAACATGATTCAATTCTTTCTTTTAAACCAATATTTATGGCAATTCTCTCATTGCCAGATGGCTTTTATTTTTTAATGAAAATAATAAAGTTTGCACATGGATTTTACTCCATTTTCTTTTGACAAATGTAATAAATACCGCGATACTGCAGTTACAGTATCGGATTTTCGGGCAATAAGCCGACACTTGTCAAGCCGACAAATTTCCTTTAAAAATCGATTAACCCAAGTCGATCACTACCATCTGACCTGCTTCAACTAATCACATTGAATTTTCCCGGAACTACTGTTTTTACAAATTAGATAAAAAAATTCCGGGCATATCCTATAGAGTCGGTATTTTTCACAAAATAATTCAATACATATAATGAATTGTGGATTGAAATTCTCTAAAACAGCGCTTCGTACAAGGCATTTACTTACAATAGTTTTGCATGTTTTGTTGACTTGCAGTGAATAATGCAGGTTATGTTAATTCACGGTAAATTACTACATTTACACATAATATTGAAAGTAAATATGTGTGAGAAAAAGGCCATTTTGTGTTTATAAATTTGATGTGCAAAATACCGGCATACCTCGTACAATTTTATAATAATATCAGGTTGAAATAAACATTCTATATGTCTGAAAGAATAAAAGTAGCCGTTCTGTCTGGTGGAGATACAGAGGAACGGGTGGTGTCTGAAAAAAGTGCCATGGTGACACATAAATATTTACCCGCCGATAAATATGATGCCAGGCTTATTGACATCAGAGGACGTGAGTGGAAGGATATCCTGACAGGGACGGATATTAATAAAAATGACTTTTCCCTTCTTCTTGACGGCCAGCCCTGGAAGCCGGATGTAGTATTCTGTGCCATACACGGCGCACCCATGGAAAACGGCGTTATTCAAGGATACTTCGATATCCTCGGTATTCCCTATACCTGTTGTAACGGCTTTGTATCCGGGCTTACGATGAACAAATACCTCACCAAGAAGGCGTTGAAGGATTTTGGCGTGCCCATGGCGGCAGAGGTTTTTATGACACGGAAAGACTTAGCCGCTGGTGTGGATGTAAAAAGCATAATCAGCCAGTTGGGCTTACCGGTCTTCGTCAAGCCAAATGCCCATGGATCCAGTTTTGGAGTACGCAAGGTGAAGACGGAGGAAGAGTTGCTTCCGGCGATAGAGTATGCATTTCAGTTTGACGACAACATCATGATTGAAGCGATGATGGAAGGTCGTGAGTTTGCCAATGGCGTGATGCGTATCGACGGTAAAATTGTCGTTCTGCCCGTGACAGAAATTATTCCGGAGAATGAATTTTTTGACTTTGAGGCCAAATATGAAGGAGCTTCAAAAGAAGTTACTCCTGCAGAAATCAGTGAAGCTCTCAAGTCACAGATTCAAAGCCAAACGGCAAAAATATATGAAGCCCTTAATTGCAGTGGTTTTGCCAGAGTGGATTATATCCTGATAGGTGATACCTTCCACCTCATCGAAGTCAATACTGTTCCGGGTCTCTCAGAAGCCAGCATCATTCCGCAACAGGCTAGGGCACACGGCTGGACCCTGTCACAATTTTTTGATCTGGCAGTCAGTGAGGCGATGTCGTAAGATTATTTATTTTCCCAGAGCAAAGACCCGAGATATATTGAAGCCGAAATGCAGCTGACCCTTCTCCAGGCGTGATGTTGTGGCGGTAAACAGGGATCTCTCTGTCGCACCGGAAGTCGTGGAGACGAAAAGCTGGAAGACGTGTCCGCCGGTTTCAATATCCACACCTATAGTAAGTGGATTGAAATTACCCTGACGTCGCATATTTTCAGGAATGTAGTAATATTCAAGTATAAAGGCCGCCCTCTTGGTGAATTTATATCTTGCTGCCACACCCAAGGCAAGGAGGTCATTGGTTTCAGAAGCGAGATTGGTTAAGTTGAAGTGGACATACATCGGCATCAACTGGATGCTCAGGTTTTCGCTGAATTTCCTTGCTACAAGTAATTGATGAATGTAGCTGACGCGATGGAAGAAGTTGACATCAGATACCGGTAGTTTTTCAGAAAGAATAGATATTCCGGCGAGATAATCCAGTGTAACCGGCATCTTATGGCGTTTCTGACCGAGGAGTTTTACCTTGGCAAAAGCGTCAAATTCCTTGTTGAGTGTACTCCTGCCGGCACCGATCATCAGATAGTCCGTCAGACCATAGTCAAAACCTATTCGCGTGACAGCATTGTCCAGCCCGAAGAAGTTGTCAAAGCCTTCACTGATGTCGCCAAAGCGGTGATTGATGCGGAAGTCGAGGATGCCTTTTTTAACCTGTTCTACGCTGTGACCATTGACGATGCGGGTTGTCTTGAAGGTAGCCGTTGTTACGCCAGCCGCTTCATCCATCTTTTTCAGATCATCTTCCCAGGTGTCCTGGGCAGACAAAGTGAAAGACAAAAAGCATAGAATTAAAGAGAAATAACTGAAATAGTACCTTTGTTTCATCATTATTTTTTAGTCAATTTGGAATCAACGACTACCGTAACGGATTTGGCTATTTTGTCGGCAACAAGGCTTGGTATCTCAATGCCATAATCAGCAGGGGCAATGGTAAAATGTGCTTCCACCAGACAAGTCTTGGCATCTTTAACCGTAATCGTTCCGGGTATTTCCACGGATTTTGTTGTATTCTTGATTTTAAGTTTACCGCTGGTATTGACCTTGTATTGACCCGGCTTGGAAAGGTTGACCGCAGACCAGTTGTCGATGGTAAAGTCGTATGTTGCCCGAGTGTACTTATCACTTTCCATGTAGTTTTCATTGAAATGCTCCTGCATCAGTGCATTTTTAAATCGGAATGATTTAATGGGTATGATAAATTGTCCTTTACCGTCTGCAATAAAAATTCTTGCAGCGACGCTATTATTCACTGCTTCAATCGATTCCAGCGGAGTTTCGGAGTTAAATTTCACCTGACCGGCTCGGGTCATAAGGTATTGGGCACTTACAGATGATAGTACAAAAGTAAAAAAAGCGGTAATCAGGAATGCAGACTTTATGTTCATACTTTAATAGTTTTGATGTTAATTATTAGCGGCCCCATCGCGGATCCATGATTCTATTTTATTGATGGTACATTCATCCAGCATCGCAGTATTTTTAGGCATGGGAAAGATGCCGGGTTGATGTTTGATCGCTTTAACAAGGCGTCCATCAAGAACAATCGGCAAGACTTCTTCATAATTAGTAAGCGAGAATGTTAAGACTGACTGAGCATTGTGGCAACCACTTAAAGCACAAGACGTACTGATAATTGGCATAATATCCTTTTCAAAAGTCATATCTGTAGTATCACAGCTGCTTACAGCAGACAAGGTTTCGATGTCGTCATTATAACATCCATAAGAAAGAAACAAGATGGAGAAAAATACCAAAGGAAAAAACTTATAAACCATCGAATGATAATTTTATTTTGAATAATGCATCAAATAAGACAACACCTGTTCAATTATCCTATTATTAAAACCGGAATCTCTGCTATTTTATTTTTTAAACTTTTATCAATCCGGAAGAATAGGTTTGTTGATTGGATTCAACCATAATAATATAATAACCTGCAAGCAGGGTGTGTATGTCTAATATATAGATAGACCGAGTATTCCGTGCAACTGAGCGAATGGCTTCTTGCCCCCTCATGTTAATCACCCGAATCGTGTATTCTTTCGATTCAGGTTGCGGTAATTGAATGTGGAGTTTATCACTGGCAGGATTGGGGAAGATATACAAATTCAGGTTTTCACCGGAAGAAGCAGTGCCAGCTGATCCGGAATTTTCAGTGATGATCTCTGAGGTGCCCAGGTTCCAGTTGTCATTATTGTCATTATCCCCATTGTGGTTGACGGCATTGACTGCGGCGTAAAACCTTAAGTCTCCTGAGCCTTTAACCGGAGCTATCCACTTAAATGTACGTGAGAAATGAGAAGTATCACCGATAATTTCTCCATCTAAGGGGTTGGAGTGTTCGACTAATTGTTTAGACAATTTCAGGGAGGTATTGGCAACTTCCGAGTTGTCAAAAGTGCCGTAAAGAGTATTAGAAGGGTTGGCACTTCCACCTGTTATTTGAAAGCCGAATGCAGGACGGGCATGCGTATTGACAGCAGTCAGTTTAACATCATAGGTAGAACCCGGAATATAGGAATGGACGACATTCCCCTGGTCCAGGAATTCAATATTTACAATGGTAGCTGCGTTTTTATTGCCATGACAAGACGAACAGCCTGATTTAAGACCATTGCTGCCTGTACGGTTGCCGACATTGTCTGTTGGTCCATTTTCATAAGATTGAAGGCCGATAAAGGCAAAAGGAATCAATAATGTCAGAATAATAATACTCTTGTTCATAGTTTCTAGGTTAAATTATTTATTTCTCGTTTGAATTATTACTCGTATAATGGTAATCATCAGGAAGTGCATTTCGCTCTAATAATTTCAAAATGAATAACCATCCTATTAAAAAAGCAGAATAACTTTTTGTCAATATTTGTGGTATATTGTAATTAGAGTCGTTTTCTATTGAAAACGTTACATAAAATCACAAAAAAAATTATTTATTTGTAAATATTTAAGGTTTGTTCTAATAGGGAAGTAATAAAGAAGGGCTCATCTTGGTAAAAGCAAAAGTTTAATATCTTTCTGTTTTCCTTGAAAATCCTGTTAGATAAACCGATAAGTAATGATTCAGAAATAATAATCCTTTTGATGCAACAGTATTTTATCAAGTTGATTAAATTCAACTGAATATCACGGCATCAAAAGGATACGGACAGGGCAATCGTTCGAAAAAAAATTATCGCCCGTTATAATACAGGTATTACCCATAGAAACAAATACAAAATATAAAATTTAAGCACTTTCATCTGAAACAGACGCTCCGGCAGCATTTGCCTTTATGGATGCAATACCTTTTTCGCAAGTGGCAGAACTTTCATACATCTGACTGCTGCCGATAACCTGACCATTAGTGGCTTTCAATGAGAAGTAAAACTTACCGTTGGCTGCAGTTTTGCGTTCAAACTTATTGTCGTCACTTGAATTTTTTTGGACAGAAGCTATTCCGTTTTCACAGTTAGCCTTGGTTTTATAACCTTCACTCGTAAGGATTACCTGGCCGTTTCCGGCTTTTAGAACAAATTGAAATTCACCGTTTTTTCTTTTAGAAATTACGAATTTTCCCATGGTATTTTGGTTTTATTAATTAAACAGTTAAAAGTAAAATTATTGAAATGTTTGTATATCAAACGAATTTTCACGGCTTAAGTTATGTATTTGCCTTTATTTAACCCGTGCAATTCCTGTTTTTATGATCAAAAGCCTCGTTTAGACATAGGACAGCGTATTTTTTTGCTTAAATTCAGCAAAATCTTTGGTTCTGAATATTTATAGTAAAGACCCTTTTAAAATAACGGCTGCAATACTGAAATATATTATCAGTCCGGTGACATCTACCATTGTTGCCACAAAGGGTGCAGAAGAGGTCGCCGGATCAATCTTCATTTTCTTAAGAAAGATGGGGATCATCGAACCGCTAAGTGTGCCCCACATGACGATTCCTATGAGTGAACAGAATATGGTAAATGCGAGTAACAGCCAGTGATCTCCGTAATTAAACCAATGCATTTTCTGCCAGAGCAAGATTCTGAAAAATCCGATTGCACCCAGTATTACCCCCAACAGGAGCCCGCTGAGTACCTCCCGGCGCATGACATACCACCAATGACGAATCGTAATCTCTTTCAATGCCATGGCACGAATTATCAGTGTCGCGGCCTGGGATCCGCTATTTCCTCCACTGGATATCACCAACGGAATAAACAGCGCCAGAACCACAGCTGAAGCTATTTCTTCCTCAAAATGTGCCATTGCCGTCGCAGTAAACATCTCACCCAGGAACAACACAATCAGCCAACCTGCTCTCTTTTGGATAAGGGAGAAGAAAGGTGTTTTGAAATAAGGATAGTCCAGCTCCTCCATACCTCCAAATTTTTGTACCTCTGCCGTATCTTTTTGTTCCATGACGTCCAGGATATCATCCACGGTGATGATACCCAGCATGATATTGTCATCATTGACGACGGGCAAAGTTATGCGGTCATATTCCTTAAACTTGTTGACGGCTGTTTCTTTGGTATCTTTGATGTTGAGTGCTTCATAATTGTGGTCCATTATGTCGGCGATTTTTTTGTGAGGGGCATTGAGTACAAGTCGGCGCAAAGGCATATCGTCCACCAAGCGTCCGGCATCATCCTCTATGTAAATGGTATTAATCGCTTCCGTATCGCGGTGCAATCTTCTAAGTCTGTCAAAGGCTTGTTCGATTGTCATATCAGCGGTGATGGTGGCAAAGTCAGTGTTGATGATCCGGGCTACACTGTCCGCCGGGTAGCCTAATAGATCTTGAGTGACGGTCCGGTTTTTTTCATTGAGTAAGCCGAGATACCGACCTCTGAGAGCAGGCATCAGGTTATGAAAGAAGTTCATCCTGTCGTCACTCTCAAGGTGGTCCAGCAAGTAGGCAGCGGCCTCATTGCTCATCCCTTCTATAACTTCATCCTGCACTTGAGTATCTAAATAGGTAAATACAACCGGCTGAACTTCCCTGTCCAATTCACTGAATGATTGCAATAAAACATCTTCCGGCAATTCGTCAAGAACCTTAGCCAGTTCGCCCGGATGTACCTGTTCAGGAGCTTTTCTGAAAAGGGAAATAATTTCATCCCATGTAGTTATACTATTATTTTCCATAACCTTCGTTTCTGCCGGTTGTTAACCAACAATAATACACTAAAACAATCACAAGAACCTACAGTCGGAAAATGATTAACACATCCTTTGATTGAGAAATTGATTTCTTCCATGATGGAAAGAGAATATTCTTTGAGAGGAAAGCAATTATAGTTTTGTGGGAATAAGATTTAGCCGGATGAGCGAAAAAAACTAATTACTGATATAAAAAGGGTATATGTAAAATCATTTCCGAAAAAGTTACTTGTATTTTTTATATCCAAATCGCTTAAAAGCGCCATTGCTTCTTTGGTTACAAAAAAGCAACTATGTATAAAATGAAGATGTGTTGACTTTATGTAATGAATAGTATCCATTGTCTGGCGGATAGTCGATATCCAGAGATCATGCTCAAATATAACAGGGATGTGAGCATCTTTATTTTGGAATTATGAGGCCTTTACATATTCAGATAGTGCATCAGTGCGTCATATCGCTCAGCCAGGGTATCTATCAGTTCGGCATCGGTGAAGGTTGCTACGATGCTGTAATTAAAGCGTTCGAGTGTCGCCTTGATAAACTGGATGTCCTGTACATTAACCTTCAGGGTTATCAGGCACTGGTTGGTATCCGGATGTTGTTTCGAGACGAAACATGCAAGGATGACACCTTTTTCTGATTCGATGATTCTGCTGATCTCTGTCAGTGAATAATCTACCTTGTTGACTTCCAGGACAAGGATGGCACCGGGCTCATCCAGCGAAAATTCGGAGGCAAACTTCAGTATAAGGGTCTGAAGGGTAATCACACCGAGATATTTGTTTTTATTATCGGTGACAGGGATGCATGAGTTATTGGTTTTTGCTACCATTCCGAGGACTTCAAGGATGTGGTCTTCATTATGAACTATAGCCGGACGGTCACTTCCCTGATAGGTTGAAACCCATGCAGCAGGATCATTGTCGAGAATCATTTCCTCTGATACCAGACCGACGACCTCTCCGTTTTCTATGATCGGCAGGTGTCTGACCATGTATTCCTCCATGATATTGAGCGCATCCTCGCCGGTACTCCGGACACCCAGGGCAGGAATATCAATACTGACTATCTCTGAGGCGTACATTTTACTGTGTTTATACAATTATAACGTTATGCAAACAGTTTTTGTTTCTCGAGCGCAAATTCAGCATCAGTAATTTCGCCTTTCTGTCGCCTTTCTCCCAATTTTTTCAGCTCGGCGAGCAACTGATCTGTTGTAAGTGGTTCCTTGATAACTTCTTCTTTTTCTTCCGGTTTGATGATCTCGGCTGTCTGTTCAGGTTCTTCTGCAGCCTTAGCCTCCGGTTCTTCCTTATTTAGTCTCCAGTCTTTGAAGCCTGAGGCAGCTATCCGGTCATATTCTTTCTGGATTCGCAGAAAGGAAAGAGCGTCTTCTGTCTTAATTCTCTCGATATTTTTCAGTCCATTAGCGACGGCCTTGCCCAGATTGGAAAAGAGGTCTTCCTTTTGTTCGAGGAGTGAATTACAACAGGCCATTTTGAACAATACCTCCGGATTGTCGGGAAGAGATAAGAGTGCTTTTTGGTAACATTCAAGGGCCTGGCGATACATATAATCTTCAAAGTATTTCTGACCCTGGCGAAAGTCCCCGTTTAGTTGAGGATTATAGGATCTGCTTTTTCCGGGTGGATTGAAAGGTCTTCTGTCAGGTCTTCGTTTATTTTTTCTGTATGGTCTTTCTTCTTCATAGACTTCAATGGTATGTTCTTTCCACCATCTTTTGTAAGATCGGCCGCTTCGGTATGAGTAGCTATCCGGTGGAGTGGTAAAGGGGATGATATTGTATCGGGCATCAAAATCCTCCTTGTCCATGGTAGCAATCCTGATGAAGTCGATAAAGCTGAGGAAAAAAGGTATAAAAGAAAAGGCTATTAATGCATAGAAAATACCGACACCAATCCTGCCGAGGTAAAACTTGTGTGCGCCTATCCATCCAAAAAAAAAGGTCAGCAACAAGGCTGTTGATTTATTTCTTCTACTTCTGTTATAAGGTACTGAACTCATCTGACTGTAAACATTCATATCGCTCCTAAGGTTGATTTTAATATATAATGCAAATGGAGCAAAGATTATCCCAAAGTTAATAATTTTATAGATAAATTAGTCAAAATATCGGACATTCGGTCGGGAATGGCTGGTGGACCTTCCTTGAATAATCAAACACTGGTGGATTTCAGAAAAGAATTCCGAAAAATAATTTAACATCTTAATACCCTTATGAAAGTAAATGTTAC
Organism: Saprospiraceae bacterium; assembly: GCA_024103005.1. Taxonomy (GTDB): domain Bacteria; phylum Bacteroidota; class Bacteroidia; order Chitinophagales; family Saprospiraceae; genus Parvibacillus. The sequence continues at coordinate 80,382 of JAGFJA010000054.1, forward strand.
TAATAAGGATGCCAATGTTTTTTTAATAGTAAGATCCGGAATAGATAAAGTCATTTTTCATTTTAGAAAAGAAGATACAAACCAGTTGTACTGTTTTGAATATATTTTCTGACATCTGAAGATGTTGGCATTAATTTAACATATTACCAAAAACCTTCTTCTCAGTATAATTTCAATACGGTCAAAGAAATTGAAAACTGAATGAATCGCCGGAAGTAAGGCAAAGTCAAATTTTTACAAATCTTAATAATGAGAAAGATTATGCGTCCTTCTGTTCAATATTTTCCTGAAGTACAAGCCAATTTTACCAGGGTTTGATTGCTGAAGATGAGGTTGAAATTATCTAAAAGTTAAAACTTTGGTTAAATTGAAGTTAAACCGATTTTAAATGCAATTATTCCAGGATTATTGTAGTTTGTAAGAAAAAAAGTGTGCCGGCCGTTCAATTTTATTGAAATATTGAATAAAACATCCTTTGATTGAAAGGTACACCGTATTTTTGAACGATTTTTTAACAAAACCACAATTAAAAAATGATTAAGAATTTTTTCCTGACGATCACGTTTGCCTTGATTACTTTGGGAGCAGCAACAGCCCAGCGTGTAGCCATCGTTGATATCGCCCGCCTTTTGGAGAATATGCCGGAATATAGTGCGGCCCAGAAACAGCTCGATGAATTGAGTGCTACCTGGCGTGCCGAAATCAATGCAGAAATGGATAAGATAAAAGGTCTTTACAATAAATATCAGGCCGAACTGCCCCTTCTGAATGATGAGATGAAAAAAAAGCGGGAAGATGAAATTACCAATAAGGAAAAGGAAGTCCGCGACCTTCAAAAATCACGCTTTGGTGCGGATGGCAGTCTCTTTGCCAAGAGGGAAGAGTTGGTCAAGCCCATACAGGACAAAGTGTATAAGGCTATAGATGACTATGCGAAGGAAAGGGGTTATGATCTTATACTTGATAAGAGCAGCGCAGCAGGTGTATTGTTTGTCAGCGATGCAATAGACAAGACGGCTGATATCGCCAAAAAGATTAAGTAACTCATTGAATAATAGTGTTTAATAGTTTTTTTAGGAGCATTGTTCCCGATTGTTCCGAATTTGGTAATTTGGGGATAAATGTGTATGTTTGCGCACTTTTTAATCAACAAAAACAAAAATGAACCGAATATTATTGATTTGCCTAATGTTATCGGCTATGATGACGTCTTCGGCTGTAGCTCAAAAAATAGCATATATCAACAGTTCTGCCCTGATGCAGGACTTGCCTGAAATCAAACAAGCCGACTCTAATCTGAGTGCCTTCCAGACTCAATTACAGAAAAAAGGCGAACAGATGGTGACAGCGCTTCAGACAAAGTATCAGGAAATATCTAAGAAGCAAAATGCCGGTGAAATCTCTCCAAAGCAACTTGAAGAAGAATCAGCTAAGCTCAAGGAAGAAGAAGCCAAAATCAACCAGTTTGAACAAGACATGAACAAGCAGGTGGCCGAAAAAAGACAGGCACTCTATCAGCCTATCCTGGACAGGATTAATGGATATATCAATGAAGTAGCCAAAAGTATGGGATTTGACTATGTGTTTGACTCAAGCACAGGAATCCTTCTCTTTGCCGAAGAAAAGTATGACATCACTGCTGACGTAAAGCACAAATTGATGGAATCAGCAAAAACTACAACTCCGGCATCAACCTCTCCAAAGACAACTCCTCCGGCATCCGGTGGTAAAAACTAAAAATGCAATAGGAATATTTGACTCGGGATATGGTGGACTCACCGTATTCCGGGCCATTAAAGACTTGTTGCCCCAGTATGATTATCTGTACCTCGGAGACAATGCCCGCGCACCCTATGGTAACCGTTCTTTTGACGTTGTATATAAATATACTCTGGAGTGTGTAGAATGGTTTTTCCGACAGGGCTGTCCCTTAGTTATCCTTGCCTGTAATACTGCCTCTGCCAAAGCACTGCGCACCATTCAACAAAAAGATCTTGTTGACCGATATCCGGAAAAAAGAGTTCTTGGCGTCATCCGCCCGACAGCAGAAATAATCGGTACTTTCTCTCAGAGTGGTGTCATCGGCATTCTCGGAACCATGGGTACCATCAGTAGCCATTCGTATGAGATTGAGATTGAACACTTTGCCCCGGAGATTAAGGTAGTGCAGCACGCCTGCCCTATGTGGGTTCCTCTGATAGAAAACGGAGAATACCACGGCAGAGAAATGGATGCTTTTATTGAGTCAGACCTCAAACAATTATTCCGGCAGGATCCGGGTATTGACACAATACTGCTGGCCTGTACCCACTATCCCCTGATAGCCGACAAAATAGAAAGACATCTTCCTGCCGGTGTACGCCTGATCTCACAGGGGGCCATCGTAGCCAACAGCCTGAAAGACTATCTGAACAGGCATCCGGAGATAGAATCACAACTGTCTGCCAATGGTGAGACACAGTTTTGTACGACGGATGATGCAGCTTTTTTTATGAGCCGGGGTAGGGAGTTTTTTGGTGAATATATCGAAGCCATGAAAGTCCACCTTTAATAAAACAGCTTGATAAGACGGAACTAATTTCCTGTCCGGCTGTTTTATAAATTGATGAAAGTTTAAGGAATCGTTCAATAAGGTTGAAATTTCTATAAAAAAGGCGGCAAACGGGCAAGTTAAGCACCATTTAGACGTGAAATTTTATTTTTTCAAATAGTTGATATATTTTTACGGCAATAAAAAGTTGAGATAATGAATGTAGAAGAAGCAAATAAGATAATTGATAAGATAAAGGGTCTGATGGATGGTGCCATAGAGCATCTAAGCCATGAATTGACTAAGGTCAGGACGGGTAAGGCTTCACCATCTCTTGTTTCAGAGATTATGATCGAATATTATGGCAGCCCGACACCCCTCAATCAGGTAGCTAATGTCAATATCAGCGATATCAAGACCATTGTCATACAGCCATGGGAAAAGTCTATGCTTCGACCTATTGAAAACGCCATCTTTGAGGCTAATCTCGGTATTACCCCTCAGAATGACGGCGAGGTCATCCGCCTCGTTATTCCGCCACTGACCGAAGAAAGAAGGATGGGGCTGGTTAAACAAGCCAAACAACTTGCCGAGGACGCCAAGGTAAGCATCCGTAATGTACGCCGTGACGGCATGGAAGGCATCAAAAAATTAATCAAAGAAGGCCTTCCGGAAGATATGGGTAAGAAAAAAGAGGAAGAAATACAAAAATTGACGGACTCATATACGGCGCAGGCAGGCAAATTGGCTGAAGGTAAAGAAAAAGATATCATGTCTATCTGATATAGTGTCCCGTCACCCACAAACATGCTATTTTGTTAGAGACCGATCTGAATTGTACCCTGTTGTATGGCGAAAATGAGTACCCGCTGGCCAATTTAGCCGGTATGGAAGCAACTGCATTCGATGCCCTTTCTGTGGTAGATAAGTTTCTGATCAATTCAACCCTTGTTACCTATGCGATTGAAGGGACGGACTACCCCTATGAAATCACGGAGACTGAGCAGGAAAAGTACCTGTTTGGACCAAATTTTTCAGAGATATTGTCATCCATGGGTTATGAAAAAGTGCTGGCAGCCGCACCTCTGTTGATAAGACTGCATTTACAACACCAATGTTTACTCCATCCTGGTCTCATCTTTGAAATTTTTGACCATCCTGATGATTGGATTGAATATCATCCGTCACTTATAAAGCTTATCCGCCGTAAAGGGCGATGGATGGCAGACATGAAGCCCGAATGGTCATGGTGGACGGAATCCATAAATCCTGACACCTGGAAACAAAGAGCAGGTAAATTCCAATACCAATTTTTCCGATTGATTCGTTCAGCGCGAAGAACAGAGGCTAATGACCTGTTGTTGCAATCATGGAACAGTGAGTCACCGCAGTCCGGAAAGATTTTACTCGATATTTTCAGGGAACATTTGACAGCAGAAGACGGTCCTTGTCTTATCCGTCTGATGGATGAAGCATCCGACTTAAATCGCAGGGAAATCAGGGCCTTACTGTTTGTATCCTCAGATAACCAGGATATTGTTGATTTCCGTGAACAGATTTTAAGACTAGATGACCCAAGTGAATATTTCGGGAATGGAAGCAAAGTGGTTTTAACCGATATACTTCCATATAATGAAGAAGATGCCATGCAGATGCCTAGAGAATGGATTCCTTTCATCGATCCATTATCAGCCAAAGGTAATGCAGTGTTAAAAGGAGTAAAAAATCAATACAATGATCGTGGTCAGTTGCTTTCATTTTATAATGATATTCTCTATTACTGCCTTTATGCTAAAAGGTGGAAGGAACTTCGATACTGGGTTCATGCGATTTGGTCAGCACAAACTTCTTTTCGGATTGAACGTTCATGGATTTATTATTTCAATACCCTTTCTACTGAGGAGAAAAACAAAATTATTCTTGATTTAATTGATGAATCAGCCGGGGGTGAAGTCCTACTGTTTTTAAATCAGGTTTTAGAATGTGCAATCATAGAAATGAACAGAGAGTCGTCTGAAAGCTATCTCTCATTAATAGAAAGGGTGATGTCGGATAAGACCCGTAAAAAAGGAAAAATTCAATGGGACGATGTCCTTGTGTTTTTGCCCTTTGCCCTAAATAACAGATGCTTACAAGACTTGCATAATCTCATTGCGAAAATGAAAAAAGAAATCTCGCAACTTAAGGTGAAAAACTTCCTCGAGATTACCGGGGAATTAATTACTTTTAGAAATAAAATAGATCGGGCTTTTCATGACAGATAACAATAATATCCGACCGGGAGCAGAAACCCGTTATGCGCATGAATTAAAGGCACTCATCGCTGACGATCAATATGACAAACCACCTGGATGGAAGCTTTCCCCACGTGCTGTGATACACTATCTGACCGGCGGGCCCCTTGGCGACATCACGATTGAGCCAAAATATCTCGGTAACAGACGCATACTCGAACTGTGTATTGCCACCCTGCTCACAGACCGAGGACTGCTGTTGATGGGATTGCCGGGCACGGCTAAGTCGTGGCTTTCAGAACATCTCGCAGCTGCCATTTCAGGCAGTAGTACCACTATGGTTCAGGGCACGGTAGGGATGGATGAAAATCAGTTGAAATATCACTGGAACTACGCTGAACTCCTGCAAAACGGCCCCTCAGAAAAAGCACTCGTCAAAAGCCCCATACTGCGTGCCATGGAAAGCGGACACATCACCCGGATAGAAGAGCTGACTCGTATGCCTACAGAGATTCAGGATATCCTGATTACTGTATTGTCTGAAAAAATGATGGGAATTCCGGAGTTAAACCGTGAAGTATATGCTGTCAAAGGCTTTAATGTTATTGCCACAGCCAACGACCGGGACAAGGGAGTTCACGATCTCTCAGCAGCTCTGAGGCGGCGTTTTAATGTTGTACATCTCTCCATGCCGGCAACATTGCAGGAAGAAATTGACATCATTCATTTTCGTTTGGAACAGATACAGAGAGACCTGGGTTTGGATAAATACAAAATGCCACTGCAATACCTTTCAGACTTAGTAACAATATTCAGGGAATTGAGAAATGGACAAACTGACGATAAAAACACCAAGATAAAGTCTCCCGGCAGCACCCTTTCCACAGCTGAGGTACTGTCCGTCTTGCAGACAGGGATTCAGCATTCCATTTATTTCGGCAATGGAATAATGGAGCCTGATGATATTGCCACTTCCATCAGGAGCACGATTGTAAAAGACAACAATCGGGACCAGGGTGCATGGGATGAATATGTGGAAACGGTGATAAAGAGCAGGAAAGGATGGAAGGCATGGTATGAGGCATTTCACAGGACGACAAACTGAAGGTGAAGGTCCTGAAAATGTGTTTTAAAGGAGAAAAGGTCTGATTTTTCCCGTTATAACGAGTCATGTAAAAATACAGAAATGAATTTGTAGCAACCCATTTGCCGGATTGTTGTTGTATTTAAAAGAAAAGGTTTGAAATGTCAAAAAGCAGATGGATATTAGATCCGGCATACGGAGAGGTTCAGTTTAAAGTAAAGTATTTGATGATATCGAATGTTATCGGTCGATTCAGGAGATTTGACCTGACGGTAGAAACGGATGATAAGGATTTCTCGACGAGTAAGGTTGTATTTTCGGCTGATGTTGACAGTGTAGAAACTGACGATCACCAGCGAGACGGACACTTAAAAAGCCCTGATTTTTTTGATGTTAACGCTTATCCCCATATTTTATTTGAAGGAGGATCCATAGTATTTTCAGGAGATGAAGGAACGTTGGACGGGATGCTGACAATCAGAGATATCACGCGCCCGATCACGATTAAGGTCGAATTCGGAGGATTTAACAGAGATAGTCTGGGTAAACTGAGAGCCGGATTCAGTTTTATCGGAAAGATAAACCGGAAAGATTTCGGACTTGCCTGGAATACCATTCTGAAGGATGGTGGCGTCATGGTAGGTAATGAAGTCAGGATATCGGGAGAAATACAATTAATCAGGCAATAAGACCGGATAAGGCTTGCCGGCGATATTTTATTGGAACAATTATGCTCAAATGAAAAAGGTTGACCTCACGAAGAAGGTCAACCCTATAGAAATATACTCGTTCGACATTTAAATTTCGGAAAAAATTCCACGAGATGTTTTACATCAGGTGTTTTACAATTTCCTCCTTGCTTACCAGTCCCATATTACTCCATGAAAGAGCATTCTTTTTATAAACGTGAAGATAGGGAAGGGCATCAATTTTTAATTCCCGGCACAATTCGGGGTTTTCATCTGCATTGATACGGACGACTTCAACTGTAGCCGACATTTCACTGGCAATTTCCTTAAGATAGGGTTCCATTTTTTTGCAGGGCTGGCACCAGTCGGCATAGAAATCTACCAGGACGATCTTGTCCGTATTGACTAATTTATTAAACTGATCCAATGTCATTGCCGATGAGGCTGCTTGTTCTCCTGTTGCTGTTGCATCTGTGGTTTCGGGAAGGTTGGCAGCGCGCCATTTGAGGATACCACCCTGCATTTCATATACTTCTTTAAAGCCCTGTGAGCGCATTTCCCTTGCAGCGGCTGCACTTCTTGCCCCACTAAGGCAGTAAACAAATACCGGTTTTGCCTTGTCTAAGCCTGATATTTCGCTTTGAAAATTACTGCCATCCCAGTTAATGTTCTTTGCATTAGCCAGATGACCACCTGAAAACTCACCCGGTGTACGCACGTCAATCAAAGGAGCATCGGGCATCTCTTTTAGCTTTGCGGCGAATTCAGTGGGACTGAGGTCCGTAGTCGCACTTTGAGAGGTCTTTGTGTTGCAACTGCTCAGGGCAATGATGGCCACCAAAAGGGGCATAAACAATGATCGTATCATAGATTATTTATATTGATTAATAATATTTTCCAATTGTGCGGCAGAAGACACTCCTGATTGTCGCCATTTTATCTCTTTATTTTTGAAGACCATCAGCGTCGGAACTCCCTGAATCCGATAAGCTGCCGCAGCTCCTGGATTTTTGTCCACATCCACTTTAATAATGGTCACGTCTTCGCCAACTTTCTTTTTCAACTCTTCCAGGATAGGTTTCATCATCTTACAGGGGCCGCACCACTCTGCAAAAAAATCCACCAGGACGACTTTATCCTGAGAAATAATTTCATTAAATGTCATTCGTCAATTATTTTTTGTTAAAAGTTACTTTCCACATCCCTCTTAATTCGCCCATCTTGTAATCGGTAGCCAGATCATTGGGATACCTGTCATCGATTAGTTTCAATGCATCAGCTGCAATATCTGATTTTGCCCCATGACACTTCAGGCATGCCGGCATAGTGAGCTTAATCGGTTTATAATAAACAACTCCGGATGCATCCTGTTCAATAAAATCCGATTCAAAAGACTTTAACCTTTGCCAAGCTGCTTTATCTTTATCTTCTGTGAGTGCATTTGATGGATTTCGGTTTTTGTCACTCAAGCGTCGAATGGTCACATCATATTTTTGTGAAAGAGAATCGGTGATAGCCAAGGCATTTTCACTGCAATAATCTACGGCATGAGCCGGTCCGCCCTTTTGCATGGCATTGCTGACCCGTTGGAGCATATAAGACTGAGCCGCATCGGTAATACTATCTCCCAAGGTAAGATAATCGTTTGGAGGAATTGTTGACTTTCCTGTCTGATCTTTACAGCCAAACAGAAAGATAATTCCAAGGATAAAGCTTAGGGCTAAGGTAGCATATCCCGGAAGATATTTTAAGTAAGTGCTGGCAAATGGCATGTACGGATAAGGATGATCAGGTTAATTTATTGCGAAGACTTGTCCAGCCGCCTCCGTTATATACCTCATTGTATCCATTGGATTTGAGAATACTTTTTGCTGAAGCGCTTCTCATACCTGAAGCACAACATGTGATGACGGGTTTATCCTTCTTAATTTTGGACAGACTTACAGAGAGACTTTGCAATGGGATATTTATAGAACCTTTGATGTGACCACTCTGATATTCTGATTTAGTGCGCACATCGATGATCTGTGCACCGGAGGCATATAATGCTTTAAAATCGGTTGCAGGCCCAATCCCCAACAGGTTTTTTAACCATTGAATCATAAAATTAAATGTTTTGATTTACTAAATAATTGACATCCATCCAGCTGCCACCGTTGTCACAGGATATTCCCTGATTTTTTAAAAAGGATGTGGCTTGTCCACTTCTGCCCCCGCTGGCACAACACAATACAATCGGCTGTTCCATCTGACGAATATCTTCCAATTTGTCGGGAATCTCATTCAGGGGTATATTGATACTTTGGACGACGCTTCCTGAAGCGTATTCTTCTCTTGTTCTGACGTCGATAATCGTTTTAAATCTCTTCATTTTGATTGTTATTTTTTGAATTTTTTTTGGAACCGGTAAAAAACAATCCACCCAATAAAGCACCATATACGGTGCTGTTCCATGGATTGGATGTGATGAAACAGGTTCCGGTGGAACAGCCAACATAATGATAATAAGCATAGCCGGCAAGTGCTCCAAGGAAAATGCCTAAGATGGTATATTTATATTTCAATAATAGACGACTCAATCTGTATTTTATGTTTTGAAATAAACAGGATAATCGGTCATCCTCCTGTTTTCCAAATAATTTAATGCAAAGTTGGGAAGTATTATCGTTGAATTAAGTGACAATGGTCACAAATCCCTTAGAATCTTAATTTGATTGCGGTAGAGGAGTACTTTTTTTTCATTTTCCAGCTTTTTCAGGAGTCTGGATATGACTTCACGCGAAGAAGCCATCTTGACGGCTATTTCTTCATGTGAGAGATTGATCAGTGTGGACCCGGTAATTCTTGATTTTTCTTTTAAAAAATGAACCAGTCTCTCATCGAGTTTTTGAAAAGCAAGCAGGTCAATGGTAAGCAGGAGTTTGTTGATTCTTTCCTTGATGGTGCGCATGACAAAACTCTTCCACGTGGAATATTTGGCCATCCACTCGTCCATCACCCCAATCGGAATTGCTACAAACTCAACATCACTTTCGGCGGTCGCCCGTATTTCACTCGGATGTTGCTCCATACAGCAAGTAAAGGTCATCACGCAACTTTCATTAGCATTGATATAATATAAAAGGATTTCCTTGCCGGACTCATCCACTCTGGCGACTTTTATGATGCCGGTATTAAGGATGGGAATAAATCTGACAGGTTGACCGACCTCTAAAATGACATCTCCCTCCTTAGCCGTGACAATCCGGGCTTTTGCCTCAATTTGTTCAAGCAATTCCGGCTCAAATACATTTTTAAATCTATCCGAAAAACTCATAAAAGCCTATTAAAGAAGATGATTACATTTTACTCTAAAGATGATTACAATTCGGAGAAAGAAAAGTTTCCTTTTCCTGTCATTTAAATCAGGCAGCATAATTATTTACTCTCATACGGCATGGCGAGGCGCGGCCTCAGAATGCTTCGTACTTTTTCCACTTCACTTTCTTCGACGACCATAAAAGCTACTGAATAAACATCGTTGATGTTTTCTACGCCGGTTATTTGGTTGGTCAGTTTGTGTTCCTGAATAAATTCGATTAGATGATGTTCGTAATGTTCTGCAATCTGATGAGCCTCAGGCCCTCTGTACTCCCAGATCAATTTTACTTTTTGTTCCATGTTTAATGATTAATCAAAGCCAAAAGTAAGCCCTTCTGTTCAAATGTTTATTCAATTTTTCAATTTAAATGCCCATGACGATATCATCCAGGGTTTTGACTGATTCGTAATTTGCCGTTAATGACAAAAACACTTATTTTATACCCGGCTGAGAGAATTTGCCTAGTAAAATTACCGGAGTTGGGATATAATTCAATGGAAGGATATTTGTCCCGATAACGAAACCATTCGTTTAGGTCCTTGACTGCATACAGGTACATTTACCGAATAAAAAGCCAGGAAAAATCAAAATAATAAACTAAAATATCACAAAAAGTATGATATTTCTAAAATAATACAATAAAACTTTAACTGATCAAAGAAATAACAAGTATAGTTTAAATGATCATTCCATCTTATAATACTTGTTAAACCATGCATCATATAATGTTGCAGACTTGAGGCGGATCAGTTCACGGTAGTTGGCATTACTGATTGCGTAAATATCGAAGGGGAAACGGGCAGAAATAAAATCACCTTTTTTATTTTTAGCCTGATTATAATACTCCATTGCTTTCAACTTATTATCAAAAGAGCGAATCAATAGTACTTGTCTGTCGGTAGTCCCGTCTCTCAAAGTAATATTTGCGGTACGTAGGTCAGACTTATTGAAAAACCTTGTGTTGTAATCTGCCAGTTGGGTCTTTGCTTCTTCTATTTTCTTTACCTCTGGTTTGAATAGAATCATTACAAAATGCTGATCATTATCTGTTGCTTTGTAGATTTTTTCTGCATCAGAGAGGAGTTTTTCAGCTTCATTGGCACCCGAACCGAGTAGTCGAAGCATTTCCTTTGCCCTCTTTTCTTCTTCTGTATTTGGATGGACGGCTACCAGGTCTTTCAAGGCGGCGATATAGGCCTCTTTTCCTTTCAGGTTACCCAAAGACATAGCTGCAATCATGGCAAACTTAGGCCTCAGGGTGTTTTTATTGCCAAATATGCTGTCGCTTTTGAAGGACATGTCGTAAGCAGTTGCATAGTCACCATGTTCCAGAGATTCGTATGTTGTATGATAATATTGATTTAGTTGCTGCTCCTTAGACATCATGTTTTTGACGTGTTCCGGATCAGAAAAATAAAGAGAATACGGGTTGCCGTTGTATTTTGATTTCAGCAGGTCAGCATAGGAGTTTGCTTTTGCCGGGTCTCCTTTCAGCATATACGCAAAATACAGCTGGTATAAGGCTTGTGGTTCATGTACATTATTGGGATACCTTGCAATCATTTTTTCTAAAATTTCTATGGCAAGGTCGTAGCGTTCGATCTTGTCGGGATAGAGTGATCCCAGAGCGCTCATGGCGTCGAGGATGGCGGATTCGGCTTTGGCTACGGTAGCCGGATCATTGGGCACATCTTCCAGAACCTTAGCTATCTCAGACTTTGAAATAAAGAATGCACCGATGCCCTCATCTTCAGGATTGTCAGACGAACCGGCAAAATTTTGTATCATAGATGCATATCGCCAATTATCCTCCAGTGGTCTTTTGCCCCAGGTTTTTTCAAATTGTTTCTTCCCGTCTTTCAAGGATTTATCATTGTAGGCAAAGAAAGTGGAAGGTGCAGGGCGGGAAGAAAACCCTGAATTGTTTACAGGTCCGCCGAAGGAAGAGCTTGGCAAGCCGTTGCTACCGCCTTTAAAGTTAAAATTTTGAGCGGTGGACGCAGCCGTACCTGATGAGGCAGCGATTCTTTCTTTTTCTTTAGCAGCTTTCAGAAGTTTTTTAGCCAAGGCTTCCTGTTCTTCCGGTGACATCTTACTTACCATCAATAAGCTGTCCTGATAACTGATTATCTCTAAGTTATAAGCTATATCTTTGAGAGCATCACGTCTGAACAGAATTTCCTTGTATCTTTCCTTGGTATTGGGATAGGCGGTGGCGGTACTGTCGTAATAGTGATAAGCCTTATCAAAGGCATCTTTTTTGTAAAAGATATCTGCCAGTTTCAGGTAGCTTTCAGCCTTTGCTTCAGGACCTTTTTTACTTACACCAATCCCTGTCTGCAGGTTTTTTATTGCAGAGGCAATGTCATTATTTCTGAGGTTGATATCAGCAAGCATAAAATAGATCTGATCCTTATATTCCTCATTTTTAAGATCCTTGAGCATCTTGTTCAGCCTGCTGTTCAGTTCATCGTCGGTCATCTTGTTGGTTGCCAGGGAGCAGCTGTATTTGCTAAGTGTTGCATTGAAGGTCATTTCATAGGAAGGCTTCAGCTTTTCTACTTGTGAGAATGCGTTGTAAGCCATTTCGTAATTGCCGGACTTCATGTAAAGTTGACCAAGGATATAAGAGAGTCTGGCGCGACGTTTCTTTTCCTTGACCATGGGGATGGCTTTTGTCAGCGGCTCGATGGCAGAGTTGTATTTTTCTCTGCGCATTTCTGAGTAAGCCATGGTAAGGAGAGCCTCTCTTCTAACAAAGTCAAAGGTGCCGCTTTCACTGAGGAAGGAGCGAAGGATTCGGTCGCCGTCTTCGTAATTGCTTCTCTGGATATAAGTCTTGGCGAGCCACAATTTAGCTTCCTGATATACCGGACGATGTTTTAAGAAGTATTTCTTAGGAGGTGCCGGCGGTTTGGGAGTTGATTCCTTGGCATCTTCCTTATTTTCAGAGGCCTTGGTATCTACATTAGGCTGACTTGGGGTCTGAACAGAGGATTTATTATCGGAGGTCTTACTGGTTGAGGTTTTGGATTTTGGAACAGACTTACCTTTCTTCTTTGCCTTTGCAGCCTTTGCTTTAGCTTTTTTCTTTTCTTTAGCTGCTTTCTTTTTTGCTTTAGCTTTTTCCTTTTTGGCCTTTGCTTTAGCCTTGGCTATTTCTTCTTTTTTCTCTGCTTTCTTTTCTTTCTCTGCCTCTTTTTCTTTCCTTATTTCATTCCGTGTCTTTTCCAGTTCTTTTCTTTTCTGTTTGGGTGACATTCTTTTCTTTTTCGCCAAAGCCAATTGAGCTTCGCTGTAATTCTGTACGACATATTTGAAGGTGTTTTCTGCTTTTTCATAATTTTTTTTAAGAAACTGAGCCTTGCCCATCTGGAAGTAGCTATCATCCACCCAGTGACTTGCCTGGTGGAGGTAGATATCCTTTTTTAGTTTGTCAATGGCAGTATTAAGAGCAGCAGAAGCTGTTGTGGTGTCCTGGTCTAAAAGGTAGGGATAGATTACTAGTTGTTCCTGGAAATTATCAGGATGTTTAGCTTCTATCTCAAGGATGGCTGCCGTCAGTAATTCATTGGCGTTGAAGTAACCATTGTAATAGGCTGTTAGGTTTTGATAAGCCCGCCCAACAAAGCCGACATCCTCCTTTTTTTTATTTGGGGAAGCACAACTATTGAGCAATAAAGCTAGAACCAGGGTATAAAGCAGTAAGAACGGATGTTTCTTCAAGGTAATTATCTCTTTTAAAGGCTAAGATTTATTTAGTCATTAGACTTAATAACGATACTTTAACGAAAATTCGCACAAAGTTACATCAATATTTTTATTTAATTGACTGACACATTTGACTATAGATTGAATTTAAATGAGTTATTAATGGATTTCAGGCAAATAATATTATATTGGAAAGCAGGATATTGTTGCTGTAGCAGGTCTGCAATCAAAGTCTTCAGTAATTATTTTTTACGTAAATGACATTTGAATTTATAGGATAAATCAACAGTGGTACTACTTGATGAAAGAGCAGGAAGGCGGATAACGGATCTGTTTAATCAATTTTTTTGCTTTTATGCCTGGAATTGGCTATAACGTAATCGCTCTGATGCAACCTATAAGACCCTTGCACCTTTTCACCTTAGTTTTTGAAAAGTACAATTTGTTATACATACGTGAATATGGACGTGAAATCGTGATTTAACCTCATTTTTCATACTTTTGTGCCGCAGTATCTATGCCCGTTGATGGTGAATAAGACAAAAAACAAACTCATATCTTTTTTAAGGAAAGAATATAAACTGGTCATTTTCGATGAAGAATCGATGACCCAGAAGAAAGTATTCAGGCTAAAAGGAAGTAAAATAGTTTGGATCGGAGGAGGAATGATATTGTTAACGGCACTGATTTCAGTGGCGATCGCTACCCAGACAGGTATCCTCAGATATTTAGGACCTCGGCCTGGCTTGATTTTGGACAAAGACTATATCTCCCTTGCAGCCCATGTCGATAGTTTGCAACTACTTTACAACAATAGCGAAAAGAAGTTTTCGAATCTTGAACAGCTCCTTACTAAACAGATTGAGTCAACGAAAAAGGCCCATGGAGGAGATGATGTTCAGCTGGAACCCTTTGGAGAGGAAAATAAATGGGCAGATAAGCCGGATAAGTTGCCCTTGCTGAGTTTTATTCGACCGGTTACCGGGGAAGTTACCAGTTCATTTGACTTATCAAAACTACATTATGGCATAGATCTTGCCGCAAAATCAGGTTCCAAGGTCCTTGCTATTGCAGATGGATATGTGATGCTCAACGGATATTCACGCGAGGATGGCTTTGTGCTGATGATTCAGCACCCGAATGGATACGCCAGCTGGTACAAACACAACTCAATGAATATCGTGATGACCGGACAAAAGGTTTTCAAGGGAGAGCCCATTGCCATCATCGGAAATACAGGTGAAAATTCCACCGGCCCGCACCTTCATTTTGAACTCTGGAAGGATGATATGCCTCTTGACCCGGGCAAAATTATTTCTGAGACAGTAAAATAATCAACCTGTTAGCAAGGCCCTTCAAGGCATTTTATAAATAATCAACAAAAGTTTCTGAGTAACTATTTAATTAAGTTTGATTTTTTTCTATCGTCATCTTTTTTAACCCACCGAGGTCATTTTTCCTCTTTTTGAAGCATTTTTTCTTTTCTCTTTCCGGCAAGTTGAAAGAGTCGTTCTTCCTCGGCAGTCGTCAGTATTACAGGGCTTACAGCCTTTTTATGTGCGAGATGATCTATAGCTACAAAGGTGAAATACGCAAGACTTACGGGTCTGATTTCGGAACTGCCGACCCTGCGCATGGTAGCTTCGACCATTATCTCCATAGATGTTGTAAAAGCGCGGGTTATCCTTGCCTTGATGGTGAGAATGTCACCGACCTTGGCAGATGAGAAAAACCGGACATGGTCTATAGAGGCAGTCACTGAAATACAGCCGGCATGTGTCTGGGCACAAACAGCTGCAGCGATGTCCATCCATTGAACCAAAACTCCGCCCTGCAAAATTCCCATGGGATTGGTGTCATTGGGACATACAACCTCCGTTTTGATGGTTTCGGAAAAGGAAGGAGTCCTGACAGGTTGATTTTGCTCTGACATTATGGTATAATATTTTTAAAAGTATTTATAGTAGAATGCAAGTCTGACGACGGTTAGGACGCCTACACTGCCATAAAATTATTTTTCCTGCGGTATTTCTTCGAAGTGAGCGGTAAAGTGGCGAAGGAATTTTGGTTCCTTCGTGATGCGGAGACCTCTGACCTTGTCTTTGTTTTTGAGAATTTCATCAAATACCTCGAGGACATAGTCTATATGGCTTTGAGTATATACTCTGCGCGGGATAGCCAGTCTCACCAACTCCATAGGTGCAGGTATCAGGTTGCCTTCATCATCGTATTTTCCAAACATGACAGACCCTATTTCCACGGCGCGGATTCCTCCTATCTTGTACAATTCACAAACCAGAGCCTGACCTGGATACTCTTCTGCCGGAATATGAGGATAGAGCTTGCCGGCATCGACATATACGGCATGACCACCGATGGGATAGAGTACCGGAATACCTTTTTGACGGATGTGTTCGCCTAAATACGCCGTGCTTTTAATACGATAGTTGAGATAATCGTCTTCAAATACTTCCCGGAGACCGATGGCTATTGCTTCCATGTCTCTTCCTGCCAGACCTCCGTAAGTGGTATAACCTTCAGTGATGATGAGCAGATTGGTACAGGCAGCTGCGAGGGACTCGTCTTTCAAGGCAAGAAATCCGCCTATATTCACTAGTGCGTCCTTTTTGGCACTCATGATACATCCGTCGGCAAGGTCAAACATCTCTCTGGCGATGTCTCGGTAAGAGGTGGATTGGTATCCTTCCTCTTTATGCTTTATAAAGTAAGAGTTCTCGGCTATGCGGCAACAGTCAAGGATGAAGAGTACTTTGTGTCTGTGACAGACTTCTGCCACTGCTTTGGCATTGGCCATACTTACAGGCTGGCCACCTCCGGTATTGTTGGTCACAGTGAGGATGACCGCTCCGATGTTGGCTGCGCCTCTGTCGGTGATGAGTCTGTCAAGTTGGCGGATGTCCATATTACCTTTGAAAGGGTAGTCGGAATTATGATCGAGGGATTCCTCACAGGGTATATCAAGGGCTTCGGCACCGCTGAACTCTATATTGGCACGAGTGGTGTCAAAGTGCGTATTACTTATAAAGACTTTCCCCGGACCGCCTAAGTGCCCGTACAGAATCCTTTCTGCTGCCCTGCCCTGGTGCGTAGGGAGGATAAAGGGACAGTGGGTGAGGTCTTTGATTTCTGCTTCCAATCTTTCCCAGCTTTCGGCACCAGCGTAAGATTCATCCCCGCGTAAAATTCCGGCCCATTGTTCGCTGCTCATGGCAGAGGTGCCACTGTCTGTAAGGAAATCAATAATAACCTGGCGGGAATGGAGTAAGAAGGGATTGAAATGAGCGTTTTGAATATTTTGAACCCTTGTTTCAGCCGTTGACATGTGGATAGGCTCTACAGATTTGATTCTGAAAGGTTCTATTATAGTTTTGAAAGTCATTGTATATGAGAAATTATGTTTTGTAAAAAAATGCGCAAAGTTCCTAAAATAAAAGACAAAAAAGTATGATTTTAATCATGTTTTTTAAAAGAATAATCTTGCGTCATTTGCCCCCAAAATAAAAAATTAATGAGTTTAAATAAAAGATCCTGGGCAGAACCGTTTAAGATAAAGATGGTGGAATTGCTCAAAATGACGACACCCGAACAGCGTAAAAAGGCTATCAAGGAAGCCGGATACAACACCTTTTTGCTTAAGTCGGAAGATGTATATATCGACCTGCTCACGGATAGCGGCACCTCGGCGATGAGCGATCATCAATGGTCAGGTCTTATGATGGGAGACGAAGCTTATGCAGGCAGTAAAAACTACTACAATCTTGAAAAAGCAGTAAAAAAATACTACGGTTTTAAATACCTGATACCTACTCACCAGGGACGTGGTGCAGAAAACTTGTTGTCTCAGGTAATGATTAAAAAAGGCGACATCATCCCGGGGAACATGTATTTTACCACGACAAGGCTGCATCAGGAGCTTGCCGGTGGTGTCTTTGAAGATGTCATCATCGACGAAGCCCATGATCCGGAGAGCCTCCACCCATTTAAGGGCAATATTGACCTGAATAAGCTGGAGTCGCTGATACAGAAGCACGGGGCAGACAAAATACCTTACGTTTGTGTCGCCGTAACGGTGAATATGGCAGGCGGACAGCCTGTTTCCATGGAAAATCTTCGCCGGTTGCGTGAACTTACCAATGTTCACGGCATCAAGGTGATGCTGGATATGACTCGCATAGCTGAAAATGCTTATTTTATCCAGCAGCATGAAGACGGTTACAGCCGTCGGGGGATTGCCTCTATCGTCAAAGAAATTTGCAGTTATACAGATGGTGCGACCTTCAGCGGGAAGAAAGACGCCCTTGTCAATATCGGCGGTTTTCTTGCGGTCAATGATCAGCATATTTTTGAAGAAGCGAGTAACCTCGTAGTGGTTTATGAGGGTCTTCATACGTACGGCGGACTTGCCGGCAGAGATATGGAAGCGATGGCTATAGGTATAGAGGAGTCGGTCCAAGACGACCATATGAAGGCACGTATCGGTCAGGTACAATACCTTGGAGACCGACTGAGCGAGGCAGGTATCCCCATCGTGAAGCCTATCGGCGGACATGGGATTTTTATTGATGCTAAGCGATTTTTACCTCATCTTCCGCAGGACCAGTTTCCCGCACAGGCTCTTGCTGCCGAACTGTATATCGATTCAGGGGTAAGGACGATGGAAAGGGGTATTGTCTCAGCCGGCAGAAACAGCCAGACGGGCGACCATTATTATCCGAAATTGGAACTTGTCAGGTTGACTATTCCACGTCGGGTATATACCCAGGATCACATGGACGTCATCTCTGAATCTGTGGAGAGAGTCTATGAAAAAAGGAAGAAGATAAAAGGTCTTGAAATGGTGTACGAACCGAGATATTTGAGATTTTTCCAGGCGATGTTCAGGCAATTAAAATAAATTGACGACCCACAGGCTTTACTATATCAGTGATGACAAACCAATTTATTCAAATAATGATTCAAATTATGTAGTTCCGGCCGGTATATACAGCATATAAATTTAAAACCTCATCATTTAACCATAATAAATGAACATCAATCCTATGTACAAGAGTAAGCATCGATAGATATTTTGATTTATCTTTGACTCATACTATTTCCTTATGTGTCGGTATGTAATTGTAATCATTTTAGTCCTGTATCAAAGCTATTCATTTTCCCAAGAACACCATATTGTCAAAACTCCGGATACCTCTTCTGCCATTCAGTATGTAAAGCAAAGTTCTAATCAAATTGAATCTTCCCTGCTTCTGAAAGATACCCTACACTTGTCACAGCTCCTTCATCCCGATTTGATACTAGGACATTCCAACGGCTGGACAGAATCAAAAAACAGTCTATTGCAGCATCTTACTGGCACCAAGGTCAGCTATACAGCTTTTAATAACATCGTTTTTTCAAACATCCATATCGTCAATAACCGGGTAGTAACACTGCAAAAGACGCTGGATGCATCCGGCAACCTGGAAGGCCAACCCTTCGATATACGCTTAAAAATCCTGGAAGTATGGATTTCGGAAGGGAGAAAATGGTTGCTTCTGGCACGTCAAAGCGTTAAAATTCCTTCTGACCAATAGCCCGAAAGTCAGCAATCATCACGATTACAGCAATTGTTTATAAATTTTTAAGAAAGATTTTAGATCTCAAACCTTAATCTGACATTAAATCTCCGGCTTGTAAGATTGATTGGAAAATAATAATAAATGTTGTTGAAGTCTTTCACCCAATTAACTGATGCGACATTCTGCACATCCATCAGGTTGAATACCTCCACACTCAGAAAAGATCTTTGTGTCCATCGCAGGAAGTGATGCGGTTTCTCTTCCAGTCGGTCTTTGTCCCACATCTTATAGGAAAAGCCGATGTCCACTCTCTGGTAAGGCTTGAAGGTAAGTGCGTTCCGTTTGAGGATGTTTTCACCCGGAGGTCCATAAGGCAGACCCGTACCGAAGTTGAGCTGCAGATGTGTCTTAAAATCCTTGTTCATCGGAAGATAATCCTGGAAGTAGAGAGACCCGGTAAACAGTCGGGAGGTCGGACGCGGTACCCAGTTGACCGGCTTGCCGAAGGCGTCCTGATGAGCCACGCCTAGAATTTTTTCCTTTGTATCGAGGACGGATATATTGAGCCAACTTTCAAAGCCGGAAACAAATTCACCATTGATTCTGAAGTCGAAGCCTCGTGCGTAAGCCTTGCTGTCATTGACACCGCTGTATCGGACCCGCACATTATCAACGTTGTAGGAGATCTGATCCCATAGATTTTTATAATATGCTTCTACAATCAATTTGAGTTTGACGGGCTCTTTTTTACCTGCCTCAAAGTCATACGTGATGCCGCCGATAATCTGAGATGACTTCTGCGAACGGATATCTTTGTTTAGACTGCCATCCGGACGGCGCATCTCTCTGTAAAATGGTTGTTGCTGATAGATTCCCCCGGCCAGCTTATAAGTTATCTGGTTTTCTTTACCGAGGGGGCGAATGAGAAACTGGCCACGGGGCGACACGATCCACTCATCATTGAATGACCAATAGCCGACACGTGTGCCCAGCGTTATCTGGACTTCATAGTGGTTAATTTTTTTGAAGGTGTAAGTTTCCTGCCCGAAGGCTGTCAGTCTGGTTGAGGTGATGTCATTGACGGACTTTAACACCGATCCCAGCAGGTAGGTGTCTTCAGAATTGGGAAGGGAATAGCCGGCACTATCGGTCCTGATCCATTCATTGAGGCGGTCTTTAAAGTGTTCCTGTTGCCATTTGACACCTCCATAGAGGAAATGGGATGACTCTGTGTCCTTGTCATAGTTGAATCTCGGTATTTCAATCCCTGCTTTTATCTCCCCGTTGACGATGATGTTTTGCAGACGGTTGCGGGCATAATTGTGTTGGATACCATCGCCGAGAACGCCTATTTCTTTGGGTTTTCCACCCTTCAGGTCGAGTTCCAGTTTGGATACTTTAAACTTGGATAGGATGTCAAAAGCCTCGCTTTCATCGCCGTTGTATGCTGAGGCAAGTATTTTGATAAAGGATGGGTTCTTCCTTTTTTGAGGAACGTAGTTGAGGGCGAGGCCTGCCATATTGTTTTTAAACAGGTCGTTTTCACCTCCTTCAAAGTCAGCACTGAATTTGTGGGGGAAGAAGAAGCCTCCTGTTACTATTTCTGTTTCAGTAGGTGTAAAGTTATAACTCGCTGAATTGATATTTCCGATGAGAGCCAGCTGCCAATTAGGGTGGAAGTCGTAGGTAATATAAGACTGGAGATCGAGGAAGTTGGGGAAGTATTCTCCTTTGGCATCCAGTGAGCCGAGGATGTAGCGTGTGGTTTTATATCTGGCTCCGACGAGATACCTTAGTTTGCCGTAATTCTGTTTTCCGGTGTGCATACTGCCTTCCAGGTGTGCGGTTGCACCCAATAGGCTTCCGGAGATGGAGGCTCTGTTGGCTTCGGGTCTTTTATATTTAATATCCAAGACAGAAGAAAGTTTATCGCCATATTTGGCCTCAAAACCGCCACTGCTGAAGGCGAGGTCTCGTATCAGATCGATATTGGGAAAAGAAAGTCCTTCCTGTTGTCCAGCCCGGATCAACTGGGGGCGGAATATTTCAAAATCATTGACATAGACCAGGTTTTCGTCATAGTTTCCGCCGCGGACATTGTATTGGGAGGTGAGTTCTCCTCCTGAACCGGAAGAAGTACCCAGAGCAATGGATGGAAGGACACTTTCAAGGTTGCCCGATACGGTGGGAAGGAGCTTGAATTCCTGTACATTGGCTCTGACCATGTTTTTGTCTCCGATGGATTCGGCGTAGATAACGACTCCTTTTCCCATGTCATTTTGGCTGAGTTCGATATCCAGTTTTAAAACAGTACCGGTTGCCATCGGGTCAATGGCAATACTTGCCAGATCATATCCTACCCGGCGGATAATGAGGGTGAGTGGTTTGCCGGGTGTTACGGATAGCTGATAGAATCCGAATTCGTCACTTTCTACACCTATTTGTTCGGATTTTTCATAGACAAGGGCAGCTTCAACGCTTTGACCGCTAATTTTATCCGTTATCTTGCCGAGGATGTATGTTCCGGAATTCTGTGCGTTGAGGTCTATTGACAGGAAAGAGATGAGGAAAAGAAGCAATACAAGCAGGCGTTGCGGCATTTGTTTTAGATTGATCAGTGGATTCAACGAAATCAGAGGGTTGGTTTATTATGTTTAGCTGCTTTTTTGAGTAAACGGATGGTTTCAGTCGGATTGGGTGAGTTAAAAACCGTGTTCCCGGCAACTAAGGAGTCGGCACCAGTCTCGATGAGCATAGTTGCATTCTCCAGGGTTACTCCGCCGTCAATTTCAATGAGGGTAGAAGCATTTTGAGAATGAATCAGGTCCGATAGTTCAGACACTTTTTTAAAGGTATGCGGTATAAATGCCTGTCCGCCAAATCCCGGATTAACTGACATGACGATGACGATATCCAGATCGCTGATGATGTCTTTAAGCAGTGATACCGGTGTATGCGGGTTGATGGCAACTCCGGCTTTAGCTCCCGTGAGTTTGATTTGCTGGATGACACGATGCAGGTGGGTACAGGCTTCATAATGAACTGTAATGTGCTGTGCTCCTGCGTCTCTCCATTGCTGAATATAGTGTTCCGGATGAACCGTCATCAGGTGTACATCCAGGGGCTTAGTCGCCATCCGTGCAATAGCTTTCACAACCAAAAAGCCCATTGTGATGTTGGGGACAAAGACACCATCCATGACATCAACATGAAACCAGTCTGCCTCACTGTGATTGATCATATCAACCTCTTCCCTGAGTCGGGTAAAGTCAGCAGAAAGGATGGAAGGTGCTATTAATCCACTCATTAGTATATCATTTAGGATGGTAAAGATATGATAATTATGTGATATGAAATCAGCTGAATCTCAATTATAAGAATCGTAAAAGACTAAGTTTAATCAAATAATCGTGAGGTTCAATTATTTGGCTGTCAAAAAAAGCCCTCTGATATGAATCAGAAGGGCTTTTAATATGAGGAAACTTTATCTATCCGATCTAAGCAGACAAATGATGGTCAAAATCTGTCAGCTTATCCGGTAAATGTATTTTATTTTGTAGGATCTTCGACTTTTCCCATAAAGAGGTAGGTTCCCGTCGCTTTGTCTCTGACTATCATCAGATACGGATGGTCAAATCCTACATATTCCGGCATGGAGGTTGTTCCTACTCCGATGGTAGTGACACCGGCTCCTTCCATTCCTTTTTCATCCATTTTCATAAACACGTCATGGAGGGCACGGGTCAGGAGGATGTTACCTGTTGCAGTACCCATAGCTGTAAAGTCAGCGCGTTTGGAGAAGGGTAAAGTTACACCCATCTTGGACAAAATATCTTTTAAGTCGTAATGTTGTTTCATTTCCACCTTTGGCAGACCAATCTCTATGTCTCTTACCTGAGCTTCGGCATACATCTTATCCAGCCCCGAAGAAGTGATGGCGGATGTATAATTGTAAACATCTGTTCTTAACGGCATAACAAAGAGCGCCTCGAGCTTACCACCGCCCATAGGCATCACGATAGCTTTCACATCATCGTTAGAAAGATATGCTATGTTGGCTCTTTGGCGCATCATCGGCACTTCTTTTTCAACTTTGTTGGAAGTGGTAAACTTTGAATTCTGAGTAAGGTTCGGTTCAAATGGCTGATCCCAACTTGCCTTCATATACAGGGCATTGATGAGAAACATAAATTCTTCTGACTGGATATTGTCAATCACTTTGGAAATTCTTTGTTGAGTATTTTCAGCGACCCAGTCATTGATCGTTTTAATGGATTCATTTACGTTCTTAAAATCCAGTTTTTTGATTTTTGCCTGGTACATATCTTTCACAGCTTTTGAGTAAGATCCGGACATATCAAATTTTGTGTCGTCATAAAACAGCCCATTGGATACCGTAAGATAATAATCCTTATCTTGACCGGCAATTTTGGTCTGGATACTCATCAGGTTGCTGTTGATATCTTTCAGTTGCCCTGGTGAACCTCCCAGGATTTTCAGGATTTGATCCTGGGTCTCACCCTTTGCTCCGGTTGCAGCCATTCCAAAGGCATATTGGATACTCAGGGGAGAAATTACGATATTTTTATTGGGTGCCCCCATTTTAACTGTCTGTTTGAACAGGTCAACGGCTCCATCCTGCAAATCCTTTGTCATTTCCTTATTGTATATTCCTTCCTTTGTCGCGGAAGGAATGATGTCCTTACTTGTCTGACAAGAAGCCAGAGCCATCATTCCTGCCACCATCATTGTTAATTTCTTCATTTTTTGATATTTGACCATTGAAACGCAAAATTGGGTAAAATAGTTGGAATGAGGTCAGGCGTTAAGAATTCTTTAAGTCATTTAAACAATATTAAAGGGAGACTGAGTTAATTTTTTGAAAATCCAACCCTATGAAAAAAATTAACGTCTTAATTGATAAAAATGGTACACATGAGAAATTTGGTATGGATTATAATTATGTCAGTTGTGCTGATTTCCTGCAGTAAAAAAGAGGATGAAACACCCTTATCCGGTTTGGATGATTGTGTAAAGCAATTTATGACAGACAATAATTTGAAGGCTATACCTTCCAGTCAGGCAGACTGTATTTACTATTCCATCTGGCAGTACCAGGGGGCATTTTATTATGAATACAATTGTTGTGTATGCGACCTGATACCGCGCATTCTTAAGTGCAACGGGGATGTATATATATCTGATTATGAGCAGATAGCACACTTCAAAGAGAAGGCCATCCTTTATGATTCTGTTCTGATTAGTAATTAAGTGTAAGGATTTAATTTCTTGGGATTTCTTACCCTCTGAATACACCTAAAACAGGGTTGTTTAGACGGGTCAACCTGAATATTTTACCCGGATACTCAAGATTCAAATAACAAAAGGAATTTATTGCAATTTGGCAATATTCCAAAACTATCATGAGGGCTTTTTGTTTTGACTTTTTGTCCAGATGAGTATAGGTGCTTTGTTTATTTCACCATAAATAAAGGCTTTTTGACGAAATCGGATGGCAAGATCTTGCCCCATATCCAGAGTTGCATTGAAAATAAAAAGGGATATTTCGTCTTTCCATCCATAGAGGCCTCTGCCATAGCCTTCCAGAAAATCAAGTTTCATATCCTGAACAACTTTCTTTAGTATCAGGTGGTTTTCGCTGTTAACGGATTCATCTTCCGGGTGCCCATTGGGATTGTGAGCGGAAAAAAAAATAAAATACCTCGAATCATGCCGTTGCAGGAATAAATTTAGCTGTTCATTTGGCTCGCCAACCATGAAAGTAATACCAACCCGGGGTATGCAATAAGTCGTCTCTGTGTATATTTTTTCGAAATCTTTCAATCGAATAAAAATGGCATTTAATTAAAAATAAAACGACCGATATCAGCCCATTGTATGGATTCAATATCGGTCGCAAATCGAATTTAACTTTGAAAAATCAATATTCTTAATGAAAAGAAATGATTTTATATGGTTTAATTAACTTATTTAATACGTAATTTTTTATCAAAACCTTCTGCCGATTGAAACACCAAATCGTGGTATGACGGGTGTGTAGTCATAATATTTATCATCATTTTCAGGTAAAAAGTTGCGCCCCAATCCGCCGAAAAATTCAAATACGGTGTTTTGCCGAATCATAAATTTTCCGCCAAGGGCTATGGTGGGACCTATGCTGGTTGAATAACGATGCTTATCATAATATACATATTCATTATCTATTACGTATCCGCTCACACCACCTTCAACAAAAAAACCTGAGGCATACCTCGAACCAACATACAGGCGATATGCAGCACCGAAGCCTGACTGAATGTCCCATAACTGATTGTTGTCCAGATTATATTCACCATATACGGTAAATCCGGAGTTTTCATTGAGCAGAAACTCATAGGAAAGGTTTATGTTTCCAAAGATGAGGTGCAGGGCATCCAACTTGAGCTCATTATTATAAATTTTTTTGTTCTCCTGACTGAATAGAGCAGTGGAAAATAAAATGAGGAGAAATAGAAGACTTTTTTTCATTTGTAAAGATTTTTGTGAATAAATTAATAAATCTGATAGTAAAGGTAGTTCAACTTAAATGTTTAAAATATATTTTAATATAATTTTTATACAAATCTTAAAATTCGGTTAATTTCTTTAATCGTTGTCATTTTAAATGCAGGGTAATGATAATTAATTCAATGCTCATATAAATCACCTTACAAAACGAGAATTGATTTCTTATCAGGATGATTCCTTACCTTTAGCGTTTAACATTATCCTGTTTTCAGCATGAGAGCTATTACTTTTAATTCACCGGGAGATGCTTCTGTTCTTCATCTTGAGGAAAGGGTTATTCCGTCACCCGGCAGTCATGAGGTATTGATTCGCGTCATAGCTGCCGGAGTCAACCGACCTGATATCTTTCAACGAAAAGGCAGGTATCCGGCACCTTCCGGAATAGTGCAAGATATACCCGGACTGGAGGTATCCGGAGTTATAGAATCGACAGGTGTGTCAGTGAGCCGATGGCAATCAGGGCAGGAAGTGTGTGCATTGGTGGCCGGCGGTGGATATGCGGAGTATGTAACTGCCCACGAAGGTTGTTGTCTGCCTGTGCCAAAAGGTATATCAACGAGAGATGCCGCTGCATTGCCGGAAGCGCTATTTACCGTGTGGCACAATGTTTTTCAGCGCGGAGGGTTAAAGGCAGGCCAAAATATTTTTATTTATGGTGGTTCTGGCGGAATCGGGTCTATGGCTATTCAGTTAAGTCGGCTTTCGGGAGCCATACCTTTTACGATGACCGGAAGCGTTGAAAAAGCTGCTTTTTGCAGCTCTTTGGGAGTTGAGAAAGTCTGTAATTCAAATCATGTCAAGTTGATTGAAGATCCTGGTGAAAACTCAATGGATGTAATACTTGATTGTCTTGGAGGCGATTATATAGAGAGTAACCTGACCATCCTTAAGCCGGATGGAAGACTTGTTTTTATCAATGCTATGGATGGGAGACGGCCTGAATTGGATATTATGAAGGTCATGCAAAAGAGGCTGTTCATTACCGGAAGTACACTGCGGTCAAGAAGTTATGAATTTAAAAGTACCCTTGCAAAGGATATTCTGGATCATGCTTACCCTCTGCTGGAAGATAGCAGGTTTAAAAATATGGTGCATCATGTCTTCCCGCTGGAAGAGGCATCAGAGGCTCATAGACTGATGGAATCGCGAGATTTTTTTGGGAAAATAATTCTGAAAATGTGAAAATTTGTCCTATCTTCATTAATTGGTAATAACTCAATTTAAATACGATTCTTTAATATTAATCAAATAAAATGGATATACTCAATCTGGAGCCAAAACCCATCTGGAAAAACTTCTCTGCACTGAATGCAGTACCTCGACCCTCAAAAAAGGAAGGCAGGGTGATTGAATTTATCAGGCAATTCGGCGAATCATTAAATCTGGAGACTTCGGTCGATGAGACCGGCAACGTCGTCATACGCAAGCCGGCGACTCCGGGCATGGAAGGCTGCAAATCAGTCATTCTGCAGTCTCATCTTGATATGGTGTGTCAGAAAAACAATGACACGGAGTTTGATTTTGATACTCAGGGAATAAGGATGCTGATCGATGGTGACTGGGTCAAGGCTGATGGCACGACTCTCGGTGCGGACAACGGGATAGGTGTCGCATCCATCATGTCTATCCTTGAAAGCAAAGATATCCCTCACCCGGCCATTGAAGCACTCTTTACCATAGATGAGGAGACGGGAATGACGGGAGCCTTCGGGCTGAAACCGGGTGCACTTCAGGGGGATATCCTTCTCAATCTCGATACGGAGGAAGATGACGAGATAGATATAGGCTGTGCCGGAGGCATGGATGTGACCGCTACCGGATCTTTTACAGTGGAGAAAGCGGCAGGTGCTGGTTTCAGAATCGTTATCAAGGGATTGCAGGGCGGACATTCCGGCATGGATATACACCTGGGAAGGGGTAATGCCAATGTCATCCTGTCTCGACTTCTTTTGCAGGGTCTTGACCATGGTCTTCAAATAGTTTCTATTGATGGCGGCGGGCTCCGCAATGCCATTCCGAGAGAGGCTAGCGCACTGATTTGTGTTAAAGACAATGATGCTTTTCTTCGGGATGTGACATCGGTTAAAGATGATATTTTGAATGAATATAAAAGTATCGAAAAAGCTCTGGATATAACGATTACAGAAGAAAAAACAGATAAAAACGGCCTATCTGCCTCTGATTCCGGCAAACTTGTCAGAGCTCTGAAAGCGGCACACAACGGTGTTTACAGGATGAGCCCCGATGTGGTTGGCCTGGTAGAAGCATCCAATAATGTCGCAAGGGTCATTGTCTCAGAAGGTAAGGTGGAAATTATGTGCCTTACCCGATCTTCCGTAGATTCGACCAAACAAGCAGTGGCAGAACAGTTGCGTGCCGTCTTTGAACTTGCCGGGCTGACAGTTAAGTTTACAGGCTCTTATCCCGGATGGAAGCCAAAACCTGATGCAGCGATTGTGCACATCATGAAGGAAATATACAAAGAAAGATTTGGAGAAGAACCTAAGGTAGTTGCCTGCCATGCAGGTCTGGAATGTGGCATCATTGGGGCGCACTATCCGAAGATGGAGATGGTCTCTTTCGGTCCGACTATTTATGGCGCCCATTCTCCTGAAGAAAGGGTCAATGTCCCTTCTGTGCAGAAGTTCTGGGGCTTCCTGCTTGAAATACTGAAGAAGATTCCGGCTAAGGATTAAATGAGACTGTCTAGTGTGTTTTTACACCCTTCATTTTTCCGGAACGGAGGAAATGGCGATATTTAAACCATTCAAAACAGAAAAATAGTTTTTATGAGATTGTATTTATTTCTTGTAGCAACCCTGGTGGCAGGTATGATGAGCTGCAAATCAGTGCCACAGTACAATGATCCGGTACCGGAACACGATACCTTTACCATTGAATCAAAAGCGGTGGGTGAAACAAGGGTAATCAACGTATGGACGCCGCCGGGATATAAGTCGGGCAGCACTTCCTTCCCTGTTCTTTATATGCCAGACGGTGGTATAAAAGAAGATTTTCCCCATATTGCCAATACCCTGGCAGATCTGATAGCCAAGGGAGCTATTCCGCCTTATATCCTGGTAGGGATTGAGAATACGCAGCGTAGGCGAGATCTTACCAGTCCGACACAAGTGGAAGAAGACAAGAAGGTGGCTCCTGTAGTAGGAGGGTCTGCAGCATTCAGAGACTTTATCCAGGATGAACTGTTTCCAGAGATCAATAGGAGATATCGTACTTCCGGTCACCGTGCCTTCATCGGCGAGTCTCTTGCCGGATTCTTTGTGGTGGAAACATTGCTGTCCAGCCCTGATATGTTTGACGACTATATAGCTTTCGACCCATCACTCTGGTGGAATAATCATGACCTGGTCAGCCGGGCTCAGGCTTATCTGTCGCAAATGGGACACTCGCCTAAAAGATTCTGGTTTGCCGGATTCGGAGATGCTTATGTCTATCCTCGACAATTGTCGCAAATTCTGAAAATAAATAACCCGGAATTTCTTACATGGAAATATACAGAAGCACTGAAAGAACGACACAGTACAATCTTCAGGGCTACCAAGGTGGCTGCCATTCAATGGACACTGGGAGGAGGTGAATAAAAGGTAATCATTTTCTACCGGATTTTTAATATCTTTCCGACCTAAATGGAAGGATATGGTACACTTTGAGGATTGTTCCATCAGGACGCTCTTCGTCCATCGCATAGGCAATGCCTCTCAGGACGAGGGCTTTATCACGACGGATCAGCCGGTAACCCTGGATGACGAACTACACGGCATCCTGCGCAATTACTTTTGTTCTGCTCTGACGGGTGATGAAGTCTATCATTTTTATAACGATATAGGACTCGAACAAAATGAGGTTTATCACGAAGTAAAAAAGATATTTGAAGATCCTGATACCATGGTGTACCAATCGGCTAATATAGCAGCCCACCTTTACAGGCACAGCACACACCCAAGGATAAAAGCGGGCGAACTGTACATAGTATGGTTTGACGGAGTCGTTATAGAGGATGAAGTAACGGAGGCTATCGGTATATTTAAGTCGGAGTCCAAGGAAACCTTCCTAAACATCGACCTGAGGGATAAATCCGCCACCATCCAACACCGGGAAGGGATTCCGGCGCTCAGGCCCGACAAGGCGTGTATGATATTCAATACGGAACCCGAACAGGGATATAAGGTGTGTATTTATGACCATCTGAACCGAAGTAATGAGGCAGGCTTCTGGAAGGATGATTTTTTGTGCGTGCAGCCTTCTGGCAACGATTATTACATGACAAACCAAGTGATGAATATTGCCAGGCAATTTGTCACCGGAGCATTTGCCGAAGAGTTTGAGGCTACCAAGGCGGATCAGGCTGACTTTCTGCACCGCTCCGTGGAGTATTTTAAGCATCACGACACTTATGACAATCAAAATTTTGCCGATGTGGTATTTGGTGACACAGAAATAAAGGATTCATTCTTTCGCTTTCAGGAAGATTATTCCTCACCGGATATTTCAGAAGATACCACCTTTAGCATCTCACTGCCTGCTGTAAAAAAACAATCCCGATTCTTTAAGAGTGTGATTAAGCTAGATAAAAACTTTCACATATATATCCACGGTAATAATGAGATGATCGAACAAGGAGTGGATGAACATGGGCGAAA
The DNA here is from genome assembly GCA_024103005.1 of Saprospiraceae bacterium. Classification (GTDB taxonomy): domain Bacteria; phylum Bacteroidota; class Bacteroidia; order Chitinophagales; family Saprospiraceae; genus Parvibacillus. The sequence goes on from JAGFJA010000054.1 coordinate 110,798, forward strand.
GTTTTACAAGATTTATTACGAGCAGGAGTCCTGATACCGGGAATTATAGATAACTTACCGGTTCAAGGGCTCATAACCTTTAATGGGAAAATTATTTAAAAGAAAAGAGGCAGAATCCGGGAAGGACAAAAGTTAAATAAAATCGTTAAATAAAAATATTATTACTTTCGGTAATTATTTAAGGCATCCGTAATGCGAAATCTTATACTGTTATTTTTATCAATATTCATATCGGGAATTTGTCCGGCACAGTTACACACATTAAATTTTCACCGAATAGGGAAAAAGCTTCCTTCCTTTATTCAAGAGCATGAGAAACGTTCGGGAGAATCATTTACCATGAAATTCGACACCCTTTCCTTTTTTTTAGTAGAGGAGCAGTCTTCAGAGAACTTAATAAACAGGATCGTGGTGGATTATGATTCTGAGGGAAGGGTCAGTGAGGCTAATCTTTTCCTTAGTGGTGGAACGGACACGTTTAAGTATGTCTATCACTATCAGGGAAGTTTCGCACGTTTTTCCACAATGGATTACTTTCAACTGGTCAATAGTCAGGCAAAATTCCTCGGCATACAGCGTCATTTATACGATGCCGGTGGCAGGTTGATTTCCTCCATCGAATACGACGACCAGAACAATATCATTTATGGAGACTCATTGTCTATAAGCTATGATGATCAGTCGCGAATCAATTATTATGAATACCTGTATTTTGAGCTTGGACGATGGAAAACAGGCAAAAAAACAGACAGTATCGTTTACCGTGAAGATATTCCTGTCAGTTACAATTTAACAGAGGTAGAAACCGGCAAGTCAGGAAAAGATACCCTGGTGGCATACAGGTATGAAGATGTCGCCTTTTTAAAAGATGATTTTTCTTTTCTCTTTCCTGATTTTGACGAGTGGTTTGAGATGGATTCACTGGGGGTGGACCGGTTTTTTCTTAGCGGTGAAGATGCATCAAAAGATTATGTAAAAAGTCCCATACAATTTAACAAATTCAAGTTAAATACCTCCGGCACACCCGGGCAACTGGTAATGTCCGCCGATTATATTACAGGCGATCAAATATTGTCACAGGTATCAGACTCCACAGGTCAGGAATTATACAGTATTGGATACCGGCAGGATGAGGAAGGCAGGTTGACAGAGATGCTGACCACTTATCCGGCAACATCCCCCAGGGTCGCCTCTTTTGAATATAATAAGTTCGGCAGAATATCCGAATACCGGGTAGTATCAGACCTGGAAGACCTTCAGGAAATTCTGAATTATTCGGTGGATGCACAGGGTCAGCTCCGGGTTTTTGACCAGAAAATCAGAAATGAAAGTTTAGAAATACGCAATTTACTAAAGTTTGGTTATCGGACTACCATAGATAAGAAAAAACTCTCCGAAAGTCACCTGTCTGCTTTTCCCAATCCGGCGACCGCTGAAATTACTGTAAGAATTCCTGCCGGAATGTCTCAGGAAGCCTCAGCGTCTGTGTTTAACGCTTTAGGAGAGAAGCAAGCAGTCCGGTATAAGGCGGGTGGAGTTGGAGAAGTCAGGATAAAAGTAGGACACTTACCTTCCGGTATTTATGTGATTATCCTAGAAGATCGTCAGCAGCGCGTATTTTCCCGATTTCAGAAGATATAACGCTTAGGGCAGACTTGATTGCTTTCGGTTGAGGTAGTCAAGACTTCATTTCCGTAAAATTAGAGATTCTTTACTGACATATTACACTCTGAATTTGGTAATCAGCCAGATGCTTACTCCTATGAAGATAAGGTTGGGGATCCATACTCCCAGCAGGGGAGAGATGAGGTTACTCTGAGCAAAGGTGACTGAGAACCGAGAAAGAATCATGTAGGTAGCGCCGAGCGAGACGCCGAGAGCCAGATTGAGCCCCATTCCTCCCCGCACTTTCCTTGCAGAAACCGGTACACCTATGAGCATGAGTATAAACAATGTTGCACTGTCAGCTGTCCTTCTATGAAATTCAATGAGATACTCTGCTGCTGTCCCTGATCCTCGTGATTCCTCTTTGTCTATAAATCTCAGTAAGGCGGGTGAAGTAAGGGTTTGGTTGAAGTTGCGAATGGTGTAGAAATCATCAGGTTCGATGTTGATTTTCATTCGCATGGTATCACGGGGCCTGAGAGTCAGGGTTTCTTTCAGATTGTTAAAAGTGTGTTTTTCGATTCCGGTCAGCAGCCATATAGACGAGTCGCCGATAAACTTAGCCTCACGGGCCTTAAAAAATTCTATGAGATTGCCGTTTTTAAAGCGTTCTATCCGCAGGTCTCTCGCCACGCTGTCCACCCGGTTAAAGTACCGGACATAGACCTTGGAGTCGGGAGACAGGATGAAGTGTACCTCATTGTTCTGATCTTGATTCTCTACTTTCTTGATATACTTGGCTTCAAACTCAATTCTGTTTTTATTGAGAACAGGAATAAAAAAATGGTTGCCGATGGCATGGATGACACAAATAATACCGGCTGAAATAAAATATGGTCTGAGAAAGCGGTTATAACTTATACCGGCGTTGAAAATACTGATAATCTCAGAATTGGCAGCCATGCGGGAAGTGAAGAAAATAACACTTATCAGCGAAAACAAGGGCCAAAGCAACCAGTTGATATGAGGAATAAAGGCGCCATAATATTGAAAAATGATTTCGTGCAGGGTGCAGTCTCCCTTAATAAATTTCTCCAATTTGTCACTCGTGTCGATGACTACGGCAATCATGGTGAAAATAAAAGCCGTAAAAAAGAAGGTCGTCAGATACTTCTTTATAATAAACCAGTCTAATATTTTCAATATCCTTGTCAATGCTCAGCTTATTTCAGAACGCTCAAAGGTATGAAAGATGTGATAATCGAAATCCAAAAAGTCTATCAGGGATTTTTTGGATTGTTCCAAATAGAAGGTCTGTTGCCGCCAATAGCTGTGTCTGTGTTATTACAATACTTTCTATCTGATCTGTCGGTACGATTATTTTAATTTTAATTTTTTTAATCCTTTGAGCTCTGTCTTATTCTTTACAGGAAAAAGGGAGATGGCATAGCCTCCGGCAGGGGCAGACCGAATCGTCAACCGGGATTTATTGTTTACCCAGCCTTTGATGATTTTGTATGACTGAGGGTTGGTTTTATAGTCGGCATCCGGCCCATCCATATAGACGGTTGCAATATATTTTTTGTCATCATCCAGAAAATTGAGGTTTAGAATGCTTTGGTGACTATCATCGCCGGATACATTGCCTATAAACCAATTGTCAGTATCTTTTGCTTTTCGCGCTATGGTGATAAACTGCCCGGGTTCTGCTTCAATGTACACGCTGGTATCCCAATCTACGGCGACATCCTTGATAAACTGGAAGGCATCAGGGAATCTGTCATAATTCTCCGGCAGGTCGGCAGCCATCTGGAGCGGACTGTACATGGTGACGTACAATGCCAGCTGATTGGCCAGTGTGCTGTTGACGTGGGAGTGGTTGTTAGGATTGAGTTTTGAGATATCCATTTCAAATATACCGGGAGTATAATCCATTGGTCCGCCTATTAGTCTGGTAAAAGGCAGGATGGTTACATGGTTGGGCTTGCTTCCTCCAAAAGCTTGGTATTCCGTACCTCTGGCGGATTCATTGCCGATGAGGTTGGGATAAGTCCGGCAGATGCCGGTAGGTCTGGTGGCTTCATGAGCATTGACCATTATTTTGTATTCAGCTGCTTTTTCTATGGCGTATTGGTAATGATTGTTGATCCACTGGCTGTAATGGTGTTCTCCCCGTGGGATGATATCGCCCACATATCCGCTTTTGACGGCGTTGTAGCCATTGTTTTTCATATAATGGTATGCTGTATCCAGGTGGCGTTCATAATTTCGTACGGAAGAGGAAGTTTCGTGATGCATAATCATTTGAATGTTTTTGCTGTGTGCATATTCCTTAATTTCTTTCATATTGAAGTCCGGATAAGGTGTTACGAAATCGAAGACATGGTCTTTTGAGTTGCCAAACCAATCTTCCCAGCCGATATTCCATCCTTCAACCAGGACGGCGTCGAAGACATTTTTAGCTGCAAAATCAATGTATTTTTTGACATTTGCCGTTGTGGCTCCATGCTTACCGTGTGGTTTTGTTTTGGAATAATCAGTTACGCCCAGGATGACGGAAGGCAAATCGTTGGTATAAGACCATTGACTTTTGCCGGTAATCATCTCCCACCATACTCCGATATATTTGATTGGTTTTATCCAGGAGGGGTCTTTTATTTTACAGGGTTCATTGAGGTTGAGTGTCATTCTGGAGGCCAGGATGTCGTGTGCATCATCGCTGACGATGACAGTGCGCCATGGTGACTGACAAGGAGTCTGCATGTGTCCCTTGGTACCATCGGCATCCGGAGTCAGCCAGGATTCAAACACATTGGACGAGGGAACATAATTGAGGTGCATACAACCGAAATTGATAAGTGCCGCTTCATGGATATTGAAGTAAAGTCCGTTATCGGATTTGAGCATCAGTGGTGTCTGGACACCGGTTATAGAGAATGGTGTCTGAGAGGCATTGGGTGTGATGGCGCCTTTCATTAGACCGGAAATTTGTGAGATCGGAGAAGTTGTATAATCATATTCCTGAGTGTCATAATCGCCAGGTATCCAAAAAGCTGTGGGGTCACCATTCATGGCAAACTGTGTTTTCTCTTCCCGGATTGTAAAGTAAATCAGATTTTTCTGAGTAGGGAATTCATATCGGAAACCCACGCCATCGTCGAATATTCTGAACCTGATGGTCATCAGACGATCCGTGCCTGTCTGATGAAGGCTCACAGCTAACTCATTGTATTGATTTCGGATAACCTTTTCTTCGCCCCACACCGGATGCCAGGAGTCATCATGTGAAGATTGGGTGATGTTGTCCAGTGTAAAGCCGCGCATCAATTGATTTTTATCGGAATGAGATGGTTTGTTTTCAGGTTCTGAAGCGAAAAAGTTTTTGTCACCACTTTTTTCGAAGAGTTCAAAGCCCATTTTGCTTGGCAGGATGACATCCTTCCCCTTGTAGGACAGGCTATAGGTCGGCTCTCCGAGTTTGCTAAGTCTAAAAGAAAGGATGACTTCGCCGGAAGGTGATTTTACATCTTGGCTGTATAAGGATTGAATACCCATAAATAAAATAAAAAGAAAATAAAACCTCATGATACTGTAAATAAACTGCGAGTTTATAAAAATAAATTTACTTCTTCAAAAAAAGCTTGAATTAAAGCCGGAATACGCTTAAAGAAGATCTGGTTAAAGAAGTGCATGAAATCAGGCAGACACAAAAACAGTACACCGGAATTTTTATTCCAGGTGTACAGCTTCAATTCTTCGTTTTTCGATACCTAGAAGAACGAAAATTATATATATCAAATGAGAAAAATAATTCAAAAAAGTCCGGGCAGATAAGCAATTATATTAATAAGTTGAGTAAACACGCAGTGTAATTCCTGTTTGCATTAGAGTTGGTGGGAATAATTTAAATAGTATATAGAGTATTCCGCCCGGACTATAAAAATATCAGATGATTCTTCCTTTCACTTTTGTTGTAAAGTGTTTTTACATCTTAATTCTGATTTTGGATTCTTTTCCGCTTTCGGAGAAGAAGGTATTTCAGTTAGAATCTATTGATATAAATCATAAAAATTTCAACTGAATGGTACAAAAATGATATTTTATATTTTGAAGCAAATCAGTTATAAAACGAAAAACATAAGCCTAAATAACGGTAAAAAATATCGTTAATTGACGGAATGGCAATCTAATATTTCATTGTATCTTTATTAAAAAATTATTAACATCAAAAACTTAAACGATGAGAAATTTTAATAGAATTTTAGTTCCCGTTTTGTTTTTAGGATGTCTTTGGGGATTATATAATTTTTTTACAGGACAGCAACCTAATCAGATTGATCGCCAACTCCTTGAACAACACGCCGTAAGCGTAGATGCCATAAAAGCAATGTCGGAAAGCTATAATGCCGACAGTGCGAAGTCATTTGTTTTAAATAAACTTAATCCATATACAATAAAAGACTGGAGTGCTGTTACTTTCGATATAGATTTGCTTGAAAGTATTATAAATGACATTAAAGACAGGTGCAGAAAAAATGGTGTTGACCCCGAAATAAAACTTGGTATTAAATTTTACTTTGTAAAATATCCGAATGATTTTACCGTACCTCCTTATAGCGCTGGAGGCATTAAAAATCCGGATCAAACTTATAAGAACAAGCATTCTTTGGTAATGGTCAGTGCCTATCAAAGACCAAAGTCTCAGGTTTGGCTGGATTACGATTATCTCACGTCAACTTCCCAAAACCAGTTTCCAAGATTTGATACAACACAGAGTAATAAACCACTAAATAATAAAACAGGAGGATATAACAACGGTACAATGTCACCTCCGCCATATCAAGGCACTTTCCCGTCTTCCGATGAATAAGTCAAGGATTTTTTGAACATAAAGGAATATTGAATGAATACTAAATCTAATTGAAATGCGGGTTCTAAAATATAACCTATCGGGCCCGTATTTTAATTAGTCTTGTAATAATTTAAATTAAAAATTATTGAAAGTTAAATGGACACATTTTATAAACTTCTCGTCGCCCTCTTATTGATCTTTGAAATAAGTGCTGCTGTAACAGGATTGGCTTCTTGGAATAAGTTAAAAAATTCCTATTGGAGGATGTTCCCAATATATCTATGTATAGTAGTCTTCATAGAGTTAGTGGGTGGATACTATGCCTTTATCCAACGGGACACAGCAATTAATCTCAAATGGTTTAGGTTTTTCGCCATACCGCTTCAATTTTTGTTTTTTTATTGGTTGTATCACCAATATTTCAAAAAAAGAATAAAGTCCGAATTGCCAAAGATTTGTCTGGGAGTTTACTGTGCTGTTTTTCTATTTGATCAGTTTCAGACTTTCTATAAAAACAAGTGGTTTGATGACATTTCCTATTCAGTAGGAAGCATATTGCTGTTGATATTGGTGTTTAAGTTTATCTCAGTCTTTGTTAACTCACCTGAATTGAAGGTGTTTAAAAAGAGTAAGATGTTATGGGTTTCCTTGGGCATCCTAATTTATTACGTAGGCAGTCTGCCTTATTGGCCGGTACGTGTCTATTTAAATGAAAACTATCCGGAATTATTTATCTTTATGTTTACCCTGATGTATCTATTGAATTATATTATGTATTCACTTTTTATTGTAGCTATGGTATGGGGCAAGTCGGAATAAATATATATCTACTTGTTACCTGGAGTCTTACAATAGTTTTGATAGTAGGTATCATTGTTTACATCTTTCAATACAGGCATAAGGTAATCATGCATGATGTCGAAAAAGAAAATCTGAAAAAAAAATATGAACTCGAATTATTAAAATCTCAGGTGGAGATCCAGAAACAGACCGCTGAAAATATTGGCAGAGAAATACACGATTCAGTCACCCAAAAACTCACTTTGGCATCCATCTTCATTCAAAAATTACATTTTGAAATGGGAAGTAATAAAAATGAAAAGGAGTTGGAAACAGTTATAAAGATATTATCTAATGCCCTGCAAGAGCTTCGACACCTTTCCAAAGACTTGACAGGAGGGGCACTGAGCAAGCTGACACTGATTGAATTAATTGGCGAAGAGTGTGATTTGGTCAACAATTCAGGGAAGTGTATTGCCAAAATGAGTTATCATTCAATACCTGAGATAGATGTCAGTTATAAAATCTCAATTCTAAGGATTGTACAGGAGTTTATTCAAAATAGTATGAAACATTCAAAATGTAAAACCATACAAATAATTATTTTCTTTGAAAATGGTAACTTAGTGCTTGACTTAATGGATGATGGTATAGGTTATGATATGAAAAATAACAAAACACAAGGCGTAGGTCTGGGAAGTATTGAGCGACGAGCCGCATTTATGGGCGGTACTTTTGAGCTTACAACTGCGTTGGGAGAGGGGTTTCGTTGTAAAATAATTATACCTTTAAATGATAAAATTTTGACCCATGAGTACAAAAGTAGTATTAGTGGATGATCACATTCTAATCGCAAAGGCAATATCAAGCATCATCAATGACTTTGAAGGTTTTGAAGTACTATATGAAGTCGAAAATGGCAAAAAACTGATTGAACGATTCCAGCATCAACAGCCCCTACCTGATATTGTATTACTTGACATATCGATGCCCGTCATGAATGGCTTTGATACGGCACAATGGCTTAAGGAAAATCATCCCAACATTAAAGTGATGGCCCTTAGTATGAACAGCGATGAAGACTCCCTGATCAAGATGGTAAAAAACGGCGCCAGAGGCTATCTGCAGAAGAATATTCACCCTATGGAACTCCACACCGGCCTGAATAAGATAAAAGAAACCGGTTATTATTTTCCGGATGCTACCACCTTTCTGCTGATGCGCAGCGTAAATTCAGATAAAGCCGACCATCATGAGCCGCACATTTCAAAACGAGAAAGTGAGTTTCTCAAATTTGTCTGTACAGAATTAACCTATAAGGAAATTGCAGAAAAAATGTTCTGTAGTCCCCGTACCGTGGAAAGCTACCGTGATTCACTCTTTGAAAAACTCGGTTTGAAAACCCGCGTTGGTCTTGCCCTTTATGCTGTGAAAACAGGACATTACGTCATAGGAACTGAAATTGAATAAAAACCTATTACACTTATAAACTATCCGGCTACTAAAATTCATTTAATAATTATCGGAGAATCCTGCATCTGTTATCCAATAAGCCGGGAAAGGAAGGATTGTCCGGTCGTATTTATTTTGCCCATTAAGTCTAAATTATTATAAATTCACAACTAATAAATATAGTTTAGCATGAATGTTGTAATTGTAGGAGGCGGGATAATAGGACTCTGTTCTGCTTATTTTCTGGACGCTAAGGGCTATGATGTCACTGTCATTGACAGAAGTGACTTGACTAACAATTGTTCGTACGGCAATATGGGGATGATTACCCCGAGCCACTTTGTTCCTTTGGCTGCACCCGGGATAGTGGCACAAGGCATCAGATGGATGTTTAACAAAAAAAGCCCGTTCTACGTCAAACCCGCTATCAATCCGGATTTAATAAGGTGGGGGCTTCATTTTATCCGCAAATCAACCTCTAAGCACGTAAATCAGTCAGCATTGCCCCTTAAAGAGCTGAACGTAATGAGCCGGTCTATTTATGAGGAATGGGCGACATTGCCGGAGTTTGATTTTCATTACATGAGAAAGGGAATCATCATGTATTTTAATTCTGAAAAAACCGGTGAAGAAGAAATTTGGCTTGCAGAAAAGGCGAAAGAACTGGGATTGGAGACGATGGTGCTCAATAATCAGCAATTGAGAACATTAGAGCCTCAGATGAAACCCAATGCGATGGGTGGTGTACATTATCTGTGTGATGGCCATCTGGATCCCAATCTTCTGATGCAGCAGCTCATCAATATATTGACAGAAAGGGGTGTTCGCCTTGTCAGGAATACAGAGGCGACCGGCTTCCATGCGCATAATGGAAAGGTGACTTCCGTTGTTGCAGGCCAAAAAATCTATGATGCAGACTGTGTATTGCTGGCAGGAGGCAGTTGGTTGCCGGCTATTGCAGGAAAACTGGGGGTAAAAATACCGTTGGTGCCGGGCAAAGGTTATTCATTCAACGTGAAGAACCCTAAGGTCAACTTAAATTACCCCACTATTCTATGTGAAGCCAGAGTCGCCCTGACACCTATGCCAGGCAGGCTCAGAATAGGCGGAACGATGGAGATTGGCAGGATGGATGACAAGATATTGCCATATCGAATCGCCGGTATTATCGAATCTCTACCCTCTTATTTTGACAATCTTAGGGTAGATACACCTGCCGGGGAAGAAATATGGTTTGGTTACAGACCTTGTTCGGCAGACGGTTTACCTTATATAGGACCGTCCCGCAAATATCCCAACCTTTACATAGCAGGAGGCCATTCAATGATGGGTCTCAGCATGGGTCCTGCTACCGGAAAGCTGATATCAGAAATGATCGATGGCGAAAAAACGACAATTCCTGTCAACGCCTATAATCCTGAGCGTTTCAAATAGCAGCAACGAATGCAAAGATAATTAACAGATAAACAGTTATTTACATGAATGTCATAAAAGGCTTAGCCGTAGTTTTCTTTATCAACTTAGTTGTGAATCTTCCTGCCCAAGGTGATGAATTTGTGCCTTGTCAGGTTATGCCTCGTATAATTAATGATTACTATGCAGACAAGGATGCTCTTGACAATGTGTATGTTGATGCATATTCACCGGAGGTAAGTCAGCGATACCTGCGATTGGCGAGAGAATACCGTACCTATTTAGATACCATAAGATTTGAAAAGTTATCACAGGGCTGCAAGGCGGATTATGTACTTTTCGGTCGTAATTTAAAACGCGATGAAGAAAAATTCCTGCTACAACTTGCAGATTTTGACAGGTTAAAAAAGTATTTCCCTTATGCTGACACGATCTACGCACTTGAAAAAGGCCGAAGACGAGCTGCTTTGGTTGATGGGGCGCGTGTTGCAGCCGATTTTTCTGCCATGGTGAAGCGTATTGAAAGGCTCAGACACTCACTTTCAGGGAGTAAGGATATTGACCTGACAACTGCTGTTCTTGCCGGGAGAATCATTGGTGGTCAACTGGCAGCGCTGAAGAGTTTTCATCAGTTTTATCAGGGGTATGATCCTGTATATACGTGGTGGGTCGAGGATTTGTATGACAAATTGATTAAAGGACTAAAGGATTATTCCGATTCTTTTGACCGGGCAGCAAAAAATACTGAAGTAAAGAAAGACAGCTCCGGAATCAATGGCGTGCCCGCGGGAAGGGAAGAACTTATGAGACAGTTGAAGTTTGAGATGATACCTTACACACCGGAACAGCTTGTTTTAATAGCCAATAAAGAGCTTGCATGGTGTGACCGAGAGATGGAAAAGGCATCGAAGGAGATGGGCTTTGGTACAGATTGGCGGGCGGCTCAGGAAAAAGTAAAATCGTCTTCTGTGCCTGTCGGGTATCAAGCACACGAGATAATGAAATTGTATCATCAGTCCGTAGATTTCGTGAAGTCGCATAATCTGATAACGTTGCCGCCACTTGCCGATGAGACCTGGCGTATCGTGATGATGACGCCGGAGCAACAAAAGTATTATCCGTTTTTTTACGGCGGCCCGGAAGTAGCGGTTTCCTATCCTACCAATACGATGGATTATGATGAACGGATGATGAGCATTAGAGGGAATAATCTTCATTTTTCAAGGGCTGTCGTCCACCATGAAATCCTGCCCGGACATTATCTGCAACATTTTATGAACAGCAAATATAAGAGCTATCGCAGGTATCAGACACCGTTTTGGACAGAGGGGTGGGCACTTTATTGGGAATTGTTGTTGTGGGGTGAAGGTTTTCCACAATCTCCTGAAGACCGTATCGGCATGTTGTATTGGCGGAAGCACCGATGTGCAAGAATAATCTTTTCTCTCAACTATCACCTCGGGCTCTGGACACCTCAGCAGTGTATCGACTTTCTGGTGGATAGGGTGGGAAATGAAAGAGCCAATGCAGAGGCAGAAGTCAGACGATCCTTTGCGGGAGGCTATGGGCCGCTATATCAGCTTGCCTATATGATCGGAGGTTTACAGTTTATGGCATTAAAAAATGAAGCGCTGAGCAGGGGGATGACCATCAGGAAGTTCAATGATGCTGTCCTGCACGAGAACGCCATGCCTGTGGAAATGTTGCGCAACCTCATTCTTCAAAAACCTATCGAAAAGAATTTTGAGACGAAGTGGAAGTTTTATCAGAAGTGAATAAAAATCGGTATCAGGATTAATTGCCATTTTAAATAGTGAACAACAATTCTGAATTTATATTGTCTTTTTCAGGTAAGGTAAATGGAATAGGGTTAACATCAGGATTGTATTTTAATTTAATCAACGATCATTATGTCTGACAGAAAGGTAAAAATGGGTGTGTACCAATATCAGTTACAGCAATATCATTCAATTGACGGGTGGAAAGAGTGGATGGAGCGGCTGGTGGCAGAAGGATGTGAAGGCGGACAGCTAATGCTTGTTTTTCCGGAGTTTGCCTCGATGGATTTGGTAAGTCTTATGCCATTGGCCGTGCAGAAGGATATCCACCTGCAATTGGAAGCGATGCAGCAATTTTTACCTGATTTTAAGGCCCAATTTGCCCATCTCGCCGAAAAATATCAGGTGGTTATAGTAGCTCCAAGCTTTCCGGAAAGAGTCGCCAATGAATTGTTTAACCGGATCTATGTCTTCGCACCGGGTGGCAGAGCGGGTTATCAGGACAAGTGGTGGATGACGAGATTTGAGAAAGAAGACTGGAAGTTATCTGAAGGTCATGGAGAGCTGACGGTATTTGATACAGGCTTCTGTAAGTTTGGAATTCAGAACTGTTATGACATTGAGTTTGCCATCGGTACGAATTATCTGTGCAGGGCCGGAGCTGAAATCATCATCGTGCCAAGTTGTACCGAAACTATTCGGGGGGCGACCCGGGTTCACATCGGCGCAAGAGCCAGATCGATGGAATTTCAGTGCTATACCGCCGTATCCCAGATTATTGGTCAAGCAACCTGGAGTGTTGCAGCCGGTCGAACTTATGGATATCCTGCATTTTACAGTACACCTGACAGGAGATCCGCCATAGAAGGAATCCTTGCAGTAGGAAGACCTCAGGAGGCCGGCTGGCTTAACTGTGAGTTGAACATGTCCGCTTTGGAGTATGTCAGAAAGGAAGGTCAGGTGCTCAATTTCAGGGATCACCATCGGATCAGGATGGAATTGGCGGATCGCAAGATAACGGTTTCGACCCTTGATCTCCGTTGAAATTTCTGTCTAAAAGTGATAAACACTGCATTTCGAAAAAGCAGTAATAAAAGTGAATAGCAGTGGCAGCCGATGGATTTCTAAGATAAAAGTTGCCATGCCATAAGAAGGCAAAACTGCTTTCCTACCTAAAGAATCGGTTTATTAGTTGTTGGTAACGAGTGTACCCGGTTTTTCTCCATTGAGTAAGGCGGCAAGGTTACCGGGAGTATTGATATCAAAGACGACGATGGGGAGGTTGTTTTCCCGGCAGAGGGTAAAGGCTGTCATGTCCATCACGTTGAGGTTTTTATGGATAACCTCGTCGAAGGATATCTGCGAATATTTAACAGCGGAGGGGTCTTTTTCCGGATCGGCGGAGAAGATACCATCTACGCGGGTGCCCTTGAGCAGTACGTCGGCGCTGATTTCATTGGCTCTAAGTGCAGCTGCGGAATCTGTTGTAAAGTAAGGACTACCTGTTCCTGCCGAGAAGATGACGACCCGGCCTTTTTCGAGGTGGCGGGTAGCACGACGTCGGATATAGGGTTCAGCTACTTCTCTGATTTCAAGGGCAGAAATAAGGCGGGTGTACATCCCGTGTGTTTCGAGCATACTCTGGAGGGCCATACCATTGATGACGGTGGCCAGCATACCCATATAGTCGCCGGTGACGCGTTCGATTCCTGAGGATTGCGCCTGTAAGCCTCTGAAAATATTGCCTCCACCGATGACGACGGCTACTTCTACCCCCATATCGACGGCACTCCGTATTTCTCTTGCGTAGTGCTCCAGACGTTCGGATTCAATTCCAAATCCCTGGGAGCCCATGAGAGATTCGCCGCTGAGCTTGAGTAAGACTCTTTTATATGGTAGAGACATGATCGTATTTTGAATGTTATAAAATAAAAGGCAGAAAAAAAGCGAATGTAATCACATTCGCTTTTTCAAGTCTTAACCTAAAGCAACATGTTTAAAACCTGTTACGGTGAGGTCTTTATCTATGGAGGATAAGTAATCCCTAACGGTTTCTTTTCCGCTACCTCTTACGAAGGCCTGATTGAGCAAGGTATTGTCCTGATAGAATTTATTCAGTTTACCCATGGCTATTCTTTCAAGCATCTCTTCCGGCTTGCCTTCTGCGCGGGCGATCTCTTTACCGATTTCAATTTCTTTGGAGATAACATCGGCGCTGACACCGTCTTTATCCAGGGCTACCGGCTTCATGGCGGCCACCTGCATAGCCACGTCTTCTCCGGCAGCTATGAAGGCATCAGAAGCTTTGTTTAAACCGACCAGGACAGCAGCCATGTAGTTGTTGTGGATATAAGAAACAACCTGAGCAGCTTCCAGTCTTTCGTAGTCGGCTATTTCGATTTTTTCACCGATGACACCTACTTGTTCTGTAACCTTGTCACCTATGGTGATATCATCAAATGGCAGTGCCAGCAGGTCTTCCTTAGTAGTAGGGAAGTTGTCGATCGCAATCTGAGCAAATCTTTTTGCCAGCGAAATAAAGTCTTCGTTTTTCGCTACGAAGTCTGTTTCGGAGCTCAGCTTGATGATAATTCCTTTTGTACCGGAGGTGTCCACCATGGCGATGACAACACCTTCTTTTGCGTCTCTGTCAGCTCTTTTCAGGGACAGTTTTTGACCTTTTTTACGAAGGATTTCGATGGCTTGTTCGAAGTCACCGTTGGCTTCTGTCAGGGCTTTTTTGCAGTCCATCATTCCTGCCCCTGTGGTGTCGCGAAGTTGTTTTACTGCACTTGCAGATATTTCTACACTCATTACATTAGATTATTTAGATAATTATGGAATAAAAGTTAAAGAATTGAATGGCTTAAGCTTCTTCTTCTTCGCCTTCGATTTCCTGTTTCATTGATTTTCTTTCTTCCAGTCCTTCTTTGATGGCCGCTGTCATATAATTAACGATCAGAGAGATGGACTTAGATGCGTCGTCGTTGCTTGGTATCGGGAAGTCAACCTGGTTAGGGTCGGCATTGGTATCTACCATAGCAAAGGTCTTCATGCCCAGTTTATGAGCTTCGGAGATAGCGATATGTTCGTGTCCGATATCCACTACAAAAACGGCAGAAGGAAGTCTGTTCAGGTTGGCAATACCTCCGAATACGCGTTCCATTTTTGTTTTCTCACGAGTCATCAGGAGCTTTTCTTTTTTGGTTACACTTGTCAGTGTGGCATCACCCAACATGCGCTCGATGTTGTGCATCTTTTTCACAGAACGGCGGATGGTTGTAAAGTTGGTCATCATACCACCGAGCCATCTGTCTGTTACGAACGGCATGTTGACGCTTTTAGCGGCTTCTGATACGATGTCCCGAGCCTGTTTTTTAGTGGCGACAAAAAGGATTTTTTTACCTGATTTAGCCATTTGCTTCATCGCATTAGCTGCTGTTTCGAGGCAGTCGGAGGTTCTGTTGAGGTCGATGATGTGGATACCTTTTCTTTCCATGAAAATGTAAGGGTACATTTTAGGATTCCACTTTCTTTTTAGGTGTCCGAAATGTACTCCGGCATCTAATAATTCTTTATATGATGGTTTTTGCATTAAATTAAATTTATTCGATAAAAGATTATAGGGAAAAAAATACAAAGCGGATTAACGCTTGCTGAACTGGAAGCTCTTTCTTGCCTTAGGTTTACCGTACTTTTTACGTTCCACTTCTCTTGGATCTCTTGAAAGGAATTTCTTAGATTTAAGAGGAACTTTAAACTCTTCGTCTATTTTAACGAGGGCGCGTGAGATAGCCATGCGGATAGCTTCTGCCTGTCCCTTGATACCGCCACCATATACATTTACCTTGATGTCGTAAATACCGTTAGCCTCAACTGTTCCGGTAGGTTCGACTACTTTCAACTGGATGTGTGATTGTGGAAAATATTCTTTATAATCTTTGCCGTTGATGGTGATTTTACCTTCACCCTTTGAAAGGTAAATTCTTGCCACGGAGGCTTTTCTTCTGCCTAATGCATTAATGATTTCCATTTACTTAAAATTTAATTGTTTCTGGTTTCTGTGCAGCGTGCGCGTGTTTGTCATCTGCATAGACAAATAATTTTTTAAACATGGCATTGCCCAGCTTGTTTTTAGGCAACATACCTTTTACTGCTGCTTCGATCACCTTGGTAGGTTTTTTCTCGTGCAGGGTATCAGCGGTGACTCTTTTCAATCCGCCCGGATGAAGGGAGTAACTTAGGTATTCTTTTTGGTGCCATTTTGAGCCGGTAAAACGGACTTTGTCGGCATTGATGACGATGACAAAGTCACCGCAGTCAACGTGGGGAGTGAAGTCGGCACGGTGTTTACCTCTCAGAATGTGAGCGATTTTGCTACACAGACGGCCTACTACTTCATTTTCCGCATCGATGACAAACCATTTCTTTTCAACAGTCTCTTTTTTTGCCGAAACCGTCTTATAACTTAGTGTATTCACGACTTGTATTTTATTGTTTTATAATAATGAGGCGCAAAGGTAATTCTTATTTTGATATACAAATAGTTTTTTGAAAAATTTTTTGAAAAATATTTTTACAAATAACTGAAAAACAGTGTAAAAATCGACACATGAAACTTATTGAACAAAAATATACTAGATTATCAATAAATTATACATATAAAAATAAAATTATATTCAATATGTAATAAATTATGTGCTAATAGTCGAAAAATATAGGTACCGGAAGCATTGAAGCGGAAGGGAAAATAGATGCGACACATCCAATTTTTGTTTTATCCTGCCTATGAGGTGATGGCAAATCTGATTTGAAAATAAGGATGTAACTAATTGGAAATATCATTTGAAGTTTACGGCATAGGTGGGGCGTTGGTGCGTCTAACTGAGATGCAACCATAGAGCAATGAAAATGCTTTGTCCGAGATAGTTGTTTGAATTAAGATGCCTGGCGATACCAATAATGTTATTGAGGGAAATTTTAAAATCAGAAATATTGATATTAACATAATTTCAAATGGTACAGGACATTGAAAAATGAAATATTTGAAGTAATAATATGGGTAAAAATTAATGTCCTATAGAGGTGCAGTTCAAAAAAATTCAGGCAGGGAACATGCTTTCGCACAACTATTTTTTCTGGTCTTAACAACATTGCATCATTTCTTTTAATTACTGTGATAAAATAGATCAAGAGACACACTTCGTACACATTACCGCTTCTGTTAAGAATACCCTGTGTGAATAAGTAAAATTAGTCTGAGAACAGACCATTTTGATGAAATAAAGTGTCGCTTGCTGCCTGTGAATAGAGAATAAATAATAAGTTGAACTGCAACAGAAGGGTTACATTTGCAAGAATAATTTGTTTAATATAAAAGGAGATTTATGTAAATTTGAAAAGCTTCTATGAATTGCATTTAATAAAGCTTTATTATTCCTTGAATTCAAATTTTTCAGATTTAAATAATTTTATAATAATTTGAATAACTGGGCCTTATGAAGAATATTCTTTTAGTATTTATGATTATTTTGTCCAATAGCCTTGATGGTCAGAAAATACAATTTTATTCAATAGCCGGCAAAATAACGACAAACCCTAATACTTCAAGAGTTTTTGAAGGAATAGAAGCGAATGCCTTTACCAAAAAATTGAACTTTACCTTATCATATCAAGTTGGTGAAGAGTTTGGGCTTTCTCTTTTTGGAGACTTTCCCATTGAAACATATAGAGACTTTGGTTTGCGAGTTGGCGGATACAAATTATATAGAAGATGGCGGATTCAATATCAAAGTGGATTGAGCTATGTCAAAGGTATAAAACGAACAAGCGAAGTGGATTTAAAGAAATCTGCTATTTTATCAAATTGGTACTATACAGAGAGCTTTGAAACATTGGGTGTCCCATTATATTTTGGTGGAAGGTATTTACCATTTAAGTTTATGGGAATTGGTATGGATTTGTATATAAATGTTAATTTGGAACGACCATATTTAAGACCGAGTGTCGTAATCGAATTTGGGTTATTAAGAGCATGATTCTAACTTATAAGGCTTTTCTGTCGTTAAGAATTCCCAGGATAAATAGGGAATAGCATAGCTTCCGGCATCTGTAATTGTGATGCGGTTAACCGTGGAACCGCAAAGGAGATACATGTAACTGATGGCAGGTGTGACCCAGAATTTTAAATTAATTATTTATGCTTTCCGGGTCGTTATTTTATTCAATAATTTCACTCATAAATAATCGATGCAAAAAAATGCGATACAGTAATATGAATTAGTAAAGGACCTACAAAACAAAATTCCGAAGAAAATCAAGATCACTGCTATGTCATTGACTTCTTTTTCAGACTATTTGGAGGAGCAATCAGGATTGGGAGGGACAAAAAACGTGAACAATTTGATGCATAATTTGAAGTCAATAAAGTTGGTGTAATGAGACAAGGACTTCGTTCAGGCAAAAGATGACACAAAAACAGTATGCCCAAAAATATGAAACGACTAAAACGTATCTATCCTGAATAGAGAATAAAGTAAATGACTTTGGGTTGTCAACCTTATTGAGGGTAAAAGGCCATAATTGGTTTGAATTTTTTTTACTATATTTATACTTTCGGCATCGTTTCAGGTATAGTAGTAAAATAACCATCCGGTGTCAAGCCGGTCAAACGAAAAAAACATCATAAAAATGGAATATGATACAATAAAATATAAGATTTGGACCTGGAAAAACCCGATAATGCTTCACTGGATAGTCAATCCCGGTCTTGCATTCAATGAGTTGGTGCTTGGTCAGCGAGTTCCCAAAATAATGCTGATAGAAAGGGATGCTTCAAAAAATTTGCAGGAAAAAACATTCGTTCCCTGTCCGCATTGCGGCATCTTACACTCCGGACAAAAATGGTCTATTGGAAATAATGCATTCAAAAATTGGTTTGGCTTATACTGTGATGCATGTGGCAAGATCATTCCCTGTCTTAGGAATCTAATGAGTTTAGCTTTAATGTTATTGACTTATCCTGTGTGGTATTGGCTGAAGGATAGCCGGAAAAGCAGATGGTTGGCAAAACAGCCGGCAAGGTATAAAGACCTTAACCTTACAGATCAGCCGAATCCTTATGAAGGAAAGGGATGGATCAGGGAAGGCTTATATTGGGGATTGATTATGTATATCATGATGACTTTTTTCTTTCCACTGATAGATGGAAGTGGCATAACTCTTAAAAATATATTGGTCGGAATCCCGATATGGGCAGTCGGCGGGGTCGGATTTGGGTACAGCATGAAGCTGATTTTGGGGAAGAGCAGGGTGAGATCTCAGAAGAGCTGAAAGGCAGACTTTACAACAATTAAGATGAATGAAGTCTTTTGATGAGGATTTCCTGATCAGAGAAAATCATCCAGGAGAAATCATATACATAATGCACAGTTTTTTGTTGGCTATTGATGTGATAACCCGTAATATAGGAATAGTTGAAGCGCTTTTGGTCCAGGATGGACTTGGGTAATTTTTTGGAAACACCTGTTTTTCCCATGATTTCTAAAAGGATGGATCTGTTGCGATGTAAGATTTTATCAATGGAGGCAGTAGCGGTGTTGGTCACTTGCTGAAGTTTCTGATGATAGATGGCCTTACATCCGGGTGAACAGAATATTTTGTCCGACCTTCCGGTGAACGGGCTCTGACACAGTTTACATTTTCTTTTGAGGGTCATGGCAAAGAATTTGAATGAAGCATAAGTGTCTGACGGTTGAATCTTTTATGCTGCTATTAAGTGGTAAATTTACGGTAAGGTTACGAATAATTACCCCGAACATCCGTAAGCTTACGGTAAATATTTCCACTAACAAACATAATATGCTTATAATTAATGTATTATGCCTTATGTTTGGACCAATATTTCTAAATTATGAAAAAACTATCTATTTACAAAATCATGTCATCCGACGGTAAGCAGCAGATTGGTATAACCATAAAAGCCGGATCCCCCGAATATTATGTGATAAGGGAGTTTAAGCCGGCAAGATGGGATGCACGGTTACGGCTATGGTTGATCCCTTATACCACTGCAGACTGGCAGGAATTTAAACTTAGATTTCCGGATTATTCATTTATAATTCAAACCGGCGATTACACCGGCAAACCACAATCTTCAAGTAATGATAAGAAGCCTAAAAAATCTATAAAGCAAACGGTAGAGAAGGTTCTGTCCCCTGATCAATATGACGCCTTGAACAAAATGAAGGAAAGGCTCATCATCAAGCAATACAGTACGAAGACCTTTCGAAACTATTGCAGTTGCTGGATAGAATTTATGACCTATTACAAGGATCGCAAGGTGTCTGCCCTTACAAAGGACGATATAAGAAGGTACCTGATGTACAAGATACAGGAGCACGGCATTTCAGAAAGCACGCAGAATTGTATCATCAACGCAATAAAGTTTTATTATGAGCAGGTAGAAGGTTGGGAGAGATTTGTGGTTCATGACCTAAGACCAAAGAAAGCGCATAAGCTTCCCGGATTTCTTGATAAGGCAGCGGTAGAGCGATTGTTGAAGGCATCGGGCAATCTTAAGCACAGGTGTATGTTGCAATTGATTTATTCGGCCGGGCTGAGGCTTGGTGAATGTACAGGCATGAAGGTCAGGGACATCGATCCCGAACAGTGTTTGATAAGGGTCAGAGGTGGCAAGGGCAAGAAGGATCGGATCGTGATGCTTTCAAGTAAATTCAGCCGCACGCTGCAGGAATATCTGGTACAATACAAACCTGATTACTGGCTTTTTGAGGGTCAGGATGGCGGCAGATATTCCGATCGTTCTGTACAGAATGTCCTGAAAAAAGCGGTCATACAATCAGGTGTGGATGAGGATACGACGGTGCACACCTTACGTCATAGCTTCGCCACTCAACTGATTTTGAATGGGACAGACATAAGAGCTGTACAGGAACTTCTGGGGCATAGCAGTATCAAGACGACCACAATATATACCCACATTACCGATCGGATGAAGTCAGGTATCAGAAGCCCGTTGGATGATTTGGATATATGAGAGACAATGTTTACTTTTGGCGAATTGGCGCCATTGTGGCGTAAATACAGATGTTA
>JAGFJA010000056.1 GCA_024103005.1 Saprospiraceae bacterium
CATTACTGTATAAATTTTTAAAGTTAATAAAAAAGTTATTTCCGTAAATATTTTTGAACTTTTTGGGGAAGTTCAAAAAATTTCCAGAATAACTTTTCAACTTACACAGTTTATGAAATACTACTAACAGACCACGAAAAAGATTAGGATTTTTAACTCCCAATCAAGTACATTTGCAATTAATTAATAACCATGGACAAGTTGCATTTATGACTTGAATCCACCTTTTTAATTATCCGACATTTAATATTTCAAATCGGGCATACTTGTTTCTGTATTCAATAGGTGTCAGTCCGGTAACTTTCCTGAACACCTCCCTAAATGTTTTGGTGTCGCTGTAACCTACATCGTACATCACTTCTGAAACATTTTTATGCTGGGATTCAAAGCTTCGCTTGGCTGCCTCTATGCGTACTCGTTGTATGTATTCGTTGGGTGTATTGTTGGTTGCCAATTTAAATCTGCGCTCAAAACTCCGCTTGCTCATAATACTCCTTTGTGCCAGTAGCTCGACTGTTATTTTACTGCTATATTCTTCCTCGATATAGAGTTGTGAAGCCAAAATAACTGCGTCGCCATGGTCTTTTTGTCCTGTGAATATCGTGAAGTTGGCCTGACTGTTGCGGTCTATATCTAAGGCAAAATATTTGGCCGTAAGTATGGCTATGTGGCGATCGGTATATTTTTCCAAAAGATAAAGCAAGAGATTCCACAGCGAATTGGCACCTCCGCTTGAATACAACCTGCCTTCGTCAGTGATCACCGAACCGTCTGCTATTTCAACATCCGGAAATTTCTTACGGAACAAATCATAATAAGCCCAGTGTGTAGAGCATTTCCGATGATTGACCAGTCCGGCTTCTGCAAGTAAAAAGGCACCAATACACAGGCTTGCGACCTCACTTCCGCCGGCATACATTCGCTTTATCCAGGGAATTGCCTCCTTATTTTTATTTAAAGCTTCCGACACATCTCCATAAAGCGCCGGTAAAACAACCAGATCAGTCCGGTCCACCTCATTCAACAATCTGTCAATATTAATAGTATATTCACCATCATTGGCAGATATATGCTTTTTCAGACCGACATACTCAACCGTAAAAAATGGCTGTTTGCCTGATCCCATCAAAAATTCATTGGCTGTTTTAAATGTACGGTAGGCAGGGGTAATGGCTTCAATCACGGCATTTTCAGGGACAAAGACGGATATCCTTTTCATAAATTGATTTTTGTGATTCGTGAAGGTAAAAAATATTCCTGTTTTATTTGATGCCTGACACCATTTATGCACAATAAACTTTGCTCAAAATAATGGAATCGGGCAACTAAAATCGGAGAAATCACTCCCTTCCTACCATCTTAAGTATTTTACGAAAATCCATTGTTTAAATTGTCGCATATTCACCCTGTTTCTGGCACAATCACACATCACCGGATTGAACAAATATAGCCATCTTTGTAACATCTAACAACATTAAAAATCAATATTATGTCAAAGAAAATTTTTATCAATCTTCCGGTTTCAGACCTTAAGATATCAATGGATTTTTACACAGCCATCGGCTTTAACAACAATCCGGCCTTTTCCGACGAGACAGCCGCCTGCATGGTGCTAACCGATGAAATTTATGTCATGCTTCTTACCCATAATAAATTACATGAATTCAGTCAAAAACCAATTATAGATGCAAAAACCTATATCGGAGCCATCAATTCCCTCTCAGTTGACAGTATAGAAGAGATGAATATAATCGCTGATGCGGCTCTTAAAGCAGGCGGAACAGAACCAAGCCCCATGCAGGACTATGGTTTTATGCAACAACGAAGCTTTGAAGATCCGGACGGTCACCATTGGGAAGTATTCTATATGGATATGTCACAGGTTCCGGGATAGAATAAAATTATTGCCAACATTAACCTGAATGAAAACAAATTTATAACATCATATAAAACAACCCTCCATGGCAACAAGATTAAAACAAATAGTTCCTCATCTCTGGTTTGACACTCAGGCGGTGGAAGCAGCCTTCTTTTAAGTGTCCATCTTTCCCGATTCCAACATTCATTATGTAAAGACCTTAAATTCTCCCCATTCACCCGGTGGCAGTTTTGATATCGTCTCGTTTGAGTTGTCCGGCAATCCATATTTTGCTATCAGTGCCGGACCATTGTTTCCTTTTAATGAATCCGTTTCATTCATGGTTTACTGTGATTCTCAGGAAGAAATTGATTATTACTGGGAAAAACTCACAGATGGCGGAGCAGAGCAGCCCTGTGGCTGGTTGAAAGACAGATATGGATTGTCCTGGCAGATAACTTCTTCTAAAATAGATGAAGTTTTCAAGGAAGAAAATATGGAGTTAATTGAAAAGGTTATGGAAAAAGTCTTGAAGATGAAGAAAATCGATTACGATGTTATTGATAATGTTTACAATAAATAAGAATTATGGCAAAAACAGATTTTCGAAACATCGATGAGTATCATGCAGGATTTTCAGGTGAAAAACTTTTAAGGCTGAATAATATTCGTGCTCAAATAAAGGAAATGGTCCCTGATGCACAAGAGGAAATCAGCTACCAAATTCCCGCATTCAAATACAAAAAAAGTATTTAATTTATTATGGTGCATACAAAGAACATATCTCTTTGTCAAGCCCGTGGAGCCCAAGCTTTTTGTCTCATTTTGAAAAGGATCTCAAGCCTTTCAAAGTAAGTAAATCTGCTATACGATTACCCAATAAAGACCCTCTGCCCATGCAATTGATCCGGGAAATTATCTGTTTTCGAAAAGAGGAGATTTTATCACAAGTTTGAAAATTTTTTAACTTAATAAATTTTAGGAATGACATCATCAGATTTGGTTCAAATAAAGCAATATAATTACAATCTTTCAGAACCATTTATCTCTATAAGTGAAACCTTAGCTGCCTTATTGACAGAACATCTATCTGAAGCTACGACAAAGATATGGCATGGTCATCCGGTATGGTTTATCGAAGGCAATCCAATAGCCGGTTATAGTCAACAGAAGCAGGGAATTCGTCTGATGTTTTGGAGTGGTGCTGATTTTGAAGAAGAATCACTATCTGTAAAAGGGAAAAAATTCAAAGATGCTTCTGTTTTTTTTAACGAGGTGGGAGAAATAAATGAAGATGAAATCATCAGATGGATTGAAAAATCAAAAGTAATCCAATGGGATTATAAGAATCTTATAAAGCGAAAAGGAATTTTAGAAAGGCTGAAATAGTCAATAAAAAACAACGAATTTTAAAAATATATGGAACCGTTAAATCCCCTGCTTTCCTTCAACGGCAATTGTGAAGAAGCTATGAAGTTTTATCAGAAATGCTTTGGCGGATAAATATTGCATAAACTGGATCCTTCATTTCAACCCTTTACAAACCATTCAATAACTTTTAAATTTTACATCATGTCAACAAACACAGTAACACTTCATCGGGTCATCAAGGCTACACCGGAAAAAATATTTCGTGCTTTTTCTGATGCCACTGCCTATGCAAGCTGGCTGCCTCCATACGGCTTCCTTTGCACCGTCCAACAAATGGATTTTACCGTAGGAGGCAGCTATAAGATGACTTTTATTAATTTTTCAACCGGTCATGCACACTCTTTCGGTGGTGAAGTTTTAGAAATAAAACCGAATGAATTTATCAGATACACCGACCGTTTTGACGATCCAAATATGCCGGGAGAAATGATTACAACGGTAAACTTACGACCTGTACTTTGCGGTACCGAACTTCACATTGAACAAACGGGCATTCCATCTATGATCCCGGCAGAAATGTGTTACCTAGGATGGCAGGAATCCCTTGAAAAGTTGATTAAACTGGTGGAACCTGAGATGCCACAAGGTTAAATATTATCGGAAGAAAGATGCCTTCGCTCATGAGAAATTGTGTGTAAGACATCAGTATTGTACACAATTTTTTGCTGGAAGAAAGCAGCAAAATTTTTACAAGGCTGCACCTGCAGAGCTTGAATTAACGCTATTTCCTGCATGGTGCCATAAGGTCACTTTGATACTTCTGGTGCTGAATATTTGTATTTTAAGAGTAAATTAAACCGATTTTGTCAGATAATTTCATGAAAAAAAAAGAATAAGATTCAAAAATATTGATTAATCTTGCACCTTCAAACCATTGCCCAAGTGGCGAAATTGGTAGACGCACTGTGTTCAGGTCGCAGCGTTCGAAAGGACGTGCTGGTTCGAATCCGGTCTTGGGCACCCGAATTATAAAGCATTGTCGGCTAAAAGACAGTGCTTTATTTTTTTCTGCTTCGTTTTAGTTCCCATTGCCATGCAGTCCTGACGATATCATCCAAAGTGTATTTAAGATTCCATCCCAGTTGATTCTTTGATTTGCTGTTATCAGCATATACGGCGATGACGTCACCTGCTCTCCTCGGTCCAATGATGTAGTTAGGAGATACTCCGTTGACCTGCTCAAAAGCGGAAATTACCTCTAGGACAGTATTTCCTCTGGCTGAGCCCAGGTTGTACAGGTCAAAGGGTTGAGCGTAATCATGGCTGAGCATTTTCTTTATAGCCAGTACATGAGCGTTTGCAATGTCAGAGACGTGAATATAATCCCTGATACAGGTGCCGTCCCTCGTATCATAGTCATTTCCGAAGACTGTAAATTCAGGTCTCTTACCAATTGCTGTTTCGGTGATGACCGGTACCAGATTGGAAGCATTGATTGTAGGTGATTCGCCTATTTCATTGGAAGGATGTGCTCCGGCAGGGTTGAAATATCTCAAAACTACAGACTTCATCTGAGTATCTGACGAACTAAGGTCTCTTAGGATATCTTCACACATCAACTTGGTCCGGGCATAGGGACTTCGGATTTCACCAAGCGGGCTCAGCTCTGATACGGGTAATTTATCCGCATCGCCATAAACACTACAGGATGAAGAAAACAAAAATCTATTGCAATCGTGGTCGATAGCGCATTCCAGCAAGTTGATCAATCCTTTTACATTATTGGAATAGTATTTTAGTGGAAATTCGACGGATTCATTCACTGCTTTATAGGCTGCAAAGTGAATGATTCCGTCTATCCGACCTTCTTGGCTGAACACTTCTGAAACGGCATTTTTATCACCGGAATCAATCATATAAAAGGGTACATCTTCCCCGGTTATAGCCTTTATACCTTCCAGGGCACTGCCATCAGAGTTGCTTAAATTGTCGATAATAACTACCCTGAATCCTGCTTGAATCAACTCCACTACCGTATGGCTGCCTATATATCCGCACCCACCGGTTACAATAATCTTTTGTCTGGGCATGAAGTATTTTATTTGACGATAAATTTTTTGGTTATTGTATTTCTGTCTTTCTGAATGACAGCAAAATAAATTCCCGAACTCATTTGGGTCATATCAATTTGAGCAAACTGTTGGTGGTGCAGGCTGATATTTTTGATGGAACGCCCCCATGTATCCGTGATGTTGATGCGATAATCCCCCGGCTGACCAAGGCTTATATTTACTATTCCGGATGTCGGGTTAGGATATACCAAGACATTTATAGGATTATTTTTTCTGACGGCAGAGACCGGTACACAGGTAACACGAGCCAACCAGCCGGGAAAAGTTTTGGCTACACTTGAAAGAAAACGGAAGGTTAAAGCTCCGTCAGGATTATCGGCCAATATATTCTCAGGGAGAGCAGCACCGCAAAGTTTATTGACTAATGGTGCATGAATATCCATGCCATTGTACACCCTCAATACATCATTTTGACAGCCGGTACTTGGTTCGACCGAAAAGTCTATCCACTCAACGTGTATTTTGTGACCTGGCTCTGTGGGAACAAAGGTCTGGATAATATCGGTACTATCACTATAGTCGTCAAATCCACCCGGATCCATGAAATTAAACCCACATTCATTTACTACAAGCGTATCCATCACTACTACAGGTCCGGTAAGAATGGTGCTTGTACTAAAATCAGTCCGGTTATTTTCTTCAACCTCAAATTTAAAATTCATCTTTTCAAGGTCAGACAAGAGAGAGTTGGTTTCTACCTTAAAAACAACTTCCTTGCTTTCGCTACCGGCTATTTCACCCGGAGTTATAATGGGATTGGTCACTTCAATAAAGTCTTTATTCTCTCCGAAGGGTGTACAGGAAACTTGTGCAGATGTAGAGGCAATGGAATCAAAGTTGTTTATTTTCACCACGATGTCAAACTGATCTCCGCCGTGGATAGTTGTATCTCCATTCGTTTTTGTATGACGGACATAGGTAATTCCAAGTGACGGACCTTGTCCGATATTGTATGTCATGATTTCCCCTGCAGCACTGAAATTCCACAACCTTAGTCCGCTTTCACTCTTGTCGTACCAATTGGAGTTTGGCACGCTGCTGTCGTTGTATTCAGGAAGGCGACCTTTTCTGAAAAGTGCTTCAGCGTGATTGGAAATATTGTTATTTTGGTGGACGACATACACCATGTGATTGACCGTTTGGTTATCGCCGTTTTCATTGATATGCCATACTATAAGGCCTTCGTCCGGAATAGAAACACTTCTTCCGGTTTTAAGGCGGCTTTGAAACATATAGTATTCGGCAGAATTATTGGGATTTCTGTAGGAATAAGAGGTGTAGGAATTGGAAGTGTCCCGTATGGTTGTATTTTCACCCGTCATATTTATATCCTTGCCCCATCCGATGCGATTCATAAAATATGGATTTGGGAGGGGCGGATTGGTGTTGGGACCTGTTGCGCACATGACATCAAAAGTACCAATGCCGTCAGGCCCGGTATCGGAGTTATATTTGTATGTGTCCGGCCACTTACATATCATGTGTCCGTTTTCGTGCACGACGGTTGCTATGGTCAAGGGCGCTTTTGCCGGGGAAGTATTATAACGTCCTGAGCGAACACCATTGGCAGAGAAACCTCCATAGTAACCCTGATGAAACCACATACCCTGTGCCCATTTCGGAGGATCACCCATATACATCATATTGATGGCCTGAATAGTGTTGTCCGGATTGACAGATAAGGTAGAAAAATCAAATCCCTGGTCCTTTATCCAGTTAAGAGCAAGTCCCAATATCTCCTGTGCACCTGTAGCATAGGGCATGGCATCATATTCTTTAAATGTTTTTGGAGCACGGAATATTCCGAATACCACATTTTCGTAATCAAGCAAACCACCGGAAATATCGGCATAGTATTGTCTTAATGAACCGTTATTGCCAAATTTGGTATAATGGAGACTGTTGCACATATCTTCATACTCACTTAGATTAAGGGTGCTGACTTCATCTGAAAAGTCGATTACAATACACAATCCTTTCACATTACCCTGTAGTACTTCACCTGAACGCTGATGTGTCGTGTAGCTCTTCTGAACTGCTTCTACAGTAGGTAAGCCAAACAAAGCTTTTGCATTTTTATTCATTCTTTCACGGACATATTCCGGCTTGATATCAAGATGTTTGGGTAGATTTAAATTTAAGTCTTTCGTATTTATATTTGTCCGGTTGATGGTATATTTTATTTGCGTCGGGATTAACTCATCGCCCTTCGGAGAAAGTTCAGCATAGTATATCCAGCCAGACTTATCTTCACGCACCACGGTATAACCATTCAGACCTTCAGCACGAATGTAAAATTCAGAACCAAAGAGCTTGACGTCCACAGTGGAACCGTCAGGTTGCTTAAATGAATAAATTTCGCCATTGTAATTGCTGCTTAGAAGCGGTGTGGCGATTAAGGTCAACAAAAAGAAATAAAATAATCGAAACATTAACTTTAAATTTAAAAATGTCTTTCCGGAATAAGGAAGGTAAAGTTATTATTAATTTAAAAGTTTTCAGACTATATTTTAGTTTAAGTCTAAATAGATGTTGGGATAAAAAATAATATATGTATTAAAGCTATAAAGTCAACATATTATAAAAAGACCATTAGATTTCATTTATTTTATTAAAACACTGCAAAATGACCAATAGCCTCAATTTTACCGAACGCTAATGTTTTATGAAAATGTCACGCAACAGGCTATAAATGATGTCAGATGTTTTCGTCCATGAATACTTTTCGGCATTTTCATAACCTTGATAAATCAACTTTTCCCTGAGTGCTGCATCTTTTTCAAGCTTAATCATAGCGTCACATATTTCATTTACTTTCATCGGGTCCACCAGGATGGCTGCTTTTCCTGAGGCTTCGGGAAGTGATGAGACATTGGAAGCGATGACGGGACAGCCGCAATGCTGAGCTTCAATAACCGGCATGCCAAAGCCTTCAAACAGTGAAACACAAATTAATCCAAGTGACCTGCTGAGCAAGTCAGAAATCTCTTCATTGGACTTATAACCCAAAATATGAATATCCTGTTTGAATTTACTTTGTCTCAGGCGTGCGTAAAATGCAGCATCTTTCCAGCCCTTGCTTCCGACGAAGAGGAGTTTGGTGTTTTTGCCTGAAACTTCTTTGTACCTATCGAAGGCGTCCAGTAGTCTGAGGACATTTTTACGGGGTTGGATAGTTCCCAGGTGGATAAAGTAGTCTTCTTTTTCAGAAATATGGTGCCGGACTATCCCCTCATTAAGCCCTAGTCCGGCAACAGTTATCCGGGAAGGCTCGATATTTAAACTCCTTGAAATATCTTTTTTAGTCGCCTCGCTGACAGTAGCGATGTGGGCGGCTTTTCGAGCAAATCGGGGCATGAAATACCGATAATACCACAGTTGGACAGTGGACAGGCTTTCAGGTATATGTTGATAAGCAAGGTCATGAATAACCAACAGCGTCGGGACTTTTGACCTAAGGGACAGAAAATTGTCAGGACTGAAGAAAACATCAGCCTTCATTTTTTTGAGTATTCGGGTAACACCAACTTCGTACCAGATAAGAAATAACAAAGGTGTACGTGCCTGCGGAACAATAACAACGGGCTCTATATTGGAAGCGAAGATAAAATCCGGATGATACGGCCTGTCAAATAAAAAAAGAAATTGATCTTCTGGATGCGCCAATACCAAATTTTTTAACACTTCCATGGTATAATGTCCCAGTCCTGTCAGTTTGCCCTTTAATAAAAACCTTGTATTTACGGCTATTCTCATAGACACAAAGCTAATTATTTTCATTCAATAAGCATTCTTTTGATTATAAGGAGAATGGGAACCTGCTGAAAATCAGGATACCGGAAAGATCAATGATAAATACACCGATTTAGATTAAAAAAAAGCACAGTGGAACAATATTTGCTATTTTTGGACTGTTCTATATTGTTGACGATTAAGATACAGAATTACGATTGTTACGAGTATTTGATTTTCGGACCTATTGGCGGATTTATGTTGTATTTATTGGGATTGCTGTAGTCGCTGTTTCTATGATTTATACAACTTTTCTCGCTTCCAAGCTGAAAGAAGGTGAGGAAAAAAGCGTGCAGTTTTATGCACTGGCTATTCAGGACCTTGCCCGCAGCGAGTCAACAGAATATACCAACGATATTTCTTTACAACTTACCCAGGATTTTAAAATTCCCGCCATCCTCACCGATGACAAAGATGTCATCATTGACGCTGTCAACTTCGGTAATAATAATCTTGACACTGCCTATCTAAGGCACCAGCTAAAGCAGATTAAGGCTGACGGTTATAAGCCCATCGAAATTGACAATCCTTATATCAAACAACGGGTTTATTATAAAAATTCGCGTATCTATACCTATTTGACCTATTTCCCTTATGTACAACTCCTGCTACTGATGTTTTTTGTGATTATGGGCTACCTTGGATTGAATGCTGCCAGACGTGCCGAGCAAAACAGGCTGTGGGTAGGTATGGCAAAAGAAACGGCACATCAGTTGGGCACCCCGATATCAGCTATAGTAGGATGGATAGAACACATTAAGACGATGTCGGAAGAGCGTCCCGAGCAGATGGAGATTCTCAATGAACTGCGGAAAGATGTTGGAAAACTCGAGCGTGTAGCTGACAGATTTTCCAAAATAGGCTCTGTCCCTGTCCTTGCCCCGCACGATATTTATCCGTTATTGGAAAATACAAGGGCGTATATGAGTAAGCGCGCTCCCAGGAAAGTAGTATTTGTCTTTCCTTCCTTTCCTCATGACGGAGAGGCCATCGTCAATGTCAATCCACCTCTGTTTGACTGGGTTATGGAAAATTTAATCCGGAATGCCCTGGACGCCATGGAAGGAAAAGGAGAGATAAAAGCTGAAGTTTATGAAGACGAAGAAGACTATTTTATTGACATTTCCGATACCGGCAAGGGGATGACATCTGCTCAGGCTTCCCGTATTTTCCGACCGGGGTGGACTACCAAGTCGCGTGGCTGGGGTCTGGGACTTTCCTTAAGCAAGCGTATCATAGAGGAATATCACGGAGGAAAGATTTTCGTTAAAAAAACCATTCCCGGTAAGGGTACGACCTTTACCATTCGGCTCAGCAAATACCGATCAACCGAAATAGCATAGTCTTTCAGACTTTTACCAATGTATTTAATCTGCTAAGTGATTATTTTTCCGTGAAAAGGTTGGATTTTTAATGAAAACGTACAGCATTACAGCCAGAATTATGAAGAAAACAGACACCTGCCACTTATATTCCAACGGATATACCCAGATTTCCTTAAACATATCCCATCTGCCCAGGACTTCTACAAAGTTCCAGAAAATAATCACCGTCGGAACAGCATATCTGATGGCGTAGTCAAAGGATTGAATCCTGATTAACTTGCTAAGTAAATAAAGTGACCATAACAGAGAACCGTATGCAACGATGTAGGTGGCAATGTGGTTTTGCCCGGCTATGTCTTCATCATAGACCAGTAACAATACGACATAAAAGGTCCAAATAATCATTATGGTCTCAATGAAGGTAGATAAAGCAAGCGGTTTTTTAAACCCCGTCTGAGTCTTGACATCTTCCCTGAAACCGAAATATTTTTGTTGCCAGATATAAAAGGTACAGTTTGTTCGGGAGAATAGGTAGAAAAAATAAAAGGTACACAATAAGCCTAAGGAAGACATCATCACCAGATATTCCCGCTTGGTGGCAATTTCATTATCGATAATCAGATTGGCTACATTGTTTTTCTCGGCAATCCACATAAACGAAAACTCTACCCATCCTGTCCATACCAGTACGCCGCCCAAGAATCCCAGAATCGTGGCAAAGGTAGGTGAACTGTTCTTTTTGATAC
The DNA here is from genome assembly GCA_024103005.1 of Saprospiraceae bacterium. Classification (GTDB taxonomy): domain Bacteria; phylum Bacteroidota; class Bacteroidia; order Chitinophagales; family Saprospiraceae; genus Parvibacillus. Next base: position 11,225 of record JAGFJA010000056.1, read on the forward strand.
CCCAAACCAGTATGGCAATTCCGATAAGGCCCATGAAGAGGGCACCTTCATACTTATACCCCAATAATAACTTTTCGTTCAAAACCATGATGGCATGGCCGATCGGCATCAGTATCAAAACCAACAAAAAGGATAAAAGCCCGTTTCTAAGTCCTACCTTATTCATATTATTTTATATAAATTAATTGCAAACTTAACAATTAAGATTTATTCTAAATAAAAATAAGATCAAAAAATATTGACCGGATTATTTTTTATATCATTTATAATATTTAGTAACCTGGAAAGGATATTTATTCCTGCTTTTTATTCCATTAATATCGTATATTTAACTGTAATTCCTCTTGGAATGACCTAAAAGTGTCAACCGCAGGCGCTTTGGTATTCATAAAATCGGGAAGTCAAACGGGCGAAAGCCCATCAAAAGGCGAAGCCGATAAACAGCGGAGCTATCAAACTACTCAGTAAAGGCATTCTCAAACCGAACTCATGAATTAAATCATTACTCAGAAACTTCAGATAAAAAATTAACGGGCGAATGAGCTTATATTATGAGTTTCAGATTAGCATAAAAAAAAGCCCGAACGTGGCTGTCCGGGCTTTTTTTGCTATTTTTAAGGAATGACTATTTGAGAATTTTAGCATTCACGCAATCCTGCAATTCTGCAAAGTGGTTTATCCATTCATTGAAGTCAGAAATTCTTCATTGCTTACAGTTCCATACATGTACTTTCTGAGGAATTCCATTGCCTCGTCAGGTCTCATGTCTGCCAGTTGATTTCTGAGGATAAACATACGCTGAAGGGTATCTTTTTCAAGCAACAGATCTTCCCTTCGTGTACTTGACTTGGTGAGATCGATGGCAGGATAAAGTCGTTTGTTTGCCAAGGAGCGATCCAGCTGGAGCTCCATGTTTCCCGTGCCTTTAAATTCTTCGAAGATTACGCCATCCATTTTCGAACCGGTGTCGATGAGGGCTGTAGCGAGTATGGTGAGCGAACCGCCATTTTCAATCTTCCTTGCCGCACCGAAGAATTTCTTTGGCTTGTGAAGGGCATTGGCTTCCACACCACCAGACAAGACCTTGCCACTTGCCGGAGCGACTGTGTTATAGGCGCGGGCAAGACGGGTAATAGAGTCGAGCAGGATAACTACGTCATGTCCACACTCGACAAGTCTTTTTGCCTTTTCAAGCACAATTCCTGCCACTTTAACGTGGTTGTCTGCCGGTTCGTCAAAGGTTGAGGCGACTACTTCGGCGTTGACACTTCTTCGCATATCAGTTACCTCTTCAGGTCTTTCATCTATGAGAAGGACGATAAGGAAACATTCAGGATGATTGGTCGCGATGGCATTGGCAATATCTTTAAGCAGGAAGGTCTTACCTGTTTTAGGCTGGGCAACGATGAGTCCTCTCTGACCCTTTCCGATGGGAGTGAAGAGGTCAATCATCCTGTTGCCATAGTCTCTGCCGGCTTTGTTGGTACTTAAATTAAATTTTTCTATCGGGAAGAGCGGTGTCAGATAGTCAAAAGGCACTCTGTCTCTGATCTGACTAGGTTGAAGTCCGTTGATATTTTCTATTCTAAGCAGGGCGAAATATTTCTCTCCTTCTTTCGGAGGTCTGATGGCTCCTTTTACAGTATCTCCCGTCTTGAGACCGAAAAGCTTGATCTGTGAAGGTGAAACATATATATCATCGGGAGAGGTCAGGTAATTATAATCCGACGAACGGAGAAAACCATAACCATCCGGCATCATTTCCAGAATGCCTTCACCTTCAATCATGCCGTCAAAATCGATGTTAAACTTAGGACCTTCCGGTTCGGTTACTATCGGCTCTTCGGTGGGAGTAGCGTCCTGATTTATTTTTTGAGTTTGTGCTTTATGAGGCTCTTTCTTGCCTTCCGTTTTAAACTGTTTTTTGTGTTTCAACGGTTTTTCATCAGAAGGAGTATCCGTATTTTTGGCAGTAGGAGCGACCTCTTCTATCGGATTATTTTCTTTTTTAACAAGGTCAAGTGTAGAGAATTTTTTCCTCTCAATGGGTGCTAATTCCGGAGTTGAAGTTGAGGCAGGAGCATCATTTTCGGGAGTATCATTAGGCAATTCGACCTTTTGTGGTTGATTTGATTTTTTGATTCGTGGTTTTTTTACGTAATTTTTTTCAACGTCTTTTTCCGGGGAATCTTTTTGTTGGGTTTCAGTCTTTGGTTTATTTACCACTACCGGCACTCTTTCTTTTTGGTGTGGCTTGCTTTTGGCACTTTCGGCATCCATAGCCTTCTGTTTTTCTTCAGAAATTGGACTGGTAAGTGCTTGTTGATCCAGAATTTTATAAATAAGTTCCTGTTTGCTGAGTCTCTTATAGCCTTTTAATCCGTTTTTCTCTGCAACTTCTCTCAATTCTGGCACCAACATGCTGTCTAATTGCAATATGTCGTACATAAAAATAAAATTATTTTGGATTTAACAGTTATACCGGGTTCGGTAAGTTAACTTGTGTGACAACCTTATAAAAGGTGGTCTGATTAAATTTCTTTTGTTAAGTAATAAAATTAAATTTCTAAAATTAAATCTGATGGAATATCGCATCAACGACTATTCACAGTCAAAAGACCATTGTCTCCGTGCAAAATCCTCAAAATTATACTTTAATGGCTTGATCTAAATTAAATTGTGGTATCATATCAAGAACTGGTATCATCACATAAAGTACCGCTATAGGTATGATAAACTCGGTAACTTTTGAACGAACCGGCTGAAACCCTGAAATGAATGGCTAATAAGCCCTTTTGGCTTGAAATGATTGGCAAATGTACGAATATTTTTTTATTCACCTATATTTGCACTTTAATTTTTATTTTTTCAATATAATTATAACAACAATCAGGTATGCTACGTGTAGAACTGTTTCGGAATGAGAAGGATAGGGTGATAGAAGGCTTAAAAAAGAGGAACTGGTCGGATCAGGATATTTCCATAATTGACCGGATAGTTTCTATGGATGATGAAAGAAAGGAAGTTCAGACTGCTTTGGACTCAGAGTTGGCTGAACAGAATCAGCTGGCCAGGCAGATAGGCGATTTGATGAAGTCCGGCAATAAAGAGGAGGCTCAAATTCTCAAAGAAAGAGTTGCATCCCTCAAAGATTCTACCAGAGCTCTGGAAGAAAAACTGCGCAATATCAGACAGTCTTTAGAAGATATGCTCATTACCCTTCCAAATATTCCACACAAGGAAGTTCCCCATGGAGCCACAGCCGATGATAATATGGTATATCAGGCCTGGGACAAGCCACTTCCTGTCCTGGATGAAGGCGCCCTTCCCCACTGGGAGCTTGCCGAGAAGTATAATTTATTTGATATGAAACTCGGGGTAAAGCTTACCGGTAGCGGATTTATCCTCTACAGAGGGCAGGGGGCCCGTCTTCAGCGTGCACTGATTAACTTTTTCCTTGACTACAATACGGCTGCCGGCTACGAAGAAATCCTGCCGCCTCACCTGGTCAATGAAGATTCTGCCAGAGCAACAGGACAACTGCCGGATAAAGAAGGACAGATGTACTATTGTGAGAAGGATGATATGTATCTGATACCGACTGCAGAGGTCCCGGTAACCAATATATTTAGGGATGTTATCCTAAGTGACGACCAGATACCTGCCTGCTTGACGGCATATACACCGTGTTTCAGGAGAGAAGCAGGCTCTTACGGCGCCCATGTCAAAGGGTTGAACCGGGTTCACCAGTTTGATAAGGTTGAAATTGTCAGGGTAGAAAAACCTGAAAATTCATACAAGGCTCTTGACGGTATGGTAAGCCATGTTGCCCGGTTGATGGAAAAACTGGAACTGCCTTATCGTATCTTACGGTTATGTGGCGGTGATATGGGCTTTACCTCTGCTATGACTTATGACTTTGAAGTATGGTCTGCTGCACAAAAACGATGGTTGGAAGTAAGTTCTGTTTCCAATTTTGAAACCTTCCAGGCCAACAGACTAAAGTTGAGATACCGGGATGAAAATAATCAGACACAGCTTTTACATACCCTCAATGGCAGTTCACTGGCACTTGCGAGGATTGTTGCTGCTTTGCTTGAAAATAACCAGACTCCTGAGGGTATCCGTATCCCTGAAGTGTTGAGGAACTTTTTTGGTTCCGATTTCATTAAATAGTAAAAAATTTAAAAATGGGAGGCGGATATTTCGTTTATATGTTGTTGGGTGCGGTAGGTACCATTGTCGGTATGATATTGAGCGCCAGATTAAAGTCTAAATTTAGCCATTACAGTCAGGTAGGTCTGAGCTCAGGATTAACCGGCAGAGAAGTTGCCGAAAAAATGTTGAAAGATAATGGTATCCATGATGTACAGGTTGTATCCGTAAATGGTTTTCTATCTGATCACTATAACCCTCAGAATAAAACGGTCAATTTGAGCCCGGAAGTATTCAATGGCAGGAGTGTAGCCTCAGCTGCTGTAGCTGCCCACGAGTGCGGCCATGCGGTACAGCATGCTACTTCATATTCCATGCTCCGATTCAGGTCGGCTATTGTTCCCATTGTTCAGTTTGCTGCTTCAGCCCAACAGTTTCTTCTGATTCTCGCCTTAGGTGTAATGGGCGCTACCGGCAATCAGACCATCCTTTTATTGACCATAATTGCATTTTTTATTACGACCTTATTCAGCCTTGTTACCTTGCCTGTAGAATTTGATGCAAGTAACAGAGCTCTTGCATGGCTCAATAATTCCGGATTGACACATGGAGAAGAATATCGTGGAGCCAAAGATGCCTTGTGGTGGGCGGCCATGACTTATGTTGCAGCAGCACTTTCTGCTCTGGCAATGTTGATATATCTCATTTTGAGGTACATGGGCAATAGGGAATAATAACTTGAATATATCGTATCAATCGATGTATGTAAGATCCCTTTATTTGAAAGAAAATTATAAATGATGAAAAATATTATTTTGGCAATTTGTCTCCTGATTTCAACAGGGATGTTTGCCCAATCCGGCTATGAAAAGGCAATGCAACGCGGTTTAAATATGCTGAAGTCGGCCGAAAATGTACCTCAATTCAATGCCGCTTCAAGTTTTTTTGAAACTATTGGGAAAAACGAAAAAAATCAGTGGTTGCCCTACTATTATGCCGCTTTCGCCCGAATAGAAAGTGCGTTCAGAGACGAACAGGCAGATAAAGACAAGGTGGCGGCAGAAGCAAATGCTCTGATTGCAAAGGCGGATTCTCTCCAACCCGATAATTCCGAGATTTATTGTCTGAAATATATGGCTGCAACACTGGCATTACTGGTGGATCCTGCAGCAAGGTGGCAATCTTACGGAATGGCGGCTACCGCTGCTCTGGACAAGGCGAAGTCACTGGATCATTCCAATCCGCGCCCCTACTTTCTGGAAGCAAAGGCTGCCCTGAATACGCCCGAACAATATGGTGGTGGAAAGAAAAAAGCTAAGAAATTATTCTTAAAAGCTTTGAAGCTGTACAGCGAATTCCAGCCGACATCTCCGCTTTATCCCGACTGGGGCAAGCCACAGGCAGAAAAGGGTCTTGACCAATGCTCCGAATAAAGATTGAGGGCGAATAGCCCTCTCCTTATATCTTAATTAGATGCTGGAAGATGAAGCTGCCAAATCTTCAATACCTGACTGTTTTATGCTGATTGGTGCGATGATCTGTCGTGTTAAGTTGATATATGGGGTTTTACCGAAAGAGTTTATAACAATTTGCACAGATTATAAACCTAATACATAAGTGGAATGCTTGGAGATAGCTAAAAAATAACGACATTTTGATTGTTTGGTGCACCGTCGCGCTTTTGATGGACTATCATCCATTTGATTTTCTGATATCCTAATGCGATGTTAAAATCCCAAGTGCCAAGTTTTAGAACTATTCATCGACTCAGAAGCATTATCCCGGATAATTGCACCAAGCTCTGTAAGAACGACCTTATAAAACTATATCAGGCAAATATGAGTAATCTGTAACGATATCCCTGTTTAAAATTTACCGATTCCCATATTATTAAGGGTTAAGTACAATCCTGTAAACACACAAACCGGCAAATGTCTGTTTAGTTTTGGATTGTAAGCCGTATCTTTACACCGAAATGTCGATGTACCTGAAGCAAATATATAAAAATCTTACAGCGGATAAGATGACGGGACAGAAGCGGTTTGTCGTGTTACTGGATCCCGATAAGATGCGGCTTTCGAAAATGGATCAGGTGCTAAAAGCGTCTGTCGATGCGGGTGTGGACTATTTTTTTATTGGCGGAAGTTTGATTGTCAGCGATATGCTTGACAATATCCTTATCACCATTAGGGAAGCCACCAATATACCGACTATTCTCTTTCCGGGAAATTCTTACCAACTGAGCTATAAGGCGGATGCCATTCTTTTTTTGTCGTTGATCTCCGGACGAAATTCCGAGTTGCTTATTGGCAATCATGTCCTGGCAGCGCCCTACCTTAAAATGAGCCCGCTTGAAATCCTGCCTACCGGCTATCTGCTTATAGACGGAGGTGTAAGGACTACGGTAAGTTATATTTCTAATACCCAGCCTATTCCCCCCGACAAGCCCGATATTGCTGCATGTACCGCTATGGCAGGGGAGATGCTCGGGATGAAGTTGATGTATCTGGATGCCGGCAGTGGTGCCCGTCACCCGGTTTCCCCTGAAATAATCTCGGCAGTAACCAATATTACAGATGTTCCGCTTATCGTAGGCGGTGGTATCCGAAATCCTGAGGCGGCACGGCAGGCAGCTGAGGCAGGAGCCAACATCATTGTCGTAGGCAATGCCATCGAAAAAGATCCGGGACTGATTAGTGATATCTCTTTTGCCGTACATACTTCAAGGACACAGCCAATCTCGTGAAAGGTATCGTCACTAAATCCACCGGCTCATGGTATGCTGTCCGCACGGAGGATAATACCTTGTATGAATGTCGTATCGTCGGCAAGTTCAGACTTAAAGACTTTGAACTGACCAATCCGGTTGCAGTAGGCGATATGGTGGAATTTGAACCGGAAGGTTCGGACAATAAAGGTCTTATACGTAAGATCCATTCCAGATCCAATTATATCGTTAGGCAGTCTCCCCGCGTTAAGCACCACCTGCACCTTATCGCTGCCAATATTGACCAGGCAGTAATTATCGTCACCATTGTTCAACCTTCGCTTAAGCCGGGTTTTATCGATCGGTATCTGCTGATGACAGAGCCACATGACATCCCGGTTATCATTGTCTTTAACAAAGTTGATTTATACGATGAAGAATCGATGGAAACGCTTCAATATTTTAGAAAAGTATATGAATCTATCGGGTATCGTACTTGCGCAGTGTCAGCCCTGGAAAGAACAGGCATCGAATCACTGAAGAAGGAATTAATTGGGAAGATCAGCCTGATTGGCGGCCAGTCGGGAGTTGGAAAAAGTAGTCTTGTCAATGCCATGTTTCCGGATTTTGACTTGAAGACCAGTCAGATATCAGATTATAGCGGCAAGGGAGTACATACGACGACCTTTGCAGAAATGTACCACCTGGATGGCGGAGGTTCCATCATCGATACCCCGGGAATAAAGACACTGACTTTTAATAACCTGACCGTAATGGATGTCGCACACAATTTCAGAGAAATGTTTGCCTTGTCCGTTCATTGCCGGTTTGGCGGCTCGTGTACCCATATCAATGAGCCCCAGTGTGCCGTAAGGAAGGCAGTAGAGGAAGGTGAGATCAGTGAAATCAGATATCAGAATTACATTACCATTATAGACGAACTCAATAGCCAAAATTATTGGGAACGTAAAAAAAATATGTAATCTGGCAAATACTTTGACGGATGAGCAGTTGACCGATCTTTCCCGACAGCAATTCTTGAAAATGACTTGTAACAGATAATTAAATTTTAAAATAAATATTAACAGATGGAATGGAAGGAAGAGAATAATCAATTAAATAAAGAATTTGTTTTTAAGGATTTCAGGTCCGCTATGGCATTTATGCAGCTTGTGGCATTTGAAGCGGAAGCTCTCGACCATCATCCTGATTGGTCCAATGCATACAATAGGGTCAAAATTACCTTGTGTACCCATCATGCAGGAAATGTTGTCACCGAGTTGGACAGGAAGCTTGCCTCAGAGGCTGACCGGATATATCACACTTATTTTGATCGGAAGGAAGGGGTTGTTTAAGTTGAGTCACAGGTATATTGGCACGATTTGATTATTTCTTTTTTGGAAGAATAAAAGTGTCTGAAACACTCTGTTTATAACACTTCGCAAGAATCTATGCCTTCTATGTGTCTATGTGGTTACGTTGAATTCTATAATTTTTTAACCATATAGGAAGTACATAGGAAATAGACTTGTATATATTTTCTCTTATATGTTTACATGGCATTAGCATTAAAGTGCAGTATTTACCACGGTTAGAGAGAAATCTATGCCTTTTATGTGCCTATGAGGTTTCATATTTATTAACAACATAGAGCGGCAAAAAGAATTGGTTGCTTTTTTGCATCAAGTTTGTCCAATATGTTTAATTTGGATTGGTGTATGCAATGAGTATATAAGATGTGCGCGAAAGTGTATTATGCAATCTAAGAAATTTTTTTGTTCAAACGAGATTATTATTAACAAATAATTAACTTATTTAAATCTCCACTATTTTTCCATTTTTTTAATTTTATATTTTATTAACATCTTAAACAATTAATTTATGTACAACCAACCAACCAACCAACCAACCAACCAACCAATTAAGGAATTATTGCAACTTTATTGGTTAATTTTAATTTTATTAGTTCCACTTTTAAGCTGTAACAAGGACTCCGGATTACAGTATCCTGTCAAGGATAATTCATCGCTAGAAATCAGAAATAATGACTTTACTGTTCAGAATGGCATTGTTGTATTTAATGATATGGAAGCATTTAAAAGAACAATGGATAGTTTGAGTAGTGGTTCATCAACCTTTAGGGCTAATTTTAATGCAAATATTAGTATTACCACAGTGGCTAAAGCATTTAATACCATTGAGCAATATGATTACGAAAATCCGGATACCGACTATCCGACAAGTCTGCTCACTCAATTAGCGCCATATATTAAAATTAATTATGACAGTGAAGGGTTACGATACCTTACGCCAATAACGTCTTCCTTCAATGAATTTCTTAATGCTGATCACGTATTTATGATTGGATCGGATATGGTAAAAGTAACTAATGCCTCTACTATTTATATTAAGAATGCGCTTTTAAAAAATTGGCAAGGTATGAATGAATCAACAACTACAGATACCACAAATGGAATAATAGTAACTCCCATTTCTTTTCCGCCAACCATTTGCTGCCCGGAAAATGATGGCACGACTGTACAATATAGTTATGATGGCACAAGAAGAAAAATTGAGATTAGTATGAATACTTATTACTTTCCTGCGTCAATACCTGGGATTGGCAGTCAATGGCAGGTTACGACTCGATCTGTAATAACTAACTATCGAAAGAGATGGTTTGGCTGGAAGTTGGATAGGGTACACTCACTCAATAAATGGCAATTGCACGGTGTAATTGACTTCCCATTGGCATCAAGCGTGCCTGTCTCACTTAATATCGCCGAAGATTTAGCCAACAACGCTATCAGTTCTTTGGTTTATCATGTCAATGGTCCATTTTTTAAAGGCTATCCTGATTTCTTTTTTCCTGATGTCTGTTATGATTCTAATTATCGCTATAGAAAAGTGTATTCGCACAATAATCAGGAGGCTTATATAGTCTGCCCCGAATAGGAATATGGGGGATTGGAGGAATCCCTCCAATCCCTCAACTAATAGGATAAAAAACTTGAATCTCTAATTAAAGTATAATAATGAAACAAATATTGTTAGCCGTATTTTTATATCTTTCTTTTTCTTGTCAGGGTCAAAAATGGCAACATCGCATATATGCCGGGTTAAATCTTGGCACCTTGACCCAAATAGCATTTGAAAAGCAAATTTATTCCAATCCATATCCCAATCAAGATTATATGGGTATGTTGCTGGGCGGACAATTAGGCTATGAGATTGAGTACAGACTAAGCCCTCCCATTTCACTTTCTTCCGGTCTTACATTTTTCAACTTTGGCAAGAATACTAAATTATATGACTTTGCTCCTTTTCCAACGGTTCACATCATCAGAGAAAAGACCTGGATGATCAATTTGGGTTGTCCGATAATACTTAATTATTATCCATTCAAGAATGATAAGGTGTCGATAAGCGGTGGATATGTATTGAGCAAGGCACTTGGAGCCATCAATGGGATAGGTTCCAAAGACGGGAAAAATTGGGTTTATCCTTTATATTACGACCGGGGGTTACATCATAGTGCCTATCTTGGATTGAACTTTAAAATAGCTCAGCAATGGTCTGCTTCGATATTTTGGTTACAGTCCATTGGAAAGTATTTGGAAGATCAAGGCAGCTATACATGGGTACCGGACTATCAAGGAAAACTATACCAGTATGATATGTCATATCGATCCACTAATTTTGGTCTCAATATAAAATACACTCTAAGATGAAGGTAAGCCTGGTGAAGTATATGGTTACGATTTGCTTAATCATAGTAGGAAGTAGGGGGATAGCTCAGGAGGCATTTAAAGGATATTTTGATTCAGGCTATTTTGGTATGTATTTTAATGGATTTCCAAAGAATTTAGAAGGAATATTATCAAGTGGTTATTACATTAATTTCGGATTTGAGATAGACTATAGATTGAAAAAGAATATTGTGTTAAGTCCTGGAATATCATTCCAATATACCAATACAAAGCAGCTTGAAGACAATAACCAAATTCTTAGTATTAAAGCCAACCTTCCTTTAGTATTATATTATATACCTTTTAATTTGGAATCAAAATACTTTCTAAATGAAGATTGGAGTATTGGATTGCGTTACAGTAGTAAATTTTTAATTTATAAGTCCATGTTACTAATGGATGGTATTGAAATAAATGGGAATGCATTCATTCGGCCAGGTGATTATTCTGACCGTTGGCAAAATGAGTTAACTCTAAGTGTTGGATATAAGTACAGGGATTTGGAGTTGCGATTGGGAGCAGGCTATGTGCTGGATCGAATTATGGACACCAAGAAAGATTCCCCTTTAGGAAGAAAATATGTAGATTGTTTTAGTGCCGGCATAAAAATATCCTATGTGATCTTCCGAAAATAAAGTCAAGTGATTTTAGGTTTGACCAATGTTGAGATTTGATTGTCACTTGTTGGAGAACATTTCAAATTTATTTTCTTCTACTTGAATATTTGCTATATGTTTATCTGGGCTTTAAAAGCATTTGTAAATTTGTTTGCAACAGACAACAACTTCAAAAACACTCAGTTTACAACGCATAGCGAGAAATGATGCCTTTTACTATATATAGGGTTACATTGAATACTTTAATATTTAACCACATAGGAAGAACAAAGGAAAATAAACCGTAAATACTTTCACTTATATGTTTACATGGCATTAGCATTAAAGTGCAGTATTTACCACGTTTAGAGAGAAATCTATGCCTTCTATGTGTCTATGTGGTTACATTGAATTCTATAATTTTTTAATCATATAGGAAGTACATAGGGACACTATCCCAAAAACTGTGTAAGTGGAAAAATCATAGTCCGGATTTACAGTTTTATTCTATCGCCAAATATAAGGCTAAATTGGTTTAAAATCATTCCCCAGTTTCTTATAGGTTGCGTCCA
>JAGFJA010000061.1 GCA_024103005.1 Saprospiraceae bacterium
GTATTGCCGAGTTCATCACTGACTTCATCTGTTTTTACCTTTCTGACCTCCTTGATTTCACTAAGCTTTCCGCCATCTGTTTTAAACTTTTTAAGGTCAATTTTGACCTGATCCAATGAAATAGCAAGAAACAGTTCAAATCTTGTCTTATATCCAAAATATTTTACAAGGAAATCAACATTTTCTTCAAAGTCCAGTTTGGAATTGGTCAACTTCCTAAACAATTCCTCCTTGCCGTAGTCAGCCTGAATCTTATTTTCTTCTTTGAGAGCTTGTTTGATTTTACTTTTCGCTTTTCCGGTGACAACCATTTTAAGCCAGTTTTCATTGGGTTTCTGGTTTTTATTGGTAATTACCTGAATCTGGTCTCCATTTTCCAGAACATAGCTCATAGGGACCAGCTTATTATTGATTTTTATGCTGATGGTATGGTAACCTACATCAGTGTGTATATTAAAGGCAAAGTCAAGAGCAGTAGCGCCCATGGGCAGCGTAACCATGTCGCCTTTGGGTGTATATACATATACTTCCTCGCCGTATAGATTGGATTTAAACTCAGAGATAAATTCGAGTGCATCCTTGTCCTTATCTTCAAGAAGAGTCCTAACAGAATCTAACCAGGTGTCAAAAACATTCTGACTACTTTGTTTCACTCCCTTATATTTCCAGTGTGCGGCAAATCCTTTTTCTGCGATTTCATCCATTCTCTCCGACCTGATCTGGACTTCCACATAACGCCCTCCGGGGCCGATTACAGTGGTATGCAGCGATTCGTAACCATTGGATTTTGGCATGGTGACCCAGTCCTTAAGCCTTTCAGGAACAGGCGTATAAACATCAGTGATGACAGAATAAACTTGCCAACAGACACTTTTTTCTTTTTGAGGCTCAACATCCACGATGATTCTCACTGCAAAAAGATCATAAATCTCTTCAAAAGGAACGCCCTTTGTTTTTAACTTATCTGCAATGGATGAAATTGATTTTGGACGACCGATGATCCTGTAGGGAACATTCAACTCGTCCAGTTTATCACTCATGCCCTTGATAAATTCATTGATATAATGATTTCTGCTTCGTTTGGTTTCCTGTAGTTTGCGGGCTATTTCCTGATAGAAAGAAGGTTCCAGAATCTTTAGGCACAGATCCATGAATTCTGTCTTCAACTTATAAAGTCCCAGGCGGTGAGCTAAAGGTGCATAGATATAACTCGTTTCGGATGCTATTTTAATCTGCTTCTCCCGCTTCATAGAACCGAGTGTCCTCATGTTGTGCAGGCGATCGGCCATTTTTATTAAGACGACTCTTACATCAGAATTAAGAGTGCTCAAGACCTTTCTGAAATTTTCTGCCTGAGGATTTTCAGAGTTATAAGAACTGTCTAATTTAGTGAGTCCATCGACCAGGCGGCAGATTTTTTCACCAAACTGTTTTTTAATGTCTTCCAATGAAACATCCGTGTCCTCTACGACATCATGGAGTAGGGCAGCGACTACAGCAGTGGGTCCCAAGCCGATTTCCTCAGCACAGATGCGTGCGACTTCAATCGGATGGAGTATATATGGTTCACCGGATTTACGTCTTTGCTTGGAATGTGCTTGCACGGCAATCTCATAGGCCTGACGGATCATATCCTTGTCTTCCTTGCTGAGGTTGCTTTTAATACTTTTGAGCAAATTTCGGTAGGAGCGCTGAATGAGCAGCACTTCTTCAGAGTCATTCGGTTGAGGTTGCGTTTTCACGGTTAAGGATATTTAATTTATTTCAAACCGGTCAGCGCTACATTTTATTAACGCAACCGGTCCATTGATTTTACAATTGAAATATCTCGTTTAATATAGTTGCCTGCAAAATACAATAAAATCAAGGTAATGAAAGGTATAAACAATCCTAATCTTACCTGAATATTGGTAATTTCATCCTGACGATTCTCAAAGTTATGATAAAAAATTATACCGCCGGCAACAATTAATGCAAATACTGTTAGCATCAGTATCTTTATTATCAACAATTGTAGCTTGCGATTTTTAAATAAAAATATGTTAATAAAAACAAAAACAGCCAATGAGATGACGATTATTTGTAATAATAAACTGTCGTAAGTATTGAAAACACTGTCTTTAAACAATGGAGTAGCCTTCACTGTATCATTGGCAGACGCTGCAAAATCAAATGAAGGCAGGAATAAAAACGAAATACAGGCAGCAGCCAGAAGCATGAATATGGTTTGAATTCTTTGAATCATTTTTTTGGTTTTAGAGAGTTAGCGCTTCTTTTCCCATGACCGTAGTGTATTTAAAGGAAAGTTTCTTGTCGGGATATACGTGATGGAAGGCAGATTGGCACATCAGAGTCGCTTCATGGAATCCGCAAAGGATTAGTTTTAATTTACCCGGATAGGTATTGATGTCTCCTATGGCATAAATACCCGGTATATTTGTCTGATAATCGAATGTATCTACCTTGATGTCATTTTTATCCAGATTTAAGCCCCAGTTGGCGATAGGACCAAGTTTGGGAGAAAGTCCGAAGAGTGGAATAAAGTGGTCAACATCGGTTTCAATATTACCTTTTGTGTCGTGTTTAATGGTGACCCCTTCCAGGTGACCATTTCCTCGTAGAGTCGTCACCTCAGCTTCTGTTATCAGGTCTATTTTACCCTCCTGAGCAAGAGACATTACTTTGTCCACACTATCAGGTGCGCCTCTGAATTCTTTTCGTCTATGTACCAGGGTTATATGACTTGCAATATCTGAAAGATGGATCGTCCAGTCAAGTGCTGAATCTCCGCCACCGGCTATGACGAGTTTTTTGGACTGATAAATTCCCGGATCTTTGATGATATAATCCACTCCGCGATATTCATATTGTTCCAGTTCGGGAATTGCCGGCTTTCTGGGTTCAAAAGAGCCAAGCCCGGCAGCTATGACGACTACGGGCGCTTTAATTTGTGTACCCCTGGATGTTGTGAGCAGCCATTTTCCATCGTCAGTTTTTTCAAGTCCTTCGACTCGTTCTCCCAGAGTAAAAGTGGGTTTGAATGGAGCGATTTGTTCCATCAGGTTGTCAATCAATTCTCCTGCCAGTACGGATGGATACCCGGGTATGTCATAGATGGGTTTTTTTGGATAAATTTCTGTTAATTGTCCGCCGGGCTGGGGGAGGGAGTCGATTAGATGGCACCTCAGTTTTAATAAGCCCGCTTCAAACACGGCAAAAAGACCGGTTGGTCCGGCTCCTATGATTGCTAAATCTGTTTCTGTCACGACTTATTGATTTTTAAAATTAGGTTTTCTTTTTTCGATAAAGGCTTTTGTGCCTTCACGGAAATCTTCAGTCTCCATACAGAGACCAAATTGTACTGCCTCTTCTTCAAAGCCATCGTTGTTTTTGTCGTAATAGGCATTGACACAGTGGATAGTTTTGGCAACAGCAATAGGTGCCTTTTCAGCAATGATTTTCAGCATATTTACGGCTGTTTCTACCTCTTTTCCCTGTTCAGTAACCTGATTGATGAGGCCGATTTGCTTAGCTTCTTCTGCGCCTACCATTCGTGTAGTTAATAACAATTCCAGGCCCGTGGTTTTGCCAACCAATTGAATAAGGCGCTGTGTACCGGCATAACCGGGTGTCAGACCTAAGTTAACCTCAGGTTGACCAAATTTTGCTTTCGGGCCTGCTATACGCATGTGACAGGCCATGGCTAGCTCACAACCACCACCCAATGCAAAACCGTTGACAGCAGCAATTACCGGCACATTGCATTGTTCTATCAACTTAAAAATGCCTTGACCCCGTCTCGAAAGTGCCGTTCCTTGTTCGGCATTGAATTCAGAAAATTCCTTAATATCTGCACCGGCAACAAAGGCTTTTTCACCTGCACCCGTTATGACTACTCCTCTGATATCTTTTCTTCCGGGCAACATAATGCCAAAGACTTGCTCCAAATCGTCAAAAACCGATTTGTTCAGTGCATTCAAAGCTTCCGGACGATTTATTGTTATAATTAAAACCGGACCATCTTCTTCCGATATTATTGTATTAAAATTCATAAGAGAATATTTTTATAAAAAATTGCGCAAAGTTACGCTTTAATTGTTAAATTAGATAGTGAGCAGGCGGCAATTATGTCAATTATTCTGCCAATATTTGAACTTCTTGCCGGGCTACCGGATAAAATAAAAGTAGAAAAATACTTCTATATTCCATACAGAAATAGCTTTTCTGATATTATTGTTTAGTCAGGCTTTGGAATTTTTATATTTGCATTCATTTATCAGGTCTTAACGTTAAACAATTTTATCCCTGAAATGTCTTTAAAGCAAAAAATATGATTTCAATAAAGGAATTTTTAAATCAATTGCCTGATAAGGTGGCAAAAGAGGCTATTTCTGATATCCGTACGGTTTTACACTTTGATATCAGCGGTGACACCGGAGGACTTTATACGCTTAAAATTGATCAGGGAAATATAGAAGTCAATGAGGGTCTCATCGGTGATGCCAAATCCACTATCCGTACCAGTGACAAAGTTTTTAATGACCTGGTTAATAAAGAGATTAACCCGATGATGGCACTGATGACCGGTAAGATGAAAGTTTCTAATCCGGGTGAAATAATGAAATATGTTAAACTCCTGGGTCTAATGTAACCGGATGGTCAGACCTACGCCCCCCACCGTCTCCGCTATGAGACCGATAGGCATCCAGTCAACTTTCGGCTTGATTTGTACACTTATATCATCCGTAATGTCGAATGTCCTCAAATGGGCAGATACAAAGGCGTCGAGGATATTCAGCCCATAAACACCTACCAGAGCGATGTAGGACAATTCCATATTTTTCCGATATAAGTCTCTTGCACTCCGGATATTTTGACGGGAATACTGGTCGTATTTGGTAGGCTTGCCGTCAATCATATCCTTGTAAACATCTCTTAAGAGATAATAATTTGAGCGATTCCATTCACCCGCATAGATTAATACTCCCAAGCCTGCATATATAATTGGAATTTTCCAGTATTGTTTGTTGTATGCCTGACCAAGTCCGGGCAAGATAATGGAGCGAATCATTGCTTTTTTGGGTGTCTTGAGATCAACTCCCTGGTAAGTAGAATCTTTGGACGCTGATTTTGTCTGATGAAGACTATCCTGTGAACTCTTAAGGTAGATAGAGTCCTGAATTTGACAATGACTTGTTGCATGAAAACAAACTACTGTTGCCGTCATCAGACATAACCTTAAAAAATGTAAATAGGCTTTCCGTATCTGTTTGCAATTTATCATCCTAGATTGTAACGTATTTACATCACTGTCCCGTACGGTCTGAGTCAGATTTTTGTACCTTCATTTTCTCAAAGACTAATTATCAAGCAAATCAATGATTGAATTTAATTCATCGGTTGAGTTAAACGATATTTTCAAAAATCCCTGACCCTTGTCATTTCTTTCCAACTGAACCTTTAGTCCAAGATTTCTTCTCAACCTGTCTTTAAGGTTTTCTATTTCGACGTCTTTTATGGCAGGTTGAATAGCGTCTTTCTTTTCTTTTTTGTTGAAATGATCCCGAATATTATTTTCCAGTTGCCTGACTGACCAGGTATTGGAAACGGTCTGTTTGAAAAATGCAAGCTGAAGGGCGATGTCATCAATGCCGGCGAGGGCACGAGCATGACCCATGGAGATTTGTTTTTCCTTAACTGCTGACTGTATATCGGGCAAAAGTTTAAGCAGCCTGACGTAATTGGCGATCGTACTTCTGTCTTTTCCTATTCTTTCTGCCAAAATATCCTGAGTCATGTTGGTCTCTTCCATGAGCCTTTTATAACTAACGGCTATTTCGATGGCATTGAGGTCTTCCCGCTGAATATTCTCTACTAAGGCCATTTCGAAGAGTTCCTGATCGTTGACCAGTCTGACATAAGCGGGTACTTCAGTAAGGCCGACCAGTTGAGCTGCTTTAAATCTTCTTTCTCCGGCGATGATCTGAAACTTGTTGCGTCCGATTTTCCTCAAAGTTAATGGCTGGATGATGCCGTAGCTCTTAATACTTTGGGAGAGTTCTTTGATCTGTTCGTCATTGAATCGTGTGCGTGGTTGAGTAGGGTTGGGTTCTATTTCCGCTACGGGTATCATGGCTATACCTCCTGATAATTCCTTCACTGTATCCAGGCTGGGTGCTGAATCATCATTGTCCATGCTATTGAGCAGTGCCCTGATCCCTTTTCCCAATTCTTTCTTTTTCAATTTGTTGCTCATCTGATTTAGACAGTTGGTTGGTTATTTTCTGCTTTTTGGAAACTTAAAAATTCATGGGCAAGATTGATGAAGTTGATAGTGCCTTTGCTTCCTGCGTCATACATAATGACGGGTTGATGATTGGAAGGAGCCTCGCTTATTCGTGAATTTCGGTGGACAATGGTTTCAAAAACCCTGTCTTTCGAGTGGTTTTGCACCTCTTCTATCACGAGGTTGGCCAATCTGAGTCTTTTATCGTACATGGTAAGTACGATACCCTCAATGGCGAGTTGCTGATTTAGTTGTTTTTTGACCAGAGATATGGTGTTCTTTAATTTTCCAAGGCCTTCTAACGAAAAAATCTCTGCTTGCACGGGTATGATGACACTGTCGGCCGCTGTCAAAGAGTTGACCGTAATGATTCCCAAAGAAGGTAAACAGTCAATAAAAATGAAGTCATATTGACCGCGGACTGGCTCCAGAAAATCCTTCATGATGTATTCACGTCTGAATCGGCTTACCAATTCCAGTTCCGCGCCCACCAAATCAATATGGGATGGTAAGATATCCAGGTTTGGAGTGGGAGAGGAGACAATAGCGTCCGTTACCGGTACTTCATTGATGAAGCAGTCATATACAGAATATTTAATCTGTTCAGGCTCAATACCTGTACCTGAGGTTGTGTTTGCCTGCGGATCTGCGTCGATAATCAGAACTTTATATTCCATCAGTGCCAGGCAGGCTCCCAGATTGATGGCTATGGTCGTCTTCCCGACACCACCTTTTTGGTTGGCAATAGCGACTATTTTTCCCATGAATTAAAGATTGATTATTTGGTTGATTTCAGGTAAAATTAATTCCTTTCCTTTTGATTCAAAGTACTTTATAGCCT
Organism: Saprospiraceae bacterium; assembly: GCA_024103005.1. Lineage (GTDB taxonomy): Bacteria > Bacteroidota > Bacteroidia > Chitinophagales > Saprospiraceae > Parvibacillus. Next base: position 7,128 of record JAGFJA010000061.1, read on the forward strand.
CATTGCAATTGATGGTTATAGGAGGGAAAGTGTTAAAATGACATCCTACAATTTTATTGCACTCAATCATATCTGAAGCTATAGCCGCGTCTTCATAGTCCATGGTAAAATAACCGCCTACCGGCAATACAGCCAGAGTCGGTCTGTGATAATAAGCAGGGATCAACTTCATATCCATGGTCAGTGCAGTATCTCCGGCAAAATATATCACATGTTCGCCTGAATGTATCAAATAGCCTGCAGGGTTGCCACCATAACTGCCATCCGGCATATTGCTGCTGTGAATGGCATTGACCATACGGACCTCACCAAATCCAAAATCCCTTCTGCCGCCATGATTCATGCCATAAGCCTGACAGTCTTTTTCTTCAAACCAGGTTGCTACCTCGTAATTTGAAATGATGGGTGCGCCGTTTTTTCTTGAAATTTCATGAGCATCTGCTACATGGTCATTGTGGCCATGTGTCAATAAAATAAAATCCGCTTCAAGAGCCTCGACGTCAATAATGCCGGACGCTTTAGGATTGGGACGGATAAATGGATCTACCAGAATATTTTTACCGGCCAAATGGAGTAAAAAGCAGGAATGCCCTAAATATCTCAAGCTGTTCATTAATTTATAATGTTGATTATTAATAATTTATGAGTAAAATGGAGCTTTAAATAAGTCGGTAAAGGTACATAATTTTTCCAAATCTTTCAGGATTTAAAACAGTATGGGCGCCTGTGATGGCATGTAATGTATTGACAAAGCATAGTTTTCTACAAAGAAAATATTTTGCTTTCAGTGCCACTTATTTAATTTGACCGCAATATTCTGAGTTTTTTTTACCATGCATGATTGATTAGACCATTATATTTTTCAAATGTTATTATTTACACCCGTTCTTTGTAGTTTTGTGCACATGACACGAATACTGGCCTTATTTCCGGTTTTTCTAATCTTTTTTACTTCTTGTAGCAGGGAAGAAAAAAATAACGATCTGTGTGTTTTCAGGTATAACCAACCAAATGCCATCACCTCCTTAGATCCGGCTTTTGCCCGTAATCAGTCAAATATATGGGCAGTAGATCATCTTTACAATACTTTGATACAGTTGGATGACAGTCTTCATCTCCAGCCATGCCTCGCCAAAAGGTGGGAAGTCGATACATCCGGGAAATTATATCGTTTTATTTTGGATACTGAAATAAAATTTCATGATGATCCATGTTTCAAAGGCGGTAAAGGTCGAACCATTGAGGCTAAAGATGTTGTTTTTAGTCTAAACAGAATCATAGATAAGAAGGTGGCCAGTCCCGGGAGCTGGATTTTTAACGGTCGTGTGGATACGGTTAAACCCTTCGTTGCAGTGAACGACTCGACTTTTGAAGTAAGGTTACTAAAACCTTTTATGCCTTTTTTGCAACTGCTGAGTATGCAATATTGCAGTGTGGTCCCTCATGAAGCCGTTGAAGTCTATGGCAAATCCTTCAGGTCTCATCCGGTCGGTACCGGCCCTTTCTATCTGAAGACCTGGATTGAAGGGCAGGCAATGATTTTGAATAAGAATCCGGATTACTTTGAATATGAGGGTATAAACAGGCTGCCTTATGTGGACGTGGTGCGAGTGTCCTTTATCGGTGACAAGAAGACCTCTTTTTTGCAATTGATGGAAGGCAACCTTGATTTTATGAGTGGATTTGATCCTTCCATGACCACAGAATTATTCACGGCAGACGGACAATTGAGGAAGCAGTATGCCGATAAAATATTTTGTTATAAAGCTCCCTATTTGAATACTGAATATCTGGGCATTAATTTAAATTGGCGGGAGAGTAGTCCACTCTTGAACCGTGACTTTCGACGTGCTTTGAACTATAGTATTGACCGGAAAGGACTATTGGAGACACTCCGACGCAATATAGGTACGCCGGCGTTATCCTCTTTTCCTCCCTATGGGCTGCCCTCTTTTGACGAAGAGAAGGTTAAGGGGTTTGCCTATAATCCTGTGATGGCGCGACAACTATTGGAAAAATCAGGTTATCTTAAAGTCCCATTAACTGAACGCCCTGTGCTTTCACTGTATACGGCCAAAGATTATTCGGACTTTTGTCTGTATGTAGCCAAGCAATGGGAGTTGTTGGGAGTCAGGTGCAAGGTCGAGTTGGCTGAATCTGCTACGGTACGCGAAATGATGCGCAACGGAAAAGTCTTATTCTTTCGTGGAAGCTGGTTGGCGGATTATCCGGATGCTGAGAATTATCTTACCGTGTTTTATGGGAAAAATCCTGCTCCGCCCAATTATACACATTTCCGAAATACTGAATATGATCGTTTGTATGAGGCCTCACTTTTGTGTAAAGATGAGTATAGGAGATTTGAATTGTACCATAAAATGGAGAAAATCCTGATTGATGAAAGCCCTGTCATCTTCCTTTTTTATGACGGTATTACTAATTTTACGACGCACAAAATAACCCATTATCATACTAACCCTATCAACCTGCTTAAAGTGAAGTATATTAGAAAAAAGTGCTCCGCTGATTAACTCTGCCTTTATGAGAGAGGATGACCCTGCGCATTGGATTATTCAAATTATAACTAAAAATATGAATATCAGAAATATTGAATGTAAGGCAAAAGTGGATGATCTAACGTTTTGTGAAAAAAGGTTGTTGCTTCTTAACCCAGAATATAAAGGCTTAGACATGCAGGTGGATACTTACTTTAATGTCAGGGAGGGGAGGCTGAAACTCAGGGAGGGAAATATAGAGAATGCGCTGATTCATTACGATAGAGAGGATTGCACAGGTGCAAAGGAAAGTCGGATTATTTTGTATAAATACATTCCTGATCAGGCTCTTAAAGATATTCTGGTTAAGCATCTTGGTGTAAAAGTCATTGTCAGAAAACGGCGAAAAATCTACAATATTGACAATGTCAAGTTTCATTTTGATGAGGTAGAACGTTTGGGATCATTTATCGAAATAGAAGCAATTGGAGAGGCTGATAATCCGGATTCCGGTCGTATCAGCCGGCAGTGTCAATTTTATATGGAATATTTTAATTTTTTGCCGGAGAATTACCTGAATAAATCATACAGCGATATGGTGATGGATCTGCATAAAAATTTCGAATAGGAAGAAATCATAATATTGGATTAATTTTCATTAGATTAAATCAGATTTAATACAAATTACCTGAAATTTCGGATTATTCTAATTTTTCAATAACTTATTTAGCAAACGGTTGTTTAATAAATAGAAGAATATGTGATTTAAATATTTGATATTTAAAGAATTATATTTAATTACTTTTGAAAATTTGCTTACATTAAAATTAAACAACAAAAACCTATGAACGAAATTAGTTTGAGTAAAAAGCAGGTTAAACCGGTTATCGACCTGTTGAATGATTATCTGGCCAATTACCATATACATTATCAGAAGTTACGTGGTATGCATTGGAATATTAAAGGTGAAAACTTTTTTACATTGCATCTGAAGTTTGAGGAATTATATACCAATGCCCAGACAACCATAGATGCCATTGCAGAAAGGATATTGACTCTCGGAAAATCACCTTTCAGTACTTATGCCGAATATATAAAGGTATCCCGGATACATGAAGTGGATACTGTTGAAATGGCTGATAGTAAGATGGTAAAAGAGATAATCGGCGATATGGCTGTTTTAATAGAGATGGAAAGAGAGATTATGGATGCAGCATCCAAGGCGGGCGATGAAGGAACTAACGATATGGTGAATGCCTTTATGCAATTTAAGGAAAAAACATCCTGGATGTTAAGAGCGTTTATCGGGAAGGCAAAATAATCAGCTGTTTCTGTCTTTTCTAAATGCTATTTTTATAAAAAGATTTAATGTAATCGTTTAAAGCAGGGGGATGTAGCGGTCCCCTGTTTTTTTACGGTTTATCGGTTTCCTGAAGTATTTTTTGGTATCTAATCGTGTGGATGGCGTATGCTTTGACAGAGTTCAACTAATACGCCATTTGTTGACCTTGGGTGTAAAAAGCAGATTAGCTTGTTATCAGCCCCTTTTTTGGGGCTATCAGCGAGCAATTCAAACCCTTTGTTTTTCATTTCTTCCATCGCCTGATAAATATCATCTACCTCGAAGGCAAGATGGTGGATACCCTGTCCGCGCTTATGTAGGTACTTTGAGATAGCTGTATCCTGATCCGGGTCTGAGCCCACCAACTCTATTTTTGTTTCACCCATTTTGAAGAAGGATGTAGTCACTTTTTCGCTATCTACATGTTCCTCTTTGTATGGTGCCTTGCCAAAAAGTTTTTCGAATAACTGATTTGCCTCTTCCAGGTTTTCTACGGCAATTCCCACATGTTCCAATCTGATCATGATAGTTTAATATTTGTTACAAAAATAAAGAAAACAATGAATGGGCATATCTGTATAAAAATAAAAAAGGCTGCCTTCTTGAGACAGCCTTCTATTTTTAAAGAAAAGTAGTCTATTATTTGATTACAGTGAATCTTTGGATATTGACACCTTCTTTGTTTTCGATTTTAACGAGATAAGTACCATTGGTCAACGAGCTAACATTGAATGAAAGGTTATTGGCACCATTGGTAATGTTTTGGTTAGTATTCAGCGTTTTAACCAGTTTGCCTGTGTAATCCATTACTGAAACATTTGCAGTAGATGGTTGAGAAGCATTAATGCGGATATTCAACACATCAGTTGTCGGATTTGGGTAAACGCTTACATTTTCAAAGCTATTGATATTGTTGGTTGCAATTACTGCACTTTCACCTACGAAGATGTTGTCCAGGTATCCGGCATTTCCCCAGTTGGAAGTAACTTTAATCTGGAATACTACATCATTTGTATTGGCCAATTCTGGTAGATTAATGCTGTCTGTTCTCCATTCAGTTGATTTAGGGATGAAAAAGGTTGTTTTGTCACCTGCTGTTTTCATAGCCTGACCGGATAATGTTTTAAAAGTTTTAAAGGTCGCACCACAGTCGGTAGAGTATCCAAATTCTACTTTATCATTATCATATTTTACACCATTTTCGATATAACCTGCATAGGCCCAGTCGTATGTAAAGACAGGATTGGCGGGCATATTAATTTTATCGGTAATGACACTCATTGAAGGAGAAGTGCTTTGAGGATTCCACTGGAAGAAATATAATAATAATGAATTGGCTGAATTGGCATAGCCTCCTACATTGTTCGGAGTGTTCAACTGATCCGGAGAAATGGTGAATATGTATGGGAAGGCCGGATCTGACATAAATAGAGTATTATTTAGATCGCCATCTCCTTCGTTGGTATAGCTTTTAGGAGCGGCTGTACCAACTTCGCTAAGATATACAAAGCTGTAATCATTAGTGATATTATTGATCAGATTTCCGTCAATTGCACCATTGTTGAATGATATAATTCTCACTTTGATAGTATTTTTACCACCTGAAACAGGGATAGCACCAAAGCTCAATTCTGTACTTGCACCATATTTAATATCAGTATCAAATTCCTTTATTACTTCTGCTCCGTTCAGACTATATGATGCTGTAACTTGTGTGATGTCACTTTGATCAGGGTTGTTGTTAGATACCTTGATAATTGGTTCTGCAGTATAATCTTCAGGGCAAAATGAGCCATTGGATTTTGAAATATTTGAAACTGCCGGATCACCTACGGCAGTTCCGGTAGGGAAGGCAACCGGTTCACTGATTGCGGCATTCATAACTGAAAGGTTTTCAGTATTCTGAATAAATGCAACAACTTCAATCTGATTAAGAGCAAAGAAATAATCTTTCAAAGCCACAGAATAAGTGTACACTGAAGATGCACCTGAATCCAGAGAAGCAGGCAATACATTGTCTCCATATATATCACTGGCAGCTTTTCTGAAAACATGCGAAAAGTCTTTTTCGCCGTTTGATCCCGGAGCTGATGGCCAATTGAGTTTAGATTCTAATATATAGGTATGTAAATTATATTTGCTGATATTATAAGTAGTATCGGCGTTATTTGTAACAGTTACTGTAATATTTACGGAGTCAACTGTTTGATTATATGCGTGAGTTACACTAATATCAAGTGGACTATCATTTCCGGACGCAAAATTAAAAGCAGCTTGGTTGTATCCTGCTGGAGCACCGTAATATGCCTGAGACCAATTTCCTCCGCCGTATGTACCATTTCCCATATAACCGTCAAGGAAAGCTGTTGGTACACCTCCTAAACCATTGTCTGAGCCATATAGACCGATAGTATAATCTTCGTAGATAGACCATTTTGCCTGTACTTCAGACTTATTGGTTTCATACATGGGGTCATATCCCGGAAACCAAACCTGGTACTTAATAGCCACAACCTTACCTTCATTGCCATCAATAAGTGTATTGAATGCAGGGTTTTGTGCAGCACAAGGTCCACAGGATGCATTTGTAAATTCTTCTACCAAGGCAAGTTTTCTTAAACTCCTTGGAGCAGGATTGTTGGTCTTGGTTTCTATCTTGGTCAGATATGAATGACCTTTGTAAGTGGATTTTTGAACCGGAGTAACTTTGGTAAAACCAGCTTCTTTGGTAGCATTGTTATTGATTCTTTGAGCACTCAGGCTGAAAGAAAGAAAGAACAATACCGATAGTGTAAAATACTTTCCTTTCATAGATATAAAAAATTATTTGATTTTAGAGCTGCAAAGATAAAGATTTAATCAAAATAATATAATCAATTGTCTATTAAAATTTTAAAAAAAAATAAATAATTATTATCAGATATTTCAGAATAATATTTTGTTCGACGGCTTACTTATGAAATTCTTTAGTTTGTGTTGAATAAAATGATTCGGAATACCTGTCGCTTTGTGGTTTGAGTTCTGTGGTAATGCTTCTTGCAGGTATTTAACAAATTTTCATTATGTTTTTCTGAAAGACTTTGGGTTAAATTTGGTGATTTGATATTAAAAAATAATCCTTTTAAAGGTCAGGATGAATCTTGTTCGAATAAATGTAATTTTGTAGGCAATTAAGGTGATTAAATTTAAAAATACTATCGGTGACAGATATTCAACTCCCAAATTCATTACACCGACATCTATGATTAAATTTAAAAATACTATCGGTGACAGTGATGTTGACTGCCACCGACAGTTTTCACTTTTAATTTGTCTGCTCTATAATCGAATCGTGGTGCTTTCTTTCATGGGCTGCTTTTTCTGCTGAATACTCTTTTCCAAAAAGCCTGAACAGTCGTTCCTTGAATTTTTCTATCATTACCAGCATACTAGGTATGAGAATCAAGGTAAGGAAAGTGCCGAATATCAATCCGAAAATCATCGTCCAACTGAGTGGTCCCCAAAATGCTACATTGTCACCACCTAAGGTAATTTTAGGATCACCATTGGAAAACAATGATACGAAGTCGATATTCAGTCCTACAGCCAATGGAATGAGTCCTAAGATGGCGGCTATGGCGGTTAGAAGTACCGGTGTCATCCTTGTTTTGGCGGCTTCAGCAGCAGCTGCCCTCAGTTCCATTCCTTCACTTAGGAGCATATCCGTAAACTCTACCAGTAAAATCCCGTTCCGGACGATAATTCCTGCTAAGGCGAAAAGTCCTACTCCGGTCATCACTATAACTATATTCATATTAAATAAGGAGAATCCAATCAAAACACCTGTAATGCTGAAAATAATCTCTGAAAGAATTATCAAAGGCTTGGACATTGAATTGAACTGTAGGACCAAAACAAGGAAAATCATGCCGAATGCTATCAGAAAAGCCTTGGATAGGAAATTCATTGTTTCTGCCTGATCTTCCTGCTCTCCCGTCATTTTAATTGATATGGAAGTAGGGTGGTCAAACTTAGCAATTTGGTTCTTAATTTTAGCAACAACCTCATTAGCAGTATAGCCGGTTAATACATTGGAAGAGAGGGTAATAACCCTTTTTTTGTTGATTCTCTTTATTCCGGCGTATGTATTCGAATATTCTACCGAAGCAATGGATGATAATGGTACCTGCCGGATTCGCCCGCCCATCGCCATATCACGATATGTCAATGGAAGGTTCATGACATTATTGATATCATTGCGCTGGTCCTCACGTAATCTTAATTGAACTTTATATTCATCCTTATCATCCCGGTACTTGGAAATTTCCTTGCCGAAGATGGATGTTCTTAATTCTCCACCTACCTGTGCAGTTGAAATTCCTTCCTGGTTGGCACGTCGTCTATCTACATGAACAACAATCTCAGGCTTATTGGACTGGAAGTCGGAACGTAATTCTTCTACACCCGGAATTTGTTTTTCATCGAGGTAGCTTTTTAATTTGGAAGAAGTAGCCACCAATTCATCAAAATTATCCCCTGCGATTTCGATGTTTATCGGTTTGCCGGTGGATGGCCCTGCTGCCTCCTGGTCCACTACAATCTCAGTGCCCGGAATGCCTTTAACGGCTTCTCTGATTTTGGCTAAATAGTCAACAGTTGATACCCCGTTTCTTTTAGCATATTCGACAAAAGCAACGGTAACCTTTCCCAAGTGGGGCATTGCCTGTGTCTGGATGTCTTCAGGAGAGCCGGCTCCAATAGCTACGTTGGCTATCACGGACTGAACAATTGGATTGTTTTTGCCTAAAACATTATTTATCCTCTTTTCCAAAATTTGTGTTACAGAATCAGTTACCTTCTGGTGGGTTCCTATCGGCATCCTTAGATATGTAATGACATAGTTAGGATCTGCTTTCGGAAAGAATTCAACTTTAGGTGAACGGATTCCGGTAAGAACAAATGATAAAATTAAAAGTACTATTCCACTAAAGAAAACCAGAATTGGCCGTTTCCCTTTCAATGATTTAGTAACTAAGTTAAAATAGCGCTTTTGAAGAGCAGGCCAGGCATGATTCTGGAATTTGTCTATCGCCCAGGAGAAGATAAATTTGTTTAAAACAAAGAATATATAGGCAGTAACTATTAAATTGCCAAAAGCAAAATTGACCAGATATCCTACTATTGCAGCCGCTATAAAAGCTCCGGTAGTTATGATAAAACTTCGATTGATTTTCCTTGATTCATGGTGGCCTTCATGAGGTTTCATAAAATCAACCGCAAATACTGGATTTACTATATACGCAACAATCAATGACGCCAACAACATCACTATAAGTGTAAACGGCAGGTAATACATAAAATCTCCGATTACTCCCGGCCAGAAAAGCAAAGGAATAAAGGGGGTTAAGGTAACTATTGTTCCCGTCAATACCGGCATAAATACTTCTCCGGCAGCGATTTTTACTGCTTTGAAAATATTCATTTTACCATTTGCATAAATCCTGTGCGTGTTTTCGATGACCACAACGGCATCGTCCACTACAATCCCGAGTCCCAATAAAAATGAGAAGAGAACAATCATGTTCATTGTATAGCCGAAACTTTGCAGGACTATGAAGGATAAAAATGCTGATATAGGTACACTCAGACCTACAAATAAAGCATTAGCTGTACCCATGAAAAACATAAGTACAAAGGTTACGAACAAGAAACCGAGAATGATGGTGTTGATAAGATCATGCAGCGTAATCTCCGTCGTGACTGATTGATCTTGGGTAATTGTGACATTTATGCCGGAGCCGAGGATGGTGCCCTTCATGTTGTCAAGCTCTTTCTTGATATTCTCTGAGGCGGAAATCAGATTTTCTCCTGCTCTTTTCACGACATTGAGGGTAATAACATTTTTGCCGTTGAGGCGTGCATAGGATTCTTGTTCGGCGGTCGTATCCATTACGGTAGCTATATCTTTCAGATAGATGGTGCCACCACTGCTTGTCCTGACCAGCAATTCATTCATGAGTAAGGGGTCGCGATATTCACCTTTTACGCTGATAGCCCAGTTTGTACCATCCATATTAATTTCACCGCCGGAGATGGTCATGTTTTCATATTTAATGGCATTTTCGATGTCTGAAAAAGATACCCCTGCTGCTGCCATCTTATACATATCCACATTAACCTGAATTTCTCTTTCAAGGGCGCCGACTATTTCTACCTTATTGATTTCTTTGATGGATTCAAGTCTATCTTTGACATCATCCGCATATTCCTTCAACTGGAGCAGATCGACGTCACCGGAAAGGTTGATGTTCATGATCGGGAGGTCAGAAAGATTAATATCTATCACTTCCGGTTCCTTGGTCAGGTCTGTGGGTAAATCCGGTCGGGCTTTATCTACCGCATCTTTGACCTTTTGTTTGGCGACATCTGTTTTTATTCCTGTGTTAAATTCAACAATGATGGTTGAAAAGTCCTGGAGTGAGTTGGAAGTAACTTTTTTTACACCACTGATTGCCTTTAATTCTTTTTCCAGCACCTTTGTTACGACATTCTCCATATCTGTCGGTGCTGCACCGGCATAGACGGTGGCTACGAAGATTTTTGGTATGACCACCTCCGGGAAATTTTCCTTTGGAAGGCTCAAATAGGTCGAAATACCTATAAGGGTAATGAATAAGACAGCCAGGTAAATACTGGTTTTATTCTTTATCGACCAGGTGGTGGGTTTGAATTCTGTATTTATATCTTGCATGATAAATTATTGAATATGATGGAACGGATACATGAATTGCCTCAACACGGCAAATGGAGACTATTTTTGAACGATCAGATTGTCGCCATCATTGATATTCTGAAATCCGACAGTTATCAACTGATCTCCGCTTTTTAGGCCATCTATAACCTCTATTTTGTCTTCACTGACTGCTCCGGTTTTGATGGGTCGCATTCTGGCAATCGTATTATTGCCATCCTGAACAGCTACATAGACATAGTACCCTGCCTGATTTTTTAAAAGATTCTTTATTGGAATAACAATTGCATCCGACTTATTATAATCAGTTATTCTCAGGATACCGACCATGTTGGTCTTGAACTCTGGTCTGTTGTCCGGCAATTTGATTTCAGCAGCAATAGTTCTGCTCATGGGGTCAATAACTTTACTGATATAGGTAACAATACCTGTTACTTCTTCATTTAGGTCAGGCAGGTAAATCCTTACCGAGTTACCTTGTTTTATTTTTCCTGAATAAGATTCCGGAATGGAAGCATTGAATTTCAGTCCTTTTGTGCCTACTATCCTGAACGCAGGAACTCCAGGAGACACTAACTGACCTATTTTAATGGCTACCTGATCAACCACTCCCGGATAGATTGCTTTAATTTTCATTAATTCTTTTTGCTGAATCAATGTGTTTAACTGATTCTGAGCGCTTTCCATGTTGTTTTTGGCATTCAGATATTGTACTTCACTTCCTATTTTCTGATCCCATAGGGCTTTTTGTTTATTGTATAATTCAGTGGCAAAATTGACCGCATGCTTTGCCTGCATCATACTTTTGATCATCACTTCATCATCCAACTGAGCCAGTGTCTGTCCGACCTTGACATAGTCACCTTCTCTGACGTATATTTTAGTGGCTGTTCCACCCTGCATGGCTGAAATAAAGGCATTATTGGCTACATCTATTTTACCCATTACTTCCACGTGGGATTTAAATTTTTCGGCTTTGACGGTCTCTACGCCTACATATTTTTCCACAAGCGAATGTTTTGAAGTGTCAAGAGCAGCTATTTCTTTTTCAAGTGCTTCAATTTCACTTTCAAGTTTGTTTTTCTGGGCTACTTTATTATCCAGTTCCTTTTGCTTTTGAGCTAATGTTCCATTAGTCTGCTTGCTTCCACATGACTGGAACAGGATGACTAAGCAGGTAAAAATGAGAGTTGCGGTATATTTTTTCATTTGATAATGTTTTTTTCAATAAATAATAAGGTTATTCAAAGTTTCCCAGCGCTTTTTCTACTGCAAATCTGCTGGTTATGACATCAGCTTGCGCCTGTATCAGAGCGGACTGGGCAGCATATAAATCAGTTTCGGCCTGAGTTGTTTCAAAACTAGAACCAACTCCCTGCGTGAATTTTACCTTAGCGATGCGGAAAATTTCTTCGGCCAGGTTCAGCGATTTTTGTTTTTCTTCTACGGCTGCCAGTGCATTCAGATAGGCTTTCTGCGTGTTGTCCACTTCTAGTCGGGCGGCACGTTCGAAGTCGCTCCGGTCGATCTTATTTTGTTCTACGACGATTTTAGCCCGTTGTATGTTGGCACTTTTCATGCCGCTGTCATAAATTGGAATTGACAGTGTAGCACCTACGACAGCAGTAGGAATCCAGAAGCCACCGTGTTTGAAAATATTATCGGTCTGTAATGCCTGAGCAACCGAACCGAATATAGAGAGCGAAGGGAAATAGCTCATTTTATTGCGTTCTATATCCATGGCGGCCAGCTCAATACCCTTTCCCATAGCTCTGTATTCAGGTCTCCTCTCAAGGTTAAGCTGTTCGACAGATTTCCCATTGTCATTATATGCTTTGGCATAGACATCGTCGAAGGTGTCACTCAGCACAATAGAGTCTTCCAGTGGATAATGCATCTGAAATTTCAAGACATTTTTCAGAATTTCGATATTCCGGTTAAGGATATTTTTTGTTGACTGTATATTGCTGATACTCAAACTTATGCGGTCAATATCCACTTTTTCATTCAAACCATTTTTAAAGATTTGTTCTGCATCTTTTTTCATTGTTTGCATTACCTGAATATTCTTATCCAGTTGGGCGAGGTTTTTTTGGGCTATAAGGACGGAGTAATAAGCATCAGTGACATCTTTGCGAATCGTTACAGGCGTTATTTCCATTTGTGCCCGGGTAAACTCTTTGAAAAGTTTGGCAGCCTTCAGTGCCACAAGGTATGAACCATCCAGTGCATGCATGCTGGCATTTATTCCAAAATTGAGATTATTTGCCTTCTGGAAAGAAATCGTTCCGCCTTGCCCGGTAGGATCAAATTCTTTTGGAATTACCATTTCAGGTACCTGAATAAAAAACTGATATTCTGCGGACCCATTGATTTGTGGCAGCCCTGTCGCCATAAGCGACTTCATTTGGGCATCGGCATCAATCAGTTTATTTGCGTCTTTTTGTGTCGCACTGCTGTTTTGGATGGCATATTGCACTGCCTGCTCAAGGGTAAAGTTAGTCTGTGCTGACGAGTTACCCAGCCAGAGACAAGTAACCACCCAAATGAGCATCATCTTTTTGTGTTGAATCATATTTCTCTTTTTTATTATGATTTAAAATAATTATCTAAGTATTCATTCATCAATTTTCTCCCTTTGTCTGTGCAAATTCCGTTAAGATGGTAAGTAATCAACTCTTTGATGACCTCTTTAGTAGAATAATTTTCAAAAAGAACATTTCCGGAATCAGAAAGAATTAATGACCTATGATTGAAAAGTTTTGCAATTATCTCCGTATTCAGATCTTCGCGATAAAGACCTGCAGCAATCCCTTCTTCCATATTTTTAATCATCATATTGTGTATGTATGATTTATTGAAACATACTACATCATTCCATATATCGTAATAATATTTTTGCAAGTCCCAAAATCCGGTGACATGATTAATGTCTCTGTAGTCCAGGTGGCTTTTGATAACTAAAAATATCTTTTCAATAGGGTCGGCTGCTTTTTTTATGATCTGGTCAGCCTGATTGATTTTTGATTTTTGAAAGGAATGGATGCATTCTTTTAACAGTTCTTCTTTGTTTGAAAAATAACGGTATAAAGTTTTCTTCGATATGGTAAGTTCTTTACATAAATCGTCCATGGTAACAGCTCTGAAACCATATTTTAAGAAAACCTGAATGGCTTTTTTATTGATAATTTCTTTGGTTTTGTCCACTAAGTTTAGAAGTTATTTGAAAATACCCGCAAAGATATAAATAAATCTATACCGGAAACGATTTATACAAAAAACGTTTCCGCAGTATTATATTGGCAAAATTATACAGAAAGGCTTATATTGTTTTTTCGATGATTGATACAACAATATATTCGGGAGGTAAAGTGAATAAATAGTTGATCGTACTGATATACCGGTCATTAAATTTATAGATGAAAGTTGGTTTTTTTTCGACTAAAAAGCCCGGAAATCTATCTTTATCTTACAATCAGGAAAGCCTGTAACTTTAAAATAAAATATCAGAATGGCGGGATGTTTTGATTAGAAGTTTTTTCGTTATCAAGTGTTAGGTTTTTATGCAATACAATTAAGTTGAAAATCAATATCCCAGAATCTTAAGCATCGACTCGGAATCCTGATCATTGGCCCACACCCAGTCAACTAATTTACCTTCCGGATCTCTGTCTATTAATACGTGTTTAGGGGATGGCAGAAGGCAGTGTTTGATGCCTCCGTAACCGCTTAATGCATCCTGATATGCGCCACTATGAAAGAAACCGAGGTAAAGTTTTTCATCCTTGTTGATAGCCGGAAGATAAACCTGATTGCTGTGTGCTTCGGAATTGTAATAATCTGAATTGTCACAACTTAATCCACCGATATTTACCCTTTTATAATCTCTGTCCCAATGGTTTATAGGTAGCAGAATAAAGTGTTCGTTGATACCCCATGCATCCGGCAGGGTATTCATCAGGGAATTATCGACCATATACCAGCACTCATTATCGTTTTGTTGTTTCTGGCCGATGACGGAAAAGAAATGTGCGCCGCTTTCGCCCACTGTGTACTTGCCGAATTCTGTAAAAATATCCGGAGTGGGTATATTGTTTTCATCACAGGCATCCTGAATTTGTCGAACGATTTCGAGGATCATATAACCGTAATCATATTCAAATCCAAGACTATTTTTAATGGGGAGACCGCCACCTATATTTATGGCTTCAAGAGTAGGGCACACTTTCTTGAGCTCACAATAGGTTTTTATACCCTTGCGCAATTCATCCCAGTAATAGACGTTGTCCTTTATGCCGGTATCTACGAAAAAGTGCAACATTTTAAGTCTGACATTGGGTTTGGTGGCTACTTTTTCATAATAGTAGTTGATAATTTCTGATTTGCGTATTCCCAGTCTTGAAGTATAGAACTCAAAATGCGGTTCTTCCTCAGTTGCCACCCTGATGCCTATATTAAATTGTTTTTCGCCCAGATAGTTATCAAAAATATCAAGTTCCTCCCAATTGTCCATCACAGGTATGATATTGGTAAAATCTGATTGGATCATGCCGCATATTCTCCTGATATAAGCATCATTTTTAAAACCGTTGTTGACAATGATCTTGTCTTTTTTTACCAGACCTTCAGAATGTAATTTCCAGATGAGGTCGATATCAAAGGCTGAAGATGTTTCCAGATGGACATCGTTTTTGAGAACTTCCTCAAGTACATATCTAAAATGACAGCTCTTGGTACAGTAGGTGTAATTGTATTTGCCTTGATACTGCAATTGGAAAATAGCCGTATCAAAATAATTTTTTGCCTTTTTTATCTGATCGGATATTTTGGGAAGATACACCAATTTCAGCGGTGTTCCATACTTTTCAAGTAAGTCATATAATCTAATCCCATGAAAGAGGAGTGTGTTTTCCTCCAGACCAAATCCTTCCTGCGGGAAGTAAAAAGTTTGACTGACTAAGTCATGATAAGTATGGTTCATTTTCTAAAACCGGGATAATAATTTTGTTGGTAATAAATACTGAAATTTAAAGAACATCAAATCTGAGTAACCGGATTAGCATTATTTTTTGCATTCCGGGACTTCCATGATGCAGGCCTGTCAGATGTGGATAACTTCACCGTAGGCTGCTGCTGCTGCTTCCATGATGGCCTCACTCATAGTCGGATGCGGATGGATAGCTTTTATCATTTCATGTCCGGTAGTCTCCAGCTTACGTGCTACCACTATTTCAGCAATCATTTCGGTTACGTTCTCCCCGATAAAGTGAGCGCCAAGCAATTCGCCGTATTTTGCATCGAAAATCAACTTGACAAAACCATCCTTGGCACCGGCAGCCGAAGCTTTTCCTGATGCAGAAAAAGGAAATTTCCCGATTTTTAGTTCGTAGCCTGCTTCTTTGGCCGCAGCTTCGGTATAACCTACTGAAGCGACCTCAGGAGAACAGTATGTGCAACCCGGAATGTTGTTATAATCAATTGGCTGAGGGTGGTGACCTGCTATTTTCTCAAGGCAGGTTATTCCTTCTGCACTTGCTACGTGAGCAAGAGCCTGAGTGGCTATCACATCTCCGATGGCGTAGTAACCATCTATATTTGTCTTATAATAGTCGTCAACCTTTATATAACCTCTTTCCAGCAAGATTCCCACTTCTTCCAGACCGATATTTTCAACATTCGGAGTGACACCGGTGGCAGAAAGCACAATATCACATTCAATGACCTGGGATGCACCTGTTTTCCTGTCTTTTACGGTAACCTTACTTTTTCCGTTGGCAGATTCTACTTTTTCAACAGCTGTATTTCCAAGGACATTGATGCCTTTCTTTTTATATATTTTGTTCAGTTCTTTGGAGATTTCGGCATCTTCACGCGGAACCAGACCATTTTCCATAAATTCAACGACTGTAACCTTAGTGCCTAAAGAATGATAGAAATAAGCAAATTCGACACCAATGGCACCGGCACCGATAATTACCATAGATTCCGGTAGTTTATCCAGAACAAGTGCCTCACGGTATCCTATGATATTTTTATGATCTATGGCGATATTAGGTAACTCTTTGGATCTGCCACCTGTGGCTATGATAATATGGTCAGCCTGATAGGTTGTTTGTTTACCGTCAGCACCCGTTACCTCAATTTTTTTGTCCTTTTTTAAGATTCCGTTACCGAAGATGGTATCTATTTTATTTTTTTTCATTAAAAACTGAATACCCTTGCTCATACCATCAGCGACTCCTCTGCTCCACTTGATAATGGCACTGAAATCAGCCTTTCCTCCCTCTACCGTAATACCAAAATCAGAGGCATGGTTTAGATATTCAAATACTTTGGCACTCTTAATCAGTGCTTTGGTAGGGATACAACCCCAATTGAGACAGATTCCTCCCAGCGATTCGCGCTCAATAACCGCGGTTTTAAAACCTAATTGTGAAGCTCTAATGGCTGCTACATATCCTCCGGGACCACTTCCCAAAACTAAAACATCGTATTTCATGCTATAATTTAAGTTTAATCTGATTGCCGGTATCACCGGTTTTTATAAAAATTGCGCAAATATATGGAATTGGATAGATATTTTTTGTCTATCCTTTAATTATGTAAGCACATTTGCTCCCTTCACCTCATCTAAACAAGAACAGGCTCGACTTCCAGGCCAACCTGTTGTCGCCACATGGCATAATACAGTCCTTTTCTATCCAGTAATTCACTGTGTTTCCCTGATTCTACTATTTTCCCGCCTTCCAGTACATAAATCCGGTCGCTGTTCATAATAGTGCTTAGTCTGTGAGCGATCATGATGGTTATTCTTTGTTCATTATCAGGAAGATGTTCGATGGTATCATTGATTTCCTCTTCAGTCAAACTGTCAAGGGCGGATGTTGCCTCGTCGAAAACCAGCAAATGCGGCTCTCTTAAAAGTGCTCTTGCGATTGAAATTCTTTGTTTTTCACCACCTGATATCTTAATACCTCCTTCGCCGATGGTGGTATAAATTCCTTTAGTAGCCCTGTCAAGAAGTGGATGTGCTGCAGCTTTCCTCAGAACACTTTCCATTTCATCATCCGTTGCATCGGGTTTTACAAAGAGCAGATTGTCCCTTATTGTACCGGCAAAGAGGTGCGTCTCCTGATTGACGATGCCTATTTGATGCCTGATGTCATTGATGTCTATCTGATCTATTGAGATTCCCGAATATTTCATATTGCCTTTGTGAGGTTTATACAAGCCTACTAATAGTTTGATTAATGTGCTTTTTCCCGCACCGGAAGGACCCACAAAAGCTATCTTTTCACCCTGGCTGACAGAAAAAGTAATATTACATAACGCAGGCTTGGATGCACTCTGGTGAGTATATGAAACGGAATCAAATTCTATCGACCTTATATCGTGTATAGGAATCGGATTAGCAGGCGGTATTTCGGGCTGCCTTTCCATCAGTGTATTGAAATTCTGAATACTTACAAGTGTTTCAGAATAAAGATTTATCAGGTTGCCTATTTCATTCAACGGTCCGAAGATGAAAAAACTATACATAAAAAGGGAGAAGAATTCACCCACCGTTATATTTCCCTGAAAGATCAGATAAGCCATGATAACAATAATGGTTGTCCTTAGGAAATTGATGACCGTCCCCTGTATAAATGACAGACTCCTGACATATCTCACCTTTTTTATTTCCAGTTCAAGTATCTGATTGGTGGTATCATTGAGTCTGTTGATTTCCTGTTCCACCAGACCAGTGCTTTTAACCAATTCTACATTTCTCAAGGATTCCGTCGTAGAGCCGGCCAATGCTGTCGTTTGGCTTACGATTGACTTTTGAATTTTTTTTATTTTTTTAGTCAGGTAGCTGCTCAGGATAATTAGTATCGGAATAGTCAGCCCGAATAAAGGTCCTATCGCCC
Source organism: Saprospiraceae bacterium (assembly GCA_024103005.1). GTDB lineage: Bacteria > Bacteroidota > Bacteroidia > Chitinophagales > Saprospiraceae > Parvibacillus. The sequence goes on from JAGFJA010000061.1 coordinate 25,605, forward strand.
AATATACTGAAAATGAATAAATTGTTACAGCAATGATGCCTACAATGGAAACAAACAGGATATTAATTGTTGTGGAAAGTAATCTTTGAACGTCCGTCCTGACTTTCTGCAGTATGCCAAGTGTCTCTCCACTTCGTTGATCTTCAAAGACTTCGTATGGGAGGCTTAAAGCATGCTTCAAACCATCATTATAAATTTCAGTGCTTACTCGCTGTGTTATCAGATTGACAAGATAATCCTGAAAGGCTTTGGCTATTCGTGATATCATGGCAACACCGATGATTGCCATTCCGAGCATCAATACACCTTTCAAAAATTCCTGGGAAGTAAATTTGTCTAAATCTGTTGTATAATTATCTATCAAAAGCCGCATGATATATGGATCCATCATGCTGAATAGCTGCCCCACGGCTGCCAGAATAAGCGTGATTAGTATAAGCCATGAGTGTTTGCGGAGATACCTGAATAGAAATTGCATCAAAATTATTTTTTATCAAACACATACTTTCACGATTAGTTTAAATCTACTTCACCTCATTCCTTGATGAAATTTTTAGTTAATAGTTCAATAGAAAAAATTATTTCAATTTAATAAGTAATCGTTCAAAATTCATAAATTTTTTGTACATTTATAGGTCTATACTCCTCACCTGCACAAACTGTTTACGAACCGATTGTTTTAGCCCGCGTCTAACCAGAAAAAGTAGTGGGGAAATGACAATAAATCGGTAATTCATTTTCGGTTTCATCACCCTTAGGTCTGATTAAATGAGAATTGCAATAGCTGGATTCACCAATGATGTAAAATGGATGGTGAGATAGCTGTACAATGAAATAGGAATTTCCTTCATTCATTGTAATTTAATGTTTTAAACTTTTATCATCATGGCTAAGAAATCATTCTCCGGCAATAAGAAAGATAAACTAAATAGTCGGGATAGCACTTCTAAACCTATTTCTGGCAGCACAGATCAGGAAGTTAAACCAAAACTTTATATTTCAGGATTAAGCCGGCAGGTTTCTGATTCCGACGCTATCGGGGAATATAAAATGGTGGCATCCTATTCATCCGTAAAGGCAAGAGGTGAAATGGGTAATAGCTATGAGGTGGACCCGAGCATGATCGGTCAGGCAATTTTGGAAGATGACACCGTTTGGTTTGGCTATGTGGGAGATTTGGATGAATTATTTACGGTTAGGCAAACCAATAGATCGGATGAAGAGGAGGGTAGCTTTCTGACAGATGAAATACCGGTTTCAGCCAACAGAGGAATTCTGAAGTTTTTGAGAAGAAAATTGCTCAATTTATTCAATCCATCGGTCACTGAGGCTACAGCGGCATTCATTGCTGAAAAGGTAGATAAAAAAGTAATGCCTAGTCCCGGATTATATACCGTGGATGATGAAATGAATTTGACGCCGTATAGGCAGGATCATCCACTTTCAGGTAAAATTTTACTATTGCTTCATGGAACACTAAGCAGTACTAAAGGATCTTTTGATGATCTGAATGTCGGTGCCTTATGGAAATCAATCCGCGCCCAGTACGATTACGTCCTGACTCTTGAACACAGGACTGTTTCTGTGACACCGATTACAAATGCCCTGGATATATTAAAATCTTTTTCGCCTAATCTGACCATTGATATTTTATCCCAGTCACGAGGTGGATTGATCGGAGACATCCTTTGCCGGTGCGACTGCCGAAACAGAATTAAAGGCTTTTCTCTGCCTGAACAACAGGCTCTTGCTGAAGAAAATGCCGGATTCAACGATCTGATAAGTGAATTGAATCGCCAGGCCGAATTGAAAAGGTTGACTGTAAGGCGATTTGTACGAGTGGCCTCACCCAGCAATGGTACAACTATTCTGGGGGACAGGATAGATGTCTTTTTGAATGCCTTGCTCAATGTGGTAGGATTGGCATTCGGTTCCAAAGGCAATGTAATTTACTCCGCCATAACAGAATTTTTAATGGATGTATTGTCACATAGAAAGGATGCCAAGGATATGCCCGGACTATGGTCCATGGTTACTTCCTCAACTTTCCAGAAAATTAATAATAATCCGGACAATATAGTCAATTCAGAGTTGTATGTCATTGCCGGAGATGCTACTGTCGGTGACAACCTAGCCAACTCCATTGCCGTCATTCTGACTAATATTTATTTCTGGCGTAAAAATGACTTTGTAGTCGATACAGTATCCATGAAGAAAGGAACAAGGCGTGCATCAGGTCTTTATTATTACCTTTCAGACATCCCTAAAACCAATCATTTCAACTATTTTAAGAATGAGAATTCCCGCTCTGCCATCTTCTATGGTTTGCAGGGAATAAGTAATAATCCTGATTATTCTTTTACCAAAATTGAAAAAGCCGATATTGACAGAGGTGTAGGTATTAAGATAGAGGCTAATGTATTTAATTGCGATAACATAACAGGTCAGAAGCCAATTGCCATCCTCCTTCCCGGTATCATGGGCTCTACACTTGCCGATGCTCAGAGCGACCTTTGGCTCTCCATCCTCCGACTTAATAAAGGTGCGCTTGTCAATGATATGAATATTGGTGCCCCGGGAATTTATATCACCGGAGTCATGGAAAAATATTACAAAAAGTTGGGCAATTTTATGCTCAGGGATCATGAGCTGAAGGTCTTTGGCTTTGACTGGAGGAAGGATATGGCCGGCGCTGCGAAAGAACTTGATGCGCTCTTGGTCAAGTATATGGAATATGGCCGTCCTATTCATATTATCGCGCATTCAATGGGCGGACTGGTAATGAAACAACTTATGATTCATCACAATCCGACCTGGACTTCCTTCTGTAAGGGGGCCAATAATTTTCTTTTTCTTTTGGGTACGCCTTGGCTGGGTTCACACCTTATTATGGAGGTGTTGACAGGGCATTCGGACAGGGTCAGGATGCTGAATTTAATTGATTTTCACCATAAACGAAAGGAGATTATTCAGACAGTTGCGAAATTCCCCGGTGTATTGCAGTTATTGCCGATGACGGAAGAGGGCTTTGGAACAGCCGAATTCTGGACCGATATGCAACAATATGCGGATGATACTGTCGTGCCGGATAACTCTATGCTGGAACTTTACGGGAATTATAAGCAGTCCACCTCAGTTTTTGCTTTGAAGCCGGAAGAGGCCGCCAGAGTAATCTATATTGCCGGGCATTCAAAGACGGTCAACGGGTATAAGATTAAAAAACGATTTTTTACAGGTAAAAAACTTGTCTATACGACTACGACCCTGGGTGACGGCAGCGTTACCTGGGAACTGGGAATTCCCGACGAATTGCCCAAATCCAATATCTATTACAGCGAGATATCTCATGGACAACTGGCCAACGAACAAGTAATATTCGAAGCTATTGACGATATCATACGTTTTGGTTCATCCGGTAGCCTCCCTCAGATTCCTCCTGTAAGCAGGGGACTGACAATGGATGAATTCAAGTCCGGCTCAGATTTTATCCCGGAAAATGATGAACAGATCATCGATATCATTTTTAATGAATCCATACCGGAAAGTGACGAGCCTGCTGATAATATGCAGATAAATGTTAGTGTTTATAATGCTGATTTAAAATATTCTGCACATCCCGTTCTGGTTGGACATTTTCTCAATGACGGTTTGTTCAGTGCTGAGAAAAGCCTTGACAATTACCTGAAGCAAAAGCTGAGCGAGAGGCACCGGCTGGGCTTTTATCCGGGTGAAATAGGCGCCAGTGAAGTCACATATCAAAGTGATTCCAAGCCTAAAGGTGCCCTTGTCGTCGGACTTGGAACTGTGGATCAACTTACTGCTTATCGGCTGTCAATAACGGTCGAGAAGGCAATCATACAGTATGCCTTTTTCTTCAGGGACAATTACAGTAAGATTGAGAATAAAAGTATAGCTACCGGAATAAGTTCCATTCTGCTGGGCACTTCATTCGCCGGTCTGCCTGTGTCAGAGTGTGTTCGGGCGATTTTAGCAGGGGTCCGGCGTGCCAATCAACGCATGGTGCAACTTAATTCCGGCCTGAAACCAATACGTGAAATTGAGTTTGTTGATTATTATGAAGATATCGCCCAGCAGTGTTACAAAATACTGAAAGATATAGAAGCCAATCAGGATTCAATGGACATCGTAGTAGGTCAGTTTGAGAAAGGGCCGGGACTTCGAAGGAGGTTATCTCTTTACGATGGAGCTGCCTGGTGGCATACCTTCAATACAAGTGCAATCTATATTGACGGTTATCCTACACCACGCGGACTTTCTTTCAGTTCGACATCCGGCAGGGCAAGGATTGAACAGAATGGAATAACGACAGACTTGAAAATGGTAGAGTACCTGGCTAAGGAGTTTTCGCATCGTAATACTTGGGATGTTCGTTTATCAAAAACGATGTTCGAATTGCTTGTGCCCAATGATTTTAAGAGCATCATACGTAATCAGAATAACATTGTGTGGAAAATGGATGAATATTCCGCCCAATTTCCTTGGGAGATGTTTCATGACTATTCAACTCTGGAGAATGCACAAAATGAAACGCCAACATTTGTTAATACGGGCATGATTAGACAGTTATTAACGGATAAGTATAGGAATAATCCGATAGTTGCAGACAATAATAAAGCTTTTATTGTAGGTGATCCTGACTATTCCGGTACTGATTTTCCACAGCTTATTGGCGCAGAACAGGAGGCAAATGAGGTGAGTAAAGTATTTAAAATGAATGGGTTTAACGTCTCTACTCTGATTAAAAGTAATGCCCAAAGGATTATTACCGATCTTTATTCCGACCGGTATAAAATAATGCATTTTGCTGCCCACGGGCTTTATGAGGAAGCTGTGGGCGAAGGCATCTCAGCAAAAGCAGGGATCGTCTTGGGTAAGGACCTTGTCCTCGAGCCTGGTATGATTAACCAATTGTCTTATGTGCCTGAATTTATCTTTATCAATTGTTGCTATTCCGGCGACATGACCGGACTTGACGAGAAGTATTACAAGGGAAGATCTAATCTGGCTGCTAATATTGGAACCCAATTGATCCGCATGGGCGTAAAAGCTGTTGTGGTGGCAGGCTGGTCAGTCGATGATGCTGCTGCACATACGTTTTCAGCTGAATTATATCGTAAATTATTTGACGGGTATGAATTTGGAGACGCCGTCCTGTCGGCCAGGAGAAAATGCTATGATTATCATCGGACCAACAATACTTGGGGAGCTTATCAGTGCTATGGTGATCACTATTATAAACTCATAAATAAGTCGGTCAATCGGGTTGATATGACACCTTATGTTACTGAAAGTCAGGCTATTATTGATTTGCAAAATGAGTTATCCTTTATATCAGGCCAGAAGGTCAATAAGCATGAGTATATGATTCGCCTGGAAAATATCATTAAGAAGGTCCGTGCAAATAGTCTTGAAACAGGATTTATAAAAGAACTCTACGCTAAAATTTATATAGAACTGGGTGAATATGAAGCAGCAGTAAATGAATTGGAAGAGTTATTCAAAATTGAGAAAGCTGAGTTTTCAGTTTCATCTCTCGAACAATATAGTAGTCTGAAAGGTAAAATTCTGATAAAAAACTACAGGAAAACAGGAAAAGTGGATAATAAGGCACTGGATAATCTGATCTCTGATATCAAACTTCTTGACTATATAGGAATCACTGCTGAAAGAAGGGCGCTGAAAGCTTCATTGTATAAAAGAATATCCTTTTTGCGACGCAACGACCCGGAGACCAGAATCAGGTGCCTCAAAAAAATGAAGGAATATTATGCACAATCATACGAAATTGTGGATAAGGCTGTTCTAGCAGATTCTATTTATGCCTTATCCGGTTATTTTTTCGCATTGTATTTGCTCAATACCCGCAATATCATTGGAGAGATGAATAAGCTATGTGATACACATTATGAGAATATTCAAGCTATGATTTCAGATATCATACGCAATCTTCAGGTGGATAAGGAAGGATTCAGGGATTTTTACAGGTCCAATTCTATTGCTAAGGTGTATTTTATGGAATTTATGCTGACAGACAACCCTGCTGCGACAGAATCTTCTTTTAAAAATCTGAAAACTGAAATGTTGTCATCTATCGAAAATTTTGGCAATCTGAAGACTATTTTACGGGAAATTGAGAATTTAGAACTGGTTTCCGATATGTTGACGATGAAAAAAGATCAAAAGAAAGTCAAATTGCTGATGTTAATGAAAAATGAGATTGAATCAATGTTGTAATTGAGTTTAAATCAAGTAATTTTTTATTGACGGACAGAGATTTGTTTACAAGTTCAAATTAATCCAACACCTTTTTGGGACATGGATTAATAATAATTATAAAGTAAATTATTTCTCTCTTCTGTCAGAACTCTTTATGGCATTTTAGGTACTGATTGGCCTTTTTTAGTGACAAAAATGAGGCCTGCTATGCCGATTAAAAATAAGAAAAAGGCAATAATTGTCGCCTGAGAAGCCTTGAATGCTCCCAGATCAAAGGTGTCATTGACCCTGATTTTCTCTATAAAAAAGCGTTCAAGACCATTGAGGGCACAATAAAGAAAGAATATCTGTCCGGGACGAATCAGTTTTTTTCTCAGTGACCATAAGATTCCGAAAATAATAAAAGCTAAAATCGTCTCAAAAATTGGAGTAGGGAAAACTCCTTGGGTTAATTCCATACAATATTTTCCGGCACATTGAGCCATTTTTACACCTTCATTTGCGACATTCCGCGGATATGTCGATGACCAGAGCCAGTCAGGAAGAACAAACCAATCCGGTTTAGGTCCGGCGACGATGCCCCAGTCTCCGTCACCACTTAGTTGGCAGCCGATGCGGCCTACACCATAGCCTATCATCAGTGAAGGTGCCGTAGCATCGCACATATCAAGAACATTGATTCCCAATTTTTTAACATATCTGGTTACTGCAAAAAAAGCGACAATCAATCCGCCGTATATGGCAAGTCCGCTTCCGGAGATTAAAGAATGAATGGGGTCCTGAATAAAGACCTTGATGGATTCAACACTCTCAAATAAAGCAAAAACCTTGGCACCGATGACTCCGGAAATTGCTGCAACAATGGTTATATCTCCCACTTTCTCGTGAGGCCAGATCAGAGTCGTTTTCCCATTCTTCGTGACTTTCAATTGTTTAAGTGAACCATTCTGTTCTCTTCGTCTTATTTCCAGCCCTAAAAAATACGAGCTGCATAAGATGGCTATGGCAAGCATCAAACCAAATATTTTAACTATAGAAGCCCAGTTGTCTGCTGGAGTGCCGAATAAATCATGGAAAACATACGAAAGATCAGGATACATACTTTTGAATTTAGCAATTTGGTTAAAAGACCTGATGTCTTAACCTTAAAAATGTAAAGTTGGTAAAAATTATGATTTTCTTAAATGTATTCCGGCAATAATTTTTCAACTTTACGGATTAATAAAGCTAAACGAAAGTATGAAATTAATTCCCTTTATCTTACTTTTATTGTCTTTTGCCTCCTGTAAAATCCATAAAAAGACACAAGAGCCGGTGAAGCCTTCAACCACGGTTAACACTACGGAGACAACAACTCCGCCCGCTTCTCAAACTACTGATAAGGATAATTCAGCGGCAACTTCATTTGATATCGGCAGAATGACAGAACCCATGAGAATTGACTTTAAAAGTGCTGAACTGACAGGAAATATGATTCTGGAGAACACCACTGATAAGTACAATTTTACTTTTAATATAAGGATGTTAAAAGATAGTTTAGTCTGGATGCAACTTAAAAAATACGGACTGGAGGGAGCAAGAATACTGATAAATAAAGATTCTATGTTTGTTATTGACCGACTCCACCGAAGTTATATCAAAAAAAGCTGGAAAGATATCAGGACAGAAATAAATGCACCCGTGGACTTTAACATACTCTGCGACCTTCTGACAGGCAATCCTTACTATATGAAGGATGGTGCAGATAGTTTGCAGACAACTGAAAATATGAAATTGATTACCAATAGTAAACAAAATAACAGAATTTCAATAGGTATTAATGCCGTATCGGAAGTGATGACTCAGTATATGATCAGTGACCCGTTAAAAGATGTTTACCTGAAAATGAATCTCGACGATTATAAAATTTTATATGATAAAAAAAAGTTTTCGTACCTTCGTGATTTAGAGATTATTTCGAATAACGTAAAACTACTATATATAAATTTAGCATTTGATGAGGTCGTCAGAAATACAAAATTCAAAACACCATTTGAAATACCCGTCGGATACAAGCCAATGGATTAACAAACTTCCGATTATTTTACTCTCTTTTCTTCTTTTATGGTGTATTAACGCACTTCCTGCTCAGAATACACGTGAATTGGAATCGAAAAAGAAAAAAGTGGAACAAAACATCAAAAAAACTCAGGCAAAAATTGAGAAAACTAAAAAGTCAAAAGAACACACACTCCGTGATTTCAATAAAATTCAGAAAAAAATAGATGAAAGAAAAACTATTATTACCGGAGTTCAAAGTGAAATTCAGATCGTTCAAACATCTCTCAACAGAAAGAATGAAGATATTACCTACCTTGAAAACCAGATAAACAGACTTCGGTTTGAATATGGCAAAATTATGAAAAGTGCCTATAAGGCTTCACTTTTGACAAATGACTGGATGCTTATTCTTTCTTCGGCCAGCATGAACCAGGCCTTTCATAGATGGCTGTATCTCAGAAAAATAAAGAAAGACAGGAAGGAGAAGGCTGCTGCGATTATTGCAAAACAACTAGAACTTGAATCTGAACTTGCCAATCTGGAGTTGATAAAATCGGGCAAAAAGATATTATTGAAAAAAGAAGAGAACCAAACGAAACTACTGACAAAAGACCTAAATGAAAAAAATAAGGTATTGGCAAATTTAAGCCAGAGTGAAAAGAAGTTATTGGCGACCCTTAAAAGGCAGCAAAAACAACAGTTGGCTATTGCTGCCGATATAGAAAAGGCTATTCGAAGAGAAATAGCCAGAAAGGAGAAAGAGGCTAAAGAATTAGCTGAGAAAGAACGGAAAAAAGAGCTGGCGCGTATTGCTGCCCTTGAAGCAGCTAAGGCAAAGAAGGCAGAAAAACCGGAGAGTAAAGAAAATGAAAGTGATTCCAATACATCAGCTCATAACGATATTAAAAAAGCTGTTCCAAAGAAAGTTACTGAAAAGAAAGAAGTTGAATTGACCGAAACTCCGGTCAGTGCTCACCTTTCTGCAGATTTTCAGTCAAATAAAGGGCGATTGGCATGGCCTGTCAATAGAGGCGTTATCATCAGAGGCTTCGGCAAACAGGTTCATCCTGAATTAAGTCATGTGACCATAATGAACAACGGAATTGATATAAAAACAGATGAAAATGCTGCCGTGAAAGCAATATTTGAAGGAGAAGTTGTTCACATTGCCTTCCTTGCAGGGTATAAAAATACCGTTATGGTCAATCATGGAAAATATTATACCATTTATTCCAACCTCGAAACAGTGGGTGTTTCACGTGGCCAGAAAGTTAAAATAGGGGATTATATAGGTACTGCAGCCGTCAACGCAGATTCTGGTAATACTGAGGTACACTTCGAATTGTGGAATAAACAGAATCCTCTGAATCCGGCACTTTGGTTAAAACGATAAATTCAGTCCGGTTTTTCCTTGATAAGGATTGGATTGGATTGGATTGGATTGGATTTTATTTTATTTCACTGATTTCAATGCAGAATAAATTACGGTACACCATCCGGCTATAAAGGTTAGGCCGCCTAAAGGCGTAATGGGACCTAAAAACCCGATTCCGCTTAATCCCGTAATTTCTCTCGTTGTGAGTAGATAAATCGAGCCGGAAAAGAGAATAATCCCAATTATAAATAATTTGGCGGCTAACAGAAAACCTTTTTTCCCGGTAATTTGATACAGGATGCCGCATGCTATTATGGCAAAAACGTGAAAAAACTGGTAACTTACCCCGGTACGATATGCATCCAAAGCATCGGGAGTAATAACAGGTTTTAATCCATGAGCACCAAATGCCCCTAAAATTACTGCCAGAACACCCATTATTCCGGCGGCAGATATTGTAAACTTCATATTAACCTATTTGATGATTCATTATATGCATTATATAACCTTGGCAAAGGACAAGCTAATTCCGAAGGTCAACCGAATGAAAAAAATAGGTCTGATTATCTTTTGATGTACATGACTTCTTTCACTCCTTTGATAATACGTGACGGGTTAGGCATATATTCATCTACATAGATGTGGGAATAACCTAAGGAAGAGTCGGCAGCATTGATTCTGGTGACAGGCGCATCCAAATAATCAAAAGCATATTTCTGTATTTCATAAGCTACCTCTGCCGATACGCCAAACATCGGCCAGCTTTCATCTACTACGACAATTCTGTTGGTTTTTTTAACTGATTGAATCACCGTTTCTATGTCCAAAGGCCTGATCGTCCTCAAGTCTATTACTTCTGCAGAAATACCTTCTTTTTCAAGCTCCGCGGCTGCAAGCATACAAGTCTTTACCTGCTTATTGAAAGATACCAGAGTTACATCAGAACCTTCTTTTCGGACAATGGCCTTTCCAATAGGTACCAGATATTCGCCCTCAGGTACTTCACCCTTTTCACCGTAAAATACCTCAGATTCCATCATGCAGACAGGATTGGGGTCTCTGATGGCTGATTTTAGTAACCCTTTGGCATCGGCGGGATCAGTACATGAAATTACCTTAAGTCCGGGAACGGTTCCCATCCATGCCTCGAAGGTCTGGCTATGTTGTTGTGCAAGCTGTCCGGCAGCACCTGATGGACCGCGGAATACTATCTGACAACCAAATTGGCCGGCAGACTGACTCATTGTCTTTGCTGCATTATTGACGATCTGGTCAAAGGCAAGGACAGCGAAGTTCCACGTCATAAACTCAACTATAGGCTTGAGCCCATTCATAGCTGCACCGACACCGATTCCGGCAAATCCCAATTCGGCTATCGGTGTGTCAATGACCCTCTCCGGACCAAATTCATCCAACATTCCCTTACTCACCTTATATGCACCATTATATGCTGCAACTTCTTCTCCCATCAGGAAAACAGTAGGATCCAAACGCATTTCTTCTACCATGGCTTCCCTGAGTGCATCTCTCAACGTTAATATTCTGGACATTCCTTTCTTTAATTTTGTCGCAAATGTAACAAACTTTCCTTATTTTAATGAAAGAAGAAATTTCCAGGTCTTCCCATTGCGAAAAGTCACTAACATCTGAATGCTTTGATTGTCTGACTCTGACAGGCATTTTTATAAGCAGTGTAATAATTCATCCCTTCTCATTTTACGCTATTCCCTGAATATTTGTCCCAAAAAAATGTGTACGTTTGCACTTCAATTTAAAGTAAGTTTTCATGAATATCCAGTATATTATTCAACAGTTGATAAGCGAATCTCTTGCTGATTTATATAGTGCTTCGGTTCAGCTTGGAAATATTCCGGTGACCTTAACCAAACCGGAGATCAAAGGCGATTACACGGTAACACTTTTCCCTTTTGCTAAGGAACTCAAATTAAATCCGCATCAAATGGGACAAAATCTGAAAGATAGTCTCTCCGGGAGGCATCCTCATTTTTCCTCCATTGAAGTAGCGGGAGGATTCCTTAATTTCACCTTATCAGACGATTACTGGATTTCAGTTTTGAATGAAGTGAATACTCAGATTCAACCGGAAGAAGAAAAATTGAAGTATATCATCGAGTTTTCTTCACCCAACACCAATAAACCTCTCCACCTGGGACACATAAGAAATATCCTTCTGGGCGACTCCATGTCAAACATTCTTAACGCACTTGGCCACAACGTGACGAAGGTTCAGGTAATCAACGACAGAGGAATAGCTATCTGTAAGAGCATGGTCGCTTACAAACTGTTTGGTGAAGGAAAAGACCCGCAGTCTCTTGGTGTGAAGGGAGATCACTTTGTGGGAGATATGTATGTTTTGTTTGATACTAAATTGAAAGAAGAATACAAGGCATGGCAATCGAGTGACGAGGCTGCGCAAATGCTCGCACAATCAGGTAAATCCAACGTGCCTGAAGAATTTTTTGCTGAATATAAGAATCAATACTTTAACCGTCAGAGCGAATTGGGTTTGATTGCCAGAAAGATGCTGAGTGACTGGGAAGCAGGAGATGAGGCTACGCTACAGCTGTGGAAAACGATGAACAGTTGGGTGTATGATGGTATGAATGAAACCTATAAACGCCTCGGCATCACTTTTGACAAAAACTATTATGAAAGCCAGACTTACCTTTTGGGAAAACAAGCTGTGAATCTCGGTCTTGAGAAGGGTATATTTACCAGGCAGGAAGATTCTTCTGTATGGATCGACCTCACGGATAGAGGGCTGGACCGCAAGCTCTTACTACGCTCAGATGGTACCTCTGTCTATATCACCCAGGATATCGGGCTGGCACTCCAACGATATGATGAATTTCAATTTGACCGGATGGTGTATGTCGTGGCAGATGAACAAAACTACCACTTTCAGGTGCTTTTCCAGATTTTGAAAACAATGGGCGAAAAGTTTGCAGATAACCTCTACCATTTGAGTTATGGCATGGTCGAATTACCAACCGGCAAAATGAAGTCCAGAGAAGGTACAGTGGTCGATGCGGATGATCTCATTGCAGAGGTTGTGACAGAAGCTGCCCAATCCGGTCAGGAAAGAGGCGGTATGGCCTTACTTAGTCAGGAAGAAAGAGATGAAATATTCAGAATCATCGGATTGGGAGCCTTGAAGTATCACATGATTAAAGTAGCACCGAAGAAGAAGATGATTTTTGATCCACTTGAATCAGTCGATATGCAGGGTCAAACAAGCCCCTATATTCAAAATGCTTATGTAAGGATACAGAGTATTCTCAGAAGAGAAAAGCCGGAAGTGAAATCTGTATCCGGAATTCATCTGGATAATCAGGAAATTGAACTCATCAAGTGGATGACAACCTTCGAAGAAACTGTCAGGATTGCCGGCAGGACCTATGATCCTTCACAACTTGCCAATTATTTATACGCTTTGGCCAAAACGCTGCACCGTTATTATCATGATGTCCCGATCTTAACAGCACAGGAGGATTCAATCAAGACTATGAGATTGCTGCTGATCAGTAAGGTGTCTGACTTTCTGAAAGTGGGAATGAAATTGTTGGGAATTGAAATGCCTGAACGAATGTGATAACTTTAATTACACATTAATTTGACCATAAAGATTATAAAATTATGGAATGTTAAAATTCCTGAAAGTTTAGATTTTTCGCAATTTTGTACTTAAAAATATTACTTTTACGACCTAAAATTTTAATCGAGTGACTAAGCATTTATACGTATTGCTATTTTTATTGATTTCTTTCACCGCATTTTCTCAGAAAACTGTATTAAGGGGTAATGTTTATGATGCAGAAGATGGAAACTCTGTTATTTCCGCTTCTGTTTCCATTGTAGGAACTAAAATAATTGACCTGACAGATAATAATGGCTATTTCAATATTACGGATGTGCCTTCTGGCCTTCAGAAAATAATGGTGACGTATATCGGTTATGATACGGTGTATGTCGAGGTTTATATCAATGCTAACCAAACCAATTATAAAAAAGTATATCTCCATCCGTCAAACCATGTTCTTCAGGAAGTGCAGGTAACTGCCGGTTCCATTGAAAAAAGAACAGTAGTAAAGGCGGGAGTGATAACTGTCAGCCCCAAACAAATTAAGCAGCTTCCTTCTATTGGCGGAGATGCCGATATCGCCCAATATTTGCCTGTTTTACCCGGAATTGTCAGCACAGGTGATCAGGGTGGACAGATTTATATCAGAGGCGGTGCTCCTGTGCAGAATAAGATAATGATTGACGGGATGACCATTTTTAATCCGTTTCACAGCATAGGTATCTTTTCGGTTTTTGAAACAGAGGCGATTAAAACAATTGATGTGAACTCGGCAGGGTTTAATGTAGAATACGGAGGTAGAGTTTCTGCAATAGTCGATATCAAGACTAAGGATGGCAATAAGAAGAGATTTGGTGGTGTAGTGGGTGTTAGCCCGTTTAATGCAAAGGCTATGCTGGAAGGCCCTCTGGTAAAATTGAATGAAAACAAAGCTTTTTCTTCATCATATTTACTTACATATAAGCGATCATTACTGGACCTGACCTCTAAGACATTATACAGCTATGTGAATAAAGACGGTTTGCCGTTTGCCTTCGAAGATTTTTATGGCAAGGTCAATTTGGGTTTTGATAATGGTAGTAAAATTGATGTCTTTGGATTTAAATTTAAAGACCGTGTAGATTATAATGCCAATACAAACTTTATGTGGGACAACGCCGGAGGAGGAATAAATTTCGTTCTGAACCCGGTTGGTTCTAATTTTAATATTGCAGTCAATGCCAATTTGACAAGCTATTCCATTGAATTAAACGAAAAAGATCAGAATCCCCGCACGTCGTCACTTAACAATTATTTTGTGGGGGCAAACTTTACAAATTATTATACCAAGTCAGAAATTCAGTTTGGTATTGAAGTCGGAGGTAATGCAACCAACCTGGATTATACCAACTATCTGAAAAACACCATAAGCCAGATTGACAATACGACGGAATTAGCTTTTTATTTTAAGGATAAATTGCTTTTAGGTAAACTTGTACTGGAACCGGGAATCAGATTACATTATTACGCATCATTGGGACAATTTAGCCCTGAACCGCGCATAGGAATGAAATATAATGTAACTAAACAGCTTAGATTGAAAGCAGCAGCAGGACTATATTCTCAAAATATACTAAGTACAGTGGATGATCGTGATGTCGTCAACCTTTTTAGCGGATTTTTATCGGGTCCGGAAGAATCTATTTACGACTATGGAAAGAACCAACTGTTGAATAGCGTCCTGCAAAAAGCCTATCATGCATTATTCGGTATAGAATATGATGTAAATCAATATCTGGAATTGAATCTGGAACCATATTATAAGGACTTCACCGCTTTGTTGAATCTGAACAGAGGAAAATTATTGCCAAGTGATCCGAATTATCTCCTCGAAACCGGAAAAGCTTATGGGATAGACCTGGCTGCTAAATATAGTCGCGGAAGATATTATATTTGGGGTACATATTCATACGGTCATGTGACACGTAATGATGGACGCCAGGAGTACCCGACAATTTATGACAGAACACACAACATCAACTTGCTGGGATCTGTTGCTTTTGGCAAGGACAGGTCTTTTGAATTGAGTGCAAGATTTAATTTTGGCAGCGGTTTTCCTTTTACGAGAGCAATTGGCTTTTTCGACCAATTACCCGGAACAGATTTGAGCACAGACTTTGTGTCAGCCAACGGACAGATAGGTATATTATATGAAAGCAAGCGTAATCAGGGCAGATTGCCGGATTATGCAAGATTTGATTTGTCTGCTAAAAAAACATTCAAATTTAGCGAACATGTAAGATTGGAAGTTAATGCCAGCATATCAAATGTGACCAATCGCGCCAATATTTTTTATGTAAACAGGCTGACCTATGAGCGTATAGACCAGCTGCCTATCCTCCCAAGCTTAGGCGTAAACTTTTATTTTTAATAATAAACATAGCAAACGATGTATAAATACTATGTAATAATATTTCTTGGGATTTATACATCAATTGCGCTTGGACAGGACCTGCCGAGAGGTTTTTCCGGGAATGAAGCCGGTCGTATGCAGGAATATCTTGCAAGAACAATAAAGTCTTTGCCCAATAGGGGAGAAATTGTTCCCGGCAGGATGAGGAGTATGGCTGAATGGGAAGAATTGCAGGGTCTGATTATTTCCTGGGTTAATAGTTATCGGGATATTCAGGCAGAAATAGTGAGAGCTGTAATACCTCAATGTCGGATAATTATAACATGCTCCAATCCGGATAATGTTAAAAGTTTTTTGGAATCAAAAGGCATTGCCGATAATGGTAATATACAGTATGTGGTAGGAAAGTATAATTCAATTTGGGTCAGAGATTATGGTCCCAATAGTGTGTATCTGAACGATGTGGATTCACTTTATCTGACAGATTGGATTTATAACAGACCAAGGTATCAGGATGATACACTTGCCAGGCAGCTAAGCCGCTCACTCCATTTGCCGCTTCTGGAGACAAATACAGTTCCTGATGATCTGGTGCATACCGGAGGAAATTATATGTCGGATGGATTGGGATTGGCATTCTCTTCTCTCCTGGTAATGGACGAAAACGGACCATTAAACCATTACGGATTTTCCAATCATACGGAAGCAGAGGTGGATTCAATAATGAAAAAGTATATGGGCACACAAACTTACATAAAAATGGAGACCCTGCCTTATGACGCTATTCACCACATCGATATGCACATGAAAATACTTGATGAGCAGACTATACTGGTTGGACGATATCAAAACAATGTAGCTGACGGAGCACAGATAAATGCAAATATCGATTATGTCTTGTCTAATTTTAAAAATTCATTTGGCAAACCATTCAGAATCGTCTATATACCTATGCCGCCCGGACCGAATGGTGAATATCCTGATAACAATGGAGACTACCGGACATACACAAATTCCGTATTTGTAAATAAAACAGTGATTGTTCCCTTCTATCAAGAGAAGTACGATACCGCGGCAGAGAATATTTATCGTCAGACACTTCCGGGCTATAATATAGTTGGTATTGATTGTAATAAAATTATTCCTTCCCTCGGAGCAATACATTGTATCACCAAAGAGGTGGGCGTGACAGACCCTTTGATGATCTCAGTTAACCAGGCGGAACCATTTGTTGATGCCTCTGATGAAGGAGCGAGAAAGATTGGTGCCAGAGTAAAGAATAGGTCGGGTATCCGGGAAGTAAGGCTGTATTATCGGCAAGATAAGGACGATACCGGTTGGAGTCAGATAAGAATGGAACAAGATTCGGCGTATGAGGATTATTTTACGGCTGTCTTGCCGCCATTTGATTCTCTGTCAGAGTATTATGTCGAGGCTGAAGCTAATTCAGGAAAAATATTATCCCGTCCGATGACTGCCCCTGATGGCTATTTTAGCACAAGAACACTTTCAACAAATTTCACAGCAAAAGTTACCTTGCCGGTTAATTTAGAGATTTATCCCAACCCGGCAAAAGCAACGACCGCAATTCATTTGAGTTTGTTTTCCCGTCAAAAGATCAGTGTAAAATTGTTTGATAGCAATGGAAAAGAAGTTCTAACAATCTTTGACGGACAATGGAATCCTTCACAGCCAAAACTGTTTTTTAATGCCCGGAATCTTACTCCCGGCTTGTATTTTGTCAGAATTCATGGTCGCGGTATAGAAGCAGCAGCTAAGGTGGTTGTTGTACATTGACAATTATCTTATATATATTTCATTTTGGGTATAAGGTCTCCTGGTAGCTATAAATAATTGCATAGATATATTTCTCATTGATAAATTGATGTTAACACATTAAAAAGAATTTATATTTATAGAACTTTTTTGCTTTATTTTGCATTTAATTCCATATGGGTTTCAAAAGTTGTGTCACATTAAAATTGATTAAATTTTTATAAATCTTTATTAAAGACGTAGCAACCAAATTGGACAGATTCATCAAGATATTGAGAATCATTTGATTGGTTTTATGGTTTTTGGGTTAATTGATAAACCTTATATTGAACATCTTGTAAAGTTAAAAGCTAAGTCAATGAAATTTATTTTCCAGAATTCGTTATACATCTGTATTTTATTCTTAGTAACCGGCAAGGCTTATGCGACGGGTGATTCACTGCATGTACTTACGGCTTATGATACCATTTTCATACAAAAAGACAGTCTTGGTATCAATTATTTTAACCACAAGGTCGCAGCCAAGCAGACCATTTACGGTATTTGCAGGTTTTACGGGATAAAACCTCGTCAATTGAGGGAACTCAATCCCGCACTCATGGTCAGAGGAATACAGATAGATGAATTGATTAAAGTTCCTATAAGCGCAAAGATGATAAAGGTTTCCTCCCTGCCTGCTGAAAGATCTGGTTTTGCGCCGGTTTATTATGAAGTAAAACCGGGAGAAGGGCTGTTTAATATTTCAAGAAATTATTTTTCAATTAAGCCGGAAAAAATAATGGCTATTAATGGAATGACATCGCCGGAATTGAAATTGGGTCAACTCTTGTTAATTGGCTGGATTCCATTGGATTTATTCAATCCGACGGTAAATACCCCAAAGGCAAAATATAACAATAAAGCCAATCAGAAATCTGAAAGTTCACAAAGTAATAAAGATAAATTGCTGTTTCGCGATGCCCGGACCATAACAAAAGAGAAAGAAATAGCTCGTGAAGCAGTAGAAGAGGCTGCTGAAAAAGCTGAGAAGGAAGACGCTAAGAATACAACTGAATCGAATAAATCAAAATTTGAGAATAGCAGTGTTACTAAAGTAAGTGATCAGGGAATTGCATTTTGGCATAAGGAAATGAAGGGGAATAAGGGTCTTTATGTGCTGCATCGCATTGCACCGAGGGGCTCCATAATAAGAATTACAAACCCAATGTATGGAAGTACCATTTATGCCCGTGTCGCCGGTACGATTTCACCAAATGCATATCCGGATGAAGTGATGATCGTCGTTTCACCTGAGGTAGCTTCCAGATTAGGAGCAAAAGATGCAAGATTTTTTTCAAGAATTACTTACTTTAAACAGGAATAGCTATTTGGCTGATGTTACTAAAATTGCTGATTATAGCTTAAAAAGAATGGTTAACGGATTGGTCTTGCACTTTTAATTTAAAATATGCGTTATTTTTTGAAATAATAAGCCTTGTCAGATAGCCTAAATATTCTTTTTCTTTTTAATATGTTTCTCATTTAATATATTTGCAATGAATATTTATTCTCGAAATTTAAATATCAATCCTGCAAGATGAGAATTATCTTTATTATATGGATATTGGTCCTATTGCTTTTCAACTTGCAAGCTCAAAATGTCGGTTTTCATTTCGGCATAAAGGCCGGATTCAGCCAGACTGATTATGGATTAAAGGAATTATTGGTGAGCGATCCGGATGACTTTAAAATGGTTATTGAAAACAGTAGGGTGGGTTACCATGGAGGAATTACTCTCCAGTTAAGATTAAATAAATTAATTATCCAGCCGGAAGCTATCCTTAACACAATTAATGTGAATTATAAATTATCCGGACGCATTGGAGGAATTATTGATACAATCCTTGCAAAAGAAACTATACGAAATCTCGACATCCCCTTTATGATAGGCTTTAAATCAGGCGTTTTGAGATTGAATGCCGGACCTGTTGGACATCTGTACCTGGATAGTTCAACCGATTTGTTTAATGTATCCGGTTATAGTGAGCAGTTCAATAAAATAGAATGGGGCTGGCAGGCAGGTATGGGTCTGGATATCTGGAAAATTACCATAGATTTGCGTTATGAAGGGAATTTTTCAAAATTTGGTGACCACATCCGTTTCGGTGACAAATCTTATGCCTTTTCAGATAACCCTGCGCGACTAATTGCTTCCGTAGGTTTAATGTTTTAACATTTCTGGTTATCGTAGTAGCTGCTTTTTATCTTTCCATTTGTTGATTTGCCAAAGTTTAATAATTTGTAATAATTGGATATTCAGACCAATATGGATTATTAAGTATTTATATTTCTTTGTCTAAGATTATGAAATATTTATTTTAATGTATGCTTTATTTTAAAATATTATAATTGTAATACTTCTTGGATTGATCCTACAGTCTTAACCGGAGAGGCTTGAGTATTCTGATAATGCGAGATATCAAACGGGAGAAACTCCATCAAACGGTGAAGCCAACAAATACCGAAGCTATCAAACCACGTGTTGCAAGCGCTCCCAAACCAAATTTCTAAATTAATTCGTTACACAGAAACATCAGTTAATAAAAAAAGTTAGCCTGTATTTGTGATTGATATTATTCCATCTTATTATTTGATTTGCAACATTAAATTTCAATATAATATAGAATCATCTATTCAAAATACTTTATTTAATGCGGTAGCTATGATATGCGTATCTGTATAAAACCTTGTTGTATGGTATTATCTTTATATGTATAAATCATTTGTTTTTAATAACATATTATATATGTAAAAAAAATGTATAAATAATTTAACGATTACTTAATGAAAATTTATAGATTTGGATGAAATTTTTGCATTTTTTTTGAACCAAAAATAGTAACTATGAATTTAAAAAGTACATTAGCCTTTTTGCTTTTGTTGTGTGTTACCGGTCTATCTGCCCAGGTGACTACATCAGGCATGTCGGGTGTCGTAAAAGATGCCTCAGGCGCACCTATGATTGGTGCATCTGTTATTCTTACCCATGTTCCATCAGGAACGGTTTATGGGACTGTGACTCAAGATAACGGTAGATACAGCCTGGTCAACCTTCGAGTAGGTGGACCTTATACACTTGAAGTATCTTCTGTAGGGTCTGAAACATATAAATCCGGTGGCATCTATCTGACACTAGGTGATGTTTTAGTCAATAATATTGTTCTTCAGGAGAGTACCAATATTCTCCAGGAAATGGTTATTACGGACAGCAGAAATGCCGTAATAAACGGAGATCGTACAGGAGCAGCGACCAATATTGACAAAAAGATGCTGGAGCGTCTTCCTTCCATTAGTAGAAGTATTACAGATTTTACCAGAGTAACTCCTCAGGCTAATGGTAATAGCTTTGCCGGTCGTGATGGCCGTATGAACAATATACAGATAGACGGTGCTAACCTGAATAACTCTTTTGGTCTTAGCAGTAATCCGCTCCCGGGCGGTGGTAATGAGCCGATTTCGTTGGATGCGATTGAAGAGATCCAGGTTAATGTGGCTCCTTATGACGTGCGCCAGACAGGATTTACCGGTGCAGGTATCAATGCCGTAACACGGGGTGGTACAAATGAGATTCACGGATCTGCTTATGCATATATTCGTCCAAAAAGCTTTACCGGATTGAAGGTTGCTGATTATGAAATTGACGAAGATTCAAGAGCAAAATCCAATATTTTTGGTGCCAGAGTTAGTGGCCCGATTATCAAGAACAAATTGTTGTATTTTGTGAACTTTGAAATGGAAAATAGCGAATCTGCCGGTAACAACTGGGTGGCTGACAACGGAAGCAATACCGGTCAACCAAATGTGACCAGAGTAAAAGAATCTGATTTGATTAGAGTACAGGATTATTTAAAATCAAAATATAACTATGATCCGGGTGCATATCAGAATTATAACAATACATATAATAATAAGAACTATAAGGCACTTGCTCGATTAGACTGGAATATCAACGATAAGAATACCTTTACTGTTCGATACTCTTACATGGAAGGTACAAATGATCAGGGGACAAACGACAACTCTGGTCCCCGTCCACGATCAAGCAACAGCCGTATCTCTGATAAATCTATTGCCTTTGAAAATGCCAATTATTCCTTCAAGAATACAGTGGGTTCATTTGCAGGTGAATTAAACTCTAGGTTTACAAATAATCTGAGCAACCAGTTGATTGTGACTTATAGCCGCATTCAGGATACTCGAGCTACTCCCGGTAGTTTATTCCCATTTGTTGACATAGGTGACGGTTCTGACCCGGCTGATTACAGTAACTATATGAGTTTCGGTACCGAACTGTTTTCAGTAAATAACGATGTGATAAATAAAAACCTGATTGCTACCAACAACCTGACATATTTAATGGGTAAAAATACTTTTACGGCAGGTCTGAGTTATCAGTTGATGTCCTTTGCAAACAGCTATCAGCGTATGGGATCATCCTATTACAGATATAAGAGCGTTGATGATTTTGTAAATGATGCACCGCCAATTGCTTATGGTATTACATATGTATATGATGGTAAGGATCCTTATGCAAGAGTTAAGTTCGGTCTTGCAGGTCTTTATTTACAAGATAAAATAGCTCTTTCCGATAAGTTCAACCTGACACTGGGTGTCAGAGCCGATATGGCACTCTTCCATGATAAACCTGTTTCTAATCCTGTTGTGGATACAATTACCTTGTTAAATCCGGCAGGTGGAACTACCCATTATACAACAGCTAAATGGCCAAAATCTGTACCTCTATTCTCACCAAGACTGGGATTCAACTATGATGTGATGGGTGACAGATCGCTACAGATCAGAGGAGGAACAGGTATTTTTACAGGTAATATTCCATTTGTATGGTTTACCAACATGCCGACCAATGCAGGTGTTATCCAGAATACATTCGAACCTGTCAATTCTAATGTTCTTGCTAAAATTGACCATTTTGAAGCAGATCCTAAGTATTGGCCGAATGCACTGCCGGATGACTTCCCTAAAACTCCAAGTGCAAGTATTCCGGGCGGTTTGAGCCTGATCGACCCTGACTTTAAAATGCCTCAGGTGTGGAGGTCTAACTTGGGAATTGATATCAAAATCCCATCTACTCCTATCATATTGAGTCTGGATGGAATCTATACAAAGGATATCAATGGCGTATATCAGTATAATGTAAACAGAAATCCTGCAACTGAAAAGATGAGTTATTCCGGTGATAACAGAAGCTATTGGTCAGATAAATCATACATTTTTAATGATGCTAAAGGACTTAATGCTGTTGTGCCTATGTTGACAAATATCAATAAAGGTGATGCTTTCGTAGGAACTATAGCCGCTAATATCGCTAATTATAATGGAATTTCTGCCGGTGTATTCTATAACTATACTTCTTCTGAGGATGTTACAGGTAACCCGGGATCTGCAGCTGGTTCTGCATGGATCAATAACTATTCGGTTAATGATCCCAATGAGGCTTTACTGGGATATTCACAGTTTGCAGTACCTCACAGAGTAGGAGCTAACCTCAGCTATAAGATAGAATATGGTATGTTTGCAACAACTCTTGGGGTATATTATAATGGATCCAATGGTGGTCGTTTTGCCTATACATATGGAAATGACATCAATGGTGATGGAGTAAGCTTAGACTTATTATACATACCAAAGAATTCCAGTGAACTGACCTTCGCTCCATTGAAATCCGGCGATAAAACATTCACTCCTGAAGAACAGGCTGCAGCTTTTGATGCCTTCGTTAATTCTATTCCTGAACTTGCAGATGCTAGAGGATCCTATGTTAAAAGAAACAGCGGATTATTGCCTTGGGCAAATAGATTTGATGTTAAAATTCTTCAGGATATCTCATTCGGTGGTAATAACGGTAGTAGAAAGCACACTATTCAGTTGGGATTGGACATCTTTAATATAGGTAATTTAATTAACCCTGATTGGGGTATTTATCAAGAATTGAATGGTGGTTCATCCTATAATTATCCATTATTGAAAGTTGCATCTAAATCAGCATCAGAGCCTACATTTAATATGCTTACTGTAAATGGCGAGTTGGCAACAACTCCGTTTAGAAACAAAAATACAGTTTCCAGCACATGGGGTATGCAGTTTAGCGCACGTTACATTTTCTAAAATTTTTTAATTTTCGAAACATTAGGCCACGATTTACATTGTGGCCTTTTTTTTAATCTTGATGTTATTCTTTTCCTATTAACTGATTTTTCCGTTTTTTTTGTAGTTTTACGTTATGCAAAGCCATTCACTTTTAATCCTTTAATTTTTAAGTACCTAAATTTTTATTTATGAAACACATGTTAACATTTTTTCTTTGTGCTTTTACTTTAGTAGGAATGGCACAGAATCCCCATTCCGGAACTAACCCATTTATTATCAGTGAGATTATGTATAATCCGCCAGAATCCGGAGATGATTCACTGGAATATATCGAAATAACAAGTTTAGTTTCGGTTGAGCTGAATTTGGGCGGGTATTTTTTTTCCGCCGGGGTTATAGATACTTTTACATCAGATGTTGTTTTGCCTGCTAATGGTACACTTGTGTTTGCTAAAAACGCATCAGCTCTTAAAAATGTCTTCAATGGTGTCAATGCAAGACAATGGAAAACAGGAGCTTTGAAAAACGGTGGCGAAGAGGTGGCTATTTCCAATCCCAACGGTTTTGTTGTCACAAATGTGACCTATGGATCAAGTTCAGCAGGATGGCCTGCGGAAGCAGATGGAAACGGAGCTTCTCTGGAATTATGTGAACTAACACCCGATATTAATGATCAAAGTAAATGGAGCTACTCTCGTTCAAATACAGGAATTATCATCAATGGCAAGGAAGTTGCAGGTAGCCCCGGTGCACCGAATACAGCCGAATGCGGTGGAGTGGTTAATCCCAACACGGTTGTCGTCAGAGACTTTTCATTTACCCCTGCCGAAATTACCATTCAGGAAGGCGAAACTGTGACCTGGGACTTTCAGGAAGGTCATCATAATGTGAATGGAACTCAATCTACCTTCCCGTCAAACCCGGCTTCCTTTAAAAGCGGAGAGCCATCTCCTGCGCCATTTACATATAGCTTCACCTTCAATGTTCCCGGCGATTATAGCTACCAATGTGATCCGCATTCTACTATTATGAGAGGAAAAGTGCATGTGATTCCTAATAACCCGACTGTAACTTATCCGGTCAGAACTATTGGACAGATCAGTACCGTGGATAGTGATGGTAAGGCTGACTCTTTAGACGTTCTGTGCGAAGTAAAAGGTATTATTTATGGCGTTAATATGCGTGCTACAGGTTTAAGTGCAACGATAATAGATGCAAACCGGGATGGTATTGGACTTTTTAACAGTAAAAAAGATTTTGGATATAATGTCAATGAAGGAGATGAAGTTGTTGTCAGAGGAAAGGTAGATCAATACAATGGTTTGACCCAAATCGCTGTTGATACCATGTGGTTAAGTTCATCCAATAACAGTGTATTTGATCCGAGAGTGGTGACTGCCCTCGATGAAAGTACAGAATCTGATCTGGTTGTGTTGAGCAATATGACTTTAAAAGATCCTAACGAATGGCAAAAGGGCAAAACCTTTAACGCAACCATTACCGATGGCACAAATGATTATACCATGCGTGTAGTCAATGTTACAACACTTTCGAATTCGGATGCTCCTTCAGGTGCCTTCACTATAATAGGCTTGGGCGGACAATTTGATAGTAGTTCGCCTTATACAGAAGGCTATCAGTTACTACCGCGAAAGTTGGAGGACCTTAAACCTGTAAGCAGCGTGAAGGATGCCATAAGCAATCAGGTAAGGGTCTTCCCTAATCCGACCTCAGGTCAGTTATTTATTGCCTCTAAATTGAATATTCAAAAAATTGATATTGTTAATTCAATAGGCAAAATTGTTGTTTCTAAGTCCGGGAATATTCATATATTGAATACTCAGAATTTGCAACCGGGCTGCTACTGGTTAATGGTGACAACCGAGAATGGCGTAGGTGTTAAAAATTTTATAAAACAATAACATAAATCCGATGCAACAAAAGAAAAGGGCTACATTCGCAGTTTAAACGGACGTAGCCCTTTGTCTTATGAGATATTACCTTTTTGTATTGTTTTTACTTTCTCTTAGCCAAACCGCCAAATGCATTGACATTAACGTCAGGATATATCATGAGAAAGAAGAAGGTGACATCATCTTCTATGCCAATAATGATGAATTTTGTCCTGTAACTATTGAATTTGACTTTGAGCTTGTCAATATGAAATCAACCAGGGGTTCTCATTTTACTATAGTAATTCCGGAAAGGGCAAAACATTTTTTGGTTACCCGGCTAAGCATTAAAAATGAGAATGAAAGAAATGGCTTTAAAGTAAAAACAAACATTGGATTGGGAGATAATACCAAAATGATTGATGACTCCTACATCTATGAATTACCCTATGAATTTGGTAAGACTTATAAAATTTATCAGGGATATAATGGTCGCCAATCTCATGAAGATGTCAATGCACTTGACTTTTCGATGCAACCCGGCGATACTATTACTGCGTCAAGAGATGGTGTTGTTGTAAAGATAGAGCAGAGTAATACTAAAAGCTGTAGCCACCCAAGTTGTGTAAAATATAATAATTATGTTTTGATATACCATGCAGATGGGTCAGTGGCTGATTATGCCCATATAATGAAGAATGGAAGCCTTGTAAATGAAGGGGATACCGTAAAAGTTGGCCAGCCGATTGCCTTAAGTGGTGACGTCGGATATACGTCAGGCCCGCATTTGCATTTTGAAGTTTTTACTCAGACGAAGAGCGGGCAAAAAACTATTAGAACAAAATTTAGAACACAAACGAAAGAGGCTGAACTTTTAAAAGAAGGAAAAAGTTATACTAGAATAAAAATTTAAATAATGAAAATACAAAATTGGTTGAGCGTATTGTTTTTGGTATGCCTGGGCGGGTCACTCCTGCAGGCACAGAATGGAGAAAACTTCCTTCTTTCTGCCACTGAGTTTTCAAAAAAATATCAAGATAAGGATATTGTTTTGCTTGATGTCAGAACACCTGAAGAGTATGCACAGGGACACCTTAAAAATTCTGTCAACATTGATTGGAAGGGTGATGATTTTGATAAAAAAATTAAGAAACTCGGGATAAACGAGCCGGTATATATTTATTGTCTTAGTGGTGGTAGAAGTCATACGGCAGCAGAAAAACTTCGAAACGAAGGATATAAGGTCTATGAAATGCAAGGAGGAATGCTTGAATGGCGTAAAGCCGGATTGCCTGAAGTGTCTGATTCAAATAGAAAAGACAACGGTGGACTTTCGGTTGAAGATTTTGAAAAATTAACAAAGTCTCATCCTTATGTATTAATTGACTTTAATGCGCCCTGGTGTGGCCCGTGTAAAAAATTAAAACCATACATTGAGGAAATAGAAAGGGAATTAAAAGGTGAATTGAAGGTCATCGAAATTAATACAGATAACAATAAAAACCTGGCACGAGCTTTGCAGATTTATTCGATACCGTATTTAATGCTGTTTAAAGACGGTAAGCAGAAATGGGATCACATGGGTCTTGTTGATAAAAAGTATTTAAAACAAGTTGTGGAAGATTTCAGATAAATCTCTGATAGCCATTATTGCCTAAGGAAGAATTTTGGTCATAAGCTTCGGATGCTCGTTGATACGGTCATCCTCAATTAGCCCGTCTCTCAGTCGGATAATCCGGTGAGCATACGCTGCAATATCCGGTTCGTGTGTAACCAAAATTACCGTATTGCCGTCATTTTGTATCTCGGAAAAGATATCCATGATCTCAATGGAAGTTTTTGTGTCAAGGTTACCGGTAGGCTCATCCGCCAGAATAATTGCAGGGTCATTGACGATAGCGCGTGCAATGGCTACGCGCTGACGTTGTCCACCCGACAATTCATTAGGTTTATGACCCATACGGTCTGCCAGACCAACGAGACTCAGAACATGCTCAGCTCTTTGAATGCGCTCTTTTCTGGATATTCCGGCATAGATTAGAGGAATGGCGACATTGTCAAGGGATGAAATCCGTGGTAACAAATTGAAAGTCTGAAATACAAAGCCAATCTCCTTGTTCCTTACAAACGCCAATTCGGAATCCTTCATCTGACTGACGTTAGTGCCGTTGAGGAAATAATTTCCCGAGGTAGGTGAATCAAGGCATCCTAAAATATTCATTAGGGTGGACTTTCCCGAACCGGATGGTCCCATCAGAGCAACATATTCATTTTTCCTAATCTCAAAAGAAATATCCCGAAGGGCATGGAGTTTTTGTCCGCCCATGACATAAACTTTAGATAGATGGTCTATTGAAATTACCTTGTGATTGTCCACTGGCCTTAAATTTAAAATATAAGACAATATTAGTGTATTCCCATAAATTTTAAATATTTATTCGATAGGGGTTGATTTTTTATCGGCTAAATTGCGGTTTTGCTTTGAAAAGATAATCTTTGACCTTAAATTTGACCAATGGAAAAAGAAAGACCGATACCAAAACATATCGCAATAGCCGGAAATATAGGCGCCGGCAAGACTACACTCACTTCTTTACTTGGACGACATTTCGGTTGGGAAGTACATTATGAGGATACGGAAGATAATCCCTACCTGGCTGATTTTTATCTGGATATGACTCGATGGTCTTTCAACCTGCAGATATACTTTTTAAATAATCGATATCGTCAGGTCCTGGATATTCAGAAAGGCAACCATACAGTGATTCAGGATAGAACTATCTATGAAGATGCCTATATTTTTGCCCCAAATCTGCATGAAATGGGGCTGATGAGTCTGAGAGATTTTAACAACTATTTTGATTTATTTAAGACGATGTCTTCTCAGGTGAATCCTCCTGATTTACTCATTTATCTGAAAGCATCCATTCCTACTCTGGTTGATCATATTCAGACAAGAGGTAGGGATTATGAAGGGAGTATGAGTCTTGATTACTTGCAGAAACTCAATAAAAGATACGAAAACTGGATAGAGACCTACAATAATGGTAAATTACTCATCATTGATGTGGATAAGCTGGACTTTATTCAGAATAAAGAAGACCTGGGAATGATTATCGAATTAATTGACGGTGAACTGAATGGTCTATACTCCTGATTAAGGTGTATGCAACTGAGCAGAGGTTGTCTCAATGGCCAGCTTCCCGGTATTGTGCTTAGGTGTAATGCTGAAGATGAGATAAATCATTAAAGCTACAAAGATTACAAATGCGAAAATTGCATTTTTTTTCATCACCTTTGCCTGTGATAATTGTTGGATAGATCTGTACATGAGAAATTGTTCTTTGGTAAAATAATTGTTAAAATATAAACGCAGGTGAAAGGAATAAAAGTTCATAGTTGACAGGTATATCAACATATTTTGTAAAAGTTTCACACAAAGATAACACATTATAATTAATAATAATATATAATTTGATAAATTTATGTCATCTAAATATAACTTGAGGGGGGTTTCTGCAGATAAAGAGGATGTGCATGCAGCAATAAAGGGACTTGACAAAGGGCTTTACCCGACAGCTTTTTGTAAAATTTTGCCGGATTTTGCAGGAAATGATCCGGAATATTGCAATATAATGCATGCAGATACGGCGGGAACAAAGACTTCACTGGCATACATGTATTGGAAGGAAACAGGCGATATGTCAGTGTGGAAAGGTATTGTTCAGGATGCCATTGTAATGAATACGGATGATATGGCGTGTGTCGGGTGCGCAGACCGTATTATTTTATCGAGCACAATAGGCAGGAATAAGGCCTTAATAGGGAAAGAGGTGATTTCTGCATTGATAAAGGCTACTACCGGATTTATCGAGCAAATGAAAGCTCTTGATGTGGAAATTATCTTGGCAGGAGGAGAGACTGCTGATGTGGGAGATATTGTAAGGACGGCAGATGTCGGATTTACTGCCTTCTCCCGGCTAAAAAAGTCTGATCTCGTTATTAATAAAA
Source organism: Saprospiraceae bacterium (assembly GCA_024103005.1). Taxonomy (GTDB): domain Bacteria; phylum Bacteroidota; class Bacteroidia; order Chitinophagales; family Saprospiraceae; genus Parvibacillus. The sequence goes on from JAGFJA010000061.1 coordinate 55,076, forward strand.
TTCGCCCTGGCCAGGTTATAGTGGGTTTGGCATCTTATGGCAAAGCGATTTATGAAGATGAATACAACAGCGGTATCGGATCAAATGGCTTGACAATGGCCAGGCATGAATTGTTCGGAAGCTCATATTCAGATAAATATCCGGAGACTTATGCCCCTCAGACGGATCGGGATTATGTATATACAGGCGGCCATGCTCTGACTGATGAGGTTAAAATACAGAATGAGACTTACACAGTGGGCAAGCTGGCACTGTCTCCGACAAGGACCTTTTTGCCGGTTTTAAAGAAGATTCTGAATAATCACCGGACTGCCATCCATGGGATTATTCACAATACAGGAGGCGGGCATTCCAAGGTGTTGCGTTATTGTGATGAACCGGTGCATATTGTTAAAGATAATTTATTACCTGTTCCCCCTGTATTTGAAGTTATAAAAAATAGTGCGGACACGGAATGGGAAGAAATGTTTAAAGTCTTCAATATGGGCACGAGACTTGAGTTTTACACCGATGAAGCAACAGCAGCATCCATAATTGATATTTCGAAGTCATTCCATATTGATGCAGCTGTAATCGGAAGAGTTGAGGAGTCGGAGCAACAGAGTTTAAGTGTAAGTCTCAATTATCAAGGCAACAAATACCTATATTCACTTGATGGAAAATAAAAACCATTCATAGATTTTTCAATCGGGTATTAACCGGAATGGTTGATTGATTGTAGTAGTTGGTCTATGGCTAATTTCCGATGGCTGATTGCATTTTTATCCTTCGGACACAGTTGAGCTAAGGTAACACTATAGCCATCAGGTATGAAGACAGAATCATAACCGAAGCCATTTTCACCTTCTTCTGCATAGCCTATTTTGCCCATTAATCTTCCGCTGAAAAATATTGTTTCCTGACCAGGTCTTGCTCTTGCAATGACACATTCAAAGTAGGCTGATCGTAATGAGACGCCACTTAAATTGTCAAGCAGCAATTTTCTGTTGCCGGCATCATCACCATGCTTACCGGCGTAACGGGCACTGTGTACCCCGGGTTGCCCATCAAGAGCCTCCACTACCAGGCCGGAATCGTCTGCAATGGCATCTTTTCCGGTATAAAGGCTTAATGTCTCAGCTTTGATAATGGCATTTTCAGTGAAGGTCTGTCCGGTTTCTTCTATATCCGGAAGATCCGGAAAATCCTTCAATGACAGGAAACGGAATATATGACCCAGGATAGCTTCAAACTCTTGAAGTTTATGAGAATTTCCGGTAGCTAAAAGTACTTCTGTCATGATAAAATGAGTTGTTTAAAGAGATTCCAGTAAATGCCTTTTTTAGATTGGTCTTTAACGATTTCGGACATACTGTACGTGACTGCAACTTTTTTACTTTCAAATTCGAAAATATCATGGAGCACGGATGCTGCAAAGGGTTTGATGACTTCTCCCATAAATATTATTTTCAATCCGTGGAATTGGTTCAAACCCGACCAATTGAAATTTTCGTCAGGAGAAATACCGATAACTTTAACTTCAGTGTCGTAATTCAGACTTAAAACTTCACAGCTTTTTTTTACATTATTCAAATAGATCTCATTTTCAAATTCACCTTTTACCATGGCGATGACCAATTTTATTTTATCAGGATGTAAAAAAAATATTGATTCAATTTTTTTCTTTGTTTGATAAAATTTAGTAGGCAGAAACAACATAAACAAAATTATATTTCAAAAATATGTTAATATTTGCATTTTAAACAAATAATAATATATTAATATGTGTTAAAAGTTGCAGATGTTTTGGTATAAATTTATTACATTTGTCCAAAACCCTATCATATGGCAAATATAAGTATAACTCGCGTTACGGATTCCCGAATGTCTGAAGTTGATTTTGAACATCTGGGATTTGGAAAGGTTTTTTCTGACCACATGTTTGTTTCGGATTACAAAGATGGGCAATGGCAGAATCACAGGATTGTTCCTGTAGAGAAGATGAGCATGCACCCTGCCAATATGACCTTGCATTACGGCCAGTCTATTTTTGAAGGATTAAAGGCAAGCATGGGTAAAGATGGTACACCTATCTTATTCCGGGCTGATAAAAACATAGAACGTCTCAATCTCTCAGCCATCAGGATGTGTATGCCTGAGTTTCCATTTGATGTTTTGATGGAAGGTATGAAGAAACTTATTTTAATCGATAAGGCATGGATTCCGACTGCACCCGGATCATCACTTTATCTGAGACCATTTATGTTTGCTACTGACGAATATCTTGGTGTAGCTGCTTCTACTACATATCGCTTGATTGTTCTTGCCAGTCCCTCCGGAGTATATTATTCCAAGCCGGTTAAGTTATTGGCGGAAGATCATTATGTCAGAGCGGTAAAGGGTGGAGTAGGAGAGGCAAAGACAGCCGGCAACTATGCAGCCTCGCTTTATCCGGCAAAGTTGGCAAAACAAAAAGGTTTTGATCAGATACTATGGCTGGATGGCATATATAATAAATATGTTCAGGAGGTGGGTACAATGAATATTTTCTTTGTCTTGAAAGACCGCGTAATCACTCCTGCCGAAGACGGAGCTATTTTAAAAGGGGTAACCAGAAACTCAATTATTCAAATCCTTAGATCCAGGGGCATTCAGGTCGAAGAGAAGTTGATTTCTATAGATGAAATATTGGATGAATATGCCAAAGGAAATCTGGTAGAAATGTTTGGCGCAGGAACAGCAGCTGTCGTAACGAACGTTCAGTCAATGACATATAAAGACAAGACCATTACTTTTGCAGAAGATGCCTGGTCTTTGTCCACTGATTTGAAAAATACAATTAATGGATTGAGGACAGGTGAAGTGGAAGATACCTACCTCTTTACAATCAGAGTAGAAGAGCCTGTTCAGGTTGGATAAACTTTAAAAGTTAAATAAGTAAAATGCCTGTATCGGGAAGATATGGGCATTTTTTAATTTTATTTTCAACTTGTTTCCCTTATATTTGTTAAAAATTTCGATTTAATAATACAACTATGCGTAGCCGTTCTATATTTATTCAAGTCCTCATAATTTCGCTTTTTATAATTATCGCTGCTTTCAGCAGATTGATTCCACATGAAATGAACCTGACTCCTGTTGGCGCCATAGCGTTATTTGGCGGAGCATACCTTGGAATGAACTGGAAATCATTCTTCATCCCTTTGGCAGCTATCTTTGCGAGTGACCTGCTGCTCAATAATTACGTTTATGCACAGCCCGGTGCCGAATTTCAGTTATTTTATGACGGAGCGCTTTGGGTTTATTTTACCTATGGTCTGATTGTGCTCTTAGGAGCATTTTGGTTAAAGAAGGTGACTATTTTCAGGGTAGTTACCGGTTCTTTGGGAGCTGCAGTTATATTTTTCCTGGTCACTAATTTTGCTTGCTGGCCCGGAACTACCTATACTCCAGATATGAAAGGTTTAATGGATTGTTACATTGCCGGAATACCTTTCTTTCGGGGTACTTTGATGGGAGATTTGATATTTAGCGGCATTCTATTCGGTGCATATTCATTTATTCAACACAAGTATTTTAATTCTTTAAAATCTGCTGAACGGATAGAAACTGTTTAATTTTTTTTACAAAAGCCCGATAATTACGACCTGAAATACGCTAAATGTATTGCTTGGTCGAAAATCGGTATTGGTCTGCTCACATAGATTGATATATTCTGTTATATTTGCACATCTTATTAAATTATTTAACCCGTGAGCATACTGATTTTTCTTGTAATTTCATATATTTTACTTTGCATTTCACTCAAGCCCCTATTTATATCTGCCGGTTATTCCGGTACAGATGCGTATATTCCGGGATTAAATTTTGTGACCTGGTGTAAAATTATTGGTCGAAAGCCGACGTATGCCTTGTGGCTTCTTTTCCCGATTGTCAATATTTTTATTTTTTGCGGTATGGCCGTAGATATGGTCTTGTCATTCGGTAGGAATACTTTTAAGAATAGTGCCCTTGCTGTCATATATGCGCCCTTAGAGTTTTTTCTCATCCACAACGCAGGTGACAAGTACAAGGGACCGGCTGTTACACGGCAAAGAGAGTTTAATCATGAACTGAAGGCTGCATACGAGCGGAAAGATACTTTTGCAATCAAAAAGTTAGAGGCTAATAATCCATTTAAAAAGTCTAAAATCAGGGAGTGGGTCGATTCGATAGTTTTTGCGGTTTTTGCTGCGGCCTTTATAAGAATGTTCCTCATTGAGGCTTATGTTATTCCCACATCTTCCATGGAATCTTCCCTGCGTGTTGGAGACTACCTGTTTGTGAGTAAGGCACATTACGGTATCCGACTTCCGATGACGGTCGCCATGTTTCCATTGATCCACAACAGACTACCCATAATCAACAGAGAATCATATCTCAAACATCCGAGTCTTCCATATTACAGACTACCGGCTCTGACATCAATAAAGCGATTTGATCCGGTTGTATTTAATTATCCGGAAGGTGACAGTGTTTATGTTACACCCTCGCGAACTTTTAGCTTATATGATGTTAGAAGGGATCCACGTTTAGCCCAGGGCTATCCGTTGACAACACGGCCGCTGGATAAGATGGACCACTATATTAAGCGATGTATCGGCTTACCGGGTGATACTCTTCAGATTAAGGCAAAAAGTGTATATATTAACGGTGCAAAAATTGATGATCCGACCGGCATGCAGTTTAATTGCAGGGTTACTCCAAGTCAGCCACTAGCATTGGAAACATTGAGAGAATTGGGTGTCAACCTGAATGAATGCAATCCTGAAGTTGGCTTCTATTCACTGACTAAAGCTCAGAGGGAGTATATTAAAAAAGAGGTGCCATCGGCAGAAATAGAAATCCTGTACGCTAATCCGGAACAATATGCCGGTAATGTGTTTCCACACAATGCCAAGCTATTTCCTACCTGGACCCCGGATAACTATGGGCCAATCTGGATACCGGCCAAAGGAGCAACTGTTACGCTTACACCTCAGAATATAGACATTTACCGAAGAGTTATTTCTGTGTATGAGCACAATAAGCTGGAAGAAAAAGATGGTAGATTTTATATCAACGGTACATTGACGGATAAATACACCTTTAAACAGGATTATTACTGGATGATGGGAGATAATAGAGATAACTCTGAAGACTCTCGTTTCTGGGGATTTGTTCCGGAAGAAAATATCGTAGGTAAACCATTATTTATCTTCTTCTCAAAATATACTGACCAGTTTGGCAGTAAAATTCGCTGGGATAGAATCTTTTCTTCTGCCAATAAGTTCTAACTGTATTTTGAATTGTTTTAATGATTTATGTCGGAAATAAGCCTGAGGAATTCTCCCGTAACAGAGAATTGAGGATTGTTTCACTCGTGCCTTCCTTGACGGAATTGCTTTATTATCTAGGATTGAATCAGCATATTGTGGGCGTAACCAGATTCTGTGAACTTCCTCAAGTCAAGCAGCCTGAACCTGTAATTATTGGAGGACCAAAAAATCCAAAAATTGACCGGATAATCAATCTGAACCCAACTCTTGTCCTTGCATCCAAAGAGGAGAATATTCAGGAAGACATTATGCAACTGGACGCCATTGCCGATGTATGGGTTACGGATGTAGAAACTATTGAAGATAATGTTATGGTAGTCCAATCTATGATTCAATTCTTAGGACTGCAGGAAAAATTTGGAGACCTTTCCGGAAGAATCAGGCAGGCATATACAGATAATAGTTATGAATCATTGAAAAGTGTTTTGTATCTGATCTGGCAAAATCCATATATGTCTGTGGGAGGTGATACCTTTATTCATGGAATGTTGAAACATGCCGGATTTAAAAGCGTCACAGGTGATGTCACACGATATCCTTCACTTGACGAAGCACAGATAAAAGATTTCCGACCGGAATATATTTTTCTTTCTTCAGAGCCATATCCCTTTAAGCAAAGCCATTTGGAGCAGTATAAAAAAGTTTTCCCCGATTCACAAATAGTACTTGTGGACGGAAGTATGTTTTCATGGTACGGTATCAGACCATTGCTGGCTGTTGACTATTTTAAGGAATTGTATAGGGAATTGTCATAGAATAACCTTAAATTTCCGGATTTGCCCGTTAAACAAAATAGGTAATGGTTATTTTGTTTAATTTTGTTTTAAGCTTCATTAAATACATTAAGATGAATAAAAGATTGCTGCACTTATTTATTCTGCTTTTTTTGCTGGCTTCAGAGTATAATTTCGCTGGAGCCCAAGTGCTGGATGGTTCGGAAGCTATACCCGGACAGTATCTGATACAGTTTAACTCGGATAAGGCGGTTAAGTCTTTCCAATCAGGAATTATAAGTAAGCGTCATGGAATAACGACAGAGAGATTAGGATCTCATTCAAATATTTTAATTATCAAAGGAAACGACCTTACAATGGAGGATGTCAGGATAATCGTGTCCAATTCCGGTGGGGTTGTAGCCTTTCAGAAAGATTATTATCTGGAAGAGAGGTCAACATATCCAAATGATCCGTTTTTCTTATCTAATCAGCCTGATATGGCACTCATTAAAGCTCCTGGAGCATGGGACTATGCTACCGGGGGGGTGACACCTCTAAATCACGAAATTGTGGTTGCTGTCCTTGATAAAGGATTTTATATCAACCATCCTGATTTAAAAGATAATATTTTTACCAATCTTGCAGAAATACCGGATAATAGTATTGATGATGATAATAATGGTTATGTGGATGACTATCATGGTGTAAATCTATTGACTAATAATGGAGATATTGCAGAGGCAGATCACGGCACCGGAGTAATGGGTATAATTGGAGCCAAAGGGAATAATGGTTTTGGAATGAGCGGAGTCAACTGGAATATAAAATTGCTTCCTGTGTCCAATGCAGTTGCCAGCGTAAGTACATTAATTAAAGGCTATGAATATATCAAAGAATTTAGACGTAAGTTTAATATAAGTGGAGGAGTAGAAGGAGCTCTTATAGTGGCAAGTAATTTGTCTGCCGGACTTAGTAATAATTGGCCTGCAGACCAGCCTATCTGGTGCAATATGTATGACACACTTGGTGAATACGGAATCTTAAGTACGGGAGCAACAGCAAATGCCGATGTAAATGTAGATGAAGTCGGAGACTTGCCAAGCACCTGTGAGAGTGAATTCCTGATGGTGGTGACCAATGTGGTTGCTCAGACAGACACAAAGTATTCCGGAGCCGGTTATGGTCCCCAATCGGTTGATCTGGGCGCTCCCGGTGAAGGTAGTATATCGACAAAATATGAAGACGGCATTGAATCCTTTGGTGGTACATCCTGTGCTACCCCTCATGTGACAGGCGCTATAGCTTTAATGTATTCCGTGCCATCCTCCGGACTGCAGAATACGTATATGAATTATCCAAAAGAATCAGCCAGATCAGTCAGAAACGCCATTCTGAATAATGTGGACATAATTCCCTCCCTTACCGGAATCACTGTGACGGGAGGCAGACTTAATCTGTATAAAATGATTATAAATTATAAAGCCGGGTCAAACGGGGTTACTCAAAATCGAATTAATGTCTTCCCGAATCCGGTAAGCGATTGGCTTGAAGTTCAAGTTGGACAAAACTTTTCAGCATCAGGAAAAATTGAAATGTATGATGTTTTGGGCAGAATAGTTTATACCGCAGACTTAGAAGATTTCAAATCAAATAAAATTTATGTGGGGAACTTGACTGCAGGAACTTATTGGATTCATATCCGGGATGGATTAAATAACTCAATAGGTCAGTTTGTCAAGTTGTAAGGAATAGTATCTTAATCATTATTATCTTCCACATTTCGCCAATCCACCTGGTGAAAATATATCATGATTAATCCGCCCATTATCATGATTAGTTTCAACAGGAAGCCTATATGTCCGGCTAGGTTGTTCATCCAGGTTAACAAGGTCCATTCAACCCCCACGATGTTTAGGATAATGGAAGTTAATCCACCGGTAAATAAAAGGAAGCCGATTGTTGTATAAAGGTCTTTTTTACTCATGTTTAAAATAATTCCTTTTTAAGGTATTCTGACATTTCCGGCATTCTTCTGGAAATATCGCTATAAAAACTTTGTTATCTCTTAAAAAGTTTATACCCTTGGTAAGTTGGTTAAATTTTAAAAGATTGAACATCGAATCTTCGAAGGGTCAAATATAGGAATAAAATCTGTACGGTATTTTATTGTACATGAATGTCTGAAAATGCTTATAGAATAAGTATTTCGATTATATTTAAAATGCTCTTACCTTGCAGATTGGCGTTAATAAATATTTGGGTGGCATAGTCGATTTAAACATTATCAGGAAGAAATCATTATAAAGCAATAGTTTTATATGAATTATCTGGCACATGCATTTCTTTCACCTGCAGAGAATGAATATATTCTTGCCGGTAATTTAATCACTGATATGGTGAAGGGGCCTCTGAGAAGGCAGGTAGATGAAAGATTTTTAATCGGTATGGAATTGCATCACCGGATAGATCACTTTACAGACCAGCATGAAGCCATTATGAAAATGAAAACGATCTTGTATCCAAGATTTAGTAAATATGCTCCAGTGGTTAGTGATGTGTATATGGATCATTTGCTGGTAGTCCATTGGAGCAAGTTTTCAAATGAAGATGTCGTCCATTTTATAAAATCTACTTATCATAGACTAAATAAGGTTATTCGTCACCTTCCGCACCCAATTTTTAGTAGAGTTGACTCAATGATAAGGCACGATTGGTTGTCAACCTATCTGACCTTAGAAGGAATAGATTATGTCTTTAACAGGATGAGCCCTAAGTTGTCCGAACCACAGGTTTTAAATGGGGCAGGAGATTGGCTGATTTCTCATCAGGAAAAATTGGAACCGTTATTTCTTGAATTTATGCCTTCCATAATTAACTATATAAAAGATATAAATTATTTTAATGCATAATAAAAATCCCATTAGCTATTTATTGCAAATTCGAAATGAGTAACTATGAGAAATTCAGAATAATAAGGACTATTAATTATTAATATATCCTCATTTGAATTGTTGATTATAAATGATTTATATTAGTGAGTATATTTTTCGATAATAGCCTGACTGTAATTCCTCTTGTATGGAGTCTATAGTCTCAAAAGCTGGCATATCGGAATTCTGAAAATCCGAACCATCAAACAGCGAAGTTTTAAACCGACGAAGTATAAGGACTCTCAAACCAATTTCAAGAATTAAATCGTAACTCAGAAGCTTCATTTACGTATTAATCAGCAATAAATTATATTTAAACTATATCCTGGAGCTCAGTTAATATCCAAAACTCTTCAATAGCTTTTCGTCATCCCGCCAGTTTTCTTTTATTTTTACATACAGATCCAGGAAAACCGGATGGCCGAGAAACTCTTCAATTTCTTGTCTGGATCGAATTCCCAATTGCTTAATCTTTTCACCTTTTTTGCCGATAATGATAGATTTCTGAGTAGGCCTCGATACGTAGATGGTCGCATTAATGTGGGCAAAAGGAAGGTTATTTTTCTGGGATTCAGTATAATTTTCAATGACAATTTCGCAGGAATATGGTACTTCCTGGCTATACAATGCAAGTATATTTTGACGAATAATATCACTGACAAAAAACCGCTCATTCAGATCACTCAATTGATCTTTTGGATAGTATTCCGGTCCTTCCGGCAATAGATCAATGACCCTGGCCATTACTCTTTCACGGTCTGAAAGATCCAGTGCAGAAATCAGAAGTATATCTGTCCAATTGACATTATTGGGCAATTTAGCTTCAATCTCATCAAGGCTGATCCCGGGTTTGAGATCTTTTTTATTCAAAATCAGTAAACAGGGAATATCTGATTTGTTTAATAATTCAGCGGTGGCATCAGCCCACGGTTGTGGATCTGTTACATCGGCCAGGTACAGAATAATATCGGCATCTTCAAAGGACTGATAAATGTAGCCGTTCATTTTTTCTTGCATCTTGTAAGCAGGTTTATCAATAATTCCCGGTGTGTCAGAAAAAACGACCTGATGGCTTTCGTCATTCCAGATGCCAAGTATTCGTCTCCTTGTTGTCTGGGCCTTCTTGTTGGTAATGCTTAGTTTTGACTCAATCAATAAGTTAAGTAAGGTTGACTTGCCGGCATTTGGCTTGCCTAAAATATTTACAAATCCTGAAAAGTGTTTGCTCATCTTATGTTTTTAATGATATGTGAAGCCTTGCCGATTAATTTCGGATTTTCAATCATTTTATCAACTATTCTGCATAAGTAAAGAGGTGTCAATGCACGCCAATTTAGTTCATTCCAGTGATTGCCATATAAAATGTATTGAAATAATCTGATTTGATCCATCTCTTCGATGACATGGTCTGCCAGCCCAAGCATTACGACCCATCCTGCCTCTTCTTTAAGGTCATCATACCACTCTTCGTAATAACAGTCATCAGAGGAATGGAAGTTTAGGACATGCTCGCCTATGATGATAAACTTTGTGATATTCAAAGCGATAAAATGATCGATGATTGTTCGTTTTAACTCCATAATGTCGTTATGCAGTGCATCATTCCATTCACCAATCAATTCTATTATTATGTATCCCTCATCATAATCGGCAAATAATATTTTAAGGTACATCGTGGATGAACCAAAATCATCCCATTGAGGATGAATATAATGATTGTATATCTTATTGGTGAAATAAAACTCGCTTGGCTCCCGGTCAAAAAAAGGCGAATTTTTATCTTCCGAAGAAATATAATAATCTCTCCAACTGTAATATGGCTCTATGTCGTGCATTATTGAACCTATTTTCCTTGATAAATTACATTCTATGATGAATGAGATATGATTAAAACGTAAATTTAAACAATTAAGGATTTATTTTTTATTCTTTTAACATCTGTACTGATTTAATCTGTAAATAATTAAAAATGAGCTGTATAAAATTTATATAAATAAATATGTATTATCCGTATTGTCAAACAAATAATATTTTTATAATATTACATTTAATTAAAGAAGAATAGCCATGATGAATGAACCATTATCCGGAATAATGTCAACAGAGTTGATAACAGTGTCTCCAGCAGATTCATTAACCGTTGTACTCGATTTGTTTAAAAGAAGAAGAATTCATCATCTTCCGGTTGTAGATAATGGAAAACTGGTAGGACTTATAACAACAGCTGATTTACTTTGGCTTAATAAGAACTTCAGTGAGTATGAATCTATGAAAGTTTCGGATATTATGACAACAAAATTGGCCACATTGGAGCCTACTGACAAGATAGGAAGTGCAGCAGAATTGTTTTTACTAAACCGTTTTCATGCTATCCCGGTTGTTTCAGATGGTATGTTGATTGGGCTTGTAACCTCTTTTGATGTACTTAAAGATCAGTTTAAAAAATCTTATCCAACTCAGTTGGTTGATTAGTGGGGTTGCTCGACACCATTGACATAATTGACCTGCAAGACAATATTTTTATTTTCATCATAAACGATATATTTACCGTCTTGTAGTCCGTCTTTAAAATATCCCACTCTTTGGAGTCTTCCGGTAGGGAAGAAGCCTCTGAAGATTCCATCCAACTTACCGTTTTTATAGCTCATTTCTTCTACAGGGCTCCCGTATTTAAAGGTTACTCTCTTGCCGTGTAATTTGTTGTCGAGATAACTTTCGTACATATCGACCCTGCCTGAGTTATTAAAAAGGAAGTGAAGCCCGTTTAGCTTACCGTTTTCATAAGTCCAGGTTTCCATGGGCTTTGTATTTTGTGCGTAAAACTTAGTCCAAGTACCTACTTTTAACCCATTTTCTACCATTCCCTGTTCCATAAGTAAACCCTGCTCAGTAAGTTTGGTAACCATTTTTCTGTTACTACCCGGGATGTCTTCAACTTTATACTGACTGAGATCGACCACAAATTGACTTTCATCTGCCTCTCCGGAATTGCTTTTGTTACAGGAAGTCCATAAGGCAGTACATAAACAAAGTGTAAAAAGAAAGCTGCAAATTCTCATTTTTAGATAGTTTTGTGCAAAGGTAGGTTTTTAGGTTACTTGATTCACTTCGTTTTCAATTTATTAATATTTATTCTGGAAAAATGGAAAATTCTGTCCTTGTTTCAAAAGTTAAACTATATGCTGATTTATTGGAGCTGCATGAAGGCGATCCTTTTAAAATAAGGGCATTGCGGAATGCTTATTCATCATTGAAAAAGGTTGCCGAGCCCATCAATCAAATGGATACAGAGGCACTGACCGGAATTCCGGGGATAGGAAAAGCATCAGCAAAAATTATCGAAACGATAGCCAGGGAAGGTTCTTGCTTGGATTTAGATCGCCTTATGGCCATTACACCTGAAGGTGTAATGGAAATGTTTAATATTAAGGGAGTGGGGCCTAAGCGAATATCAAGGTTGTGGAAAGATATGAATATCCATTCTGTGGGTGAATTAATCCAGTTTTGTATTGAAAATAGATTGAGATCTGCGAAGGGCTTTGGTGAAAAATCTCAGCAGGAAATTCTGGAAAAATCTCTACTTTATCAAAATAGTCGCGGAAAATGGCTCTATGCAAGATTAAATCCCCTTTTAGTCGAATTTGAAGCTGCATTAGTTGGTTTCGATATTATTGAGTTTCGCCTGACCGGTCAGGCCTTCCGAAAGGAGCAGGTCGTGGATGAAGTGGTTTATATCGTGGATGCTGATGTATGGCCGCCTTTGATTGAGGATTTTGTAGTGAAAGATGAATCTGAAAGCGTTGTTAAAGGTACTTTCCGTGAAATTTTAAATGTGACCCTTGTTTTATGCGCGGAAGATGTGGCATCTGAAGCTTTTGTTGCATCGTTTGCAGAGGAAGTAGATCGGGGAGATATTCCTGAGGTGTCTGATTTGAAAGGATTGAAAGAAGATAAGGACTTTTTTACCCTTTCAGGAAAAAAATATATACCTCCTGAGTTGAGATGGAGCCGGAGCCTTTGTGAGCTTAATCCGGAAAATCTGATAGAACCCGAACATATCAGAGGTGTGGTTCATACACATACGCTTTATTCAGATGGAATACATACAATTAAGGAAATGTGTTCTTATGCGATGCAACTTGGGTATGAATATATTGCCATTTCAGATCATAGCCAATCTGCAGTTTATGCCAATGGCTTGCAGGTAGAGAGAGTTTTACAGCAGCACAAGGAAATAGATGCTCTGGCTAAAGAATTCCCAGATTTTAGAATATTAAAAAGCATAGAGTCTGACATTAAGAGCGATGGTTCATTGGACTATGAAGATGATGTGTTGGATCAATTTGATTTTGTTATAGGAAGTATTCATTCTGACCTTAATATGGACATAGAAAAAGCAACTAACCGTTTGATTAAAGCAATAGAGCATCCTTATATGAACATGTTAGGCCACATGACAGGCAGGCTGTTGCTTGCCCGTAAAGGCTATCCGGTAGATATTGAGAAAGTTTTAGATGCTTGTGTTCGAAATAAGGTGGTTGTCGAAATCAATGCGAATCCTCAGAGACTTGATATAGATTATACATTAATGAGAAAAGCTACTGATAAGGGTGTGCAGCTGAGTATCAATCCTGATGCCCACAGTAAACACGGAATATCCGATATTCAATATGGAGTAATTGCAGCCAGGTGCGGAGGCGTTGAAAGATCAGTTGTCATCAATTCTTACCCGGTTGACGAGTTTCTGAAGAGTATGCAAAAACAGTAAATTCACTTTTGCATGTTAATAATAACTAAAAGCGCACCTGTTTGAAATTTATTTGCATTGAGTGGCTTTAACACTTAGTATATTTGTTTCAAATAAATAAAAAAATTAATATTAAACATGAAGTACTTGTTTTCTATCTTGTCATTGTGCCTTGTAATGACCTTTATGAGTTGTAAAAATGATAACTCTAGCGGTGATGTAACCAGTCAGGCCAGCAAAGCTGTGGCAGCAGGTAATGGTGTTATATCAGATCAGCAGGCAACTGGTAATCCAAATGAAGTTGCGACACCAACCGGTCCTACTACCACAATGGTTTTGGATAAAACCGAATATCATTTTGAGAATGTAAAGGAAGGCGATATCGTCGAAACTTCCGTTAAAGTAACCAATACCGGAAAAGAACCTTTAGTAATCGTAAGTTGTAAAGGAAGCTGTGGTTGTACAACACCAAAATGTCCTACGACTCCTATAGCTCCCGGACAATCAGCAGATATTCCGATTAAGTTTGATACGCACGGAAAACCCGGAAATCAGTCTAAGGATGTTACAATTACAGCTAATACCGTACCTGCACAAACTAAGTTCAGAATTTACGGAGAAGTTGAAAGGGTTAAAAAAGATTAATTACAGGTTTATTATTTTATAAAAAAGCAGTCTGAATTGCCGGACTGCTTTTTTTATAGTGTTATTTTATTGACCCAATCTAAAAATTTGGGCATTATCATTCCCCAGGTCTTTACGTCATGAGTGCCTTCTACCACTTCGATATATTCCATATTTTTTCCACGTTGAAAGCCATGCCCTGATAGTGAATCCATCAAATGAAGGGTATCATCAATGGAATCAATGATGCCGTTTCTGTTGCGGTCACAGGCCTCATCTTTTGTTCCTGCCTCAAACCAGAATTGATAATGAGAAGATATCTTATGACGGTCGCAATATTCGTGTAATATCCTTGAACCATCGGGATCATCTTCAGAGAATTGATTATAACGCCACCAGAAGCTGCCTGAAAAAACACCTGAATATGAAAAAATATCCGGATTGTGCAGTGTAATGTCAATTGCAGACAAACCACCCAATGAAAATCCCGCAAATCCGGTTAATTCCCTGTCAAATTTCCAGCCGTATTCCTTCTTTAGCAATGGAATAAACTCCCTTGTTATGAAGTGATTATATAGGGCTGCCTTGCTGCCTCTGTTTTTATAATCGCTTTTATATATACAGCCATATTCTTGTATTCTGTCAGATGCATAAATGCCGACAAGCCTCAATGGTCTGTCAGGATAACTTCTTTCAAATTTCCCCAAAATATCTGCCATATTCAGGTCATTGAAATCTTGACCATCATTGAAGAATAGGGTAGGACATATTGCAGTTTTGTTTGTTGAAGTTGTCAGTATAATTAGACGAACAGGCCTTTTAAGTGCCGCAGATTGAATGGTTAAAGTAGTAGATACCATCCTTACCCTATTGTTTAAAATTTTTGGAAAAATACAATCTAATTGTATATGAGTCTGTTTTGGCTATGGAAAAGTCTAAATAAAATTGGCTTCGTGGCATTAGTCAAACACTGTTTTTAGAATTTCAAGACTTTTAATTTCCAGCAAACCGGGGATGTGCATCCTGATGTAGCCGATTAATTTTTCAAGAAGTTCATTTCTTTTGTTTCTATTTAAAAATATTTGTGACATATCCCGGACAGACATTAGGTTGATTTCTTTTAACAAAAGTAATTCATCGCGGTCAAAAAATGAAGGATGTCCTGGCTTAACATTTGTCTCGGATTGAATCAAAATATCAAAATATTTTCCGGTATCCCAGTGTTGCCTGAGAATTGATATTCCATGCAGGTCCTGAATGCGAAGAAGATACCAGATATGAATCGACCAGTTGTCAGCAAATTTTTCAAGATCATCAAGAACATTTGATAATAGATAGTATTCCTCCTCGTGTTGTTCGTATTTGTTGAGTATTTTACGGCTGATTTCAACTAAAAACATGGCAATTGACATCTTTCTGATATCACTGTAGAGTGAAACCCTGATGTTATTAACCTTGATTTCTTTTAATCTGAATAATTCGGCATTTTCCTTGAAATAAAAGTCAACATCTACGGATGCCGCCAGCTGTGTGGAGGATGGTGAAGTTTTACTGTTCACTTTTCTGACATTTTGGATGATAAAAGATTGAAGTCCGTGGCCGGTAGTCAGAATATCAAGTATCAATGACGATTCGCCATATTTAAAACTGCGTAAAATGATTCCTTTCTCCTTTTGTAATTTGCTCATGAAGGCAGAGAATCAGCTTTTATTATTTCGGCTATATTCTTTTCTTGTGCGGATGCGTTGCTGTTGTCTTTCAATAATTAGCCGGGCTAATCCTAGTTTAGGAACTTCTGTACTATATGGAGAAAGTGCATTTTTGATTTTAAATTCATCTACATCTAAACGATAAAGATAGCTGAATAAAAGATCCGGATTTTCCATGAGCATTTGTTCCACGATTTGACTTATCTCTGTTAATGCCTGTTCAAATGTCACCTCACTCTCCGGGCTTAATTCATCACCTTCAAAGCGAATCAATTTATTAAAATCCTCCATTGGTTCATCTTGAAGTTTTTACCTGAAAACCAGCACAATCCATCAGAGACTGTATAATTTGCCGATGATTGGCGAGTCTTGGTACTTTATGCTGACCTCCCAATTTATTTTTGGACTGCAACCATTTATGAAAGGTGCCTGATGGAACCGGGGTCAACTTTAATTCCAAAAGAGCAATATCATATGACCGTTTGGCATCATAGTCACTGTTTAGTAATCTTAAATTTTTATCAAGCAAGGACGCAAATGCTTGAAGATCTTTAGGAGATTTATTGAATTCAACGATCCATTCATGCCCGCCTTTTTCCGAAGTTGTAAGAAAAACAGGTCCTACAGAGTAATTTTCAACGGAGGCATTCATTGACTTACAGGTCATTGACATAGCTTTGTCAGTGTTGTCCATCATGACTTCTTCCCCAAATATATTGATGTATTGTTGAGTTCTGCCTTTAATTTTAAATTTATAGGGGCGGACAGAGGTGAATTCTATCACATCTCCTACTTTATATCTTGTCAATCCATTATTTGAGGTGATAATCAAGGCATAGGGCTGACCGGTTTCGACGTCTTTCAGTGAAACAGAAGCAGGATTATCGGATTCCCATTCACTGATTGGAAGAAATTCATAAAATACACTGTTATTGACCAGGAGCAACATGCTGTCGTCTTCATTATACTGCTGGATGCCAAAAAATCCTTCACTGGCATTGTAAATTTCCTGATAAATAAAATTTTCTGATGGTATAAGGGCTTTGAATTGTTCTTCATAAGGCTGGAAGCCAACACCACCGTGTAAGTAGCCCTGAAGGTTGGGCCAGATTTCAAGGAGGTTGTTTTTATTATACTTTTTAAGTAATTCTCTGAATGTAACCAGGAGCCAGGTGGGTACTCCACCAAACATAACGACGTCCTGGGTACCGACCTGATGGGTTATACGTTGTATTTTCTCCTCCCAATCTGAAATCATGGCAGTTTCCAAATCAGGTGTATAAAATGACCTTGCTATGGACGGCATGTTCTTCGTCATTATTGCCGAAATATCGCCTATTATTGCTTTAGGATATTCAGGAAGGTGGGAAATAGAGCCACTAATCATGAGTGATTTTTTGTTAAATAACTGAGCGTCCGGCCTTTTCCTGTAAAACAAAGCAAGGCTGTCCCAGGCACTTTTTATATGGTTTTTGTATAAATTCGCTCTGGTGACCGGAATATATTTGCTTTTATCGCTTGTAGTACCGGATGACTTGGAAAAAAACCTGACGCTTCCGCCAATCAGTACGTCACTTTCTCCCTTCATCATCCTTTCAATGTAAGGCTTTGTTTTCTCATAGTCCACAACAGGATAAGCCTTACTGAAATCGGCCTGACTTTTGACATGCCTGATACTATGAATTTTTCCGTATTTGGTATTTCTAAAGTTGGCTATAAGCTTTTGGAAAACCTTTTCCTGTGATTCAATGGGCTTGTCAATAGATTTCTCAAGCATCTGGTGAACAAATGCCAGATATGTCTTTATTACATTATTTAAAATCTTTGACATAAATGTTATTCCAAACTGCCTCAAATATAAGACCTTTTGTTTAAAGTTCGGATTTTTATGATATCTTATCTCTTCAAATAATAAAAAACTGGCCGATGATTAACTTCTTGGTTTTTATCCTAAATGAAAAGATAAAACTTAAATAAACCAAGTAAAGTTCAGGATTCTCGATTATTTGATATAACTTTGCAGTCCGTAACGATAACTGATCATGCAGACCAAATTTATTTTTGTTACGGGAGGAGTTACATCATCCCTCGGAAAAGGAATTATCTCAGCCTCACTGGCTAAATTACTCAAAGCCAGACAACTTCGGGTCACTATACAGAAATTTGATCCTTATATAAATGTCGATCCGGGCACATTGAATCCTTATGAACATGGAGAATGTTTTGTGACGGATGATGGTGCTGAAACCGATCTGGATCTTGGACATTACGAACGTTTTTTGAATATCCGGACAAGTCAGGCAAATAACGTGACGACCGGACGAATATATCAGACAGTTATAAAACAGGAACGTTCAGGTAAATATCTGGGCAAAACGGTTCAGGTAATTCCGCATATCACCGACGAAATCAAACGCCGCATCCGTCTGCTTGGAGAGACGGATGAATATGATGTGGTAATTACAGAACTTGGAGGTACGGTTGGTGACATCGAATCCTTGCCGTATATAGAATCCCTCAGGCAACTTAGATGGGATCTGGGAGCTCAGAATACCATGGTCATTCACCTGACTTTGATACCCTTTTTAAATGCTGCGCAAGAGCTTAAGACCAAACCGACACAACATTCAGTTAAAGAGCTTCAATCTCTTGGTATTCAGCCCGATATCCTTGTTTGCAGGACTGAAAAGCCGCTAACACCTGAGATAAAACAAAAACTCGCTCTTTTCTGTAATGTGGCTGCAGACTCAGTCATTGAATCCATTGATGCCAGTTCTATATATGAAGTCCCTTTACTGATGGAAAAAGAAGGCCTGGACAGACTTGTCCTCAAGAAATTTAATTTTCCAAATAATACAGATCCGGACCTTGAAAAATGGAAACATTTTCTTTCAAAGTTAAAATACCCGAAAAAAGAAGTAAACATCGCTTTGGTGGGCAAATACATCGAACTTAAGGATGCGTATAAGTCGATATATGAAGCATTTATCCATGCTGGGGCAGCCAATGAATGTAAGGTAAATGTCGAACCCATCCATGCTGAAGAATTAATTGACGACGAAGCATGTAAAGCAAGGTTGAAAAATGTAGATGGTGTATTGGTAGCACCCGGCTTTGGAATGCGAGGGATAGAAGGTAAACTGAATGCTATTCGTTATGTACGGGAGAATAAAGTCCCTTTCTTTGGTATTTGCCTTGGAATGCAATGTGCAGTGGTAGAGTTTGCTAGAAATGTAGCGGGTATAAAGGAAGCCGCCTCTACCGAAGTGGATCCCAAAAGTCCTGATCCGGTAATTGCCTTAATGGAAGATCAGATTGGGCTGAAGAAAAAAGGCGGTACGATGAGACTAGGTGCCTATAAATGCGAAATTGCTCAGAAATCAAATGCCCGGAAAGCCTATGGTACCGGGAATATAGAAGAAAGACACAGGCATCGGTGGGAATTTAATAATCAATATCGGGAGATGCTGACCAAGGCCGGTTTAAAAATTTCAGGAATCAACAGGGAGAAAGATCTTGTAGAAATCATTGAGATAGAAAACCATCCATGGTTTGTCGGCGTGCAGTTTCATCCCGAATTAAAATCAACCGTAGAAATCCCTCATCCTTTGTTTGTGGAATTTGTCAGTAAGGCGATTGAGTTTAATTCTCACAAATCCTCCAAAATGTCTGACCTCCATTGAAACAAAAAAGCTACGACATACTTGGAAGATCTTCGATAGAAGATTATAAAAATCAGGAAAAATATCCGGCAGTCATCGTTTTAGATAATTTAAGGTCCGGACTCAATATCGGTTCTGCCTTCAGGACATGCGATGCATTTGCTGTCAGAAGTATTGAATTATGCGGGATTTGTGCGACTCCGCCTAATAAAGAAATTCTTAAAACGGCATTGGGCGCTACAGATTCTGTTCAATGGAATCATCATAAAGATTCCATAAGCTGTATCAATCACTTAAAGGAAGAAGGTTACCATATTTGGGCTATTGAAACAGCAACCGAGTCGATTTCTTTGGAAAAAGTTAGCTTTACAGTGAAACAAAAGGTTGCCTTTGTTTTCGGCAATGAAGTGATGGGGATAAATGATGATGTTATGGCTCACTGTGACGGAGCTATTGAAATTCCTCAGATTGGTACCAAACATTCTTTCAATGTTTCAGTCAGCATAGGGATTATTTTATGGGAGTATTTCAGACAAATCAGAAATTATGGCAACTAATCAGGAGTTGTTGAATATTCGGGATCTGAGGATTGCCTTTCGTACCGATGACAGGGTCAATCCTGTTTTAAGGGGAGTGGACTTTTCCATCCCGGCAGGTGAAATCGTAGGCTTAGTAGGCGAATCAGGCAGTGGAAAGTCCGTCACCGGTTTATCTCTTTGCGGTTTGTTGCCTGAGAAAATAACCAATATTTCAGGCTCCGTAGAATTTACACCTGAAAATCATCCGATTCAATTGGTCGGTTTACCTGAAAAAGAGTTTCGTCCTTTGCGTGGAAGCAAAATTTCGATGATATTCCAAGAACCGATGTCTTCACTTAATCCGGTACTGACTTGCGGATATCAGGTTGATGAAATGATACGTCTTCACCTCAGATATAATAAAAAACAGGCAAAAGCAAATACTCTTGAGTTATTCGCCCAGGTGGGACTACCTAATCCGGAAAGGATTTATAATTCTTATCCCCATCAGATATCCGGCGGCCAAATACAAAGAGTAATGATTGCAATGGCTATCAGTTGCCACCCGAAACTGTTGATTGCTGACGAGCCGACAACCGCTCTTGACGTTACGATTCAAAAAAAAATATTGGAACTCCTTGTTGATATAAGAGATAAATTCGGAATTTCCATCTTGTTTATTTCGCATGACCTTGGAGTGATAAAGGATATAACATCCCGTGTGAATGTGATGTATCGTGGAGTAATCGTAGAATCAGGAGAGACGAAGTCTGTGTTGGATAATCCGGAACATCTTTATACGCGAGGGCTGATTGCATGCAAGCCTCCCTTGTATTATCGACCTCGCCGACTGCCGGTTGTGAGTGATTTTGTCGATATCGTAGCCAACGGCGATTATTTTGATTTCAAGCCGACGAAAAAAGATGGTGTGGAAGAGAATGAAACTAGTGAAAAAACTTCCGGAAGACATCCAATTCTGAGTGTACAAAACTTAGTCGTAAAATATCCGGTAGCCAAAAATTTTTGGGGCTCACCGACATCCTGGCTGAGGGCTGTAGATGGCATTTCTTTTACATTACACAAGGGTGAAACATTGGGAATAGTAGGTGAGTCAGGATGTGGAAAGTCCACATTGGGCAGGACATTAGTGCACCTTGAAAAACCGGATACCGGTACTGCATTGCTTGATGGGAAGGATTTATTTAGGCAAAGAGAGTCAGAATGGCGAAGAAATGCAAGAAATATACAGATTATTTTCCAGGATCCATATTCATCCCTTAATCCTAAGATGAAAATTGGGCAAGCTATAATGGAGCCAATGATGGTTCATGGTTTATATCAAAATAAAGCTCTAAGAAAAGAGAAAATGCTGTCCCTGCTGGATCAGGTAGGCTTACTTCCGGAACACGCCGATAGATACCCACATGAGTTTAGCGGAGGACAACGACAAAGAATCTGCATCGCAAGGGCATTGGGATTAGATCCCCGGATACTTATCTGTGATGAATCAGTGGCAGCACTGGATGTCAGTGTGCAGTCACAGGTACTTAACCTTTTGAAAGATTTACAGACACAACTTGGGTTATCTTTAATTTTTATTACACACGATATGTCGGTAGTTAATTTTATTGCTGACCGTGTCGCTGTAATGTATAAAGGTAAAATCGTTGAAACAGGATTGACAGAAGATATTATCCACCACCCGAAAGAAGCCTATACCCGTGATCTGATTACAGCCATCCCGAAATGGGCGTAACAAATTGAATTATTCGTATATTTGTTTTTCTTCTATATTAAACGAGTTTAAAATGTCCGTTCGAAGTTTGCAGGTTGCTGAATTATTACGCCGGAATTTGAGTTTAGTTTTCCAGGCTGAAGGAAGATATATTTATGGACCTGAACCAATGGTAACTGTTACCTCTGTACAGGTATCACCTGATCTTGCTCTTGCTAAGGCCTATCTCAGTATTTATAATACAGAAAATAAACAGGCAGTTCTCCTTGAAGTTGAAGAAGCTATCCATGAAATTAAGAAAAATCTATACCAAAGGATTAAAAAACATGTGCGCCGAATGCCTGAAGTAACCTTTTATATGGATGATACCCTTGATGAACTAATAAAAGTAGATGAGATGATGCGACGCCTGAGAGCAGATCATCAAATGGGTGAGGAAGAATAGTTATTCCTTTTTGGCAACAATCAAGTTTAAATGCTTCCTTGACATCTTGCGTTCATTATAATTGTAAGGTTTTCTGAATGGCAAAAAACCAGTAATTGGTTTTAGAAGACCATGGATTAAAAGCTGTGACCATAATATACCATCCTTTGTCTCGGTAACCTATCATCGGTCCGAAATCATAAGTCTGTAAATTTTTGTCAATAAATATCTGTGTAGAGGCGCCCGCTCGCCAAATTTTCCTGATCGGGAACTGAATATCACTCCAGTTGAAATAGTAATCCGGCCGATTGTTAAAGACCTTTGCATAATTATTGGTCAGGTTAAACTCGATCCTTGGATGAACTAAATTATAATAAAATTGAATGCTCAATGCTTGATAATCGCCAAGAAGAATACCAAGTTGAGGTGTGAAAATCTGAATGATTCTGTTTCCTGTGACCTTACTTATACCGCCATATACCCCAAAGGTCCCGTTACGGTCATAATTATATCGGATTTCTCCATAAAATAAGCCTTTATTGAAAGGCAGGTAAGGAATGAGTAAAGGATTATAATCCTTGAGATTGTATGGTAGATGTGGAAATACGCCTCCAATGAGAGCAGGAGATATTGTCCATTTTTGAACATCCTGTGCTTGTAAAGATAAAGATAGGGTAATGATAATTATAACAATTGAATACTTCTTCATACTTAGTTTTTAACAGATATTGTTCCCAGCCAGAAGAATAGTAACCCAAAAATAAAAGTAGCCGAAGCATAAAGAATAAATGCGGGAAAATTCTTTTGACTTAAAAAATAATAGTTCTCTCCGGTAAAAGTAGAAAAGGTTGTCAATCCGCCGCAAAATCCGGTAGAAAGAAATAATTTATATTCTTCACTTATCCTGCCTTCTTTCAAGGCCAGTGAAAGGAGTGTGCCTAAGAGAAAGCAACCAATTATATTGGCAAGAAAAGTAGGTGTAGTTGATATTGTCCAACCTGATTTTTGAAATAGTAAGATTAATCCATATCTGAGGATACTCCCCAGTGCACCACCTAAGGCTATGAATATCATTGCTTTCATTCATCAATATTAATAATATTTTTCAAATTAGGGGGAAATGTCGGAAGCGTTTATTTTCTTATGTTGTTTGAAAAGCAATGTCCGATATTTTTAGGACGCTATTTTATATAAAAATGCCGGATTCTTTTAATACGAATCCGGCAAACTATATATGATTAATTCAGACTTCGGTGATAATCTTCAGAGTTAGACTTATGTGCTTGCTACCCTCTGTTTCTGGTTGATCCAGACCTTGGTGCAGCATGTATCGGTCTTTCAGATCGATTGTTACTGCTTCTTTTTACTTCAGAGCGGGATGGCATTGAATGACTTCTGCTTTGTCGTTTATTGAGCGATGGATTTTGTCTTGCAGGTCTTTCGTTTTGATACTTAGGTTGTTGACTGTCTCTGGTATCAGTTTTTTCTGCTTTTCTGCTACGGTATGAGCCAGGATTGTTTCGCGAAGGCGACGTCATGGTTGGGTTTGCTTGGTCTGTACGTGTGCCGATGTCTCTGGTTCTTGTATTGGAATTAATTGTCGGTTTATTTGATCTTGAAACTTCGTTACTTCTATCAGTGGTATTTGATGCAGAAGAAGGTTGTCTGGCCTCAAGACTTGCAGATTGTCTGTTTCGTGAGTTTGGAACATCTTTTTTGACATCAGGCTTGGCGGTTTTGCCGGTATTTATACCTGCCTGATTTCTGTGTCTGCTGTCCGTTTTATTGATTACAATATTGTTTTGTACCCTGTAATTATTAACAACTTTTACATTCCTATTGTGGACATTTACAGATACAACCCTGTGTGGAGCATAGAGATTACGTGCACCATATACTCTGGGGTGTGAAACGACAATGTAGTGACTGTGATAATGCCAGCCATGTGAGTAGAAGGTATGCCAATGCCATGGTCTCCATGGATTCCACCATAGAGGATAGGTGTGCCAGTACCATGGAGAAACGTACACGACATAAGCCGGAGCATAGATATATTGGACGCATGGCCAGAACCAGACATTGAAATATATTCTGACTCGATTGTTTTCGTAGTAAGGTGATGGTCCTTTTTTATTCAGATTGTCGGAATCATTGATGTATGAATTATCGGCGTTAGCCTCTACATAGGTTTCTTTTCCATATATGTCCTCATCTCCCACTATTTGGGCGATTGCGTCATTTTCACCTTTTTTTTCAAGTTCTATGACAGCAATATCCTGAAAATCATTTTCACCAACGACAGCCTGGAGGGTGATGGCATGTGCATTTCCGTCTGTTCTGTCTATTACCCTGATATAATCTGTCTGTCCATCCAGATTTAAATCCAAGTTGTTGACATTATTATTTTCAGTATTTAATGATTGTTCATATTTTTCAAGTGTTGCAGCCTTGCTGAACAGGTCAAGTGCGCCCTGTAAGTTGAAGTTATCTCCCGGCAAACCGGTAGAATCCTTTTTGAAGTCCTGACTTCTGGCTGTCGAAATACTCAAAGTGAAAATCAGGAAAAGTGGAATAAATAATTTATAGTTTTTCATGGCAAAAAAGAAATTTTAATTTTATCAGTATTTTGATTTTTATAATACTTTGATAGAATTTTAACGGCTGCGTTTAATCAAAAGTGGCAACCTTTTATTTAATTTTGAGTTAAATGATGTTGAAAATGTTAAAATAATCTTAGGAAATTGCTCTTTTTCCCAATAATACCTTAACGTTCAGTAATCTTTTCTTTTCAAATCCAGAAAGCATCCATAAATTATTTAGCTTTGACTGGTTGTATATGTGTTGTCCATTAGGATGATTGATATAAGGAATTGAATTTTTCAGCATTTACCGGACCGGAGACATAATTTTCAACTATGGAATCGATTTTATAAGTACTTGATGTAAATATTCCGAATACCTACAGGTAAATAATTATGATTCGTCTATTTTTACTTTAAAACTAGCTGAATAATCACAGAATTAGATAAAGAATCCTTTCACCATTGATAATATTGATTAAAAGGAATTATTTCCATGACTAAATTGAAAAACACAGATTTTTGGTTGCGAGTCCTCGGGATTTTAATGCTGCTTTATGCAGTTTTCAGACTGAGTGTTGTTCAGTTTATTGATTTTAAGGTGAAACAACAGATTATTCGTTATACCAATCGGGGCCTGCATATCAGCTATGACGATATTTCCCTCGGATGGATCATACCTTCCGTTTCGGTTATTGATCTTCGGGTTTTTGGGATGAACGGACGAGATACGGTTTTTAGTGCCACAATTGACCATGCGACACTCAACAAAATTAAGGTGGCGCACCTTGTACTTACCAATAGGCTGAAAATAATTGATTTTGATTTTGAAAAGGTTAATTTATCAACCTGGGAAGGCAGACATCTCCCGCTGAAGGATCTGCCGTCTTCCTCCTCAATAGAAGGCAAACGAAGGTTAAGGATTGATAATATCAGATTTAAAGATATAATCTGGCTCCATAAAGATGATAATAACAAAGTCAAAGCGAAAGTAACTACACAGGATTTTGAAATAAGTGGATTACAACTTGGTTTTGATGTCGGCAGTATTTTTAAGTTAACTGTTGAGGCTGTCAAAAATACAGACCTTACGATCGAGTTTCCCGGAATACAGCATGAATATCAGATTGGTGGAATAGAATATAAACGTCCCGAACAATCTTTAACTATATCAGACATAAAGATTTCACCTTTGCTTGATAAAGAAGCATTTGCACAGTATTTTAAATCACAGGTCGATCGCATTTCAGGTTCAGGTGATTATATCAGATTTGCAGGTTTTAAACTGGAGGATTCTACGCAGTTCAAAGCCAAAGCACAAAAGGTTGAAATGACCTTTAATCTAGAAGTTTACAGGAACAAAAACTATGAGTTTACCCGTACAAAGCCTGTTCCCTTGCCAGCAGAGATGTTAAAGCAGGCAGGTTTTTTATTTGATTTTGACACATTGAAGGTGGAAAACGCTTTCGTTGCCTATGAAGAATTAAACAAGAAGGATCGAAATCCGGGAAGGATCTATTTTCAAAACATCAATGCCCGCTCAGTTCATTTTACCAATGATACTTCATTCCATGCTGTCACTCTAAAGGCTTATGGAGACTTTATGGGTCAGGGTAGGGTCAATGCGGATATTTTTATTCCACTGAATAATGACAAAGAGTACAGTATGAAAGGTAATTGCGGCCCTTTTGAGCTCAAAGAAATCAATAGTATCCTTAAATCATCCTACCTGGTTGAAATAAAATCGGGCACTTTGGATACCATAGCCTTTGACTTTGATTATAACAAATACAAATCGGAAGGTGTGGTTACATTCAAATATTCTGACCTAAAGTTGCAGGCATATTCCGGAAAAGACCCTGACAAAACCGCAGTTATAAAATCTTGGGCACTTAATCAGCTGCTTAAAGTTAATAAAATAAACAGTGCGAACGTAAAAGGCATGATTGACTTTCCTTATAATCCCGCTAGATCTTTTTTTTACTATTGGTCGAAATCCCTACTCTATGGTATGCGTGACGCATTGATAAAAAATGGTGCCATTAGTCCCCAACACAATGTTAAAAAGATTTTTATCCTTGACGAAAAATAAGCTAAAGCTATTAGATAGCATAACGGATCATTGATTCATTGGGGCTGATTTGGCCAATTTTTGCATTAAAATACTGCCTGTATTATGATGTTTAATAAATCACCTTATAGTCGGTTAAAATATTGACCTTCATTCAAGTCTTACTGTCCTACAAGGAAAACTGCATTGGTAAACATCAATTTTCCGTTTTCCCAGAAATTTCTGAATAAGACGTCATCCGTAAAGAAAATTACTTCACCAAGCCCGACATCCTTGACCCCGGTAATGAGGGCATCGCTAAATTCTCCTACTGCCGAACCAACAAATCCGACATACTCCGGGTTTTTTCGGATAGTGCCCACATTCCACCCGTCTTTCATATATTCATAGAATGTATTATCTGTTTTTAATGAATAATAGTAAGCCGGATACCCAAAGGCCAATGGATGACTATTGTCCAGGTCTGTCTTATATATTGCACCCTGAATATAGCGTGAAAGTGAGTTGCGTTCGCGTTCATCATACTTCCTTAAATCTGCATACTTATTCTTTTCACTACTTTCACGCTGCAATTTTTTTCTTTTCAGTTGCATCCATTTTAATCCGCTTAACTGGTCTATGCTTCCTTCTAAAGCGATGATCTTTCCGCCTTGTCTAACCCACTTTTCAAGAGTCTCACTTTGAGTTGAATCATTAAGAAATGAATAATAACCATCCGGCAAGATCAAAACATTTACCTCGTCAAGGTTTAAGGATTGAAACTGGTCTGTTTGGATCAGGTTGATCGGATACTCCAGCTCCTTGTCAAAATAAAACCAAACCTCACCTGCCGACAAGGAAGAAGTGCCTTCTCCGGTAAGAAGTACGACCTTTGGCGGATGGATTAGACGCATCATTTCGCTTCCCATATCATTACCTGAATCAACCATGCCTCCGGAGATCGGAAAGATAGGTATCTGATAGGCAGATGAAACATAATTGATGATATCATTGAGCGGCTTGTTCCTGTTATTTCCTTCGTTTAAAATTACTAGGGTCCCGGGCCGATAATTCTTACTGTCAATGCTGAATTCTTTTTGGGCATAGCGAACCTTGACATTTTGCTGCAACAGATAGGAAAGAGCCTTGAGGCAGTTGCCTCCCTGCCAGTCAATAGCATAACCGTAAGCGTTTTTGATATTGCCAAATACCTGTTTTACAGATTCTTCAGTGGACTTTTTTGTGGTAATCTTATACTTTAATCCATAAGCTTTGGGAATATTCCATGCGGTGATATCATAGGTCAGAGAATCGCTCAATTCTGACCTATCCTCCATCAGGATATTTATCAATTTGTTTTTCTGCTGACTAAGCGGGATTTGCAAAAGGGATGAAAAATCTGCACGAAGTGCATAACTGTACCTTATTTGATTGCGGTCAAGTAGTTGCCTGAAGCTTCTGCCCCGTTCATAGTCCTCCATTTTCAAATCAAAGCTGAAATACCTTTCATCCTTATCATTCTGAAAATATTTTTGAAACTCATTCATTACCTCTGAGATATTTTCCCTCACGGCATCCAAGGTCGTTAATCCTGCTGTTGTATGATGCAGGATACGATCCTTAAGAGTTAGAGTTTCTCCGTCACGGGTTTGTACCGAAAGCCCCGCACTTCGACCGCCTGCCTGTTCAAAAGTCATGCCGATTGCACCGTTGTAAATAGGGTAGGTGTCACCGTAAGAAGGATAAAACAGGTCGAATCTTTCATTGGTAAAGTATAGCCAGCCGTATTTATCAAAAGCATTGGCGATTTTCCTCCCAATAACTATCTGAAACGATCGCTGGAAAGAAGTTATCGCCTTATGATAGGGCTCGGCTGCAGGAGCGAAATAGTATGGGTCATTATAGCTTTGTTCGTGAAAGTCAGCGTGCACCTGGGGCATCCATTGATGGTAAAGTTTCATCCGGGCTTGTGATTCAACCTGTGTTTGCCAGGCCCAGTCGCGGTTCAGGTCAAAATAATAATGATTGGTGCGTCCACCAGGCCAGGGTTCCTGATGCTCCCGTGTCTTTACGTTTGAATTGGGACTAGCTCCGGATACTGAATAAAACCAATTGACATAACGTTCACGACCATCCGGGTTAAGGCATGGATCGAGGATGAAGATAATGTCTTTAAATTTCTCCTCAAACTGGGGGTCGGTCATAATTTTATAGTAGGTCATGATAGCTGCATCTGTTCCGGAAGCTTCGTTTCCGTGGACATTGTAGCTGTACCAGACAATACATTTGTCGTCAGGATTTACAGCCTGCCCATTGTTGCTGATAGAAGCAAGGTGGGCTTTTCTGATAGATTCAATACGTTTTATGTTATCTGCAGACGAAATGATAACCACAAATAGCGGATTACCTTCATTGGTCGTCCCGTATTGTGAGTAAATTACGTTTGCTTTATTGCGTTGGGCCTCTTCCTTAAAATAACTCACCACCTGATGATGATGTACAAACCGCTCACCCAAGGAGAAGCCCAAA
Source organism: Saprospiraceae bacterium (assembly GCA_024103005.1). Classification (GTDB taxonomy): domain Bacteria; phylum Bacteroidota; class Bacteroidia; order Chitinophagales; family Saprospiraceae; genus Parvibacillus. The sequence continues at coordinate 84,635 of JAGFJA010000061.1, forward strand.
AAAGCATCCGGAGATGTGACCTGCGATTGAAGGGTGTTCAGCAGAAACAGAAAGTATAACGGATATTTTATAAATTTCCAAAACATAATCCAAGATTTAGGCAATAAAGATAACAAAAGACTTAAACAGTGAAATTGACGGATTGAATATTGTTAATTTAGCAGCGAAAAAAAAATGGTTATTGACGGTTGGAAATTTTCGGGCGTGCCCATGGAGGTGTCCATGGTCGGGCTATCCGCTGTACAGCGCTCCTGACGTCGCTTGTGCCGCTGCTTTCCCTCACGCATTGCACCTCGCAGGAAAAGTTAAGTCTTTAAAAACACTTACGGGACATCATGACGTTAAATGAGGTACTGACTTAATCAACTCGTAAAAGTAAAGTGATTAATCTTTTAGTATAATCCAGAAAAAAGTGAGCCAAAATAAAAAAGCCCCGGAATTCCGAGGCTTTGTGATCCCGCTGGGATTCGAACCCAGGGCCACATCATTAAAAGTGATGTGCTCTACCGGCTGAGCTACAGGATCGTGCTAAAGCTTTTCACCTAAAGCGGTGCAAAGATATGCCTAATTTTATGAATGCCAAAAAAATAATTGATTTTTTTCATTAAAATATGATGTTTTAAAATATATCTAAAAATATCAATTGGTTTTCAATTAATTAGAAATAATTTTAATTAAGTAACTGAAGCCTCTGAGTTACGATGTAATAATGAAATTTGGTTTAAGCGTGTTTTAACTGCGTTGTTTGATAGCTTTGCTGTTTAGCATCTCGGTTTTTCAGAATGCCGAAATGCCAATGGTAGAGGCAGTAGAATCAATCCAAGAGGAATTACAGTTAGGATATTATCGTAAAATGCATATGATACTATAAACTATTTATAATCAATACATTAGTGATTGTATATAAAAAATAATAGTCTGTAATATTAGGATTACCATATAGTTACAAACTCCAAGCCAATTTTTAAATAATATAAGTATGACCTTCCACGGCGAATTCAGTAGCTTCAAATATTGTTTTAGCTTCCTGTACCAGGATATCGACATCAGGATACTTGCTGGAAGGGTGGCCCAGTAATAATTTTCTGACTCCCGATTCTTTGGCAATAGTGGCAGCGTCGCATGTTGTGCTATGTCCTCTCTGAATGGCTTTTTCTTTGTATTCATCCAAATACGTTGCTTCATGATAAAGGACATCTACACCTTTTAACATGGGGATAATCTCCGGCCTGAATGAGGTGTCGCTGCAATATGCATAGGATCTTGCCCTGTGTTTGATATAAAGAGCTTCACCAGGGCTTAAGATTCCTTTTTTTGTTTGAATGCTTCTTTCTTCCTTGAGGGCAATTATTTCTTCAGTGGATAATTGATATTCGTGTATAACTTCTTCTCTGATATTCAGTGGTCTGTCTTTTTCTCTGAACAGATAGCCATTACACGGCACCTTGTGACTGAGCGGAATGCTGTATGCGCTGAAAGTATCATTTTCATAAATCATTTGGAATAGGGAGGGTGTTGTTTCGATATAATATATCGGGAAGTTAAAATGAGTAAAAGTAGATTCTGCGATTTGTTCCATATATTTCAGGATGCCTTTTGGTCCCACAATGGTTAAAGGCTCTTTTCTGCCAAGTAATATCATACTGGTGACAAGTCCGGGTAATCCGTACACATGATCTCCGTGTAAATGAGAGATAAAGATTGTTTCTATCTTCATCTTTGACAATTTGAGGTGATTCATCCTGAATTGACTACCCTCACCGCAATCGACTAAGATACTATGGTGACCGATTTTTAGAAACTGGGAAGAGGGATGCCTCCCATGCGCTGCCAATGCAGAATTGGAGCCTAATATGGTAACACTTATAGACAATTTATTCTTCCTCCGTGCTTGAATTTAGTTCTTTTTCTATTTCATCCATTAAAATATAATCCAAAGATTCTTCCATAGTCGGGATAATGGTAAGAATGGACTCTAATCTGGAGATTTCTATTAACTTTTTTACGGGAGTATGGTTGATTTCAGTCAAAATAAATGCACCATTTTCCTTCCACAGTCTGTTGCCCGTCAGGATGGCACTCAGTCCGCTACTGTCTATATACTTCACCTTTGATAGGTTGATAACAAGATTGGTCAGACCTTCATTCTTAAAAATTACAAGCTCTGATTTCAGATCGGGAGCTAATAGAGAATTGAGGTTTTCTTCTTCAAGTGTCATTATGGCATAATGTTCCTGCTTATCAATGGAATATTTCATAGTTTATAATTATTCTAATGTTATTATGTCAGTTAGACGTTAAATTTTGTTAATTATTGTGTTGACAAAGATACATCAATTTTAAGAAATACGTTCGGTATTACCTAAACCCTTTATTGTCACCGCCTGTAATCAGGGCTTTTGTCAAATCGAATGCTATTGTGGGTCTGATTGAAACGAACTTTCTGATAATTTTTTCTTGATGTAATAAAATACTTTTGGCATGATTATTTCATTACAGTAAAAATACAATGTTAAATTATCATATTTTATTTTTTTTTAAAGTGATAATTCGTTATTCTTGTGTTGAAAATAAACAATTTGTGTATTTTTAATGTATTTATAGGAATAATTATTCAGTCGAAAGGCTAAATCAAATATAAGGAGCAAAAAATGAATAAGAAATTTTCACCTGAAGTCAAAAAAATAATTGCCCAGAGCAGAGGCGAAGCTTTACGCCTTGGCAATGATTTTATTGGCACGGAACACCTGTTGCTGGGTTTGCTTTCCGATAAGGAAAGTGAAGTCAACAAGGTGTTGAAATCAATGGATGTTGACTTTGATGAATTGACTAAGTTGATTGAAGCTACAGCAATAGATAAAGTTAAAGCAGAACGTAACAATAATATCAGTAACATTCCTTTGGATAAGCATGCTGATAAGGTTTTGAAAGTGACCTTCCTGGAAGCTAAACTCTTTAAAACTGACGAAATTAGTCCTGAACACCTTCTCCTTTCCATACTTAAGCACAAAGACAACATCGCTGCCAAAATACTTAAGAAGTATGATATTGATTATGAGAGTTTCAAGACGGAGTTGGATTATATGGCCAATGGTGATATGACGGAGGATTGGTCCGAATTGGGCAATATGTCAGCAGGCAGTGGTGACGATTTTTCAATGGAAGATGAAGGGATCTCCAAATATCAGAAAAAGGGATCATCAAAATCAAAGACACCTGTTCTGGACAACTTCGGTCGGGATATCACCCGATTGGCAGAAGAAGGTAAGCTTGATCCGATTATCGGACGTGAAGTTGAGATAGAAAGAGTATCACAGATATTGAGCAGGAGAAAGAAAAATAACCCGATTCTGATTGGTGAACCCGGTGTCGGTAAAACTGCCATTATTGAGGGGCTTGCTCTCAGAATCCTAAAAAAGAAGGTTTCAAGGACACTGTTTAACAAGAGAATCGTCATGCTTGATTTAGCTGCTTTGGTCGCCGGAACCAAGTATCGTGGACAGTTTGAAGAAAGGATTAAAGCCATTATGAATGAACTTGAAAAGACCCGGGACGTCATTCTTTTTATAGATGAAATACATACCATCGTAGGCGCCGGCGGAGCTACCGGTTCACTCGACGCCTCCAATATTTTCAAGCCGGCACTTGCAAGAGGTGAATTGCAGTGTATCGGTGCCTCCACCCTGGACGAATATCGTCAGTATATAGAAAAAGACGGCGCACTGGACAGAAGATTTCAGAAAATTATAGTCGATCCGCCTTCTGCAGAAGAAGCAATGATTATTTTAAAGAATATCAGCGGAAAATACGAAGATTTCCATAATGTTACATTTACAGATGAGGCAATTAAGGCTTGTGTTCAGTTAAGTGATCGTTATATCAGTGATCGATTCCTGCCGGATAAGGCAATAGATGTTATGGATGAGGTCGGAGCAAGGGTACATCTGAAAAATATTCATGTACCCAAGCATATAGAGGAGATTGAAAAGCAGATTGAAGATATCAAGGAGCAAAAGAACCTTGCTGTTAAAAATCAACAGTACGAAAAAGCTGCCGACCTGCGCGACGATGAATCGAAACTGAGCAGAACCCTCGAAGAAGAGAAAGAAAAGTGGGAAGAAGAGGCTAAATCAAAACGGTATCCGGTTGATGCAGAAGATATTGCCGAAATAGTGTCAATGATGACAGGTATTCCTCTCAAGCGTGTAGCACAAAAGGAAAGCAATAAATTGGTTCACCTGAATTCAGAGATCAAGCAAATGATTATCGGACAGGATGATGCCATTGATAAAGTCGTCAAAGCCATCCAACGCAACAGGGTGGGGCTAAAGGATGCCAGAAAACCGATTGGATCCTTTATTTTCCTAGGCCCTACCGGGGTAGGTAAGACTGAACTTGCAAAGGCACTTGCCAGACATATTTTTGATTCAGATGATAGTCTGATTCGCCTGGATATGAGTGAATATATGGAGAAGTTTTCTGTCACAAGATTGATTGGTGCCCCTCCGGGATATGTTGGGTATGAGGAAGGCGGACAGTTGACAGAAAAAGTCAGACGAAAACCATATTCGGTTATTTTGCTGGATGAGATAGAAAAAGCTCACCCAGATGTCTATAACATCTTACTTCAGGTGTTGGATGATGGAGTATTGACGGATGGTCTGGGGCGAAAGGTTGATTTTAAAAATACGATGATAATCATGACGTCCAATATCGGAGTCAGGCAGTTGAAGGATTTTGGCACAGGCGTTGGCTTTAATACTGCCGCCCGGCTGGAAGCTGAAGAGGAAAACTCAAAGGCAGTTATTCAATCCGCTTTGAAAAAGACTTTTTCTCCTGAATTCCTCAACCGTATAGATGATGTTGTCATATTTAATAGCCTAAATAAGGAGGAAATTTTCCAAATTATTGATATTGCATTACAATCTCTTTATACAAGGCTGAATCAATTGGGTTATACGCTGGAATTGACGGAAGAAGCGAAAAACTTTGTAGCCGAAAAAGGATATGATCCGCAGTTTGGTGCAAGACCTTTGCATCGTGCCATACAGAAGTATATTGAAGATCCTCTTGCAGAGTTCATTTTAAATGAAAATCCCCAAGAAGGGTCCAAATTTGCCGCAATATTAAATGATGACCATTCAGGTCTCAAAATAACACGGACTTCCGAGGTCAACCCTGCTTAATTAAATTAGATGATGAGAATAAAAATGGCTCCCTTGTGGGAGCCATTTTTGTTTATGCTAGCTATATTTTGTTGTCTTGGCAATAGATCCCTCCTAAGTGAAAATTATTTATAAAAATTAATTAATCCTATCTGGCTCGCTGGTATCAAATAATAATGTTAATGAAGTTGTCAGCAGAATAGGGTGGAAGCGGATTCCATATTTGCAGTTTTATTTACATTCTTATCAGATAATATCTAGTTTTTTGATTATATTATGATAAGGCATTATTTTTAAACCATGACTTAAAAAGTTATATGAATTACTTGGTTGATTAAAGTTTATGATGTGCTCCTTTATAAAAATCAATTTCTGAATTGAGGATTATATAGATTACGCCTGCTTATTAGTATGAGTAAAAGCGGAAAATAATACATCTCAGGTAATAAAATCCTTCAGTTTCCTGCAATAAAAAACTCCCGCCTCTTTCGAAGCGGGAGTCGTCCCAAAAACCGATTTTAAATCTTGTAATTTAAACTCGATTTTCAGTATTTCATCTCAGATTAGTCCAG
>JAGFJA010000068.1 GCA_024103005.1 Saprospiraceae bacterium
ATGGACGCAACCTATAAGAAACTGGGGAATGATTTTAAACCAATTTAGCCTTATATTTGGCGATAGAATAAAACTGTAAATCCGGACTATGATTTTTCCACTTACACAGTTTTTGGGATAGTGTCGTATTTATGTGGGTTTAATGAAAATTATCTGAACCATCCGCTGTACATCACATAGTTGTGTGCGATACGATTTATTTCTCCTTCTGTCAGTTCCTGGCTTATCGCTTTTAGTTTTTTGGCAGGGACGCCACCGAAGATACAACCTGAAGGCACTATGGTCCCTTCAAGTACTACAGCCCCGGCAGCAATGATGGTGTTGGACCCGATATGGGCGTTGTCCATGATAATGGCACCCATTCCGATTAATACATTGTCTTCGACTGTACATCCGTGTACGATGGCATTGTGCCCGACGGAAACATTGTTGCCCAATACTGTTTTAGTCTTTTCATAGGTGCAATGAATACAGGCTCCGTCCTGAATGTTGACCCTATTACCCATACGGATTGAATTGACATCACCACGAACGACAGCATTGAACCAAATACTGCATTCTTCACCCAGGACAACGTCTCCTACGATTGTTGCATTGGGGGCAACAAAGGTGGAGTCAGGAATAACCGGATAAACATTCTTAACAGGGAGGATTACAGGCATTTTATCTTGTTTTTGTTACTATTTTTGTCGGCTATCCACTACCTCAGGGATGGGTTGGCCTATTGTTCCGCTTGGTGCCAGGATATGTAAAAGAGCAGCAAGAGTCGGAGCAATATCAGTGACGTGTACAGTTTTAGTAATCTCCTTTGCAGGTAGCCCCCACCCATAAAAAATTAAGGGAACATGTGAGTCGTATTCATAAAGGCTGCCGTGTGTGGTACCAGTTGAAGATGAGGTCAGCCATCCGGGTTCCAATATGACAAAGATGTCTCCTGAACGTTTGGGATTTATGCCATTTTTAATTTTGTTTATAAAAAATTCAGGATACATCGTTTGCGATATATGATGAAGGTCAACTACTTGTGCTACACCATCATATTGCAATAAATTCATCCTTATGGCATCAAAAAAATCTTCCCAGCGAATATTGTTTTTATTCAGCAGGTTGTGATCAACTACAAATTGATACGAACCAAAGTCTTTAATATACTTTCCTGGTGGAAATGTCTGATTAAGAAAGGAATTAAGTTTTTTGGTAAATGCTCCTTTTTCAACAGTCTTTCCGGGTAATTTATAATATTGGCTATGCCCGGGTATATCACAAATCCCATGGTCAGCAGTCAAAAAAAGCAGGTAGTTATTTTTACCAACATACTCATCCAGGGCTTTGAGTAGTTTGGCTATTTCAAGGTCCAGCCTCAGGTAGGCATCTTCTGATTCGATGGAATTGGGGCCAAAGGCATGGCCGATGTAATCAGTTGAACTGAAACTTATTGTCAGAAAGTCGGTTACATCTCCCTTGCCTAACTGTTCACCATGTAAGGCTGCAATGGCGAAGTCGGCCGTCAAGATGCTGCCATAAGGTGAAGTAGCAAGTTTATTGTAACTTCCTTTTTCTTCCGGTGAATATTTATGAGGGAAAACCGGTAATTTATCTTTATATAAAGGAGCTTCATAGGGTTGATTATCTATGTCACTTTGTACATAGGTGTTGATGGGATAAAGAGTTTCCCAGGTAGAGTTGATATATTTTTCTGGGAATTTGAGTTGGTTAAAGTCAATTACCCATTGTGGAAGACTATTCATATAATAAGTGGATGTGGAAAAGTTGCCTGATTGGTAGTCAAACCAATAGGCAGCATTGGCACTGTGTCCGGCAGGAAGGATAGAGCCACGGTCTTTTAGGGCTACACCTATAATTTTACTTCTATTGCCGGTGGCGAGTTTTAACTGATCTGTAATTGTGGTTGCTTTTAGATTTCTTGGGGACATCATTCCCGGCTTACCGGAACTTCCGACTCCTGTAACGGTGCTGTCTTCTGTGCAGTAAACCGATTTGTCCGTCTGAACATCATACCATGTATTTGAAGTGATTCCGTGAATGGCCGGTGTTGAGCCGGTATAAATGGAGGCATGTCCGGGTCCGGTGTATGTAGGAGTGTAATTATATTGATTGTTGATGCAATTTATTCCATTTCTCATCAAACGTTTGAACCCATTGTCGCTAAGTCTGTCATAATAACGGTAGATAAAATCATATCTCATTTGATCGACGACGATGCCGACCACCAGCTTGGGTTGTTGATTATTGGATGTGCTTGTACCTTGAGCGTGGAGATTAACTACCAAAAAGAGGGCAGATAGTAGGTTAAAAATTTTACTTCCCATATTCATCATTTAGTTGGATTATTCCCTACAAATATATAAAAGAATGAGCAGGGATTTTATTCAGATCTGAAATTCCTGTTGATTAATTCTTCAAGATTTTCCGGTGAATTAATATTATGAAGCGGATCATTTGTCTCAATAAATACCGGTGCGGGTAAATTTTTAATAATCTTAGTAATTGAATATTCACCGGAATGAAGACTATTTAAAAAATACGAGTGGGATGAAGTGTTTAGGATACTGACCATTGGCTCTATATTTCCCTGTGCATCTTTTATAAAGACACCGTTAGCCGTATCATTGTTATGATGAATCATAGTTTTCAACAAGGCTTCAGGTATTTCCGGCATGTCGCAGGAGACCATGAGTATTGACATATCGGGAAATTGCTCTATAGTCGAAATAATGCCGCTCAAAGGGCCGATATCTGCAAATTTATCGGTTATTACCGGATAATCAGGGTATTGACCTCTTTGGTCAGGCCTGCAGGAGATATAAACTTGGGAAACCAGAGGAGTGAGTTTGTTTGCTACGATCTGATAAAATGGACTACCTTGCCATAAGAGCAAAGATTTGTCTGTTTTCATGCGGGAGCTTTTACCACCTGCAAGTACAAGTCCGATTATGTGGGAAGTCATCTTAATCGGGATGTATAATTTTAAAATTACGGTATTCAAAAGGCCGGATACCGGTTGTTTTTTCAAACCAATAGAGCAATTTGTCTTTCAGGGAGCTCTTACTGTTCAATTTTTCTCCGTTAAATTTCCAGTTTTTTTGACTAATTCTTTGTAGCATTACCTCGGGATGATTACCCTTAAATTTTTCCAGGTAGTCGATATTGGAATAGTTATATATTTCATCAGTGATTTTGGATACAAAAGTGTCGTCATGCCATAATTTGTTGAAGTCTTTGTATTTTCTTGCCTGAACCATGGGGTCTTTAACCCACCCATAGTGGTAGATGGTGGCTTCTATCGGGACGACGTTTAATTTTCTGCCATTTTTTCTGAATCCTTGAGCATCTCTGTATGAATAAATTGATTTGTCGTTTTTAATAATTCTGATTTCATTGCGATACCATTTGCGTGAAGTGCCGAAATAATCATAAGAACCATAAAAGTGTAGATACTTAAAAAGCAAACCTTCTACACGAGGATTTTGTGTCCATCGTTGCATTGCGGCAAGGATGGCAGGATGGTATTTTTCGTGTACAGCTTCATCACTCTGGATATAAAATGCCCAATCGTAATCCTCAGGAATGAGTGCAAATGCCTTATTTGTTTCTACTGCAAGGACCCGACCTCCTTCTCTCAGATTGTCATCCCATACTGACCGGTGGATTTCGACCTTTGGAGAATCAATAGCCCTGATCAGATCTATTGTCTCGTCTTCGCTATCACCGACCAGAACGATGAAGTGATCACAGACAGGTAGGATACTCCGGATGGCTTCCACTACCGGATAGTCGTACTTGATGGCATTTCTGATAATCGTAAATCCGCAGACTTTCATTTATTTAATATAAAAGGGCGACCGACTGATTATGTTGACCGCCCTTTGTTGTTTGATTTATAAATTACTGATATGATCTGAATTCATAAAGTATATACTATTTTATCTTAGAATACTGTAACTCATCTGCCAGCCTGTTAGCTTTATATACGGCTCTTAAAGATTCCAGGATAGCATCAGAATGCAAGGCAACGCACCTGTTGTTACTTGATGCATCATAGATATAGCGGCCGGGCAGACTTTCTATATTGCCATCAAAAATCAGTCCAACTACCTGACCTTTCTGATTGATCATGGCACTTCCGCTATTGCCCCCGATAATATCATGAGTGGTAACATAATTCAACTTTGTGCTTTTATTAAGGGTACTTTCAGCATCAAGCCAGTTTTGGGGCAAGTTCCATGGTTCCTTCTTTCCAAATGAATAATATCTGTCATACAAGCCATAAAAAGTAGTAAATTCAGGAGCTCTTGTACCGTTATAATCATACGCTTTGAGAACACCATCGGCAAAACGAAGGGTAAAGTTGGCATCAGGAGGTATGCTGGTACCGTAAACTTCATACAGAGCTTGTCCCAGGAGCTGGATGTTGTTATTTTCTTCTTCAACTATCGGGTCAATTAATTTTTTATAATATGCCAGACTATCTTTTGCTATTTTGGAATAGGCAAGGATGGGATCTTTAGAATTCAGTACTGCATCCGGTCCCTGATCGAATAATGCCTGCAGTTTGGCTGCATCGCCTACAATAGAATTGCTGACGATTGCCTTTGCCTGTGCAGGTATCAATGCAGGGTTGTTGGCACCATCAATAAGTTTCAATTTATTGTGAGACCATTTGCTGATATTAGTCAAAACGAATTCAATTATTTTTTCTTCAATTTCAGGATGGTACCTTTGGTCTAATTTTAATTTTGCTATTTTTTCCTTTATTTGCTCATCACTGTATCCTTTATTTCTTTTGTCTTCAGGCTTTTTCATTTCTGTTGCGATATCTATTGCTCTTGCGCCTAAGGCAAATAATTTGGAGGTTGAATTTGCAGGTGAAAAAATAATTTGTTTACCAAAATAGGATTTCATCTGAGTACGAGAATGATAGATTTTTGACCATAGATCCCCGTATTTTGCCTTTAATTCAGGATTTTCATATACTTTTAATTTAAAGGCTTTTTCGAAACTGGCTCTTTTACCCATCAGGTTAGGATCTTTCAATCCGCCATAGATTCCATTGTAAGCTTTAAGGCTATTCATATACCCGAAGTATGTGTCAGTCAATTCCAGCTTGCTTTCAGGATGTTTTTCTATGTAATCCGCATAGGTGCTGCCCAGTGTGTTTAATAGACCGAGGACATAGGGTACACTGTAGTCGCGGTCATATTCCAGCATGGATACCGTGCTCAGACGCTTTGTAGTACCGGGATTTCCGATAACAAATAACGGTTCGTTCTCTTTGGCACCGGATTCTGACCAGGTGTAGTGATACTTGGTGTTTAAAGGCTTGCCGTCTTCTCCGTAAACTCTGAAAAAGGTATAATCCAGGGTGTATCTCGGATAGGTAAAGTTGTCGGGGTCCCCGCCGAAAAATCCGAGATCAGTCTCAGGAGCCATGACCAGTCGTACATCGGTATATCTTTTATAAGTGTACATCTGATAGATACTACCATTGTAAAATGTATGAATCTGAACTTTCATTCCTGATTTTGATTCAGCTTCTTTAATCAACTGGTCCATTTTCTCCTGCTTCAATTTATCCTTCTCCGCTTCTGTTTTACCATTGGCTATGGCTTCTTTGATTTCCTTGGTAACATCCTGCATGGCGACCAGTTGGTCAACAAATAGACCCGGTACTTTTCTTTCTTCTTCAAGTGTGGCGGCATAGAATCCATTTTTTGGCAGATCCTCACCTTCTTTTGTTACCTCTGTTACACTTTCACGACCACAGTGGTGGTTGGTCATCACCAGACCATTTTCTGAAACAAAGGATGCTGTACAATATGAGGCAAATCTCAAGGCTGACATCCGCATATTTTCTATCCATTCGGCAGAAGGTTCAAAGCCGTAAGTTTCCTTGAAATATTGAATCGGCGGATAGCTGAAAGTCCACATTTTACCATTATCAAACTTGCCATATTCCACATACGGATAGTATCCGGAATAATCATTGACATTTTGCATCGGCATCTGATGGCTGGTTGATTTTGGCGCTCTTTTACCCTTTTTAGAAGTTTTGGTCTGTGCGGACATATGTCCCAACAGAAAAAGGGAGAATAAGAAAAATCCAATCCACTTTAAACTCTTGATGTTTGTTTTTAACATGATAAAGTACAATTTACTGTTTATTAATAGTTCTGATTTTGTTGGTAAGGGAATTTCTGATTAGAAATCATTTTTATCCTTTCATAGATTACGTCCTTGAATTCATCCATATTCTCACCTGTAGCAGCAGAGATGAATATCCAGGGATGGTCAAAGTTGCTCTTAAAGTGCTCGATTTGTTCGGCTAAGATTTCTTGTTTTTCTGTTTGAGATAAAAAGTCGTCAAATAATTGTTGGCGATATGCATCCAGTTTGTTACCCACAATAATGGTAGGGATATTATCGGCACCGAGTTGATTCAGGGTGTGTTGAACCGTTACCAGCTGGTCTTCCATATTTTTATTGGATAGGTCAACTACATGAAGGAGGAGATCGCTTTCCCTTACTTCGTCGAGTGTGCTTTTAAAACTTTCGATGAGGTGGTGGGGCAACTTTCTGATAAAACCCACTGTATCCGACAACAAAAAATGAATTTTATTCAGTGTGATTTTTCTGACAGTCGTATCGAGCGTGGCAAATAGCTTGTTTTCAACAAATACATCTGCATCGGACAGTGCGTTCATGATGGTGCTTTTACCGACATTTGTGTATCCGACTAAGGCAACTCTAACTGTGTTTGACCTGTTTTTTCGTTGGGTGACATTCTGACGGTCGATGACAGCGAGTTTGTCCTTGAGTAATTTTATTTTATCATTGACGATACGGCGGTCTGTTTCGATTTCTTTTTCACCCGGTCCTCGCATTCCGATTCCTCCCTGTTGCCTTTCCAGGTGAGTCCACAGACCTTTTAGCCTTGGAAGGAGGTACTGCATTTGCGCCAGTTCGACCTGGGTCTTAGCTTGAGCCGTCTGTGCTCTTTCAGCAAAAATGTCAAGTATCAGGGTGCTTCGATCAACAATCTTTCTTTTAAACATACCTTCCAGTGTATTCACTTGCTTACCTGTCAGGTCGTCATCAAAGATAATGAGGTCAATATCGTGTTCAGACACATATTCTTTAATTTCTTCTGCTTTCCCCTTACCTATAAAGGTTCTGCTGTCAGGGTGCGGAAGTTTTTGTTTAAACCTTTTAATGGTTGTTGCTCCGGCAGTTTCGGCAAGGAAGGCTAATTCATCCAGGTAATCTTCCAGTTGTTCTTCAGTCTGCATTCCATGGATGAGACCCACAATTACAGCTCTTTCTGTTTCTTTTAACAGACCTGTACTTTTTTGTCCTACGTTCCAATCAGCCAAGAAACAAAAGATTTAATTTAATTAAAAATAAAAGCGAAAGCATCAATCGGTCATAAGTCATTTAAAGGAACAATTTTTCCGACAATGCTTTGTTCACTATTCGCTCATATCCATATTGTGAAAGACGTTGGTTATGTCGTCTTCTTCTTCCAGCTTGTCAATCAGCTTAATGATGGCTTCGACCTGATCGTCCGGAACTTTTTTGACAATATTGGGAATATAAACTGCCTCAGCTGAAATTACTTCAATACCGAGTTCTTCCAAACCTTTAAGCATAGAGCCATAATCTGAAAAGTCAACCGTTACTTCAAGGTCACCATCTTCTTCTTTAATTGATTCAAGGCCGTAATCTATAAGCTGCAGTTCCAGTTCATCCAGGTCTTTGTTTGAGGGATTGATTTTTATGACACCTTTATGGTCGAAGATAAACTTGTGTGTACCACTTTCAACCGTCTCACCTCCGTTCCTTGAAAAGTGCATCCTGACGGTGGCGACAGTTCTGGTAGGGTTGTCGGTGGCTGTTTCGACGATAAAAGCTACCTTATTGGGTCCGTACCCTTCATAGATAACCTCCTGGTAATTTTCGGCATCCTTAGATGTTGCTCTTTTGATGGCTGCATCTACGTTTGCCTTGGGCATATTGGCATTTTTAGCGTTGTGAATAGCCAGCCTGAGTGATGGGTTGTAGGCGGGATCAGGTCCGCCGTTTTTAACTGCTATTGCTATTTCTCTACCTATTCTTGTAAAAGTCTTGGCCATACCGGCCCATCTTTTCATCTTTCTTTCTTTTCTGAATTCGAAAGCGCGTCCCATGAGTATTGTTTTAAAATTTGGCTGCAAAGATAGCTTATTTCAGCAGAAAATTATAAATGGCTGTATAAAAAGATGAAACAAACAGTCTTAAAAAAGCCTTTTATTATTAAATGGTATATATAAAAAAATCAAATTTATTTTCGTAACTTTGCGCACATTTTAAAGATAGAAAATAGAATATGCAAGACAATCAGCGGATTGTTCCTATCAATCTGGATGAAGAAATGAAAACAGCGTACATCGACTATTCTATGTCGGTGATTGTTTCCAGAGCACTGCCTGATGTAAGAGACGGAATGAAGCCTGTTCACAGGAGGGTTTTGTTTGGTATGGACGGACTGAGTCTCAATTATAATAAGGCGCACAAAAAATCAGCCAGAATAGTTGGGGAGGTTTTGGGTAAGTATCACCCTCATGGAGATTCCTCTGTATATTATACTATGGTAAGGATGGCTCAGGATTGGAGCATGCGATATCCCTTGGTAGATGGACAGGGTAACTTCGGATCGATGGATGGTGATAGTCCGGCTGCCATGCGTTATACAGAGGCTAGATTTTCTCGGATTGCAGAAGAATTGCTTCGTGATATTGATAAGGAAACTGTTGATTTTAGTCTGAATTTTGATGATACTTTAGAGGAGCCAACTGTGCTGCCTACGCGTATTCCCAATTTATTGGTCAATGGAGCCAGTGGTATTGCTGTAGGGATGGCTACCAACATGCTTCCGCATAACTTATCTGAAGTTATTGACGGATTGGTGCATTTCATTGAAGAAGGTGACCTGACCACAGATCAGTTGCTCCAGCATATCAAAGGACCTGATTTCCCTACCGGTGGCATCATTTATGGTACTTCGGGAATCAGAGAATATTTTGAAACGGGAAGAGGTAGGGTAGTCGTAAGGGGAAAGGCAGAAATTGAAAACCATGGTAATAGAGAAGAAATCATCATAACTGAAATTCCTTATCAGGTAAATAAGGCAGACCTTGTTGCCAAGATTGCTGAATTGGTCAATGAAGGAAAGATTACAGGCATTTCAGACACAACAGACCAATCGGACCGAAACGGAATGAGGGTGGTCGTCGAAGTAAAGCGTGATGCCATGGCAAGTGTTGTGCTGAGTAAACTATTTAAATATACTCCGCTTCAAACATCCTATGGTGTAAATAATATTGCTCTGGCTCATGGCCGACCGGTAATGTTATCAATGCTGGAAATGATGCGTCATTTTGTCGATTTCAGAATTGAGGTGGTCGTTCGTCGTTCCAAATTTGAACTTAGGAAGGCTGAGGAAAGAGCGCATATTCTGGAAGGTCTGTTAAAAGCCTTAGACCATCTGGATGAAGTAATTGCCCTCATACGTGCATCTAAAACAGTGGACGAAGCTCATGCCGGATTGATTCAGACTTTTGAATTCTCAGATATTCAGGCTAAAGCTATCCTTGAAATGCGTCTGCAAAGACTTACGGGACTTGAGCGTCAGAAGATCCAGGATGAATATCAGGAGTTGCTCAAGACTATTGCATATCTGAAAGAATTGTTGGCGAGTGAACAGATGCAAAAAGATGTAGTCAAAGCTGAATTAATTGAAATAAAAGAGAAATTCGGTGACGCACGGCGAACTGAAATTACCCATGCTGAGGGAGATATAAGTATGGAAGATTTGATAGCTGATGAACCGGTTGCAATAACTATTTCTCACCTTGGATATATCAAGCGAACCAACCTTTCAGAATATAAGCCACAACACCGTGGAGGACGAGGCTCAAAAGGTAGTAAAACCAGGGATTCGGACTTTATTGAACACATGTTAGTTGCTTCCAATCATAATTATCTCTTATTGTTTACGGAACAAGGTAGATGTTTCTGGTTGAGAGTTTATGAAATTCCGGAAGCCAATAAAGTTGCAACAGGGCGTGTTATTCAAAATATAATTAACCTTCCTCAGGATGATAGAGTCAAAGCTTATATCCCTATACAGGATCTGAATGATGAGGAGTTTTTAAATAATCACTACATACTATTCTGTACCCGAAAAGGAACCATTAAGAAAACGCCTGTTATTGATTTCTCACGCCCACGGTCCAATGGTATCAACGCTATCTCAATCAATGATGGTGATATGCTCTTAGAGGCCAGGCTGACCAATGGCACTAATGAAATCATCCTTGCCAATCGTATGGGTCGCGCTATCAGGTTCAATGAAAGCAAAGTCCGTTCAATGGGAAGGAATGCTGCCGGTGTAAGGGGAATGATGCTCGAAGGTCCGGAAGATGGAGTAATCGGTATGGTATGCGTGGATCCAAATGATATGCTTGTTACTATTTTTGTTGTATCTGAAAACGGAAATGGTAAGCGATCTGCTCTTGAAGATTACCGGGTAACCAATAGAGGCGGAAAGGGTGTTAAAACCATGAAAATATCTGATAAGACAGGTAATGTAATTGCCATCAAAGAGGTATATGAACTGGATGAGTTGATGATCACGACCCGAAACGGTATTATTATCCGTATGGCAGTAGAAGCAATACGAGTTATGGGAAGGGCTACACAGGGTGTGAGGTTAATTAAACTGGATGCTAAAGACCAGATAGCCGATATTGCTGTCATCAAAGAATCAATGCTTGCTGATAGTTCTGAAGAAGAATAAGTTTTAAGAAAAAATTAATAATATAAGCAAGGTAAGCAGAAACGGAAGAAGCAAATTTTACGTTACTTGTAAAAAATATTTAAATTAAAACGATTTATTAAAAAAGGTCCTTTGTGGCTTGTTAAACAAAAATTTTACCTTATGAAAAACCTTTGCTGGATACTTTTGATGCTTGGATTTGTTCATATACATGCCAATGCACAAGAAGATGGGCATAAATTAGCCAAGAAAGCTAAAAAAGCCATTACAGGTTATTTTTTAGATCCTACTAATAAGGAAAATCTTACAGAGGCTAAGACGTTGATAGATAAAGCATTTGAAACAGGTACCATTAATGATGACTATGCTGCATGGGAAACCAAGGGGGAAATTTATGCCCAACTTTCTCAGGCGGATGTATCCCTTAAAATGGTTAATCCGGATGCAAAGTCAAAAAATCCAGAAGCTGCCAGCGTGGCATATTCTGCGTATCAAAAAAGCCTTGAACTTGCTCCAAAAGAGAGCGCAAAAAAAGATTCTTACAGTGGTCTGAATGAATTAATTCCTTTGCTCAGTACGGTTGCTCTTGAATATTTTTATGCCCAGGACTATGCCAAGGCATATCGTGATTTTAAATCCATTTTGGATGCATATGAAGTATTAAAAGGGGCTAAGTATAAAACAGCATTGGATAAGCCCGAAGATTTGAACAATCAGTATTATATTACCGGATTGGCTGCATTGAATGACGGTAAGTATGCTGAAGCAGGAGCCTTGTATGAAAAGGCTTTGACGGGTGGTAAGAAGGCCGCTGAAATTTATGACGGATTATTCAGATCTTATCAGAAAATCGATCCCGCAAAAGCGGAAAAGTACCTGGCAGAGGGTCGAGCTGCTTTTCCTGATGACAACAATTTATTGTTCTCTGAAATAAACCTTTATCTATCTCAGGGTAAATTGAATGATTTGATAGATAAGCTTGAGCTGGCTGCTCAGAAAGAACCGGATAATATCAGCGTTATCAATACCCTGGGAAATGTTTATGATAAATTGTATCAGGATGCTGCTGAGAAAGGTGACACTACTGCAAGCAATAAATATTTTGAGAAAGCAAAAGAAACATATAACAAAGCTTTGAGCAAGGAGCCTGACAATAACTTTGCAAATTACAGTATGGGCACATTGTATTATAACAAAGCTGCCGGCTATGTAAAAGAAATGAATGCTCTTGCAGAAGATTTGAGTAAAGAAGGAATGAAAAAGTATGACGCTGCCCAGGCAAAGATGATGGCAATGTTTGATCAGGCATTACCTTATTTTATTCAGGCTGAAAAAAGTGATGCTACTGATAAAAATACTTTGATAGCCTTGCGGGAAATATATGCCAGAAAGAATCAATTGGATAAAGCCGCAGAGTATAAGGCAAAAATAGAAGCTCTGAAATAACTACAGATTGAAAGGAATCAATATTTAGATTTAATATAACACCAATACAAAAGGGATTTGAATATTATCATTCAAGACACTATCCCAAAAACTGTGTAAGTGGAAAAATCATAGTCCGGATTTACAGTTTTATTCTATCGCCAAATATAAGGCTAAATTGGTTTAAAATCATTCCCCAGTTTCTTATAGGTTGCGTCCAT
>JAGFJA010000023.1 GCA_024103005.1 Saprospiraceae bacterium
TTCAATTTGTAGAAAACAAACTCAACAACAGACCACGAAAAAGATTAGGATTTTTAACTCCCAATCAAGTACATTTGCAATTAATTAATAACCATGGACAAGTTGCATTTATGACTTGAATCCACCATTTAATTAATTCCATTAATCTTGATTACTCTTCTGGGCTAGCCTCGACTAATCAAACCAATGTATTCGTAGATAGTATGCTTATTCCAAAACAAGGATCCACATTTAACGAAATATCTGCTGCATATGCATTGGATTATTTGGCCTATACGATTAAAAAAAGATTTCAACAACTTTCAAATCCCGGGGCAACACTTACGTACATCAATCTGAATGAAGGTGAAGAGATATCTGGATTACAAAAATTTTATGTAACTACAGTATTCGGAACTTATGACGCTCTACCGCCTGTAGTTTTCCCTGATATACAATATAGTTTTATGGGATATCTTGACGGATATCAAGACGAGAGTGAAGCTCATTCAGTGTTACAACAAGCTGTTAATAATCATTATGGGATACAACCAGTTAGCTCTAATGTATATTTTAGTGATTTCACGACAGTTGGCGTTAAAACACCTGGCCTAGGTTTACCTAATATGGTTTATGAGGTTGATTTACCTGTAGAAATAGGATGGAACCCAAATTTCATTCATCAAGACTGCATTACCGAATCAAAAATTCTAAATAGACCGATGTATTGGAGGGGGGCTGATCCGGGAGACTGGACATTTAATTGTGGAACATGGGGAGCTTTTTATAATTCCAACGATATAGAATTTTTTTATAACGAAGCACTCTCTTTTTTTAATGTCATAAGGCCTAGCGGTTTTATTTTTTTAGAATGTAAGATGGGTTACACTACAACGTTTTCATCCACACCCTTTGGGGCTCCTAGTGATGAAACTGAATTTATGACAAGACCATATGTGAAATATGATTGCGTTAATAAATCTCGATATCAGTTTGTCACAGGTGGAGAGCAAGCATATTATGGAATTTATGCAAAGGTTAATTATCGTACAGGACCTTCACTGCCTCCAGATTCTTTTAGTGGAGATGAGCCCAATATAGAAGATTATTTCTAATAACTTATTTTTGGAGTTCCAAATTGATATTATATAATGTATTAACTTAATTTTGGGACTCCAAATTAATATTTTGTATAATGAGGATATTATTTCAGTACATTTTATACTTTTCTTTCCTTGCGACAGGAATAGCACAGGATATTGTTTTACCAAGTGAATTCTATGTTGAGTATAATGGTTCTTACAACCTGCCTGACAATAAAAAATTAGTTTTTTACAATGAATATTTAGTCCCTGTATATACAACTAAACCAAAGTCAGGGGTGATAAAATTTGGATATTTTGATGAGAGCGGTATTTTGGTTGACAGTTTTTCAAGTTTTGGGTTTGTAAATGACTCCTTTTCAAATCATAGATTGTCTTCAGGGATTTTGAAAAACAATAAAATTTATTTTACACATGAATTACAAAACTTATATGATAAGGAAAATATTCGGATCAATGTTTGCTCTTTTGACCCCCAATCAAAAAAACTAGAACTCATTAAGTCGTTAGATTTTAATTTCCCGAATTTCTATTTTACTTTCACCACAGGTTATACAAGTGATTCCAGTGATTATATTCTTTTTAAGACTACAATAAGAATCAACCCTTCTGGCAGTTATTTTAAAAATATCATCCTTAATGTAGGAACAAACAAGGTCATTGTTTCAAAAAAAATCCTTCGTACAGTAATCATTAAAAAGGATTATTTTTATAATTTTCAAGTAAACTCAATCGAAAAATACTTCCCTGAAAACGATTCTTCTTCTTTATACAAATATTTAGATGGTCAATTATTTCTGACTGATGCATATGGTCAGGAATTTGAAGATAAATTTTACTTTAGTTCGTTGCAAGTAAATTCTCAAACGGGGTGGGGACTCAAGTTGTGTATGGTTGATAAAGAAGGTATGAAGTCGAAATGTACGGTTATAGACCAAATAGAATCTTCTTGTATGTTGCCGACCAGTTACAACACTGATATCAAGTTTGTCAACAACAAATTATTCCTTGCATTTACTTTAGTGGATAATAGATTGTGTCCATATCCTGAGCTTGTTGTGGCACCAGATTCCCCACCAAATAAATATGGATTAATTGCCTTCACTCCGGAACTTCAAATTTGTGATACTTTAATTTTTGATTCCCCGGATTATAGATTAGCATTGCGTGAAAATATTGTCAATGATAGTATTATAGCAATAGGAGGCAATATCTTCAATATTTTGCCCTATTCAAGCAACTCGTTCGTGCACTTCATTAATGTCAACTCAGCTTGTTCTACTTCAGCAAATAAAGATTTACAAGTATCGGCTGAGATTAAAGTTTATCCTGTTCCTGCATCAAATATTCTTTCTGTGGAAATTCCAAGCCACATTATTTTTGATCAATTAGAAATCGTTGACGTGTTGGGCAGAAGTGTTAAAAAGATAGATTACAAATATCAGAATATTCATATCGAAGACTTAACCTCCGGAATCTATCTCATTAAAATTTCTTACAACAATAAAATGATTGCAAGTCGTAAATTTATCAAGATATAGGATAAATGTGCTTTTGCGGATATTCCGAACTATTCTGCTCCCTGAAGTTAGTAAAAACAAACTTCAAAAATGAGTTCAAATCAGTATGACCGAAAATGGAGATCCACTCGAGAATACTATTGCCGAAAGGGCAAATGGAATTATCAAAGAAGAATACTTCGATGCTTATGAAGTCAATAATATCAAAGAAGCCAGAGAATTATTGAGCAGGGTAATTCAGTTGTATAATAATGATAGACCTCACTTAAGTATCAGTAACCTCACACCCAAACAAGTACATCATTCACAAAACCCACTAAAAATAGTGAAATTATGGAAGAAATATTATCAGAAAATCAACCATCCTCGAAGTGGTGAAACCATGACTAGAACTATGCTGATTGCACATAAACATTAATTTTTAACCCAACTTTTTGATGATGATTATTAGAAAAATTTTTAGGGTGTCCCTATGTAGCAGTCAGTAGTAGAATTTCCCAGTATAGTTTTTGATAAAGATTCTTTTTTTGCACCATTTTTACTAAATTGCATAAAAATGATTGTATGAGAGCTGTTGTACTGGGTGGTTCAGGCGCTACGGGCAGGTATTTGGTAAGACATCTTTTGGATTGTGATAATATTTCCTCCGTGACTGTATTTATCAGGAGACCATTCTTCGAACATCATCCCAAATTAATCCAGGAGATCATTGATTTTAAGCATTTGGATAAAGTCAATATTTTCGGGGATCTTGCTTTTTCCTGTCTTGGTACGACTCGCAAAATTGCGGGCAGCAAGTCGGCTCAATGGGTGGTGGATTATGATTATCAGTTGACTTTTGCCCGAAAGGCAAAAGAAGGGGGAGTTCGGGTATTTTCACTTGTGTCCGCCATGGGAGCTGATAGTAAATCCTTCATATTCTATTCTAAAATGAAAGGCCAATTGGAAGAGGCTATCCTCAGAATTGACTTTCAGCATACTTTTATCTTTCAGCCGGGTATGCTGAATCGTCCGGATAGCGACAGGTTTGCAGAGAAACTGTTTTTAAAAGGTTCAAAATTCTTTACTATTTTTCCTTTTTTAAATAATTACAGTCCTACTCATGTGAATACCCTTGCCAAAGCGATGGTGAATTGCGCTCTCACCTGCCGGGATGTAGTAAAACGCATCTCAGTTAAAGAAATAAAATATTGGGCAACCCGAAATAATTAATATTAATATGACACTATACGGAAAAACCTATCATATTGGTTCCTATACTATATTGGCCGTAATATTTCTTTCATTACACTATCTGCTTCAATCAACAGCTTTTGATGAATGGTCAGCTTATAGGCCCTTTGCCGAAAAGCTGACACTGAGTGTGACACTGATTATGATTGTCCTTTTAATCGGAAGGCTGTTTGAGAGGCTGATACGACAGCGGGCAGAGACAGAAGGCTCCAGGCATAACCTGTTTCGAATCAATCGTCTGTTGACGGCTGTTTGTCTGATGATTATCGTTGCATCCTTCCTGTTTCAAAACTTGTATGCTGTAGCAGTCAGCTTCGGTCTAATTTCATTGGTCTTGGGCTTTGCACTTCAGGCGCCTATAACATCCTTTATTGCATGGCTTTATATCATCTTCAGAAGACCATATTCTGTCGGTGACAGGATTGAGATCGATGGGCAGAAGGGTGATGTTATCGAAATATCTTACCTGGATACTACTATTGAAGAATTCAGTGGAATATATCTGGGAAATGATCGCAAAAGCGGCAGAATTGTTTATTTTCCGAATAGCCTGATTCTTAAGTCTCAGGTTATCAATTATTCAGGCAGATATGCACCTTTTATATGGAATGAAACAGCCTTGCAGATTTCCTATACCAGTGATTTATCATTTATAGAAAATTGTCTGAAAAACGCTTGTAAACAGGATTTTGAGTTGCAGTACCCCCAAAGGCAATCAGATGAAAATAAAGCGTCTGTTTATTTTAGAGTCAATAAATATGCATGGCTGGAGGCTGTAGTTACCTATCCAGTCGAACCAACTGATACAACCGGTCGAAGAAATCGTATCCTCAGCATAGCTTTGCCTGCATTGAATGCCAGACCCGACCTGGTTGGCTTCCCGGAAGGTTCGGCAAGATAAAAGTAAAATGTTCTTAAATGTACTCAGAAGTGCATTTGGCGGCTTGACACAGGGTAGATTCTACCGACTGGCTAATGGCAGAACAAAAGCTAAACTGATTGCTTAGCTTATTTGGATTAAAAAAAACGCAGTGGGGAAACGCCTAAGCATCCATGAACAACATTAATAATATATACAATTTGTGAGTAAAATAAAAATTACAGAAGGGTAGGCAATGAGTATCGGCTCAGTTGCTGTCCGCTTAAAATATATTCTGTATGTCTTGGTTACTTGTCAAAATTAGCGTTTCATTTTATGTTTAAATCCGTCTGCATGGTTGTTATGTCGTCTTTTAGGCTTGCCTGCAACCGATATATTGATGCCATGACCAATAAAAAAACAGTACATCGGATGTGACGATGTACTGTTTTATGAACTAAAATGAAAGGATTTAATTGGTCTCTGCCGGAACAGCTTCTGGTACTTGTTCGACCGGAAGACCTTTGGCTTTTTCTGCACGGGCCTTACATGTTTTACAAAGCTCAGAATCGCCTATCTTGCGTTCTTTCCAGGCATCTTCTACTGTTCCGCTGTGTATTTCACGATTTTTAATATGCTGACAATCCTCAAAAATGTGATACTTGTTTCCCTGATTGGTCCAGTAAACAAGATTATTGCCATTGTTCAGAACCTTTAACTCTTCGGTTTGAGAGTTGATTTGTTCGGTATATTTCTCTATGGACGGCGGATTAAAGTCTATTCCTGTTATGCCGGCTACAAGAAGGGCAACAACAGCTATACTACCGGCAATTCCCTTGGTTTTGCCACTGGCATTTTTATCCATAAAAATCATGATGACTAAAGGAAGGAAGGCCAGCACACCCATGATTGCTCCAAGTTGATTCTGTACAAAAAATCTGAACTTGTCTTTTTCGGAGGCGGGATCCATTCGATTAGCCTTTTTCCAAAGGATAGATCCGACAATTGAAAGCGCAAGAATAACCACAATAGCAACAATCAGCCATGTCATTTTCTCGTCGCTGATCAAATTCATTATGGCATAAATTTCACCTGCAATAGCGATAACCCACGCCAGCATGGCGAAAAGACGCAATTGTTTAGCCTTTCCCTTAGCTTCATCAGTAGCCACAAATTGTTTTTGTTCTGTCATGATAATGTATTTAAAAGTTTGTTCTTTTTTAGTAAAGATAAAAATTGTTTAGTTATATTTTACAAGATGTTACATATTATTTATGAAATTATAAAATCATACCTGAAAACATCTTTGACCCAATTATAATTCCCTGCATTTTAAGATATTATTACGTCATTTGGCTTAGTTGAATCTTATTTTTGATGCCCTGATTAAATTGAAATAGATTCTTATGGAGAAATACTGACATTTAATTAATGTAAAATAAACTTTACTATTAAAAAATTGTTAAACACCGGTTTGTTTGGTTTTGTAATTACCGAACTAAATTTACCTTTGCAAAAATTTTCAATTAAGCTTGAACAAATCTAATAAAATTGACCTTATTGAAGAGCTTACCTTATATCATATTGAGGTTTTCCGTCTGCCACCACTGACAGCCAAGGTTTTTGCTTATTTAATGGTGATGCATCCGGAAGATGGATTGACATTTAGTGAAATGATTGATATTTTCAAGGTGAGTAAGAGCTCTGTTTCCAATAGCCTCAACTATCTGATGCAATGCGAATACATCATTCAATATAATAAGATAGGTGAGCGAAAAAGAAGGTACAAGGTGACACCGCGATATCTTGATATTCGATTAAAAAGGATTAAAAACAATTTGATCAGAGAAAAATATTTAACTAAAAAGATGATTTTCATGGATAGTGAAGAAGGGACTATTTCCGATAACATTAACTATAAGAAAGCGCAGATCTATCTCATCCACCTTGACCAGACTATTGAAAATCTCACTGAAACCATTGAACAACTGGATAATTTAACGCATAGCATTTAACTTTATGAATACTAGAATAAAATTCTTGGCCATCCTGGCAATTGTATCTTTCTTTTCCTGTAAGAATGAGAAAAAACAGTTTGAAACACCGCCACCATCCCTGCCAACTGTCGAGGCTGCCTTGAAAGATGTTGTTGTTTTTCATTCCTATCCTGTACGCATAGAAGGTACTGTAAACAATGATGTCAGGGCGAAGATCTCAGGTTATATTACCAAGGTTTATGTGGATGAAGGACAAGCTGTATCTGCAGGGCAACCACTGTTTAAGCTCGAGACCAATATTCAGTCTCAAAATGCTAATGCAGGTCAGGCCGCAATCAATGCCGCTCAGGCCAACATCGAGGCTGCACAGGCAGCTGTCAATGCCGCTCAGGTAGAAGTAAATAAATTAATTCCCTTAGTAGAAAAAAACATTATCAGCAACATTCAGCTCGAGACAGCCAGGGCTAATCTGAAAAAAGCTGAAGGCCAGCTCGAACAGGCAAAGGCAAATAAGGGTCAGGCAAAGGCAAATTATAATGCTACAGTCGCCAATATTAACTTTGGTGTGGTAAGAAGCCCTATTTCAGGTATTGTAGGCGCTATCAATATGCGTGAAGGAAGTCTTGTCAGCCCTAATGATCAGACGCCAATTACGACGGTATCTGAAACGAAGGATGTTTATGCCTATTTTTCTATGAATGAAAGTGAATATTTTGATTTTCTTGAAAAAACTGAAGGTAAAAATATTGCTGCCAAACTGAAAAACCTGCCACCGGTGGAACTCATCCTGCCCAATGGCCAGCCATACGCTCATAAGGGTAAAATCCACACCGTTACCGGTCAGATCAACCCCAATACAGGTACCATTCAGTTCAGGGCCACCTTCCCCAATCAGGAAGGCCTGCTGAGCAATGGAAACAGCGGTGTGATCAAAATTCCTCAGCACATCAAAGGAGCTACTGTCGTCCCTGAATCAGCCACCTTCGAACAGCAGGGCGCAACTTATGTTTATCAGGTATTTGGAGACTCAGTAACCAATACTCCGGTGAAGATTCTGTCAAGGGAAAACAACCTGGCCTTGATTGCATCCGGTATCAAAGTCGGAGATAAAGTCGTCGCTCAAGGAGTCTCCAAGTTGCGACCAGGCTCTAAAATTAAAGCGATCCCCACCCAGATAGACAGTATAATCCAAGCTATTAAGCCTATATTCTAACACATGATAAAGAAATTTATTGAAAGGCCCGTCCTTTCCGGAGTTATTTCCATACTTATAGTCATCCTTGGTGTCCTCGGCCTGACCAGTCTGCCGATTACCCAGTATCCGGATATTGCACCACCGACGGTAAGTATTTCAGCTAATTATCCGGGCGCCAATGCAGAAACAGTCCTGAAAAGCGTAATTATTCCTATCGAAGAACAAGTCAACGGGGTAGAAGGAATGATTTACATCAACTCTACCGCCTCCAATAATGGATCAGCCAGTATCAATGTCTTCTTCAAACAAGGCACTGATCCGGATATAGCAGCAGTAAACGTTCAGAACAGGGTAGCAAGGGCAACTCCCTTATTACCGGCTGAGGTTACCAGATCAGGCGTCGTCACTCAAAAGCAACAAAGTAGTGCACTGATGTACCTTTCTTTTTACTCCACTAATCCAAAATATGATGATGTTTACCTTCAGAACTACTTGAGTATCAACGTTATCCCGGAAATAAAAAGAATCAACGGGGTCGGTGATGCCAATGCCTTTGGCGGTAAGACATATTCCATGAGAATCTGGCTCCTTCCTGATAAGATGGCTGCCTATAACCTTGTACCTTCAGATATAACCAATGCTATCAATGAACAAAGCCGCGAGGCAGCTGCCGGTAGCGTGGGGAGCAACTCAGGAAGTTCTTTCGAATACGTAATCAGATATAAAGGAAAATACGACAACGTACAGGAATATGAGAATATCATCATCAAATCGCTTGGTAACAGTCAGTTTCTGAGGCTGAAAGATGTCGCTAAAGTCCGCCTGGATGCTCTTAGCTATTCCGGAGTTGGTGAAAATGACGGCAATCCGGCCATGAGTATGGGTATCTTTCAAACACCCGGATCAAATGCCCGCGAAATCAACAACGACATTAAAAAGTATCTCAAAAGCATCGAGAAGAGCTTGCCTGAAGGAATTCATTACACAATCAACTTTGATACCAATGAATTTCTGGAAGCTTCTATCAGCAAGGTTATTACTACCTTGTTAGAAGCCTTTGCCCTGGTCTTCCTGGTCGTGTTTTTATTCCTCCAGGATTTCAGATCCACCTTGATTCCGGCGATTGCCGTACCTGTTTCCATAGTTGGTAGTTTCTTCTTCCTCAATATATTCGGATATTCACTCAACCTGCTTACCCTCTTTGCTCTGGTTCTCGCCATCGGTATCGTGGTAGATGATGCCATTGTGGTGGTCGAAGCAGTCCACGCCAAGCTCGAACGAGGAGAAAAGGATTCCAACAAAGCTACGGTGTCAGCTATGAGTGAAATCACCGGCGCGATTATCTCCATTACACTGGTTATGGCAGCAGTATTTATTCCGGTGACCTTCCTGCAGGGGCCCACAGGTGTCTTTTATCAGCAGTTTGGTATCACCCTTATTACGGCCATCGTAATATCTGCCATCAATGCGCTGACACTCAGCCCTATGCTGTGTGCCCTCTTCCTCAAAGGCGGAACACATGATAAAGCCTACGAAGAAAAGAATATGATGCGCCGCTTTTTCCACCGGTTTAATGTGGCTTTTAATGCCATCACCGAAAGATATGGAGCATTGACAGTTCGGCTCATTAAAAATAAGTGGCTTGTCGGACTGGGTATTATAGCAGCCGGAGTCATAATTTGGTACTCCAATAAAACCATGCCTTCGGGATTTGTCCCTAATGAAGACCGTGGAATAATCTTCGTCAACGTCGAATTGCCTCCGGGAGCATCCATGGAAAGGACATACAATGCGATGAAGGAAATGGAAGCCAGAGTCAGACAAGTGCCGGGTGTCAAAGGTATGACGATATCTACCGGTAGAAGTTTCTTTTCAGGGAGCGGTAGCAATAACGGACTTGGCTTTATCAGACTGAAGCCCTTTGACGAAAGAAGTAAACACGACGAAATGTCTATCGAAAATATTACCAAGACCCTGTTTCGCACAGTTGGTGGTATTGCCGATGCACAGATAATTTTCTTTACACCTTCAAGCGTGCCGGGCTTTGGGGCGAGTGCAGGTTTCGAGATAGTAGTCCTTGACAGGGGTGGCCATGAAATCAACGAAGTGAGTCAGGTGTCTGCCGACTTTATCAAAAACCTGATGGCAAGACCGGAAATACAATTTGCCCAGTCGCCTTTCAATACCAATTATCCTCAATATGAAATCATTCTAAATATCGAAAGAGCAGAAGAAACAGGAGTTTCGGTAGCAAGCATCCTTTCTGCCATGCAAGGATATATAGGAGGTGTCTATACTGCTGACTTCTCTAAGTACGGAAAACAATATCGAGTTATGGTACAGGCCTTGCCGGATGCAAGAGTCGATGCCAACAGCCTCAGTCAACTATACGTAAGGACAGCCTCAGGTAAGATGACGCCGCTTTCACAGTTTGTAACCCTTGAAAAAGTAATGGGTCCGCAGACAATCAACCGATACAACCTCTATACATCCGTAAAAGTTACAGGAGCCAATGCTCCCGGATACAGTACAGGTGACGCCATTCGAACCGTCACGGAAGTGGCCCAGAATACATTGCCACCGGAATATACAATTGACTATACCGGATTGACAAGAGAAGAAGTGAATGCCGGTTCACAGACCCTGATCATTTTTATTCTGAGTCTGATCTTTGTATATTTTCTTTTGTCTGCACAGTATGAGAGCTTTGTCCAGCCATTGTCGGTGATTTTGTCCCTTCCGCTTGGGGTAATGGGGGCTTTCCTGGGTCAAAAGATGGCAGGGTTGGAAAACAATATTTATTTCCAGATAGCTCTGATCATGCTTGTGGGGCTACTTGCTAAAAATGCTATTCTAATAGTAGAGTTTGCACTGCAGAGAAGACGTCATGGTGAATCTATCGTTATGTCGGCTATCAGTGGCGCTAAGGTGAGGTTGAGACCTATTTTGATGACCTCCCTTGCCTTTATCTTTGGGATGGGACCACTGGTTTTTGCTAATGGCATTGGTGCTACCGGAAACAGATCTATCGGTACAGGTGCAGCATCAGGACTCTTAATAGGAACTGTCCTCGGCGTCCTTGCAGTTCCGACGCTTTACGTGGTATTCCAGTATTTGCAGGAGAAAATAAAACCTGTAAAGTTTGATAATCCGGCACAGCATTCATAATTTTTTAATCTTTTTCTGTCTAAATCAGATTGATAAACATGAAATACTCAAAATTTCTTCTATTCATCTCTCTTTTAGTGACCATGCAATCATGTTTTGTAGCTAAAAAATACACCAGACCGGATAATGTGCTCACGCAGGAGAGCTTTAGGGGTGATGTCCGGTCAATTGACACTACGGACTTTGCTAGGATTTCCTGGAAACAGATATTTACGGATTCTCTTTTAACCGATTACATCAATCAGGGACTTGCCAACAATATTGATGTGCGCATTGCCCTGCAGAATATCGAAGAAGCACAGGCATACGTGCGACAGGCACAGGCAGCCTACTATCCAAGCCTGAATGTAGGCCCGGCATACTCATTTGCATCTCCTTCGCTCAATACACAGGGATTGGATAATCGACTTTATCTTAATCAGTTTGACCTTTCAGCCAACCTGTCCTGGGAAGCTGATATCTGGGGAAAGATTAAAAGCAGCGATAAAGCCAGCCGTGCCGCTTTCCTGCAGACAGTGGCAGCTCAACAGGCTGTAAAATCAAGGCTTATTGCAGCCATCGCTTCCGGATACTACCAGCTCCTGGCTTTGGACCAACAGAAAAGGATTACGGAAGAAACAGTTGGCAATCGGAAGAAAAGTTTTGAAACCATTAGTGCTCTGAAAGAAGCCGGTAATGTAAATGAAGTGGCCGTGAGACAGGATAATGCACTCAGACTCAATGCACAAGCCCTCCTGATAGATATTGAAAATAATATCCACATGATGGAAAATGCTTTCTGTATTTTGCTGGGTGAAAGCCCGCATGATGTCCCTCGTACCACACTTGAGCAGCAGAAACCGGACAGTCTGATGACGGCTGGAGTGCCACTCCGGCTCCTGACCAATCGCCCTGATGTCCTGGCAGCAGAATACGGATTGATCAATGCATTCGAACTGACAAATGTGGCAAGAAGTAATTTTTACCCCTCACTCCGCATTACGGCAAACGGCGGCTTTCAAAGCCTTGATTTTGCCAATTGGTTTAGCCCTGCCTCCATTTTTGGGACAGTCGTAGGCTCACTGACACAGCCTGTTTTTAATCAGAGGCAGATTCGTTCACAACTTGAAATTCGTAAAGCTCAGCAGGAAAAGGCCTTTTTGAATTATAAAGCCACCATACTTGATGCTACCCGGGAAGTGTCCGATGCATTATATACCTATCAGGCGATGAGTAGTAAGATAAGCCTAAAACGACAGGAGTATTTGTCCTATGAAAAGGCAGTAAGTTATTCAGAAGAGTTGATAAAAAATGGTCTGGGGACCTATCTTGACGTGCTGACTTCACGCCAGAATATGCTCAATGCTCAACTCAATCTGGTCAATACCGAATACAGCCGGCTTAATTCTATCGTTCAGCTATATCAGGCTATTGGCGGAGGCTGGCAGTAAGCTGTATCAAATATTTCGATTTTTTTAACCTTCAGATAAATGTAAGATCATTATGAGGGCGTGCCCATGGAGGGGTCCATGGTCGGGCTATCCGCTCGAATTCCCTCCTGTCGTCGGTCATAACCGCTTCTATCCCTCACGCAGTAGAACAACTATTTTGCATTCAGATTGGGTTTGAGTACCCGGCAAGAACTTAATAAAGACAAAAAAGTCCTAAATTAAATCTTTCATGGAAGGTCGATACTTCTATTTTTAAAAAAATCGTATCTTAGCGATCTAAAATTAAACAACAGGTCAGGGATAGATGTTACGTAACTTTATATTTATTCTGACTAAAAAGTAATACACATAGTATGGATCCGTTAAAGGAGCTGTTTAAAGCGAAATCATTTCCGGTTAAAGATGAACTGAAAGCCGTGACCAAGGTTCACGGTGATATAAAGATAGGCGAAGTAAAAGTGAGTCAGTTGGTAGGTGGGATGCGAGGTATAAAGTCGATGTTGTGGGAGACCTCCCTGCTGGATGCTGAAGAAGGTATTCGATTCAGGGGTTATTCCATTCCGCAGTTGGTGGAGAGGTTGCCCCGTGCAGAGGGTGACAGTGAGCCGCTACCTGAAGGATTGTTTTGGTTGATGCTTACCGGTGACATACCGTCAGACGAACAGGTCTCTTGGCTCAGCCGAGAGTGGGAGAGGCGGGCTGATGTGCCTAAGGAGGTTTTTGACGTGCTGGATGCTTGCGGGGATCACGTCCATCCGATGACGATGTTCAGTATGGCAGTTTTAGCTATGCAGCCATACAGTGAATTTGCCAAGAAATATGACGAAGGTCTTAATAAGGCAGATTATTGGGAAGCCACCTATTCAGATGCAATGACACTCATCGCAAGGCTTCCACGAGTTGCAGCCTATATCTATCGTAAGAAATTTCACGGTGGAAGGCAGATTGCCCCGGAGAAAGGGCTGGACTGGGCGGCAAATTTCGCTCACATGCTCGGTTTTGAAGCTCCCGATTTCAAAAGTTTGATGAGACTTTATCTGACGATTCATGCTGACCATGAAGGAGGTAATGCAAGTGCCCACGCCACTCATCTGGTAGGATCGACACTGAGTGATGCCTACCTTGCCCTAAGCGGTGGGTTAAATGCATTGGCCGGACCACTGCACGGCCTTGCCAATCAGGAAGTCGTCAACTGGATCAATGAAATGATAGAAAAGATCGGTTCTACCAACCCGACAAAAGAACAAATAGCAGACTATGTACAGGCCACACTGGCGGCAGGACAGGTTGTCCCGGGATATGGACATGCCGTACTGAGAAAACCCGACCCAAGATTTACGGAGCAGAAGAGATTTGCTGAAAAGTATATGCCTGATGATGAATATGTCAATATTGTGTGGAAGCTGTTTGATGTTGTACCGGGTATCCTCGGCAGTCTGGGTAAAGTAGCCAATCCATGGCCTAATGTAGATGCGCATAGTGGTTCTATACTGATACACTATGGACTGAAAGAAAGCAGTTTTTATACTGTATTGTTTGGCGTAAGCCGCGCCATGGGTGTTCTGGCACAATTGTGCTGGTCACGGGCATTGGGTTTACCCATCGAGAGACCAAAGTCAATAACCTTTGACAATCTGAAAGAAATTATTAATAACCAATAAAGTAAAAGGCCAGAAAATGAGTATTCCAAAAGATTTAAAGTACAGTGCAGAGCACGAATGGATCAGGGTAGAAGGAAATATCGGAACAGTAGGTATAACTGATTTTGCTCAGGGCGAACTGGGAGATCTGGTATATGTGGATATTGACACCGTAGGTCAGACCATCGGAAAAAATGAGGTTTTTGGCACAGTTGAAGCCGTAAAAACGACTTCCGACCTCTTCTTGCCTGTGTCCGGTAAAATATTGGAGGTAAACGAAGCCCTTACCGAGAGCGGCGGCGATGATCCAAGCCTGATTAACAGCTCGCCTTACGATGACGGCTGGCTTATCAAGGTGGAGATTAGTGATCCTTCAGAGTTGGATAGCCTTATGGACAGTGATGCTTATGCTGCCTTAATCGGTGGATGAATAGTCTGATAAAAAATAGACAGAGCCTTTTCAAAGTTTTGGCCTGGCTCTGGTTTATTGTTCTTACTGTTTTACTTCTTTTGCCCGGGAATGACCTGCCGTCCATTAAGTTGAAATGGTTGAAGCATGTAGATAAAGTCATTCACTTTACTTCTTTTTTTTATCTGGCAGCCGTATTTCTTCTCAGTACACGCAAGGAAGATAAATCAATACGGAAAACTATCTTTGTTTCCTTGCTGGCTTACGCCATTATCATGGAAAGTATTCAACACCTTGTCCAAAAATCCAGAATATTTGAAAAAGCCGATATGATGGCTAATATCTGTGGGGTCTTCACCGCCTTTGCCTTTTATTATATTTTTCGTTATTTTAAAGAAAGTTTAACACAAAAGCAGTGATTTTAGTGTTGTGCAATTCCGTCGAAGACCCAAATAAAATATTATCTTTGTCCCAATTTTTAAAAATGGATTGTTTGCATCTCGTCTTTTAGAAGAGATTATTCCATCAACGAGTAGTATTTATTTAATTTTTTCTTAACTGTTAAGCGCTAAAAATCAATGCTGAGAAAATTCCTTTTGTTCCTGTTTGTCATAATTACAATGAATATTTTTGCCCAGTCACCCCAGTGGAAATCCGTCACTCGGGAAGAGGCCATGGGCAGAAGTTGGGTAAGCGATGAAAATGTTCCACTTAATAATCTGTTTACAGTAAATTTTGAGGCTTTAAATGCAATATTAACCCAGGCATCCAGAGACGAGAATGTCAGCTTTACCCTTGAGGTGCCCGTTCTGGATGGTAAGAAGGAATCATATAAAGTTCTTCCTTCGTCAGTCATGGAACCGGAGCTTCAGGTGAAATACCCGCTGATAAGAACTTTTAAGCTTGTTTCACTCGCAACAGGAAGTATGGAGGGACGTATCGGTATCTCGCCGGAAGGGTTTTATGGCATAATAGACATTGATGGTCATGAAGTCTTAATCAATAAAGTCAATCGCGAAAACACATCCCTCTATTCTGTATTCCGACTGACGGACAATCTTTCTCCGGAATCCCTTATAACACCACTTCCTTGTGGTGATGACTTCTCCGAGAAAATTACCGGCATGGACACAGATCAGTTGGCTCAAAGAAGTACAGAAGTGAGGATGCGCCACTTTAGAGTAGGAATAGCCACTACCTCCAGTTTTGTTTCTGATATCAATGCAACTACTATTGATGAAGTGCTCGCTAAGATAGTACAGATTATTAATCAGGTTAACCTGAGATATAATAAGGATTTTGGTATGCATCTTGACTTAATAGCCAATACGACCAACCTTTTTAATATGACAAAGGAAGACGATTTCTTCCGTATCCAGAATAACGGTGGTCAATTGCTGGGTCCGAGTCAGGATTTTTTCAATATGAAACTACAGCCTTCTGATTACGACTTTGGACAGACATGGACGACTTATTGTACCGATGTAGGTGGAGTCGTAAGCGGATCAGCTTGTAATAACCAATCAAAAGCCAGAGGTGTAAGCTGTGGACCTACCAATGTCAGTTATTTTCTGCAAACGGTTAAGCATGAGATGGGTCATCAGTTTAGCGCCAGTCACACCTTTAATTCATGCAACGGTTCTACTCAGCAAGCTTCACAGGGAGCCTATGAGCCCGGTAGCGGCAGTACTATCATGTCTTATGCAGGGTCATGTGGTCCCGACAATATAGCCGGAAGTGCCAGTGATTATTTTCATGTCATAAGCATCCTTCAGGTAAGAGAACATAACAAAGCTTATGCAACTTGCGGAACAGATGCAGAAGGGGTCAATACGGTTCCTGAGATTACCCTTCCTACCTATGAATCAGACCTGCTAACCATACCCCAACTTACACCTTATGAACTCGTCGGAAATGCAACAGACGCTGAGAATGATCATTTGTACTATATCTGGGAAGAATTCGATCAGGGTAATGGCGAACCGCTCGGTACAAACTTTGCAACAGGCCCTCTTAACCGAACATATCCGCCAAACGATGACCGTAATATTCGTATGGTTCCGACTTTTAATAAAATAGTTACCGAAACATTCGATATCACTGACCGCCTTCCTCAGGCAACCAGAGAGATGAACTGGAAATTTGTAGTTCGTGACTACAATACTACAGTAGGCGGTGTGGCTATAGCTGACTTTAAATTTAAAGTGGACTCCAACGCAGGTCCATTTAAGTTTACCTTTCCGGATATCACCTCTGATACAGCCTTACAGGTGGGACAATATGTTGAGTTGAAATGGGATGTAGCCAATACGGATAAGGCTCCCGTTAATGCCAAATTTGTCGATATTTTTTATTCAATAAATGGAGGAGCTGATTTTACGGATACGCTGGCTCTCAGAACACCCAATGATGGTGCCGAATACGTAATGTTACCAAGGAAAGCTGTTAATGGACGGTTTAAGATTAAAGGCAGCGGAAGTATCTTTCTGGATATTTCTAAAAGGGCACTACGAGTCAATGAACCTGATAGCTCAGGATATTCATTTGATGTGTACCCCCACAACGCGTTGATGTGTCCGTCAGAACCAAAGAATTTTATTATTAAAGGTGTTTCCTGGAAAGACTTTAACAAAGAGGTTAAGGTAGAACTGGTGGATGGGTGGCCTCAGAATACGATTATCAGCCTCGATAAAGAAAATCTCGTCGTGGGCGAGCCCATCATACTCCATATGGACACAAGAGACGTGACAGACGCCGGATTTTTTACCATAAGGATAAGAGCGACGGCAGAAGGACAGGATACATTGTGGAGATACCTGGAAGTTGAAGTCCTCCCCTCTAAACTTGAATTTAAAGGTGCAGTCAATCCAGCTCCCGGTGAAGTAAATGCAGGTCAGGTGCAGAGCTTTACATGGAATACAATTCCGGGTGCAGATACTTATGAGTTTCAACTGGCCAATGATTCTAAGTTTGAGAATATTCTGGAATCATATTCCGGCACAGATACTTCCTACCATTCGGAAGAAGTCCTTCCTGCCGGTACAGTTTATTACTGGCGAGTGCGTGCATTCAACAGATGCTTCGATGGCCCATGGTCAGAATATAATTCCTTCCAGACAATATTGTTTGAATGCAATACCATCAGCGCTTTGGGGCTGCCAAAGAATATTTCAAGTAATGTCACTGCTCCCCCGGTAGATATATTATTTGATATCAGTAATAATACAGGTGTTGTAGCCGATATCAATGTCAAAAATATCAATATCAGTCACTCTGACATTTCCAAACTTAAGGTATCGGCAATATCCCCAAGCGGAAAAGAAATTACTCTTGTATCAGAGAGGTGTGCCGGTATATCAGGCATGCTGACCTCCTTTGATGATGTATCGCCACTTAAAATCAATTGCGGTCAGATAAAGGCAAACAGAACGTTTAAGCCGGAAGAAGCCTTATCGGAATTCAATGGCGAACCTGTACAGGGCAGCTGGTCAGTAAGAATTACTACCTTGAGAGGAGGTTCATCCGGTAAGGTCAACAACATTGACTTTGACCTGTGCGCAAGTATCTCCAGCCCGCCAATTGTTCGTGTTAACAACAATGTGTTTAAAGTAAATTCCGGAAATAGTCAGGTACTTGAAAATAAGGATTTACTCTACACCTGCGAAGGGACGACGGAAGACAATATCCGATATATTTTATTGTCAGAACCAAAGCATGGCTATTTTACGCTCTATGGACAAGAGATTCATCAGGGAGACGGATTCCTTCAGGGCCACCTGAATGACTGGGCTGTCAGATATGTACCTTATGATCCGGATTATGAAGGTGGTGATCAGGTAGATTTCCTGGTACGTAACGATAAGTTTGCCTACCTGGCTCCGGTGCAGTTGAATATTGACCTGAATAAAGATTATACGGTATCGACCAAACCGTTGGTGGAAGACCTTTCCAAGCTGGTTAAGATTTATCCTAATCCGACTAATAGTCTATTGAATATAGACCTTTCCGATATCAAGGATAATGACAATGTTCAGGTCACGATAACGGATATTTCCGGTAAGAAAGTAATGTTCGGCCAAAAAAACTATCTGAAAGACCGATTACAACTGGATCTGAGTCAATTAACCGGCGGAATCTACTTTGTACAAGTTTCATCCGGAAATTTCAGGGCTATTCAGAAAATTGTTAAATTTTAAATGAAATAATAATCCCCTGAAGAATGTCCTAGCTTCAGGGGATTACCTTTTTTAAATTGTTTTAGGATGATCCATATTTTTTCTTTACTCAAACTCTATCCATGTTGGCCACCAGGATTCTATTACTTTTAATCTTTTTACCCTTTATTACCTTTGCTCAGTATAACAATCCGGTTTGGGGTAAGACACTTCTAGCACGAACAACACAAATAAAGGAGTTCCCGGACCTGCAATTACCGGCAAGTGCGCAGTTTTATCATGCTTCTTTTGATAAACTGAATTCTATTCTGAAGGCGGTGAACAGATCAGGTGAGGTAACTATTTCTCTGCCCATAGGCGAAAACGGTGATGAGGTGAAATTGGCCGTTTTATATGATCCTATCATGAGTCCCGGAGATCGGCTGAAATTTAGTGATATAAAGACGTATGCCGTACATGCGATAGATAACAGACCAATAGTCGGAAGGATAGGTATAAGTAAGGAAGGATTTTACGGAATATTCGACATGGACCGGCGACAGGTAATCATCAGACACGCTAAAGACCGGGACCTCTATGCCCTTTATAATCTGAATGAGAAGCTGGCAATGATGGAAAGTGAATTTCTCCCGGGATGCGGGACGGAGACAATAGCTTCCGAAGTGACTCATTTAACGGAAATTTCTACAAGGAATGAAGAAAGGCGGATGCGACACTTTACCATAGCCATCAGTTGTACTTCAGGGTTTGCAGAGAAGGTAGGGAATACTGAAAATCAGGTGATGGCTAAAGTCGTTGAGACACTCAACCTGCTCAACCACCGATACAATATAGATTTTGGAATACGATTGGATTTGATGGACAATACCTCCAGACTGTTTAATCTGAACCCGCAATCTGACTACTTTTATAACCAAACGGTCGGATTGGATCTGTTACAGCAAAATCAGGATTTTCTGGATAGCCTGGTAGATAATAGCTTGTATGATTTAGCTCAAGTGTTTACCAAAACTTGCAAAGATGTAGGAGGTGTGGTCTGGGGACGCGCCTGTAATAATGAGGATAAAGCAAGAGGTGTATCCTGCCGTTCAAATGACGAAGATTACTTTTTTACCACCTTTAAACACGAGGTAGGGCATCAGTTTTCAGGAGGTCATACATTTAATTCCTGCAATGGAAGTACACAGTATAACCCCTATTCCTGCTTTGAGCCCGGTGCCGGAAGCACAATTTTGTCCTATGGCAATAACTGCGGATCAGATAATGTGGGTGAAAGGGTAGATTATTTTCATGTTGGCAACATTATAGAGATTACCGGCTACGCGGCTGAACTGGAGAATACCTGTGGTAGCTGGGGACCTGATATAAATCATGACCCACGGGCAACTGTGCTGTCTCCTCGTGAAAAAACCATTCCGATACGTACACCTTTTGAACTGGAAGGCAGTGCCACCGATATAGATAATGACAACCTTACATATAATTGGGAGCAGTATGATTTGGGTCATGGCGAACCATTGGGTACAAACTTTGATTCCGGGCCATTGTTTGTTTCAGTGCTCCCGAATAGTTCCGGGACAAGACTTTTCCCCAACCTGAGTATTCTGAATTCAGGTGACAGCAGTATCAAGGAAAGACTGCCCGTAGTATCGCGCGAATTGAACTTTCGGATGACTGTCAGAGACAATGTCCCCTTAATAGGTGGCCATGACATCGTTGCATACAAATTTAATTCGAGTGACCAGGCAGGCCCGTTCCTAATTACATTCCCGACTGCTTTTTCTGATACCTCCTTCCTGACTGGACAATATGCAGAAATAACCTGGGATGTAGCCAATACCAATCAGCCACCCGTCAATTGTGATAAAGTGAATATCATCTTCAGCTCAACAGATGGCCTGACCTGGAGTGATACCCTGGTGGCGAATACGCCCAACGATGGAAGGGAATATGTGATGATGCCACGCACTACCGGCAGAGCCCGATTTAAAGTAAAAGCTGCTGACAATATTTTCCTTGATCTTACGCGTAAGTCCTTTAAAATCAAACAACCCCAGACACCCGGCTATAGTCTGGATATGTTTCCGCATGATGTTACGATGTGCAAATCCAGTACTGCTTCGGTCGATGTCAGAAGTATTTCGTGGAAAGGTTTTTCACAGGTTGTTGAATTGGAAGTGCTGGAAACAGGTACTTCCGGAATTAGCGTGTATCCTTCAAAAGCGGAATTTTTGCCCGGTGAACCTGTATCTGTAAATATTGAAGTCAATGATGAAAATCTTGTCGGTGATTATCAGATTAAATTTATGGCAATCTCTGCAGGAAGTGATACCCTCTATCGCACGGTAAATGTAACGATAGCCGACGATGCCCAGATTATTTCAGAAATTACGAGCCCGGCAAATAAAGATCAGAACGTGACGGTCAATCCGACATTTTCATGGAAATTAACCCCTAATTCTTTTGGTTATCAGTTTCAATTGTCTCAGACTCCCGATTTTTCTGAGTTAATAGCTGATCAATTCGGTATTAGTAATAAAGTAAGCAATATCACAGACCTGAGCGAAGGAAATATCTATTACTGGAGAGTTCGCTCCCTGGGCAATTGTGGTTATGGCCGATGGTCGGAAACTCAGATATTCAGGACCCAGTCTTCTCAGGGGAGTAATAAAATCCTTGTAATCAATAAGGAACTTCTTAAAGTCAGAACAAATGAAAGTCGGTCGGTTAATCATTCAGACCTGTTTTGCCAGTCGCAGAATAATCAGACAGAAATCCTTTCATATCTGATTTTGAAAAATCCTAAACATGGTTTTCTTAGCCTGGAAGGTACGCCGCTTAATGTAGGAGACCATTTTACCCAACAGAATATTGACGATGGTACACTCAGATATAATGCCAATGAACCGGGTTATGAAGGTCCGGATGGATTTGACTTTCTGGCTTTTGACCATACCAATAGTTTTGCGGGCCCCGAAACTTATGACATAGATATCAATCAGTCTAATCCGTCCTCTGTTCATACGACAAGTATTGATAAGGTGATAGAAGTTTTACCTAATCCGTCATCCGGAATAGTTCAATTAAGTTACCGGGGAAAGGAAACATTGAAAGATGTACAAATTAGAGTGATGGATATGAAAGGACGGGTTGTAATGCCCAAAATAATAGCCTCCCAGCTGCATACGTTAACCTTAAATCTGTCGTCACTTAGTTCCGGAACATATATAATAATGGTCGAATCAGGAAATTATATAGCTAAAAAGAGATTGGTCAAAATCTAATCAACTATATTTGCCCATTATTTAATTCGATCGGTGAGAGACAGTATTGCCATTGAAGAAATTTCGGGTAAATTATGTTCAAGTCAAAATACTTTTGGATTCAGGTAGGTTTAATGGTCGGTTCTGTATTGGCACTCGTAGCTATTACCCTGTTTATCCTTAGAATTTATACCCATCACGGCGAGAAAATTCCGATTACCAGGCTGATCAATCTGGATTACACACTTGCAAGCACCATGGCAAAAAACGATGGTTTTGAAGTAGTGGTATCAGACTCTGTGTTTGTAGTCGGGAAAAAAGGTGGCATCATTCTTGCCCAGAATCCTGAAGAAGGAACCTTTGCTAAGGAAGGAAGGAAAATTTATGTTACGCTGACCAAGTATTCACCAGATATGATACCTGTCAACACACTGCCTGCCCTTTATGGTAAAAGCTACGAACTGAAAAGTAAGGTCTTGCTTGAAGGATTTGAAATTCAGTCAAGTATTGTTGGTCGTATGTATGACAAAGGTGTACCCGGCCAGATTCTGAAGGTTATCTATGGTAATGACACCATCATCAATGAAGACGGTATCAAGGATAAAGTCAGCTTACCA
This sequence comes from Saprospiraceae bacterium, assembly GCA_024103005.1. Lineage (GTDB taxonomy): Bacteria > Bacteroidota > Bacteroidia > Chitinophagales > Saprospiraceae > Parvibacillus. The sequence goes on from JAGFJA010000023.1 coordinate 22,589, forward strand.
CGAGGGGCAAAACTTAAATTTATTGTTTCAACACAGGAGGGAGGTCAGGTTATGATACCTGATTTTGTGTGTAAGATGTATGATGAGGCTGTCTTCCTGGCCGGTAATGACCTGCATCTTTCCGTAATCAGCGGGGAAGGTGGTAAATACGTGGTAAGTCAACAGCCTGAATTTATTCCCGATACCAAAATAAATAGAGGTGATACAATCTTTGTGACACTCAGCAATACGCTTCCGCCGGGATGTCCCGCTTTTGAGGACGAATAGCAACAAAACCCAATGACAATTCGTTTTTACTAAAAATATAATGAATGACACGTTTTACGTTGAATCTTACCTTTGTTTTTGTATTCTTTTGCTCTTGTTTTGTGGCACAGGGTCAGATTGTCTTTTATGGACTTACTGACAATCCGGCGTTATTCAATTCAATGAATACTGCAGGGCAGCGCAACCTTATCAGTGAATCAAGAGTTGTAATCATTCCTGCCGACAGTCAGCAAGTATGCATCAACCGCCCTGATATAGGCACTTTTGACACTCTTACGCTGGAATCTTCTTTGCCGGGAGACTTGCAGGTAAAAATTATAGACAATTGTATTACGATATATGCTTCTGCCGATGCCGCCACAAGTGCTTACGATCTTGACTTTTTATATACGGCATTTTCGGGAGCGACTTTGAATTATACGGTTAAGGTTGAAGTTACTCAACCCATAGGACTACCCTTTTTTGATGACTTTGCCTATGCTGGCAAATATCCTGACCCTGCAAGATGGGTAGATAAAGATGTTTTTATCAATAATACAATGGCAGAAATGCCTCCGAGTATTGGTGTCGCTACCTTTGACGGCCTGAACAGTAACGGTACGCCCTATGGAGGAAGTTTTGGCAGGGCAGATTTTCTGACATCTGCATATATAGACCTTAGTACTGTACCATCTTCCGATCCTATTTACCTTAGTTTTTATTTGCAACCAAAAGGAAAAACATTTAACCATCAGCAAAGAGACAGTATCGTAGTCGAATTTAAGAATGCAAACGGACAATGGGAAACGGCAGCCTCCTACAAAGGTATAGATCCTTCCAATCCTTCGACCTATGTCCCACCCTTCAGCTATTACAGTATTCAGGTAGATCCGCGCTTTTATTACTCCGGATTCCAGTTCAGATTTGTCAATTATAATTATCGACTGGGTGTATATAGTACATGGCATCTGGACTATGTGAAACTCATCGCTAATCAGGTTCCTACTAAAAATCAGATGGATATTGCCTTTACAGATCCACCGAACGGAATGCTCAAAACTTATTCAGCCATTCCATATAAACAATTATCAGGGTTTGAAGGTGCGGAATTGAGCGATCAGACCAAGATACGTTTATTTAATCATTTTCTCGAAGTGCCGGAAGACCTGAGCAATCCCAGATTAACCATCGATGAGTTGACGACAGGCACACCGGTTTTGGATAAAGAACTGGTTAATTCGGTACCCCAATTAAACCCGCCTGCAGGATTCAATGCATTTGACAATCCATTTGATCCTTCAGACATTGCAACAAAGTTACCATCCATTCCGTCAGGTAAACTGCCTCTGGTGTTCAGGACACAATATCATTTTGATCAGGATCAAGAGGTCGCTTATCTGGAAGCTAACAATACTGCCATGACCGAGACAGAGGTAGGGTATGTGCTGGCTTACGACGACGGTAGTGCCGAGCTGAATATTGCCGCAGAAGCTAATAATAGCGTCAAATCCCAGATCGCCGTCAAATACCATCTCAATGTTGGAGACACACTGAAGGCTGTTCAGATTCATTTTCCACGACTGTATGACGATGTCAGCCACCAGCTGTTTAATCTCAAGGTGTGGATAGGTAGTCTCAAGGAAGAGCCTGATTATTATTATCAACTTCAGAGACCGATTTATACAGATGCCATTTATGATACCCTTCAAGGATTTACCACTTATCCTCTGGTCAATGACCTGACAAAAGAGCCGACACCGCTGTATATTCCACCGGGTGACTTCTACATAGGCTGGCAACAGTTTTCTGTGTCCACAACCGGGCAGTATATACCCGTGGGATTTGACCGTAATTATGAAGGCGGCGAGGCATTGACTTATTATAAATCAACCGGTGACTGGAAGCCTCTGTCAGAACTTTCTACTTCGCCTCTCCTGAAAGGTATTCCCATGATCAGGGCAAAGTTTCAGGATGCCTGGCTGACATCAAAGACACATGCTAATCCTACTAAGGAACTTACAGTGTATCCTAATCCGGTACAATCGACTTTATTTATTAAAGATAATGAAGAAACCGCCAGGCTGCTTACATATCAGATATTTGATTATGCCGGAAAATTAGTGTCGTCCGGTAAATACAAGGATAATATTTCAGTGGCAGGTCTTTTACCGGGTGTCTATGTCCTGGTAGTGAAAGGCATAAATGCGTTGAAAGTTTCCCGTACAAAATTTGTCAAATTTTAATACGTGAACGGTTAGATATAAAGTTGCTGCACTCGATGCGAAATACTGCGGGCACATATTATAAGATTCCTCCGTCCCAAATTATTCAGATAGAATGGCATTTCCTGAAAATATTAATATATTTGCCGGATAACAATACACGACTATGTTTTTTTCCCTAACTGAAGAACAATTGGCTGTCAGAGAAGCTGCCAGAGAATTTGCACAAAAAGAATGTCTTCCCGGTGTAATTGAAAGAGATAGAAACATGACTTTCCCTGCCGAACAGGTCTGTATGATGGGCGAGTTGGGATTTCTGGGAATGATGGTCTCTCCCGAATACGGTGGTGGCGGAATGGATACCATCAGCTATGCACTGGCTATGGAAGAAATTTCTAAAGTGGACAATAGCTGCAGCGTCATCATGTCTGTTAACAATAGCTTGGTGTGTTGGGGCCTGGAAGAATATGGTACGGAAGAGCAAAAACAAAAATATCTGCCACGCCTTGCAACAGGGCAGATAATCGGTTCATTTTGCCTGAGTGAGCCGGAAGCCGGTTCGGATGCAACCAGCCAGCGCACAACAGCAGTGGATATGGGCGACTACTATCTGCTCAATGGTACGAAAAACTGGATAACCAACGGTGGCAGCAGCAAGATCCACCTTGTTATAGCTCAGACACATCCTGAATTAAATCATCGCGGAATTAATGCCTTTATCGTCGAAACTGACTGGGATGGTGTCGTCATCGGCGCTAAGGAAGACAAGCTGGGCATCCGCTCCTCTGATACGCATACTATTATGTACAATGATGTTAAAGTGCCTAAGGAAAACAGAATAGGGGTGGATGGATTCGGATTTAAATTTGCCATGAAAGTTCTCTCAGGAGGCCGTATTGGTATCGCTTCTCAGGCTCTTGGTATCGCTCAGGGCGCCTTTGAACTCGCTACCAAATACAGTAAGGAGCGCAAATCATTTGGAAAAGAAATATACAATCACCAGGTCATAGCCTTCAAACTGGCAGATATGGCCACGGAGATAGAGGCCGCCAGACTTATGATTCATAGAGCTGCCTGGATGAAAGATCAGCACATGGATTATACAACTTCTGCTGCCATGGCCAAACTGATGGCTTCAGATGTAGCGATGCGTCATACTGTCGAAGCCGTACAGATTCACGGCGGATACGGTTATGTCAAAGAGTATCACGTCGAGCGCCTGATGCGGGATGCCAAAATTACTCAGATATACGAAGGTACCAGCGAGATTCAGAAATTAGTTATCGCCCGCAGTGTCATCAATGGTGAACTATATCAGCCGGGTTACGTTGTATAGTTCAATAAAAACTATCTGAGCATTGTCTGTCTTTGAAAAAGGTTCACTTTATGTGGGTACGTACTTTGGTATCCCTGTCAAGATACATTGGACCTTTGGATATATTTTATTCTATATAATCTATACAAGTCATCAGGACAATATGGGGCTCATCGGGGCACTGTGGTTTGGCTTGTTTATGATGAGTCTTTTCCTTTGTGTTGTCCTGCATGAATATGGACATGCACTCGCTGCCAGACGCTATGGAATAAAGACAGCAGACATCACACTGACACCATTGGGAGGAATTGCCCGTCTGCTCAGGATGCCCGATAAGCCGGCTCAGGAACTGGTCGTAGCAATAGCAGGACCCTTAGTCAATGTTGTTATTGCCGGTCTGCTGTATTTAATCCTGGCATTCGGCTTTGACGTCCATCCGCTGAATATCGACGTCGATAATGCCTATGACTTTTCAGGCAGACCTACCCAATTCGTGAGTATGATTATGCTGACGAATATTGTCCTGGTTGTGTTTAACTTGTTACCGGTATTTCCGATGGATGGCGGAAGGGTATTGCGTAGCTTGATAGCTATGAAGGCAAGCAAGGTCAAGGCTACCCTGATAGCTGCACGTACAGGGCAGGTTTTTAGTATTCTTTTTATTGTGTTTGGCCTTTATAATGGCAATTTTATACTGGCACTCATCGGGCTCTTTATCTTTCAGAGTGCCTATATGGAATATCGTTTTACCAAGTCTGAGAATATCATGCAGACATCCACCCTGGATGGTCTTGGAACAACAGAGTTTGACTCATTTCAGGACAATGACCTCATCGTTAATTGTAAGGAATTGCTCAAATATTCTGACCAGCAGTTTTTCCCGGTGTACGAGGGTGGACAGGTAATCGGAAGTATATCAAGGGGCAAGATCGCCGAATCCGGAGACCTTTATCATCCGGTATCCATGTTTAAACTGAAACAGGTCCCCTTACTTCCTGCAGATACCAACTGGATGACATGTTACAAGATATTTTCACAAGATCAGTCGGATATGGTTCTGATAGCTCATACGGATAAGCCGGTGGTATATCTGGATAAGTGGACATTTTACGAGCATCTAGAACAAAATAAATTGCTCAAACCGGTTTAAGCCGACCTATTAACACCTGTTGATTCTAACGATTACAGTTGATTCTACGTTTATATTTCAGACTGAAGTATAAAAACTTATGAAAAGAAGAATCTCTATTTTAGGATTGTTTTTGCCGATAATATTATTTTCTATCAGCTGTAATAAGGTAAAATTCAACCTTGGTCTAAACCCTTTATTTTGTATATATATCCATTCGGAAGATTATAACAATGTAGCTAAAGTAATAAATGATTTTTGTTCGAAACAAAACCCTTCCACTGATGATGCCATCAAGTTGAAACAATTGGAAATATGGTTGAAAAACTATGACTGCCTGACAGAAGTTAGCATAGTGTGTAATCCATGTATCTATACATATCCTGCCAAAAGCGAGATAAAAATATCATATATTAACGATAATCAGATTAAAATAAAACATTTGGATATCTTGATGAGCCGGCCATTAAAGATGACAGGTATCCACGATTAACGGATTGGCTTGTTGGTATATTGACTGGCTTTTGGCGTAAACAACCAGGTCGATTCTGTCAAACCTGCAATGAATGGCAATCTTATTCCGGCATCGGTTCGTCCACCTCTTTTTTAATCAATTTGGAAGCAAGCATTCCGCCTGCAAGCGCCAGGACTATAACTCCCAGAGAAAGCCAGTCAGGGATATCTACATGGTGCGAGAGCAACATTTTGACACCGACAAAGGCAAGGATAACTATCAGGCTGTAGGAGATGTAGGTAAATTTATCCAGCATACCTACAATCAGGAAAAACATGGATCGGAGTCCCATTACTGCCAGAATATTCGAACTGAAGACAATAAACGGATCTGCAGTGATAGCTAAGATGGCCGGAATGCTGTCGATGGCAAAAAACAGGTCGGTAAGCTCAATGATAATCAGGGTCACAAACAGTGGGGTGGCAAAGGTAATGCCTCTTTTTCGGATGAAAAATTTGTCACCATATACTTTGTTGGATACAGGATATACCTTTTTTATCCACTTATATATTTTAGAATCTCGCGGATTTTGAGGCTTGTCATGCGTGAAAAGCATCCTAAGTGCCGTTACAATTAGAAATACGCCGAAGACATAGATTACCCATGTAAATTTATTGATCAGAGCTACACCGAAAATTATCATGATGGCCCGAAAAACAATGGCTCCTAAGACGCCGTAAAACAAGACTTCATGCTGATATTTTTTTGGTATGGAAAAGGATGAAAATACCAGAGCTATCAGAAATATATTGTCCACACTAAGCGAAAGCTCTATAAGATAGCCGGTGATATATTTCATCACGGCATTGGTAGGGGATAGATGTGTCGGATTGTCTATCCATCCATGTTCGAAGGAAAGATATATGATTCCGGAAAACAACAATGCTACTGTTACCCAGATGATAGACCAGGTAGCTGCTTCTTTGGTTTTGATTTCATGGGGTGATTTATTGAATATTCCCAGGTCTATAGCTAAAGCTAAGACGATAAATCCGATAAATATAATCCAGAGAGCCATATTCTGTGTATTGTTTAATGGGTTTCGGGCCTGAACTTTCTTTGATTACCCCGAAATAATTGCATAATTACGGGAGCGGTCACGATGATGATGAGTCCGAGGATGACATATTCCAGATTTTTTTGCACCCAGGGATTTTCACCCAGTATATAACCGAGCGTCACCAAACTTCCCACCCATAAGGCGGCACCAATCAGGTTGAAAAAAGTAAATCTTTTCATATCCATTCTAACTGTTCCGGCGATGATGGGAGCAAAGGTACGAATGATGGGAAGAAAACGGGCAATTGCAATGGTAAAACCACCCTTTTTTTCGTAAAACTCCCGGGCTGCTTCGAAATGCTTTTTCTTGATAAACCAGGTTCCCTCAGGACGGCTGAATAAATACTCAAACCGATGCCCAAACCAATATCCGAAGAAATTGCCTAGGAAAGTCGAAAGAACAAACAGTATCATCCAGAAAGGCAGATTTAATAATTCTGCACTATACGGATAATGTGCCTGATTGGCCGAGGCTATCACCATCCCTGAAATAAAAAGAAGGGGATCGCCGGGCAGGAAAAATCCGAAAAAAACGCCCGTTTCTATAAATAAAATCAGGAGAACCAGATACAGTCCTCCATTTCTCATAATCCAGTCTGCATCTAACAGATGCCGGAAAGTCTCTATGATTGCATCCAATCTATTTTGTGTTTTAGTTTTGAAAAATTACCACATTAAGCCCCGATTTCAGCAGGAATTCATTAAGTTTGAATTATTGATTGTATGCTGGGAAGTTCTGGTAATTTATATAATAGATTTTGTTTATACGAATGATGATTCTGCATTAAAAATCGAATAATTCGCCAAGCAAACCTTTCTTTTTCTTGTACCGATAGTCATCATCTTTTCGATAAGCAGGCCTTTCATGGTATTCGATAGAACGACTTGGTTGAATACTTTGAGCCGAACGCTCTATAATCTTATCCAATTCGCCCCTGTCTAACCATACACCACGACATTCAGGACAGTAATCAATCTCTACGCCACTCCGGTCGGTCATGACCAGATTAATATTACAATTAGGGCATTTCATTTTATAAATTTTTTAAGTTAGTATTTTTTATTCCTTGTGTAATCTTATCCGAACACTTCTGTTTACCTTTTAAATAATATTCATAAAAAAGTGAAACAGTAACCATACAAAACGTAATTATCTTAACATTATTATCTGCATCGAAGTTCAGATTTACTTCTTTTTAAAATGTTAAACAGCCTTTATCTTATTAATCCTGATAAAGGATTAAAATATAATGGGAGAATATATGTTTCGGGAGTAGAATCTATTATTTCTTCTTTTTCTTCTTTCTTGGGGCAGCCCGAAATTCAAGGTTTTCAAAGAAATCAGCGTCAGACATCGTTTCCGATGATTTATCTGATTTTTTGGACTTTTTTCCCTGATTTTCAGAAGAAGATTTGGATTTAGAGGGCTTAACCTGACGACCAAATGAGTCCAGACCGAGACCTGCAAGGATTTCTTCCAGAGTAGGCTCTCCTGATTCAGTATTTTTATTCTTTCTGTTATCCCTTTCCTTGTCTTTTTTGGTTTTTGAACCTTTGGCTGAATTAAATGGATTATTGCTTTCAGGCTTTGAACGGTTAAAGTCATCTTTTTTCCGATCACTGCGGCGACCAAACTTATCTTTATCCCGTGATTTATTCTTTTCAGCCGAATAATTCCTGTCTCTATCTCTATCTCTATCAGAACGAGACCTTCTGCCTCTGTCATTGTCTTTTGGCGTCTGGAGCGATTTAAGCCAGTCATGTTTGCCGGGTGGAATGATACGAGTCAAAAGTGCCGCAATAACCTGTACCGGATCATAATGCGGAGGAATCATTTCGGCAGCAAGATTCAGATAAACTTTTTCCTTTCCGGCTTCAATCGTTGATTCCACTTGCTTTCTGACCTGGTCCACCTCACTTTTAGCCAGATCGGCCGGGCTTGGAAGCCGGTATTGTTCTATCTTAACCTTGGCAAAGCTTTCTATCTGCCTTAGCAGTCTTTTATCTCTTGATCCTGCAACAAAACTGTAGGCCTTGCCTTCCTTTCCTGCTCTTCCTGTCCGGCCAATACGGTGGACATAATATTCTGGATCGAAGGATATGTCATAATTACACACCAGGTCAACATTAGGCACATCAATGCCTCGGGCTGCCACGTCAGTCGCCACCAGGACTTTAAATTCACCTTTGCGGAACTTGTTGAGAATTCTATTTCGTTTCTCCTGACTTAAGTCACCGTGTAAGACATCATTTTTAATTTGATTTTCTGCCAGTTCATTGGTCAGTTCATCTACCTTTGCTTTGGTGTTACAGAAGACTATTGCCTGGGCATAGTCGTCGGCACTCAAAAGGAAGGTCAGTATTTTCAGTCTGTTATTAAGATCTGTATCAATAAAGTATTGTTCGACGTTGGCAGAGGTGAGGTTGGTGGGAGTGACCTTGATCAGTTGCGGATTTTTCTGGTAGTTGTGGGTGATGTCGAGGATTGCTTTAGGCATGGTAGCAGAAAACAGGATTGTCTGTCTTTCCTCCGGGACCGATTCCAGAATACTTTCCAGATCTTCACGAAATCCCATATTCAACATCTCATCGGCTTCATCCAGTGCCAGTATTTCCAAATCTGCCAGTACAAGCGTACCCCGATCGATGTGGTCCATCACCCTGCCCGGTGTACCTACCACGATATCGACACCTGTCTTGAGGGCTTTGATCTGGGGGTTGACGGGGTCGCCGCCATAGATGGCAAAGACGGTGACATTGCGGGTATAGTAAGCGAGTTTTTTCAACTCATTGGTGACCTGAATGCATAGCTCGCGAGTAGGGCACAGGACAAGGCCTTTTGGAAATTTGCCTTCTTTGGTGATATTCTGAATCATTGGAATACCGAATGCAGCCGTCTTACCTGTTCCGGTCTGTGCCTGGCCGATAAGGTCCACTCCCGTCAGTGCTACCGGAATGGCTCGTGCCTGAATGGGACTGGGAACGGTATAGTCTATGGCTTTCAGTGCCTTGAGTAAACTCTCATCGAGGTTTAATTCTTCAAATGTGGTTATTTCCATGTAAAAATTTGTTGTAGATGCCGGTATTCGGGCACATTGGTTATTATTCTTATTATTCAGATAATCACCACACGAATGTCGTGACAACCGGCTTTTTTTGTTTGAAGAAGCGTTTATATTCGGCTTCTGCGCAGGTGAATTATGGATAGACCCTTTGGTCCAGGTGCTATAATTTCCTGTCTTCGTGGTCAGACCTTATTTCATACTGTCCCTGATTTTTAGCGAATCTACCGCAAAGGTATCTTTTTTTTGGAAGGGACTTATAAAATCACTCTTTTTTAACCATGGCCTGATAGGCAGATGCTCGATATTGGAAGAAAAAGTCTCCGTAATGGGTCGATCCGGACGATCTGGGCGTGACATGGTATCGGCTCCTATAAACAATGCTTGCTCAAGGAGTGCCGAGTCCACCATTTGAGCCACATTGTTCAAGGCATTGGCATAACATTCGTCCAGTTTTTTCTTTTTATAAGCTTCTTTTCTTCGCTCTATTTCCTTCAGAGCAGCCTTGGACAGGCCATTTGATGGTGTGGGCTCACCGGCTGACATACCTACAAAAACGGAGGTTGCTAACAAAGACAGAATAAATATAAGTCCGATTATTCTATTCATAGTTGTGGTTTGTCCTGTTGGATTATTGTTTTTTGACAGTTGGTTTGACAGGATCCTGAATTTTGGCGTCGTCCCGATGCTCAAGTCGCTCCAGCTTGTTGAGAGCTTCGGGAAATTGGTTTTTTTGAGGAGGAAGACCATTGCCCTTTATCATACGAATGTCTTTTACTCTGATGCGCAACAGGCTGTCGTAAGCTTTTTTGAATATTTCCTGTGTTATCTTATTACATTCAACCTGTACTTGAGAGTCAATGGTACGATATTCATGAAACATCAGGGTATCGACTGTGTACCTCTCACCGGGAGCCATCTTGTCCCCTTCTTCATTGCAACTGTATATCATCGTGCATAAAAGCAAGGCAATGCCTAAGTATTTCATCAAACCCCCTCCCTTATTTCTTTCTTTACACTGAGGTCGATGACCTTTCTTCTTAGTTCGAAATTTTGCCCCAAATATACCTTACGTACCTGTTCATCCGCTGCTAATTCTTCCGCAGTGCCGGCCTTCAGGATGCTCCCCTCAAACATTAGATAGGAGCGGTCGGTTATTGACAAGGTCTCTTGGACATTATGGTCGGTAATCAGGATGCCGATGTTTTTGGTCCTTAGTTTTGCCACAATGTATTGAATATCTTCTACGGCGATGGGGTCGATGCCTGCAAAGGGTTCGTCCAGGAGGATAAACTTGGGATCAGATGCCAGTGCCCGGGCTATTTCACACCTTCTTCTTTCGCCGCCACTCAGGGTGTCACCGTTATTTTTGCGGACCTTGTGCAGTCCGAACTCATCCAGCAGGGATTCAAGCCGTTCTTTTTGTTGTGCCGCAGTATATGGCATCATTTCGAGGACGGCCTTAATATTGTCTTCAACACTTAATTTTCTAAAGACGGAAGCTTCCTGAGGCAGATACCCGATACCTTTCTGGGCACGGCGGTACATGGGCAGGCCGGTAATCTCTTCCTCATCCAGAATGACTCTACCGCCGTTGGGCTTGATAAATCCGACAATCATATAAAATGAGGTGGTTTTACCGGCACCATTGGGACCCAGCAGACCGACGATTTCACCTTGTTCGACATCGACTGAAACTCCCTTGACAACCCGGCGCTTGCCGTATATCTTCATCAGATCTCTTGCAATGAGTCTCATAAACAGTTAGTTGATAAAAATTGACGGCGCAAAGGTACGATATTTTGACAAGTTGATGATATTGTCAGATTAATATGCAATCACTTGGCATCTCAAATTGATTCGAAAGATTGGAAGAATATAAAATATTGTATTTGTTAAATATATAATATATTATTTATCAAATAATTATATTTAAAAACTTGACTATTTCAGATATTCTTAAATTTTATTTAAAATCATTCAGGCTCAATTTGTAGTGCTTATCAGGACTTGTATGTAAGGGGATATTCTTTCCGGAATAATGAATTGTACACGTTCCGCCGGATTTTGAAAGGATATCTGCATTGACAAGTCTGCCATTTTTCCAGGTCATAGACACTTCAAAGTTGCCCCTGGCACACAGGCCGGTAATCTTTCCGGTATCCCATTCATCAGGCAAGGAGGGTAAGAGAAAGATATTTCCTTCATTGCTTTGGAGTAGCATCTCTGCGATTCCTGCCGTCGCGCCCAGGTTCCCATCGATTTGAAAAGGCGGGTGAGCGCAGAAGAGATTGGGATAGGTGCCGGATGAAGTTTTGTTAATCTCCGTTGGTTTCCACAGCTGTTTGAGCAATTTTAAGGCGTGATTGCCTTCTCTCAATCTGGCGTAAAAACAGACCTTCCACGCCATGCTCCATCCTGTACCGCTATCTCCTCTCTGAGTAAGGGTCAGGCGGGCAGCCTCAGCGAGTCGGGGTGTTTTTTCAGGCGATATCTCATCGTAAGGATATAGTCCGTATAAATGGGAGACATGTCGGTGATGAGGTTCTGCGTCTTGCCAGTCGTCGAGCCATTCATTCAGATCTCCGGCAGCACCGATTTTATCCGGCGCCAGATGGGGAATGATAGACTTCAGCGTATCTGACCACAAGGAATCAATCTTCAGTATTTCGGCGGCATCAGCGCAAGCTCTGAAGATTTCCCGGCATATCTGCATGTCCATCGTCGGACCCATGCAGGTGTTGCCTTTGAAACCGTTGGGCATAATGTATGTGTTTTCAGGTGAATTGGAAGGAGCCGTTACCAGGCAGTCGTGAAGTGGGTCATAAATTAAGATAGATTGTAAAAACTGAGCCGAACCTTTTAGCACCGGGTAATACATCTTTAAAAAGGAAGTGTCCCGTGTGAAGCGAAAATGCTCGTAAATAGCCGAACAAAGCCACGCTCCGCCTGTCAGGGTTGAGCCCCATTCTGCGCCTTCTCCCGGGGACGTATAGTACCAGGGATTACTGATGACATGCGCTACCCATCCCCGGGCACCGTAATATGCACGGGCAGTTTTTTCACCGTTTTTCACCAGTGAATAAATGAAGTGGAAAAGAGGTTGGGCGGCAGAGCTTAGATTGGTCACTTCTGCCGGCCAGTAATTCATTTGAAGGTTGATATTGAGATGATAATCACCATTCCATGGCGTCTGATACTCTTCTGCCCATAAACCCTGCAAATTTGCAGGGAGGCAGCCCGGACGGGAAGATGAAATGAGCAGATACCTACCGAAGTTAAAATAGAGCACTGCCAATTGATTATCGCTGTATCCTTCTGCATAGTCAATCAGTCTTCTTTGCGTGGTTCTATTGTCTTTTTGGGAGCCTCCTGCCAGAGACCATTGGCATCGGTTGTAAAGTTTTTGGTAAGCATTAATACTTGATTTTTGCGCATCCTGCCATGAAATACTCCTCGCGGAATCAAGATAATGCTTTGCTTTTTTTACAACATCTGTTGAATCCGTAGCTCCCAGATGTATGTTATAATTGGTCGCTGCAGAGATACGGATAATGCATTCATCGGCACCATTAATCACCAGCTCTCCACGGTTTTCACTGACAGCGCCACCTTTTACTTCAACCGCTGCGATGGCAGCAAATTTCAAACCCTTGTCCTTGCCGGAAGGAAGCTGACCCTGCATGAGTATGGTACCCGGAGAAGTTGATATAAACGCTTCGGCAGCACGATGCAGAGCAAGGCTAAATTGAAGACTTTTTTTTTACTTGCAGTGATGCGTATGAAGAAGATATCCCGAACAAAATCGGTCCATACTTCCTGTTGATATGTAGTCCTTCCCCTTGAATAACTTGTTGTAGCCACGGCATTTCTCAGATCAAGCCGGCGGGAATATTGACGGACAGGCGTTATTGTGTCAAACCAGTTGATTAGTAAATCGCCCAATACCTGATAACAACCGTACTTCTCGTGTGCGCCTCTGCCATTACCGGATCCGGGTCCCTTTGCCACAAAATGTTCTTGCAGCAGCTTTTGAGCAGTTTGATTGTCACCGGCAAGTAGGGCATTTCTGATTGGCTGAAGATACCGGAACGCTTCCCGGTTATCTGCATCCTGTGGACCTCCGCTCCACATCGAAATTTCGTTGAGGACTATTCTGTCTCTTGCTGTTCCACCGAATATCATGGCACCGAGTCTTCCATTGCCCAGGGGCAGGCTTTCAGTGAAATGTGAGGCCGGTCGGTCAAAAGAAATTAAATGATCAGCAGGTATCTGGCCAAAATGGGTTGTATAATAAGAGACGAGTATAAATGCGGTTAAAAAAATTCTTTTCACACCTTCCAGCACCTTTTGTTTATCTGACAAATATAATATCTGAATCATAAGCAGCATCAGATAAAATCAGCTCCATAGAATCGGAAAAATAGCAAACCGGAGTATATGAGATAAATTTAGATAGTTGTTTTAGGTTTAAATAGCTTAAACAAATACTTACACAGGGTGATGATTCCTACAAGAATCATACCTATACTCAATCCAAGAATCAGTTCTTTTAATAAGACAGGCATTGCCGGCCAGAGATAATGTAAATATTCAATGCCATGGATGAATATTCCGCCCGAGACAGTCAAAAGAGCAATAGTTCCAACAACTCCCAAGATTTTTATGATGACGGGCAGGGCCTTAATCAGCATTTTACCGATATAAAATTTGAAATTTTTCTTTTTAGCTGACTTAACTAAAAAAAAACCTGCATCGTCCATTCGCACTATCAGTGCAACAATGCCGTAAACACCGATGGTCGCCACGATAGCCACGATAGAAACAGTCAGGATCTGCATGGTGAGGTTTTTATTTAAAACGGTACTCAGGGCGATGATAACTATTTCAACAGATAAAATAAAGTCAGTCATGATAGCTTTTCTGACTTTATCTTTCTCGGCTGCGAGATCCGGCTTGTCTGATATCATTTCTTCGTGGACATGAGATTCATTGCGGTGAAAAATAAATTCAACAATTTTTTCGGCTCCTTCATAAGCAAGATAACATCCTCCCAAAATAAGGATGTAAACAATGGCTACGGGAAAGTAATGATTCAGTGCCAAAGCTGTCGGTACAAGAATCAGTTTATTCACAAATGAACCTTTGGTAATAGCCCACAATACTGGAATTTCACGGGATGCCAGAAACCCGGTCGCCTTTTCGGCGTTGACGGCGAGGTCATCACCGAGGATGCCTGCTGTTTTTTGAGTTGCTATCTTACTTGTCAATGCTACATCGTCCATGAGTGCAGCGATATCATCCAAAACAGCAAAAAAACCTGAAGCCATACTTATATAAATTTAAACGCGAAAATAAATTTATTCCATCAACATGTATTAATTACAATAAATTTAGATTGAATAAAATTTTTAATTTGAAGAATAAATGAAAATTCGGTATGATTCAAAAGAATGAGCAATAACTTATTATAGTTGTATATATCAATGTTTTGTAAAGTTTATTTAATTAATTAATTAATTAATTGGTTAGAATATGGTTTGCATTATTATGGATAATGTTGGACCAAAGCAGAAATCCCGGTTTTCCTGTGGAAAATTGACAATTGGAATAAAAACCTTTCATTGAGGCGCCTGTAAGGTCGAATGGCTTTGGTACATCAATAAACTTTCTTAAGCGGTTTTGCTGACATAAGCTATCAGTATAGGGCATAAGTTTTCTAAGATTACAGGATAGGCTTATTATCGACAAAATATTAAGGATTTTTTGAAAAAGACAACAATATAAATGTAACTTTACTCGATAAGCCGATTCAAAATTTGAACCGGAATCAATCAAATTGGTTTAGGATTAAAGAAGAGTTAAATTCAAGTTTTTTTATTTAGGACATTCTATTCATCAATCAGATAAAATTTATTCATTCATAAAAACAATTTAAAATGTCAAATTCAGAAATATTAGGACCACAGAAACTTGGCCCTCTGACTCCGTTTGTCGGCGAATGGGAAGGAAACGTAGGTGTGGATCGTTCATATCACAACCAGGATGACATAATTTCAGAAACGAGTTACTTTGAACGTGCATGGTTTAAACCGATTCCCATTGTAGAAAACGGACAGCAAATTATGCATGGGCTAAACTATCAGATGGTTGCATGGCGACATGGCGAGGAAGCAATGGACCCTTTTCACGATGAAGTTGGATATTTATTGTGGGATAAGGCAAACGGTCAAGTCATCAGATGTTTTGCCGTGCCTCGCGGGCTGGCAATCCTGGCTGGCGGAGATGCAGGTCCAAGGGATAAAACTTTGAAGTTTGTGGCAGTACCCGGTGCTCCGGACTACGGACTGTCTCAAAATAAATATTTGATGGAAAGAGCAAGGGCAAAAGCCTTTACCAGCAAATTTACTTTCAATGACGATGGTACTTTAAGCTATACTTCTGACTTGGTACTCGACTTAAAGGCGACAGGAAGTGAAATGCACCACACTGACCGTAACACCCTCCATCGGGTTAAACGATACCATCCAAGTATCGAACACGCATAAACAAAAATTTTAAGTTGCTGAGCACTGCTCTGTCCTGTTAACCGGCAAAATCGGAAAGTAGCCGGGTGGATGGAGCAGTGCTTTTTCTATTTAAATGAAAAAACCGAAGGATGATGGATTATCTGTCGATTTTCCCGGTATAATACAATTAAAAAAAGTTAATCTGTAAGCCCGATTTTACCTTGCATAAAATAAAATTTTGCTGTCACCTCTATAGAATGATTAGATCAATAGCATTTGAGTCCCGAAATATTTGATACATTAATTCAGAACTATATGCAAAGTAAAGACTAAAATATCCAATAAATAAACCTCGTTAATAGCGACCTTACGATAATATGATGGATTAAAACAGTATTAAACCTTGTAGAGGCGAACTAATGTTATTTTGGTATTCATAAAATCGAAACTAGAAATTCCGGACGACCGGGACTACCGCTGCGTTAACACACAAGACTTAATAAAATTCCGGGGAATGATTTCTGGAAAAAATAGGCTCAACGAGTATTTTTTCCTTAATTTAACCTCATAAAACCTGCATTTATTTTTAAAACTAATTATAAGTGATGCATAACCTGACGAAGTCTTTTTTGCTTATTGTTATCTCTTTTTTTGGATTGATTGGATGTAAGACCTCCACACTTACCCAGGTAGATAAGGTGATCGCTCCGAGATATCAATTACCATCACACCTTAATTCGATTGCACTTATTGATCGGTCTGTTGAAAAAACAGGATTTTCCAATTCTATGAAGGATGTGATTACACCTGCTGATCAAGCACGTATTGATTATATAAATGCCATTAAATCCGGGCTCCCTGTTTCTTCCAAAAAAGTTTTATCACCTCTGAATGAAGGAAGAAAAGACGGAGTAGCCGAAAAAATGGACCAAAAAAGATTGCAAGAAATCGCCGGGAATATGGCTGGTGTATTGTCTCTTGAACAATTTGAATTTTCCGAGACCAGGACTTATAAGGACATTAAAAAAAGCCAGTTGGATCCGTATGGAAAGAAATATACCATCATTGCGGTATCCGGTAAAAGGGAAATTTCACTCAAAACTTATTGGAGGCTTTATGAAGTTAAGTCAGGCACTGTATTACTTACCTTTCCGCAATATACGGAAAATACCTATGAAACCGAAGGATTGGATCGTCAAAGTGTAAATCTTCAGATGGATACCACTGAAGTCGTCACTGCTTCTACCCTCGGGAGAAAGCTTAGTGCCGTTTTCATAAGGGATATTAATCCCGAAGAAATCAAATCCTACTGGGATTTTTACGTAAAAGGTGACGAAATTGTTAAAAATTCTGGCAAATTGATCAAAAAATCCGATTTTAGAAATGCCGTTGAGTACCTGACCTCCAATATAGGTTCAATTGAAAAACAAAAAAATATCTCGAGAGCAAACCATAACCTTATTATAGCATATTACTTCAATGACCAGCGTGATAAAGCCCTTCGCCTGGCAGCTTACCAATACAATCTGACAGGACGTTATGAGTTTAAAGAACTTTACGATAAGATGTATACCAGATAACGATGATCATAACTTTAAACCGGCTATTTGATAAGCCTTCCCGTCTTAAAATATCGGTATTTTTAGGGATGCAGAAATCAAGAAACGTAGTGAAAAACTAGTATTTTTGATAAATTGTAAAATTATTTTTGTTATCACTGCTTCAAAGTTTTAACTTTACTGAAGTGATTGAATAAATGTGTGCAGTATCAATATGACGGTATCCTACAATATAATTTATTCATCACAACTGAATTTCCCCATTCGAGTAACCCTATGATGAAATACATACACACCGGGCAATTTTTGATGAGCTTAGCGGTATTAATTTGATACACAGAAATGACATTGTGCGGATGATCCTGGCATAATACCCGTTCATCACCCTCATCCTGCATTTGACCGGTATTTTATTTGGAATTTTTAATCAGCCATATTAATTTTTAAAAGTAGGTATATGAAACCTTATAACATTTTACTATTATTTTATTTTTTCCTTTCAGGGCAGATTTTATTTTCTCAGGACATCCCTTCCTTCCCCGGAGCAGAGGGGTTTGGAGCTAAGGCGACTGGGGGTAGAGGAGGCTCTGTAATTTATGTAACCAACTTAAATGCAAGCGGTCCCGGAAGCTTTAATGAAGCCCTTTCAACCCCCGGACCAAGATATATTATGTTTAAAGTAAGTGGCGTCATCGATGCGGCTGCAGAACTGAGAGAAGGCGACGTAACCATAGCCGGTCAAACATCACCGGGCGGTATTATTACGCGGGGATTTATAGTAGATCAGGTATATGAATCCGGTGGCTCAGGGGATAATATCATCGTCAGACATCTCCGCTCGAGACCGCACGACCCGGAGATTATTCCTTCCGACAACTATGTACTGGATGATGGTATGAGGCTTGATGGTGCAAGCAATATCATAGTTGACCATTGTTCGTTTGCCAATGCGCGGGACGAATGTGTTCAGGTATCTCAGTCTCACGATGTCACCATCCAGAACTGTATGCTGTCTGAAACAGTGGGACCGCACTATATCTATGGTGGAATGCTCATCAATTATTCCACTCCGGAACATCCTCAGGACAAGTTGAGTATTCACCATAATACTTGGAATAGAATTGCCGGACGATTGCCTGAGATTATCTGCGAGTCTCCTTATTGCGGTTCAGCTCCCTTACAGATTGAACTGTCAGATAATTTACTCTGGGACCCACAAAATTATGTATGGTACGGAGCCAATATTGATCCATCAGGCGAAGATTATTCTTTCTTTTTGCACCTAAATTGGGTTAATAATTATTTGTATGGGAGATTAACCTTCCCCTTCGGAATGATGGAACACAGATTTTTGGAATATGCTTCCAATCAGATATATGGTTCAGGCAATAAGATGAACATTTATCCGGATTATTCGGACTATCAGTTGTTTTATTGTTGCAATGACTTCTATCTTCCCGAAAATCATCCAAATACTGATATGGGAGTTGCCCAACAACTGTCATCCCGCCATAATTTTCCTGAAATAACCTATACACCGGCGACGGATTTGCCGGATTATATCGTGAATAATTGCGGTGCTTTCCCGAGAGATTCGATGGACAGACGTCTGATCAATCCGATTGCTCAAATGACTATTGACCCTCATCCGGTCGATGGTACGGATTACTTCCATGATGCCTTTATCACAACTACTCCTCCCACAGCCCCTGACGATACAGATGAAGATGGTATGCCGGATTATTGGGAGATGGCACAAGGGCTGAATCCTGAGGTACAGGACCATAATGGAACAGATTTGTCAGTCGCCATTACCGGCATATCCGGTTATACCAATCTGGAATGTTATCTCAACTGCCTTTCTGATGGTCTGGTTAATGGAAGTTCAACACCTGAATGTGGTATCATTTTGCCGGTTGTGTTGAAAAATTTTGAAACAAAAAAGGAAAATAAATCGACTATTCTCCACTGGCGGGTAACAGATGAAAAAAATTGCATCGGATATGAAGTAGAAAGGAAAAGTAATAGTTTGCCCTGGACAAAGATCGGATTTGTTCCGGCACGTACCAAAACCTTTTATGAAAACAGAGAATTGGTATATGCTTATACAGATATGAATCCTGCAGACGGCAATAACTATTACCGTATAAAAATTCTTGACAAGGATGGCGGATATCAGTACTCTATCATCCGACAGCAATCATTTAATGGTGGAGCAGACTGGATCGTATATCCAAATCCTGCACGGGATTTTACCTTAATCAAGGGCATAAATGGAAAAACTACGGTCGAGTTATTGGAACTGATGGGGAAAGTTATCGAAAGAAATACACATTTTGGTCCGTCAATTGAATTAGATCTGAAAGGAGTAAAAGAAGGTGTTTATGTTGTAAAAATCACCAATGAACAGGGGTTGACACAAAGTAAAATGATTATGAAAAAATGATGACTGACTTGGAATCTGACAGGTGCTTATTTTTTATTTTTTCGGAAGCAAATCTATTTGCCGGTTGATTCTTTTTGAAAAATGGAATACTTGATTTACTTTGCGACATGCAAAAAAATAAATCATGAAAAAGACTATTGCTATCATCGGGTGTGGCAACTTGGGAAGCGCCATTGCGAAAGGTATTATGGCTCATCATGCTCATTTATATCGGGTCATCGCCACCAGACAAAGAGTCGAACTGCTCGAATCTTTGCGTGAACATCAGGTGGAGATTACTCCGGACAATAAGTCAGCAGTTAAAGAAGCCGATATTGTACTTCTGGCTGTCAAACCGTATTTGGTAGAGTCGTTATTAGGAGAGTTGGGACCTGAATTAACCGGAGATAAAATTCTCGTTTCTCTGGCAACAGGAATTACCCTGGATGTTATCAAAAATAAGGTAAATCCGGACCTTCCCGTATTAAGGGCAATGCCCAATACTGCTACAGGCGTGGGTGAATCGCTGACTTGTGTATGTGGCGGAGATTCATTGGCTATGAGCAGGCTGGAACAAATCGTGCCGTTGTTTGAATTAATTGGTGAAGTAATTGTCATTCGGGAAGATCTTATGGATGGTGCAACTGTGTTGGGGGCATGTGGAATAGCCTATGTGATGAGGTTTATCCGTGCCATGGTTCAGGGAGGAATAGAAATAGGCTTTGATGCGGCTACTGCCAGTAAAATTGCCAATCAAACCGTGAAAGGAGCAGCACAACTGCTTATCAAGGGTCAGACACACCCGGAGCAGGAGATAGACAAGGTGACGACACCCAGAGGATGTACCATTGCAGGACTTAATGAGATGGAGCACCAGGGATTCAGTTCCTCCCTCATTAAGGGAATTATTACTTCTTTTAAAAAGATCGAGGATACCAGAAAATAAATCGTTGACAGACATTGTATTTGCACGATTGGATGTGTAAACACCTGAAGCAGAAATTGTCTTTACTTTTTTGTACCTTTGCGCGAATTTTCAAAAAAGTAAAGCATGATTACGGTACAGAATTTAGCGCTTCAATATGGTAAAAGAATCCTTTTTGAGGACGTCAACCTGAAGTTTACACAAGGCAACTGTTACGGCGTCATTGGTGCAAATGGTGCCGGGAAATCCACTTTTTTGAAGATTTTGTCCGGAGAGATCCCGGCCAACAGAGGTAGTGTATCCATGGAATCCGGCAAAAGGATGGCTGTACTACGCCAGAACCATCAGGAATTCAATGAATATACCGTTTTGGATACGGTGATTATGGGGCACAGGAAGATGTACGATATAATGATTGAAAAAAACAATATCTACATGGATCCGGATGCTACAGAAGAAGAAAGCTTACGGGCTGCCGATCTCGAAGCGGAATTCGGTGAGATGGGCGGCTGGACTGCTGAAAGTGATGCAGGCGAACTTCTTAGTAACATGGGTATTCCGACCGGACTGCATCATGCACAGATGTCGGAGTTGAGAGGTCCGGACAAAGTAAAGGTCTTGCTGGCACAGGCACTTTTTGGCGACCCGGATTATCTGTTGCTTGATGAGCCTACTAATGACCTTGATGCGTTGACGATTACCTGGTTGTCAGACTTTTTAGCCGACTTTAAAAATATAGTGATCGTGGTATCTCACGACCGTTATTTCCTGGACATGATTTGTACACACATGGTGGATATTGATTTTGGTACCATCAATATTTTTACCGGTAATTATACCTTCTGGTATGAAACCAGCCAGATAATGCGTCGCCAGTCAGATATCAACAACAAGAAAATAGAGAATAAACGACAGGAATTGATGGAGTTTATCGCCCGATTTAGTGCCAATGCTTCCAAATCACGCCAGGCTACCAGTCGTAAAAAAGCACTCGAAAAACTCAACCTCGAAGAAATTAAACCCTCCACCCGTCGCTATCCCTATATTGCCTTTATTCCTGAAAGACAACCCGGTGACATCCTTCTAAAAGTAGATAACCTTTCCAAAAAGGATAAAAACGGAAACACTCTCTTTGAGAATGTAAGCTTTACGGTCAATAGTGAGGATAAAATTGGTATCATCTGCGACAGAGCCGTTGCCATGACTACTTTCTTTGACATACTGGCAGGCAAAGAATCAGCTGATACCGGTACGATAGAATGGGGTCAGACGATAACGTTTGATTATCTCCCCAATGATAATTCTTCATATTTTACGGGTGCCAATGACCTTGACTTAGTAGATTGGCTGCGTCAGTTTTCGGAAGAAAAAGATGAGCAGTTTATTCGGGGCTTTCTCGGCCGGATGCTGTTTTCAGGTGAAGAGGTATTCAAAAAGGTCAGTGTATTGAGCGGTGGCGAGAAAGTAAGGTGTATGCTTTCAAAAATAATGTTGGCACATCCTAATTTCTTATTACTGGACGACCCAACCAACCACCTCGATCTCGAATCCATCATTACGCTCAATGACGGGATGAAAAATTTCAAGGGAAACATTATCTTCAACAGTCATGACCATCAGTTGATGCAAACTGTTTCCAACAGGATTATTGAGATTTTGCCATCCGGAATCAAAGAGAGTCTGGCCACATTTGAAGAATATCTGGAACAGAAAAAAGCACTCGCCGGAATGGCATAAGACCATCAACGAGGATTGTTTTATTTATTCATCAGGCGTCATGCCTTTAAAAGAAGACCTGTGGTGTATGGTCAATCCATATATGAAGCAAGCCTTTCGGTGAGCCGCCGTAAGATATCCTTTATTATTCAACCAGTCGTACTGAGGGAATTCTTTGTGAAGTCCGGCCATATACTCATCTCTCCAGGTCTTGGCAAGGACGGACGCAGCGGCGATACTAAGTACTTTATCATCTCCTCCGATCACTGTATGGTATGTTATCCCGGTTGAATTGACAAACCGATTACCGTCAATAATCAGTAGCTTCGGCTTTATACTCAAACCTTCAATGGCGCGGGCCATGGCAAGGTAAGTAGCCTGAAGAATATTGATTTTATCAATTTCTTCAACTGTTGCCATAGCGATAGAATAAGCCACTGCTGACTGCTTAATCTGTTCACTAAGAGAATTCCTTATCTGCGGACTCAGTTTTTTTGAATCACGAAGTCCCGGAATATTGACACGGGCAGGTAGTATGACAGCTGCTGCCACAACAGGCCCGGCGCCACATCCTCGTCCCACCTCATCTACACCGGCTTCTTCTTCCGGTTTGATCAAGTAAGGGTGCAGTAGCGAAGGCAATGGATTGACCTTGTCTTTGGGCTTACCTTTTATTTTTGCCAATTTACTTTTATCTTTTGCAGGTCACGGCTATTGGTTCCGACCATGATATCAAAATCTCCGCTTTCCCAATCATACTTCAGGTCATAGTTGTAAAACTTCAGGTCTTCCGGAGTAATCACAAAGCTGACGGTTTTCCTGCTGTTACCGGGGATCTCTACTTTCTGGAAGCCTTTCAATTCTTTGACCGGACGCGTGACACTGCCGACGATATCGTGGATATAGAGTTGTACGACTTCCTTTCCATCCCGAGGGCTTTGGTTGATAATGTCAACGCTTACCGTAAGTTTCTGATTGCCTTTCAAATGATGTGATGATACACGTATTGAGTCATAAACAAAGTGACTGTAGCTAAGCCCGTAGCCAAATGGAAATAAGGGGTCATTGGAAACGTCCAGATAATTTGACCTGAACTTTTCAAACCATTTTCCTTCAGGCAGTGGACGACCTGTATTTTTGTGATTGTAATAAAGCGGGATTTGACCCACATTTTGCGGGAATGTCATTGTCAGTTTACCACTAGGGTTGACTTTTCCGAATAGTACATCTGCTATGGCATCACCCGCCTCCGATCCCGGAAACCATACATCTAGAATAGCCGGAATATTTTCATTTTCCCAGTTTAAGGTCAGCGGACGTCCGTTAAACAGGACCAGAACAATTGGTTTGCCTAATTTAGCGAGTTCCTTCAAAAGGTTCTTCTGAGCGTCAGGAACATCGAGGTTGGTCCTGCTGCTGCTTTCGCCGCTGAATTCAGCAGATTCCCCCATGGCAGCGACGATGATATCTGAGGCTTTGGCAGCCTGTATTGCCTCTTCCAGCAATTCTTGGTCTGACCGATTATCCCGGCCAAGAGATTTACCAAACATGGTCACTCTGTCTTCCAGAGCTTTGTCAAATGTCAGATTGGAGCCTTTAGCATAAATAATTTCGGCCTGATCGCCCACTGCATTTTTCAGACCTTGAAGGACAGTAATGGATTTTTCATTTACGGCTGCTACCGACCAGGTTCCGGTCATGTTTGAGCGCGCATCTGCCAGAGGTCCGATAAGGGCTATTTTTCCGGTTGGTTTAAGCGGAAGGAGGTTTTTATCATTTTTAAGTAAAACAAAACTTTCTGCTGCGGTTTTTCTGGCTATAGCCCGGTGTTCAGGAGTAAAAATTTCATTAGTAGCGCGTTGAAAATTGCAGTATTTATATGGGTTTTCGAAAAGACCCAGTTTGTACTTTGTATTTAAGACGGCTCGACAGGCCTCATTGATTTTTTCCATTGTTACCTTTCCTTCTTTGAGTGATTGAGGAAGAGTAGTCAAGAGGCCTTCACCTACCATGTCCATGTCAATACCTGCATTGAGTGCGAGGGCGCTGACGGTTTGCAGGTCACCCATGCCGTGTGCTGTCATTTCATTGATACCTGTATAGTCGGTGACGACAAAACCTTTAAAACCCCATTGATTTCTTAGGACGTCAGTAAGGAGCCACTTATTTCCGGTAGCCGGAATTCCGTCAACCTCGTTGAATGAGGCCATGACACTGCCTACTCCGGCTATAACGGCTGCCTTATATGGAGGAAAATATTCATTGTACATGCGGATGCGGCTCATATCTGTGGTGTTATAATCTCTGCCAGCTTCAGCAGCGCCATAGAGAGCAAAGTGCTTGACGCATGCAAGGATTTGATTGTTTTGGGTAAGTGTTCCCTGATATCCTCTGACCATAGCCATTGCTATCCGGCTGCCCAGATAAGGGTCTTCGCCACTTCCTTCTGAGGCACGTCCCCAACGTGGATCTCTGCAAAGGTCCACCATGGGCGAAAATGTCCAGTTAATCCCGGCAGCACTTGCCTCGGTCGCCGCTATCCGGGCGCTCTGTTCGATAGCTTTCATGTCCCAGCTGCAGGATAGACCAAGTGGAATTGGGAAGACGGTTTCATACCCGTGGATGACATCCATACCAAACAGGAGGGGAATTTTTAGACGACTTTCTTCGACGGCAAGTTTTTGGGTCTCACATATTTTTTCTATGGATTTTATATTAAACAGTCCGCCTACTTTGCCTTCCCGAATCTTCTTTGCTATATCGGATGAACCCGCCTGGCCTGTAGTAATGTCGCCGGCTACCGGCAGGTTTAGCTGTCCAATCTTTTCTGTCAAAGTCATTTTTGACAGAAGGTTATCCACAAACACTTTCATCCGGTCAGGCTTCCCTTTTTGAGCAAAGGCAGATACAGAAAGGAAAAATAATGAAATAAGAATTAAATTTCGAGATAAAGTCATTATATTTAAATTTAAAAAATAAATATACAACATCTCTTGAAATATCAGGTAAATTCAAAAAATAGACGTTTTGACTTTATTTATAGGAGAAAAAAGCGATATCCGGGGAGTATTTTCAGGATTTAAACTCAAAAAAAATAAAGTAAATGTCATTGAATGAAGAGAAATTAATGCCGGTCATTTTGTAAAAAACAAACTATGAAAAAAGCCATAATGATATTCTTAATGTTTTTATTGCTAATCAAGTTTGATGTTTACGGTCAGGGTTCGTGGCGTATAGCGGCTAAGGCTCCTGTATTCAATCGTATTGATGACATCAACTTTATCAACGATTCCACCGCTTTTATGGGTCAGGATGGTAAGGTGTACAAGTCTGTTGACGGTGGGGATAACTGGGATTCTATAGGAATTCTTCCTAATAATGCATATATCAGAAGTATTGAATTTGTCAATGATTCTACAGGATTTATCGGGTCGATCTTTGATGCAGTAGGTGGAGTTGGATTGTATAAGACTACGGATGGAGGCAGGCATTGGGATAGAATAAACGATGTGGTGGATGGCGGCATGTATGGCATCTGCGGACTTGATCACAGGGGGTCAACTATAATCGGTGTTGGTATCTATTCTGAACCGGGAAGGTTTTATATTTCCCGGAACAATGGAGTGACCTGGCAGGGGTGGCAAATTAAAGAGAGTGCTGCCTTGGTTGATTGTCTGATACTGGATGAAAATACCTTTTTGGTTTCTGGAAACAGTCCGGATGGGCGGAAGGCAGTTATTTTGAAGTCAGAGGATGGCGGGCTGACATGGAAAGAGGTGGCCAAGTCAACACATAATATGACATATTGCTGGAAACTTTCAATAAAAGATAGCGGGCTTGGCCTGGGGTCAATTGAAGATGCTCCGACCTCTTTTATTACTTATGACAACGGAAGTACCTGGGAAGAGATTGCTATTACTTCCGACCAGAGTAATCAACGGTTTGGCGGTGCTTACTTTTTTAATGAGCTGTTGGGATGGCTGGGTATTCAATGGGGCTCCGGAACGTATGAGACGCGCGATGGGGGAAAGACATGGAACCTGATCAATTTTGGCGGTGCCATCAATAAAATAACAAGTACTTCCAAAGGCAGGGCTATTGCTACCGGAAACACAATTTATATTTATGACCATAAAGTCTCCAACCACCCGAATCCCGTGGATACTCCTGCCAGTCACAGATTATCATCAGGCCCCAACCCAACGGATAGCCATATAGAAATAAAGGTTCATATAGATTGCCAGACGGCTCTGCGGCTCGATATAGTGAATTCCGCCGGGCAAATTATAAAGACTCTGGCACATCAGAATACTCCTGCCGGTGATTATAAATGGGATTATAATTTCAGTGGATTACCTGCCGGAGTTTTCTTTGTATGGATGCGTACAAATGAAGGACATCAGGTCAATCGTATTTTGGTAAGATAACCAAAAGGCTTACTCTGCGCTGTGGCAGAATAAGTTTCATTTTTCCTGAAAAAATTATGGAATAAATGATTTGGATTGTCCCTTAGGAATGCTGAGTGACTGCCATCGATGGCGGCTGAGTGCCTTTGATAGAAAGACGATCTGGCCCACATGATAGGCATAGTGAGCCAGTTGTCTCTGTATGGCATCCAGGACAGTGTGTTCCTGATTGCGGATATATACCGTTGAGGTCAAATCATCCGGACCAAGCTTGTCGAGTGTCGTGAAAAGACACGTCCATCCTTCTTCCCATCTCTCCATAAGGATAACACGATCAGTAAGGTCATTTTCAAATTCTCCATCCCGCTCGCGCCATGGTTTTTCACCGTCTGACGTCAGGAAGTCAGTCCATCTGGACATCATGTTTCCATGAAGGTGTTTGATTATCGTGGAAATACTATTACTTTCTTCGTTGAGTTGGATATTGAGCTGGTCATCGTCTATCTGTGCCATAGCTTTTTCACCCAGTGATTTATATTGGAGAAAACGTTGCTTAACGGACTTTAGGTAAAGGTCACTGATATTCATTATACCGGTTTTTATGTTGTAACTCTTCCTTAATAGCCTTGATGTGGTTATAAGGAATTTCTTCAGGTAATAACAATTTAAGTTCTTTTAAAGTTTTCTCCATATTATTTCCGACAATCTCCCTGATCAGGGTTAAATGGTCTGAGGGAATCCATTCATCAAGAGTTACTTTTCCTAAGAGAGAAAGTTTGATAAGGTGTTCTTCTATTGTTCCGTTTGTCAGACCACGTATCTGAGCAATAGGTGAAATATTCCGGTGTTGATTCCAAAGGTTTAGCGTCTCAATGTGAGTATGACTTGTTTTTTTGATTTTATCCATATCACAGGAAATATTTTTCTTCAGTGCGTCATCACCTTTGGTTGGGTTGTTTTTCTTTATCGGATTGCTATCAAATTCTGAAAAATTACTTTCAGCAATATCGAATTCTTCACAATAGTTATTGATAATTTCTAAGATATCATTTCCATATCTGGCTATCTTAGCCGCCCCCATGCCTTTAATTAGTTTCAGCTGATTTGCAGTTCGGGGCTTCATTTCCGTCAGGTTCTTCAACATTTCACTTGTACCAATCAGGTAAACCGGCAGGTTGTGTTCTGTAACAAGGCGATTCCGCCAAATTTTTAACCTTCGGTAAAGTAAGTTGTCTGCTTCTGTCGAGGGTCCGCCAACATTGCGGTTATACACAGAAAGTTTTTTATCAGGTCTGGAAAATGATTTTTTTAATTGGTGAAAGTGGATAATACTGAAATGATTCATACTATTTTTAAGCAAATGTTTTTTCCATAAAATGGAAAGATGGAGTTCGTTCAAGAGGTCATTGATTCCTGAGGCAGCTTCTTTGGATTCTGTTCCTGTAGGGTTTTCGGTTAAGCTACGGACCAACTTCTCCATAATTGGTAAGAAATAATGACAGGCATCGTAGATTCTCTTCAGTAGGGTTGTGTTTTCATCTATGACAGGATGAAGATTTTTGTAATGATGGAGGCTGAGTATAAATTTCTCCATAATGTTATTTGCTGTGATGAGCTCATCATAAAACCCTTGCCAGAAAGGCAAGCTGTTTTCTGAGAAGCGGCCTGAAAATTTATGAACTTCCGACATAATGAGGCTAACCCATTTAATCTCCTGTTTAAGGTTGAAGAGCGATATTAGCAATTGTATAAAATATTGGTTGCGGGCTTGTTGAAGAAACTCCTCTCCTTTGTCTGCAGCGCTTAGCCTGTCTATACCGTTTTTTACCCGGCCGTCATAAATAATAGCCTCCCGATTGATTTTTGAAAGCAAGATAATCCCTTCCAGACTTGTGCAACGACTGAGAGCAACATAGACCTGTCCGCTAGAGAAGGAGAGGCCGGCATCAACCATGACATGATCAAATGTCAGTCCCTGACTTTTATGTATGGTGATGGCCCAGGCCAGGCGGAGCGGCAATTGGGTAAATGTTCCTACCGTTTCCTTTCGGATTGAGCCGTTGTCCGGATGAAGAGAATATTTGTTGTTTTCCCAGGTATCCTGCGAAACCTCGATTTTCAACTCGTCGCATAAAACGGTTACTTTTGAAGCATCAAGTTTTTGGACGATTCCTATTTTGCCATTAAAGTAAAGATGATTGACCGAATCATTTTTGAGGAACATCACTTGTGCGCCAATCTTCAGGTTCAGTATTTTTTCGCACGGATACTGATTTTCAGGAAAGTCTCCTTCAATTTCTGCCTCAAAACTTTGAATATTGCCATCCAATTTGTTTAGTTTGTTGAGATTGATTTCATCTGCCAGACTGTTATGAGAAGTCAGGGTGATGTATCGGGTGTTTTCTGGTGGATGGAAGCCGGGTATATATCGTTGATTGAGAAGTTGTAAGTCAGCATCTGAAAGTGAATTGTTGCGTATATCATTGAGGAGATTGATAAAGGCCTGGTTTTGTTGACGGTATATTTTTTTGAATTTAATCAGGATCGGAGGGTGGTCCATAATTACTTTTGCTTCAAAAAAATATGGAGAATTGTAATATGGTGAAAGCATCGACCATTCCGAGCGCTTGGTGACAGGCGGTAGCTGGTTGAGATCGCCGATAAAAACAGTTTGGACACCACCAAAGGGCTGATTATGAGACTTTCTTATTGATTTAAGCAGTGTATCCAGGGCATCCAGGACATCGGCCCTCACCATGGAAACTTCATCAATGATCAGGACTTCCATTTGCCTGATTAGTTGAATTTTAGTCTTTGACAACCGGGTACTTTTAATAAGCTCAATCTTGTTTTCCGGAGTAGGAATAAAGGGGGCAAGCGGTAATTGAAACAGGCTGTGAAGTGTAATTCCGACTGCATTGATGGCTGCAATTCCTGTAGAGGCTGCAATGACAATGTTTTTGGGACATGTCCGGCTGATGTGTCTCAGGAAAGAGGTCTTGCCGGTACCTGCATTACCCGTCACGAACAAGTTTTCATTTGTTTCGTTGAGATAGGTTTCAGCAAGCCTGAATGTTTCGTTAATTTCGATTTTACTTTCCATGAAAACCGGATTGTATGAAGTGGAGGTCATACTTTAAGTATTGAAATGGTCATCAAATATAGTATCTAAAATCAAATAGGAGAAAGAAACAATTAAAGGGCAAGGTCTGTGAAAATGATTTCAGTACACCTGTAAACCCCGAAAGGAATTACTGAGGGCGGAATTCCTTCCGGAGGTGTAACAGGTTGATATCAGGCTTCTTTTGCGCCTAGTAATTTGAAGGATTGAACGACAATTTCAGTGATATATCGCTTGTCATTGTTTTTGTCAAGGTAAGATCGATTGGCGATTTTACCTTCGACTAGGATTTCCTTTCCCTTGTGTACATATTTTTCGATTACATCCACTTGTTTGCCCCAAACGACGATATTGTGCCAGGTAGTTTCAGTGATATAGCCGCCAGTGGCGTCTTTTCGTTTTTCGCTGGTAGCGAGGCTCATCCTGGCCACCTTGTTACCATTGTCAAAGGTTTTGATTTCGGGATCCTGACCGATGTTTCCAATTAACTGGACCTTGTTGCTGTGCGAGTTCATAATTTAAAATATTTAGTGATAAAATAATATTTCGGTATTGAAGAAGATCTGTTTAAATTTTCTGAATCCGCTTCATCCGTTTGACAGGACAAAAATGAAAAAGCATTTGAGAATTATTCGGTTGTTAAACGTTTGTAGTCGTTTGTAAATACTTACAATCGGTTATTTTTCACGGCTAATTACTTTAGTATTTATTGAAATGGCCCGAAAACAGCGGTATTAAACCATTTTTATTATGATAAATTATACTGCTGAGTAGGAATTCATTTTTTGTATATCCCAAATGGCCTGATGGTATTTTGTTTGATTATTTTTTAATGGTTTGATGTCCCATTATCTTAAATATCTTATTCCGGAGTGTATAATTATAACATTTCGGACAATTAAATAAGGCTCTTGAAATCTCTCAAAGAGGGCTGTGGAAATATATGTTCAGGCGATTTGGTCAGCTCGAAATAAGTTTAACAATAATTTTTATCCGGATTTTTCATTTCTTATTCCGCAATATCAACCTGTCTATCCTTGATTCTACATTACTTCCTGTTTACTCTGAACGCCACAAAAATTTTTTCTTTGAAAAATAAAATTTTTACGAAAATATATGAATAATAAAATTAATATACAACCAAATATATATTTAATAATTTATTTATATATTGATTAGTCGCATATTAAAATTAAATATATCTGTATAAAATATTAAAGAAATTTCTTATGTTTGTAGTTAAATATCTACAAGCGTGGTCGAGCTGAGCGAATTTTTAATTGATTTGATTTTCAGGCAAAAATCTGCCAACATACCGGAATTGGGTTCATTTAAATTTGAAACAAGTCCCGCAAGGATGAATTTTGGTGAAAACCTCATCTATCCTCCCACTCAGCAGCTTGTTTTTTCTGAATCTACCTCAGATGATGACGAGGTGAGTTTATTGGATTTTTTGGTAAAAGAAAAGGGCTTCGACAGGCATGAAGCGGATATCTGGATTAAGGCATACGTACACCGCATCCGTGAAGAGCTCACTTCTACCGGATTCTACTATATCCCGGGTCTTGGTACGCTCCATCGTACTGAAGGCTCTGCCATCCACTTTACACCCGGTGATAAGATAAAAGCGATGAAGCCCACCATGGGTCTGCCCGAGCTGTCGGTGACCCCCATTCAACACGAATATGCCAAGCAAGAAGGCACTGCCGATGTCGCCGGTCCCAATACCTTCGTAGAAACCAGACCGGGCAAATCTCCGCAAAACCAGTGGATTCTGCCCCTTATCCTTAGCTTCGTTTTACTGGGCCTTGGATTGATTGGTTATTTCCTCTACAAGAACCAATACAAGACGGCTGAAAGTTTACCCCCTGCTACAGCACCTGTCAATCAGGATAGTCTCCTGCTGGCTCACAACGGTTTTGAACAGGCGACTGACTCCACTGACAGTATCACTGACGAAACTGCCATCATAAATGAAATAAACCATACAGACACAGAGACCTCTCAGACGTATGATGATTATCAGCCTGATGATGCAATAGTTGCCAACAGTGCGACTGCGCCGGAGGAGGCAAATCAATCTACACAGACCAAATCAACTACTATCACTACATCTACCTCTTCCTCTTCCTCTGACGGCAAGGTATGTGCTGTCATCGTGGGAGTCATGGCCAATCCGAACAATGCCAAAAGACTTGCCCGTACAGTTAAAAAAGCAGGTTTCGAGCCATTTTCATATATATCAAAAGGTCTTACCCGTGTCGGCGCAGCCTGTGGATGCGATGCAGCCAGCATAGAATCGACCCTGGCTGCCATGAAAAAAATAAATGCAGATGCCTGGGTTTATGAATCCAAATAATTTTTGATTTTTCCTTTTTGGGTTAACATCTATTTGAAAATCAAACATTCAAAGTGATTTAAGGTATTCACTCCTGACCTTGCTCAAAAATTCAGGTGTAATGCCAATATAAGAAGCAACTTGTTTTTGCGGAATCTTATTGATTAAATCAGGATAGGTATGACAAAACGTCTTAAACCGCTCCATCGCCGTCAGACTAAGCCGGTCAATGATCCGCTTTCTGTTGGTAACCAGGTTTTTTTCCATCAATATTCTGAAATGACGCTCCAGTTTGGGAATTTCCCTGTATGCCAATTCCTGATTTTCCTTGGTTATAGATAAAAAAGTTGTTTCCTCTAATGCATCGATATTAAGGGAGGATGGCTCTCCGGTGACATAACTGTACATATCCGTAATCCACCAGTCCGCCGGTGCAAACTGCAGTATATGGTGAAAACCGTTTTTGTCTATCGAATATGCCCGAAGGCAACCACTTATAACAAAGTAAAGATGATGGTTATGCTGACCTTCCTGAAGGAGGATGTGTTTCCTTCTGACCTTTCGCTCTTCCACCAGGGACTCAAACAAAGTCTCTTCATCCTCATTTAATTGGACATTTTTACGAAAATTTTCCAGCAATAACTTGTATTTCATTCCGTAAATTTGGAAATAATTATTTAAAAAGCCAATTATTGATGGTTTTTCTCTTCGCCCCGATGCTATAATTACCCAAATTCCGCAAGTCTTTGCATCGGGTATCTTCCGTGGCCATATCCCCGGTTAACTAAAAATTGACTGTCCGTTGTATGTCAAAAAATTTGTAGGTTTGTCGCTAAACTATTACTCCACATGAATTATCAGTTTATTCATTTCAATATTCTGGGTGGTGTAGCGACTATCCGATTCAACAGACCTGAAGTATTTAATTCCATTCATCGCTCTATGGCGCTTGAGATTCAGGGCGCTCTTGACGAATGTCAGTCTTCTGACATCCGGTGTGTTACCATAACAGGGACAGGAAAGGCGTTTTGTGCCGGTCAGGATCTGAATGAAGTAGTGGATCCGCAGGGTCCGCCTTTGCAGGATATTGTCAA
The DNA here is from genome assembly GCA_024103005.1 of Saprospiraceae bacterium. Classification (GTDB taxonomy): domain Bacteria; phylum Bacteroidota; class Bacteroidia; order Chitinophagales; family Saprospiraceae; genus Parvibacillus. The sequence continues at coordinate 56,229 of JAGFJA010000023.1, forward strand.
GTTGCACTACAATCCCATTATCCAACGGATACGGGATTTAGCCAAGCCTGTTATATGTGCCGTCAATGGTGTGGCAGCAGGTGCAGGTGCCAATATTGCTCTGAGCGGTGATATTGTGGTGGCTTCCCGCTCCGCATCCTTTGTTCAGGCTTTTTCAAAAATAGGTCTCATCCCGGACAGTGGCGGAACCTTCTTCTTGCCTCGCTTGATCGGTACCAACCGTGCATCTGCGCTGATGATGACGGGTGACAAGGTGAGTGCCGACGATGCTCTGCAGATGGGTATGCTTTATAAGGTGTTTGATGATGCGACCTTTGAGGAAGAAGTTCAATCACTGGCGATGCGTATGGCTGCTATGCCTACCTATGGACTAGCCCTCACCAAGCAAGCCCTGAATGCCTCACATACGCACGACATGTCACATCAGCTCGATGTGGAAGAGCAACTGCAGGCAAAGGCCGGTGCCTCTTATGATTACAATGAGGGAGTGCAGGCTTTTCTTGAAAAAAGAAAACCGGAATTTAAGGGAAAATAATGGCTGACTTTTCTGTAAGCAGATTTTTTTACCCCAATTTATAAATCAATGAAGATAAAAAAAGTAGCTATTATAGGTGCGGGTGCTATGGGAACCGGAATAGGTCAGGTAGCGGCGGCTCACGGATGCAGTGTTGTGTTTTATGACTCTTTGGAGAGTTCACTTACAAAGAGCCGTGATTCTCTGGTGAATACCCTTGACAAATTGGTTGGGAAAGAAAAGATGCAGCGGGGGAAGGCTGATGAACTGGTTCGTGCCTGTCATTGGACACATCAGTTGGCCGAGGTGGCAGATGCCGACCTTATTGTCGAAGCCATTATCGAAAATTTTGAAATCAAAAAAGAGCTTTTTGCTTCACTTTCTGCCATCGTCTCTGAAAGTGCCCTCATCGTGTCCAATACGTCCTCGCTGAGTATTACTGCTCTGGCATCGACAGTTAAGCACCCTGAAAGGTTTGCCGGGCTGCATTTTTTCAATCCGGCCCCTGTGATGAAACTGGTTGAAGTCATCCCTGCCCTGCAGACGGCGAAGGAGACGACTGAAGAGCTTATCGGCCTCATGGCAGACTGGTCAAAGGTGGCTGTTACTGCTCGCAATACTCCCGGATTTATAGTCAACCGTGTTGCCAGACCGTTTTACGGTGAGGCCTTACGTATCTATGATGAGGGTCTGGGAGGATGCGCCGACATAGACCGGGCCATGAAAACAATAGGCGGATTCAGAATGGGTCCTTTTGAGTTGATGGACTTTATTGGTCATGACGTCAACTATCGTGTCACAGAGACAGTTTATCAAGCGATGTTTCAAGATCCACGCTACAGACCTTCGCTTACCCAAAAGTCGCTACTGGATGCTGGCTGGCTTGGCAGAAAAGCGGGAAGAGGTTTTTACACTTATCCTGAAGGTAAGGAAACACTGCCACACAAAGAAGCATCTATCTCAGACGAGGAAATATTTAATCGCATCTTTACCCTTCTGGTCAATGAAGCGGCAGATGCCGTATATATGGGCATCTGTACGGAAGTTGATGTGGACCATGCAATGCGCCTTGGCACCAACTATCCAAGAGGATTGATGGAATGGGGCAGAGATTACGGGTTTCAACGAATTGCGTCTAATATGCGCGCCTTGTATGAAACTTATCAGGAAGACAGATATCGTCTAAGCCCTCTATTTAAGCGCTTATGATCTATGATATAATGGGATATCTGGGAGCCTTGCTTATGGGCATATCACTGGGAGCCATCGGTGGTGGCGGCTCTATATTTTCGGTGCCCATCCTGGTGTATTTATTTGGTGTCAATCCGGTTATTGCCACCGGGTATTCCCTTTTTGTCGTAGGAACAACCAGTCTTTCAGGCTCTTTATCGCATATCAGAAACGGAAATATCAACTGGCGGGCTGTGTTCTTTTTTGGAATTCCATCCATCACCTCTGTATTTATCACCAGAACGCTCATCGTTCCCAACATCCCTAACCCTGTGTTTGCTGAGACAATATTTGAAGTCGCCAAGCCCAGGTTTTTTTTACTGATTTTTGCCTTCTTTATGCTTGCGGCTGCTTTTGCCATGACAAGAAAGAAAAAGGTAAAAAGTGACAGTGATAAGGGTACTAATTTTCTGAAACTCACAAGTGCCGGCTTCTTTGAAGGTGCATTGACCGGATTGGTGGGAGCAGGAGGCGGATTTTTAATTATCCCGATATTGGTATTGCTGGGCAAGGTAGAAATGAAAAAAGCCATCGGTTCCAGTTTGGTTATCATTGCCGTTAAGTCACTTATGGGATTTATGGGAGATATGCACAACGATGTGCGCATTGAGTGGAACTTGCTGATACCGTTTACATTAGTGGCTATTGTAGGTATTATATTCGGAAGTGCTATCGCCAATAAAATGCCAAATGAAAAACTCAAACCGCTGTTTGGTTACTTCATATTTATCATGGCCTTGATTATTCTCTTCAAAGAACTTTTTTTAAAATATTTTATTTATTAATAATCTTAATAGAAATATTAAGATGATATACAAAAGATTCGCCGATGAAAATAGAACAAATTTACACAGGATGTCTGGCACAAGGAGCATATTATATTGAAAGCAAGGGCGAAGCAGCCATCATTGATCCACTTAGAGAGATAAAACCTTATCTGGAACTTCTTGAACGGGACAGTGCTACTTTAAAATATATTTTTGAAACACATTTTCATGCTGACTTTGTATCAGGGCATGTTGATCTGAGTAAGGCGACCGGGGCGCCGATTATTTACGGCCCCGGAGCCAATCCGGAATTTGATGCTATCATTGCTGAAGACGGACAGGAATTTGTTCTGGGAGATATCAGGATTAAAGCCCTGCATACACCCGGACATACTATGGAAAGTCTGTGTTATCTCCTGTATGATGCCGATGGTAAAGAACATTGCCTGTTTAGCGGTGATACCCTTTTTTTGGGCGATGTCGGCCGACCTGACCTGGCACAGAAGGCCGGTGAACTGACGGTAGAAGACCTTGCCGGTTATTTGTATGACAGTTTAATGAATAAAATTATGCCGCTTCCCGATGAGCTCATCGTTTATCCGGCTCACGGTGCAGGCAGTGCCTGTGGGAAGAATATGATGAAAGAAACCTCCGACACCCTGGGTCATCAGAAAGAGACCAACTATGCCTTACGTCAACCCGATAAAACGACCTTCATCAGAGAGGTACTTGAAGGCTTAACGCCGCCACCCGGTTATTTCGGGCAGAATGTACAGATGAATAAAACCGGTTATGACGACATCAATTCTGTGATAAAAAAAGGCATACGAGGCTTGTCCGTAGCGGAATTTGAAGCCTTAGCCAATGAACACAATGCCATTGTGCTGGATGTGCGTAAATCAGAAGATTTTTCCAGGGGATTTATTCCACGATCTATAAATATTGGTCTGGAAGGTCAGTTTGCTCCATGGGTAGGCGCCATACTGGTGGATACCATGACCCCGATATTAATAGTAACTTATCCGGGTAAGGAGAAAGAAACTTCTATCCGATTGAGTCGGGTTGGATTTGACCATCAACTGGGCCATCTGAGTGGAGGCATAGAGGCATGGATAAAGGCAGGTAAAGAAACAGATCGGGTGGATAGGATATCTTCGAAAACATTTATTGATCAATATAACGTCAAAAGCATACCCGTCCTGGATGTCAGAGCAGATAATGAATTTGAGGCAGGTCACTTTCATAATGCAATCAACCTTCCCCTCAATGAAATCAATCAATGGTCAGACCGGGCAGGACAATACGAAGAATTTTATATCCATTGCGCCGGAGGATATCGAAGTATGATCGCTGCCTCTATCCTGAAATCTAGAGGTATCCACCATTTTTATGAAATTAACGGCGGATACAAAGCCATTCGGGAAGAGCTGTCCCCAAGAGAAAGTGTTTAATTTTAAAAATAAGAAAATACTATTTTAAGAAAATTAGCCCTATTTCATGAATATAATGTAACTTGGCTTTTTGTATAAATTGATTAACTCAAATTCAAATCTCTTTTTATGGTCAACAAAGTAATACTCATCGGGAACTTAGGACAAGATCCTGAAATCCGACATTTTGAAAATAGCTCAGTAGCTTCTTTTTCACTCGCCACCAGCGAAACCTATACGGACAAGAGTGGAGTCCGACAGACACTTACCGAATGGCATCGTGTCTCCATCTGGGGCAAGGCTGCCGAAACAGTCCAGAAATATCTGAAAAAAGGCAGTAAGGCATACGTTGAAGGTAAGATCACTTACAGGAAATATACCGATGCCCAGGGTGTTGAGAGAAACGTAACTGAAATAAAAGCAGACAACATCCGATTCCTCGATCCGCCTTCAGGAGTGACTTCGCCACCGCCTGATGACAAGCCTACAGATAAGTCGATCCCTGTACCGGATTTTAATGATTCGGGGGACGACCTGCCATTCTGATGTAGTAATAAAAGGAGGGATGTAAAATGTCCCTTTTTTTATTGGTATGTAAATTATTTGTTATCGGAATGCTGTGAGATGGATGTCCGTCTTAATTTTGCGTTATGATAGATGTTGTTTTATGAAAGAAGATTTATTTTTTCATAAACCTTTACTTAAAATATATATTTAACTCATTAAAGTAATAAAGCTCATGAAATCTATTACATGTTTCATCTTTCTGCTTTTGATGGGCTGGACTTCTTCCGTTTATGCACAAGACGAAATGCTTGAAGTGCAGGTAAGCAGAGATAGCGTCTTTCTCGGAAATCAGGTGCGGGTCTCCTTTATTGCCAATAATGTATCGGGGAAATTCACTGCTCCCGATTTTAAAGGCTTTGACCTGGTAAGCGGCCCCAATACATCCAGTTCTTACTCCTTTATGAATGGTGAAGAAAGCCGCAAAACGACATATACATACCTGCTTCAGCCTTTGAAAGCAGGAGTGGCAACGATTGGTAAGGCGGGCTTTGAAACAGCTAACGGTACCTTATACACCAACGAAATAAAAATTTTCGTCAAGGAAAACCCGACAGGCATCCGGGAAGATGCAGATAAGAACAGTGCTAAAAACAAGATCACAGACCTCTTTGGTGACTTTGGCAATATGAATGACTTCTTCTTCGGTACACCTGACTGGAGTGATTTTGGTTTTCCTTCCACCCCGGCTACACCTCCGCCACCTAAAAAGACCTATAAATTCAAAACAGAAAAACTCTAACCGATCAGAAATCTTATGTTTCGCTCTTTCCTTGCCACTTTATTTTTGCTGGCTGCCATGATTTCTCAGGCGCAAAATGTCAGGTTTTATGCCGAAACTGAAAGCAAACAAGTCCCGGCAGATGGCTATTTTGAACTCTATTTTAAGGTTGAAAATGGAATAGGCAAGGATATTCAGCCACCGGCTATGAATGATTTCACCATCTTGGGTGGACCCAACTATTCTTCACAAACGTCGATAGACAATGGAAAGGTTAATAAAAGCTGCACCTTTACCTATGTCTTACAGCCCAAGTCAACCGGAACTTTTCAGATAGGGTCGGCGACAGTTACCGTGGATGGGAAAAGTTATACCTCAGCACCTGTACAAGTGGAGGTAGTAAAAGCTGTGATGCCGACAGGACTGGCAGAACGGGCAAAGCATGGCGAAGAAGTATTCGTCCAGATGGAAGTCGATCAAAAAGAACCCTATGTCGGACAGCAGGTTATTCTGGATTATGTCATCTATTCAAGAATCAATATAACTACCTACCGTTTTGAATCCGAATCTAAATACAACGGTGCATTTGCCAAGCCCTTTGCCAACTTTGACGCCGGTGCCAAGATGCGTAATATCAACGGTTATCAGTATCAGAGAAGAGTTATAAGACGTATAGCTCTTTTCCCTCAACAGAGTGGCAACCTTCGGATAGATCCGGCTGTTATCACGCTCGGGATTCCCATGGAAGACGATATCTTCGGTGCCTTGCTGTCGTCGACCAGGCCAAAACAGGTACGGACCAATTCCCTTGACTTAAACATCAAGGCATTACCCCAGCCGGCACCCAAAAACTTCCTGGGTACGGTAGGCCAGTTTGAATATGAAGTTACCTGCGACAAGAATAAACTGTCCACCGATGATGCTGCCATGCTTAGCTTTAAGATAAGTGGCAATGGTGACCTGAAAACCATTCAGGCACCGACAATGCAATCCGACGAAAACATGGATTTTTACCCTCCGGAAGTGCTGGAAGATACGGAGGAAGAACGCTCGGGAGAATTTATCGGAAGCAAGACCTATGTTGTGGATGTAACACCCAAGAAAGCCGGCAACTTTGAGATAAAGGTTCCCGATTTTGTCTATTTTGATCCCAAACAACACAGTTATAAAACATTATCTGTAGAGCCACTTCCCATTACTGTTACCCAGGGAAATGAAAAACCAATTGATAAAGATACTCCATTGGCTGTTACAAAGGAATCAATACCATTTTTCTCCAGATATAAGACAACCATTTTGGCCGGTGCAGGTATCATCTTGCTCAGCCTGATAGGTTTTATTGCATTCAAAAGGAAAAAGGATACATTCGAAGAAAAAGGAATAGTGCAGGAGAAGCCGGTAGAACCTGTTATTGTGCCGGATAATTCTGCCCTTGAAAACGTCACTCCACCCCTTGAGCCCTCCGTGGATGAGCAGCTGAATGAGGCTGAAAATACCCTGACTACCGGTGACATCCGAAGCAGTCTCCGCAGGCTTTATAATATTCTGACAGGTCAATTGAGTAAACATTTTGACATCCCGCTTTCCCGCTTTAATGTTGACATCGTCCGGGAAAAACTGATCGAAGAGGCAGTCAGTTCCTACCTTTCAGACCTCATTATCCGTACCCTGAATACCCTCGAAGCGTCGTCATACGGGGCTTTGCCGCCGGGCATTGACGCAGAGGCGCTCTTCAGAGATGTACGTGAAATCAACGATGCTATTTCGAAGACCGAAGGTTGGTAAAAGTTAAGCGGTGTTGAAGTTTGGGATGAAGGTTGTTTTACTTGCAAAGTAGTTAGACATACTCTTTAAACCTAAATTGACTTGCCGGACAGAAACATTGAAGCAATTAAAAAACTATTAAATTCCATTTCCACACATCCTTCACCCTATCTTTCGTCCTAACTTTGGGTAAACAAAAGACGTAGTAAGGTGAGAAATATTTTCCTCTGGATCCTTCAATTAGCCCTGATTCACACTTGTTTTGCCCAACAATATGACGACACCATTAAGACACAGACCCTCAATCCGGTCGTGATTGACGGTTCGAGCCAGGTAAGAGATATCAGGAGGTTGAGTGAAGTAGAAGGTACCTATATTTTTTCAGGGAAAAAGAATGAAGTTATCTTAATTTCCAACCAGAATAATGGCCTTTCAGAGAAATATTGCCGTCAGATTTTTGCAAAAATACCGGGTATTTTTGTCTATGACATGGACGGCACTGGCAATCAGGTTAACATATCTGCTCGCGGCATGGACCCACACCGCAGTTGGGAATTTAATATCCGCAAAGACGGCATCATAACTAATACAGACATGTACGGCTATCCCGCCAGTCACTATAATGTACCGATAGAAGCCGTTGACAGAATCGAACTGGTAAGAGGCTCTGCAGCACAGCAATACGGCGGCCAGTTTGGCGGTATGCTCAATTATATCACCAAAGCACCTTCAAAAAAGAAGGTCGGCTTTGAGTCAATCAATACTGTTGGTTCGTATGGTCTGGTAAGCACCTACAATGCCCTTAGCGGAACTCTCGGAAAATTCAGATATTCGGTATGGATGAACAAGAAATCATTGGAAGGATATCGGAAGTTCAACGATTCCCGATATGATGCCGAAGCTGTCTCCCTATTCTATGACTTTAATGAGAATATGAAATTAAAAATAGAATATACACACTCCAATTACCTGATTCACCTCGCCGGAGCTCTAAATGACCGGCAATTTGCCGAGGACCCAAGACAGGCCACACGTACCCGCAACTATTACAATCCCGATATCTATATACCATCATTGACTTTTGATTGGAACTTAAGTAACAGCACCCGGCTTCGTCTGACTTCCAATGCCATCTTAGGTCAACGAAGCAGCGTGATGTTTGATAAGCCTGCTAATGTGGCAGATACGATTGTTACCGCTACGGGACAATATAACCACAGACAAGTAGATATTGACAATTACCACACTTACATGACAGAGGTGAGAGTGTTGCACAACTATCGCTTTTTCAGGCAAATGAATACCCTTACTGTCGGTATTCAGACCATCAACAACGATCTGCACCGACGTCAGCAAGGCGTCGGAAGTACCGGCACGGATTATGACCTGGAGCTGACCAAGCCTGGATGGGGCAGGGATCTTCACTTCAAAACCAACAATATAGCCGCTTTCGCAGAAAACAAATGGTCTCTTAGTAAACAATTGTCCGTCAGCACTTCCGCCAGAATGGAACTGGGCGCATCCCGACTGACAGGCGTTATTACCAATTATCCGGATGATGAACTACCCAACACCATCGAACATAAGTTCCCTATTTTGGGAGCCTCTATACAATATAACTTAGATCACAGCAACTTTTATGGTGGATGGTCTCAGGCTTATCGCCCTGTCGTTCTGAAAGACATTGTCCCCGGATCAGTCTATGAAAAAGCAGATAAGAACCTCAAAGATGCATACGGATACAATGCCGAGATAGGCTACCGTGGTCAGAAAGGTTGGCTCACCTGGGATATTGACGCTTATTACCTACTTTACCGTCACAGGCTGGGAACAGTGGCTCTGACGGATGATCAGGGCGATCTGATTATTTATCGAACCAACATCGGCGACTCACACACCAAGGGTATTGAAGCCTTCGTTCAGGGTGACTGGGCACTGGGAAGCTCCGGGCTGATATCGATCTATAACGCCACTTCACTGATGGATGCCCGGTATAAAAATGCCAATATAAGGAAAGGAGACGAAAATGTCTCTGTAGATGGTAATTACGTCGAAAGTGCTCCACGCGTCATTAGCAGGTCGGGTATAACATATAAATTTAATCGCTGGACGGCTTGTGTCAAATATAGTTACTCAGCTGAAAGCTATGCCGATGCCCTCAATACCGGGACGCCTACGCCGAGTGGTGCCGTCGGACTGGTGCCTGCATATTCTCTCGTAGATGTGAATCTTGCGGTCAGATTGAATAACTTTTTAAAAATACAACTCAACGCCAATAACCTTTTTAATAAATCATACTTTGCCAAGAGGCCGCAATTTTATCCCGGTCCGGGTATATGGCCTTCAGATGGAAGGACTTTGTCTGCAACGGTATCGATAAAATTGTAAATCCGGGCGTCCGGTTAAAATAATTATTTCAAACAAAAATAAAGGGAAATCTTTTGTCGTAAAAGGTCAAAGGTCTGAATTTTGACGTATTAAGATATTCTGCCGTCTTCCAAAAATAATGATGAAAGACAGTGCATAATAGACTGAATATTCATTTTGAGTCGGCGAAATCTGTATGCCTGAATAACAGTATGATCGCCTCTGATGAGACTTTTGATGCAGAAAGATTTTAAAACGTATCGTTTAATCATCTTTGTTCACTCCAATATTTTGTTTGCAAATGTTGAAGGTGTGATTTATTGGTAAAATGCAGCAGACAATTCAGAATCTTTAGCTTTTTAGGATCAGAAACCTGATTTCGAAAGACTATCTATTTTTTCTTATATTTTATGGTGATTGAAATGATATGCTACCTTATTTTTGGCATTTAACTATTTTCGATAAAATATGAAAATTCCTCTGGCAGCAGTCGAATCGACTATAAAGCAATATTACGGCCTCGACGTCCGGGCACAGCCTTTAAACGGATATGAAGAACAAAATTTCCTGATTCTGACAGACACTGAAGAAAAATATATTTTTAAAGCAGCTGATCTGAGCTTTAATATCAACCTGCTCCGGGCGCAAACCGCCGTCCTGCAACACCTCTCATGCACACCATTGAAACATAATTTTCCTGCCTGCCTCTCCGGTATAAATGGAGAATCCATTATAAAAATTGAAATAGCCGGTCAGACTTTCTTTATCCGCTTATTGACTTTTCTGGAAGGTGATTTCTGGGTGGACCAACAGCCAAAAACACAGGCAATGTACGAAAGCCTGGGTCATTTGTTAGGGTTGATGGACCGGCAATTGGAAGGGTTATACTTTGATGCCCTTGACAGAAGCTATGTCTGGGACAACAATACAGCACAGAATGCAGAGAAAAAACTTCATTTTATTAAGGACCCTGAAAAAAGGAGAATTGCAGATTATTTTCTTTTGCAGTTTCAGACAGAAGTACTTCCTCACCTGTCAGAATTAAGACAAGCCGTAATCCACGGAGATGCCAATGATTACAACGTTCTCGTCCGGGACGGAAAGGTTTCGGGAGTGATAGACTTTGGTGATTTGATCTGGTCATCGTTGATCAACAACACGGCCATTGCCTGTACCTATGCCATGCTGAACACAACCGACCCGATAACAGCAGCAGCCGGGATAATCAGAGGCTACCATGCCGTCTATCCTTATACCGAATTGGAAATGGATTTGTTGTACTATCTGATCGCTGCCAGGCTTTGTATTAGCGTTACCCAATCGGCAGAACAGTCTGCACTCAACAGTGATAATAAACACCATTTTTTGACGGAGAATTATGCCTGGACACTGCTGGATCAACTTCTTCGCATCAATCCTTTATATGCTGCAAATGCCTTCCGTGCTGCATGCGGAATGGAAACCATCATCCCTCTGCAGTCAAATCATGAATCACTCATCGCTCAAAGAAAACAACACATAGGTGCCAATTTAAGCATCAGCTACACCCATCCGTTGAAAATAGAGAAAGGCGCCCTTCAATATCTGTATGACGATCTGGGTAAGACTTATATCGATTGTGTCAACAACGTGAGTCACGTCGGTCACTGCCATCCACGACTTGTACGTGCTATGCAGCACCAGATAGCTACGCTAAATACCAATACCCGTTACCTGAACGACGCAATCGTCGCCTATGCAGAAAAACTACTTGCCAAGCTTCCACCGACCCTGTCAGTATGCTATTTCGTAAACTCAGGCAGTGAAGCCAACGATCTGGCGATCAGGATGGCACGTAACTATACCGGACATCACGACATTATCGTACTCGACCATGCCTACCACGGAACATCCACACTGGCTATCGAGATGAGCCCATATAAGTTTGACGGAAAAGGGGGAAGCGGCCCACGAGACTATATCCATAAGGCAATATCGCCCAATTTATATCGCGGACCATACAGGAAAGACGATCCAAAAGCCGGTCAGAAATACGCACATGATGTCAAACTGATAATAGAAAAATTAAATTCTTCCGGAAGAAAGCCTGCAGCTTTCATCTGTGAAACCCTGCTTGGTGTGGGTGGACAGATTCCTCTGCCTGACAGATATTTGAAGGATGTCTATCAATTTGTCCGTCAATCAGGCGGTGTTTGTATTGCCGATGAGGTTCAAGTAGGGTTTGGTCGGGTGGGTGAAACATTCTGGGGCTTTGAATTGCAGGAGGTTCAACCCGATATCGTCGTCATGGGAAAACCCATCGGAAATGGTCATCCTTTGGCAGCCGTGGCAGTTACGGCTGAAATCGCCCGTTCATTTGACAATGGAATGGAGTATTTCAACACCTTCGGAGGTAATCCCGTTTCTATGATAACCGGTAGCACCGTCCTGAAAATAATTGATGAAGAAAATCTTCAACAACACGCATTAACGACCGGAACTCATTTTCTCGAAGAACTGAAAAAATTGATGGGCAAGTATCCGATAATCGGAGATGTCAGGGGTCATGGACTATTTATAGGCATCGAATTGGTGAAAGATCGCCACAGTCAAAGACCCGCTGTCCCGGAAATAAACTACATCGTAGAGGAGATGAAGGAAAGAGGATTTCTGCTGAGTACGGACGGACCCTTACATAATGTCATAAAAATAAAGCCTCCAATGGTGTTCAGCAAGCAAAACGCAGATGACTTGGTAAGAGTGCTGGATGAAGTGTTGAGTAAGACTGAGATAATTTCGGAATAATCTACCTACGGAGACAAGTCAGCATATTCAGACGGTTATCATCCCGGTAAAGACTCTTGTGGCAGGTCCGGTCAGCCATACATTTTCAAAATGGCCGGTAGCGGGATTTTTATAGGCAGTAATTGAAAGTCGGCCGCCCTTAGCTTCCACATTTACCCGATCTCTGAAGTGCCCGTTTTGCATGACGACCAGAGCTGCAGCCGTGACGCCTGTACCACAAGCAAGTGTCTCATCTTCTACACCTCGCTCATAGGTGGCTATTTTTATTCCATCATTCATTATTTGGATGAAGTTGACATTAATGCCTTGTTGTCTAAAGCGCTCACTCTGCCTGATCTGCCTGCCCAGAGTGACGACATCTGTCTCAGAAAGATTATCCACAATTCGCACAAAATGTGGCGAACCCGTATCCAGAATAAAATCTCCTTCCCCATTTTGCTCTATTGCGGAAACATCTATCATCCGAAGGGAGACATTGCCGTTTTTTTCCCGATAGGCAGTGTGGGGACCATCGACCGCAATAAATTCCGAATGTTCTTTTATCAGTTGAAGGTCTGAGGCAAACTGAAAAGCACACCTGCCGCCATTACCGCACATCGACCCCGGGAAGCCGTCAGCATTGTAATACAACATCTCAAAATCGTATTTTTCGACGGTCTGTCGCAAAATTATCAGACCATCCGCACCAATACCGAATCTGCGGTTACACAGCCATTCAATCTTAGGTTGAGTCAAAAAGGCAGTATCTGCGGCAAAACCGTCAATCATAATGAAGTCGTTGCCCGCGCCCTGATATTTAAAAAATGTTAGTTCTTGCATAAACAGTCCTGAATTGCCGGATAAATTATGACTAAATATTTAGCTGCTGATTTAAAATACAATTTTATTTGTCAGGGTGGAGATTCGCAAATTGTATTGATTACAACAATTTTTTAGAATAAAGGATTAAAATACGTTGAATCCTAATAGTCTCAACCTGCTGTAATCCCTGTAAAAGTAAGGGAAATTCCGTTTCTTTTGTACAATGTAAAGTATGAAAAATAAGTTGGGCATTTCTACTGTTTGAATGATACGGCGTTAAGCCTCTGATTGTAAGTAAAATCGGAAGGATGCCAAATATTGATTTATACACTTTAGATAAAAATTCAACATAAAATAAGGGATGTAGAAATCATAACGTTTTTTTGGCGGAGTGTTTTGAAAGGTCGGGTTACTGTAAAACTTACCCCCGGCACGTGCTTGCATTTTTAATTGTCTAAATTGTCATGCAAAAAATTGTAGAAGCTGAATCCAGGATAAAATGGACGTGATAGCCTTGTTTCACGGGAAGGAAATTTCTCCGAAAATCCTCATTGCCTATGATTCTCCTCAGTTGTAACTTATTGTCATTTAATGATTATTAAACAACAAAGGATAGATTTTTTCGTTTCAAATAAATATCTTTGAATGGTTTAACTCTCCTGTTATTGTTATTATGCCAAGTAAGAGGGATATCATATTGGTTGTTGTGTCGGTGCTGCTGAGCCTCGGTATAATGTGGTGGTTTCAGCCCTCCTCCAGATCGGTATCCATCTCGTCGGACAATAGCTGGAGCCGCTTTGTCAGTGCAGGTTTGCCCGTCGGTGCCAATACCAATTTTATCTATGCGGCAAAAATAGCTGTACCTGCAGTAGTCAGAATAACGGTGAGAAACAAGACCTTGCCTATATGGGACTACGGGTCCATCGTATCCTCCGGCTCGGGAGTCCTCATCACAGCGGATGGATACATCGTCACCAATCACCATGTCATAGCTTCAGGCAATAAGTACGAGGTTATGTTAGATGACGGCAAGAAATACGATGCTACCGTTATTGGTAGTGATGAGTCATCTGACATAGCTGTATTAAAAATAGACAGGGATCACTGTCCGTATCTGACCTTCGGCAACAGTGATTCCGTAAAGGTAGGACAAGGAGTTATAGCTATCGGCAATCCTTTCAGGCTCAATTCTACTGTTACCTCAGGTATTGTTTCTGGCAAGAGCCGCACCATCGACCTGTTGCAGGGAGATTATCCGTTGGAATCGTTCATTCAGACAGATGCCGTTTTTAATGAAGGTAATAGTGGTGGTGCACTGGTGGATGAACATGGCGAACTAATCGGCATCAATACCGCCATATATACGCGAACCGGAGAATTTGAAGGATATTCCTTCGCCATTCCTAGCAATATCGTGCGCAAGATGTCTCGGGATATTATCACCTACGGTAAGGTACAGCGGGCTTTTCTTGGTATAGGAATTGAAGACATCACAGATCGTATTTCAAAGCGGACGGGTGAAGAACCCGGTTCAGGAGTCTATGTCAACCGGGTAAATCCAAACACATCGGCTGCTGATGCAGGCTTGCAAAGAGGTGACATCATCCTCTCTATCAATGGTATTCCTGTCAGGTCTTATCCGGCCTTACAAGAACAAATCGCACTTTATCAACCGGGTGATAAGGTAAATATTAACTTCAGGAGAGGTCAAAACAACCTCAATATCGTCGTTGAATTGATGAGCCCAATAGCCTCGGATAAAAAAGTAATCATCCGCTCTGATACTCCGCTCAAAGACCTGGGCATAGAATTGAGGTATAATACTGACAGGCCGGATGCTGGCATTATCGTTCAAAGTGTGATGAAAGGCAGTTATGCTGATCGCGCCGGTTTGAAACAAGGGTTCATCATCCGAGAGGTCAACGGTGTCGCTGTAGAAAATATCGATATGCTGCTCAGCGAACTTTCGAAAAATCAAAACAAAGTCCTTTTTAGGGGAAATAATCCCGGTAGCCGTAAGACAGTCGCCTATTCTATCATAAAATCGGCCGTCGGATTTTAATCGTGCCTCTGAAGAATCCGGTATATGCTCCATGTACCGTAAGTTGATCAGCAGTATGAAGTTGGCTTGCTTGAGTTCAGATTAACAAAAAAATTTGAATGGGTACTTTGTTTTCGATATCATATAAAAATTAATCACATCAATTAATGACAAAATAATATTTTGAATTTATTTTGAAATGCCATTCATATTAAATTAATAAATAATTTAATTACTTTGGATCTTTAAACACTAAGTAGGTTTATTTGTTGCTATTATATAAAATTGGTTGCACATTATCAATAACTTATAAGGATATTATTCAAATTTTGATACACAAGGTTGAAAAATAGAAATTGAATGTCAAAAATGTGAATGAACGGTAAAAAGTTTACCTATATTTATCGATATTTTAGACTAATCAAAATATTATATGTTATTGTAAATATAAGAAAATCAATTTAATATGAATTTTAATTAAAAATTTAGTCGAAAATTGACACTACTTTGTGTAATTGTACGTTAACTTTGTGGTACAAAAATTAATCACTGACAAAATATTATTTGCTATGAATACGACACTTAAATCTAAAGTAACATTTTACACCCTTTTTATCTTCTCTTTCTTTATGGTCTTCCTTACAAGTGCGACACTTATCGTCGATACGAATGAAGGCCAATTAACCGGTAAGGTGCTTTTCAGTGACAAAACGCCCGTTCAGGATGTTGTCGTCAATGTATTGAAAAAGGATGACTTGTCACTTGTTTCTTCTGAAATGCCCGATACATGGGGAAAATACAGCTTCAATAACCTGAAACCCGGAGAGTACTACATTTCTGTTCAAAAAATGGATCAGACTCAGAAAGTATATGGTCCTATAAAAATTGAAGATACACTTTCAAAAGTCAAGGTAAAACCAATCACCGTGATCGAAACAGCTAAGGCTACACAAGCGGTCATCTTCGCCAATCAATACAATTCTGCATCCTGATATATCCGGCAGACGCACATTCTTTAGTCGCCATTGATACCAATGACCCGGCTTATTTTGACTGTTTGACCGGCAATAACTGAGTCTTCAAAAATTTACGAAAGATATCAACCGCTTGTTCATCCTTTTCAGGGAAAAACAGGCGGTTTTTTTTAATCGCTTCAGATAAATATTCCCGTATTTTCTCTTCCATTTTATACCTTTGTTTTAAGGGGGCATCAGATTTACTTTTCTGATTTGATTTTCCTGCATTGTGTCATTTATATAAACAAGTCATGGATATCAATTACATTTTTAAAAACAATGAGCGCTGGATTGAAGAAAGGCTCGCTACCGACAGTGACTATTTCAATAAGCTTTCATCCGGTCAAAACCCGCAATTGCTTTACATCGGCTGCTCCGATAGCAGGGTAAGTGCTGAAGAGATCATGGGTCTCAAACCGGGAGAAGTTTTTGTCCATAGGAATATTTCAAATGTAGTGGGCAACATTGACCTGAACACGCAGTCTGTCGTGGACTTTGCCATTAAACACCTGAATGTGGCTCACATCGTCGTGTGCGGACATTATCAATGCGGTGGTGTAAAAGCTGCCATGCAGGCTAAAGATCTTGGCCTCCTCAATCCATGGCTCCGGATTATCCGCGACGTGTATCGCCTCCATGCGAAAGAGCTCAACAGTATCGAAGACGATGAAAAAAGATATGACCGCCTGGTCGAACTCAATGTCGTAGAACAATGCATCAATCTCATCAAGATAGCTTCTGTCCAGGAAGCCTATAATAAAGGCGCTGTCACTATCCACGGCTGGGTAATGCACCTCAAGTCAGGCCGACTGATAGACTTGAATATCGACATCGAAAAAGAAATGAAACACATCAAGGAGGTTTATAACCTCGGAAAATAATACAGAAAAACCACTAAAAATTTTTTTAGCCGAAAAGGGTGAAGGCTGGTTCAAATTTTCGTTTCATCTTTACATCATCATTCAGAACAAAAGTGTTAGACAAAGAATGAATGGACCCGGGTGATTTATAATTATCTTTTGGTGGTCCACCTTGATTCAATCGTGTTAAAGTAAGATTTGAATTGACTGTCTGCTATGGCAGACAACCTTAAACTTGGAAAGGGTGATGCTTAATAAATTTTTTAAAAGGGAATTCGGTAAAAGTATCGAATTCCCTTTTTTTGTTCATGGTTGGTGTTAAATGTTATTATGGATAATTATAATCATGTCGTGCATTACGAAAGACACAATATTCTGATATACCATATATTGTGTTTATAATATGCAGAAGTTTACACGGCCTGACATGCTGTTTTTACTTAACTTTTCAGGAAAGGAAAAAAAGAGAATAGCGTAGTTATTTTTCTGACTTTACTCTACCACCTTTGTTTCTGCCGCCTGCAACACCGCGCCTACATTGAATGCTTTCTGGCTCAGGTCAGTGACAAATGCTACGACATTACAGTGCTCAGCTACCCACCATCCTTCTTCCGGTGGAAGGGTAAA